>JAAYAL010000077.1 GCA_012719395.1 Gaiellales bacterium | reverse complement strand
CGCCGGAGCGCGCTGGGCGGCGCCATTCTGTGTCCTCGGTCACGCAAATAGCGCTGCTATTCGCGCTCCCTGCGTTCGAGACTGGCGCGTACCCAGCACGCTCCGGCGGCGAAGCGGTCATTCTTCAGCACCCATCTGTTAGGCGTAGACGCTGAGGGTCAGCAGCGTGAAAGCCACAGCGTTGTTGAAGGCATGGCCGATGATGGGTACCCACAGGTCTCCCGAGCGGTGGTAGCCGAGGGCCAGCATGGCGGCTCCCACGGTGATGGGCAGGAAGGCGGCCGCGTTGAGGTGCACGGCACCGAACAACAGTGAGCTGTAGACCAGGCCCTTCACCCATCCCTTGCGCAGGCTGAGAGCGCGGAAGACATACCCGCGGAAGAAGACCTCCTCGGTGAAGGGGGCGAAGACCACGCCGGCGATCCAGATCGCCACCACACCGGCCACGCCTCCCGCGCGCCCAATGGGAAATTGGGCGGCCTGAGTCTGATCCACACCCAGGGTCGCCAACAGGAACTCCAGCAGAGCGGAGACCACCACGAAAGAGACACCCCACAGCAGCCCTTGGCCAATAGAGCGCCGGCTGATCCGGCCGAGCCCCATGTCTTTCCAGCTGGTGACACCGCGGTAGATGAGCACGAAGTAGATGACGCCCAGGAATACCGCGTCCTCCAGCAGGATGACCATGAAAAGGGTGAAGGGGTTCTCCAGGACCGCTGCTTCCGAGCCGAGGGCGAAGATCAGGAGTACGGGCAACGCCAGGAGCGAGGAGAGGATCACCACGCCCACCAGCAGCCCCAAGATCACCGGCCACCTGCCGTAGCGGGCGAGAGCCGGCTCTCGCGGGAGGCGCGGCGTGCCGTCTTCGTGCGCGGTCACCGGGAGAAACGCCTGGCTAGGTCCAGGAGCAGGCGCCTGTCCGCCGGCCTCATGTGTCGGGCGAGCTGTGCCAGTTCCTGCATTTCCACATTGCTCTCTGCGTCTGCTTCCAGCGTGAGTTGCTCCGGTACCAGAAAGGGATCATCCTGATCCAGCGCAGCGTGATAGAGGAGGCGCCGGGGCGGCACGTCGAGCGCCTGCGCGATCGCCTCCAGCACGTCGGTGGTGGGGTTCTTGCGCCCCTTCTCGATGTCGCCCAGGTAGCTCTTGGAGACGCCCGACTCGTCTGCCAAGGCCTGGAGGGTGAACTCGTGATCCAGGCGAAGGCGGCGGACTGTCTGCCCGATGTAGTTGGCCAGCCGTTTGTCGTCCATGACCTTTGCCGTTCGCTCCTGGCCCACCCCGTCCCCCTGTGGCGTCTTCTCGCAGTGTACGGGTTGGGGCGCGCGGGCGCAACGGAGGGCGGTGACGCTGCGGCAGGAGCGCTTCTTCGCGGGGGAGGTGGGCTAAACTCCACGCATGAGCGATATTCTCTATCTTGACCCCTGGTCCGGTGTGGCCGGGGACATGCTGCTGGCCGCCATGTTGGACCTGGGCGTCTTGGGTGCCGGCGAAGAGGTGGTGCGGGCGGCGCTGGTGGGCCTGGGCCTGCCGGCGCACACGCTCGAGGCGCAGACGGTGGTGGAACAGGGCATCCGGGCTACTCGGGTGGAGGTGCACCCTGCCGCGGGGCAGCCCTTCAGGGGGCCGGCGGAGCTGGCCCGCTTGGTCTCGGCGGCGCCGCTGTCGGAAATGGTGCGGCGGAGGGCGGTCGCGGCGGTGGAGCGACTGGCGAAGGTGGAAGCGGAAGTGCACGGCATTCCGGTGGAGGAGGTGCACTTCCACGAACTGGGGGCCGTGGACACTCTGGTGGACGTGGTGGGGGTGTTCGTGCTGTGGGAGGCGCTCGGCGGGCCCAGTGTGGTCAGTGCCCCGCTGCCTTTGGGAAGTGGTTTTGTAGAGACGGCGCACGGGCGCCTGGCAGTGCCGGCTCCCGCCACGCTGGCGTTGTGTCGCCACCTGCCCGTGAGCGGTGGGCCGGAGGCGTCGGAGCTCACCACTCCCACCGGAGCCCTGCTGGCCTCCGAGCTGGCGACGGGCTGGGGAGAACTGCCGCCCATGCAACCGCGACATGTGGGTTACGGTGCCGGGCACCGCAAGCTGGGCTCCGGGCGGCCGAATCTGGTGAGGGTGATCCTGGGCAAAGGCGTGCCGTCCGTCTCCTTCCCACCGTGGTGGGGCCTCGGGGCGGAGGGCGTGCTGTTGCTGGAGGCGGCCGTGGACGACATGACCGGCGAGGAGCTCGGCCACCTGCAGGAGGAGTTGTTGACAAGTGGAGCCACTGATGTGTGGCTGCGGCCGGTGCAGATGAAGAAGAACCGGCCCGGTGTGGAAGTGGCGGCTCTGGTGCCGGAAGAGCTGGAGGCACGGCTGGTGGAGGTGTTGTTCCGGGGGTCGAGCACCTTCGGCGTGAGGCGGCGGCGGGTGGAACGCCACTGCTTGGAGCGGTCGTGGGTGGAGGTGGAGGTGGAAGGGGTCGCCGTGAAGGTCAAGGTGGGCCGCTGGAAGGGAGAGGTCACCACCGTGTCGCCCGAATACGAATCAGCCGCGGCGGCGGCTCGCGCTCTGCGACGGCCCCTGGGGATGGTTATGGCCGCGGCGCGTGCCGGAGCCCGCGCCGCGGCGGAATTGGGTGAAGGGGAGTAGCGCGCGTGAAGACTGATCTGGAGATCGCACAGGCGGCATCGCTCCTGCCGGTCACGGAGATAGCGGCGCAGCTGGGCTTGGCTGAGGGGGAGATCGATCTCTATGGCCACGACAAGGCCAAGGTGCACCTCGAGGTGTTGGAGTCGCGGCGCGGCCAACCCTGCGGCAAGCTCATCCTGTGCACCGCGATCACCCCTACTCCGGCCGGCGAGGGAAAGACCACCATCAACATTGGCTTGTCCATGGGGCTGGCCCGCTTGGGGAAGCGGGTGGTGACCACGCTGCGCGAACCGTCGCTGGGCCCGGCCTTCGGCATTAAGGGCGGAGCAGCCGGCGGCGGCTACTCACAGGTGGTGCCCATGGAGGACATCAACCTTCACTTCACTGGAGACCTCCACGCTGTCACGGCGGCCCACAACCTGTGCTCCGCCATGCTGGACAACCATCTCTTTCAGGGTAACGAGCTGGAGGTGGAGCCGGACCTCATCGCCTGGCCGCGTGTTATGGACATGAATGACCGTTCGCTGCGCGTTGTGACCATCGGCCAGAAGGGGGAGGGCGTCGAGCGTGTGACCCGTTTCGACATAACCGCCGCCTCCGAGGTCATGGCCATCCTGTGTTTGGCCACCAACCTGTCGGACCTCAAAGCCCGGCTGGACCGCGTCTTCCTGGGCTGGAGCCGTTTTGGGAAGCCGGTGACGGCCAAGGACATCCGGGCGTCCGGCGCCATGGCGGCGCTGCTGAAGCACGCCATCATGCCCAATCTGGTGCAGACGGTGGAGAACACGCCGGCCATCATCCACGGCGGGCCGTTTGCCAACATCGCCCACGGCTGCAACTCGATACAGGCCACCAAGATGGGGCTGAAGCTTGCGGACTACTGTGTGACCGAGGCCGGCTTCGGGGCGGATCTGGGAGCGGAGAAGTTCTTCGACATCAAATGCCGCTACGCCGACCTGGTCCCCGCGTGCGTGGTGATGGTGGCCACGGTGCGGGCGCTGAAGATGCACGGAGGCGTGCCGCTGCCCGAACTGGGTGAGCCGGATGCGGCGGCGGTGGGCCGCGGGATGGCCAACCTGCAGAAGCACTGCGAGAACATGGCCCTTTTCGGTATGCCGGTTGTGGTGGCTCTGAACGTCTTTTCCGGCGATACGGAGGAGGAGCTGCAGCTGGTGGAGCGGGAGGTGGCCGCGTGGCGGCTGCCGGTAGTGCGGTGTCACGTGTGGTCGCGGGGGGGGGAAGGCGCCGTAGACCTGGCATCGGAGGTGGTGCGCTGCTGTGCCGAGGCGGGCCCCTCCCGTCTCAGCCCCCTCTACGAACTGGACCTGGGGCTGAAAGAGAAGATAGAGCTGATATCCACCAAGATATACGGGGCCGACGGCGTGGATTTCTACTCTCGGGCGGAGCGGGCGCTGGATCGATTCAGCGCGCACGGCTACGGTGGCCTGCCCGTCTGCATGGCGAAGACGCAGGCCTCTCTCTCAGATGACGCCATGCTGCGTGGCCGACCCAAGGGCTGGCGCCTGGTGGTGAGGGAGGCACGGCTCTCGGCGGGAGCAGGCATGGTGGTTCCGGTCTGTGGGAAGATGACGACCATGCCCGGCCTGCCCAAGCGGCCGGGTGCCGCGCGCATAGATCTGGTGAACGGAGAGATAGTGGGTCTGTTCTGATGGCGGCGGAGAAGGCAGTGCATACCATCGTCATTCAGCCGGGCTCCAGGGAGGTGGGCCCGGTGGCCCACGGAGAGACTGTGCTGCGGGCGGCCTTGGAGGCCGGGGTGGACATTGTGGCGCCGTGCGGAGGATCCGCCGTCTGCGGCCGCTGCCGTATCAAGGTTCTGGCGGGGGAGGTGGATTCCGAGCCCACCGCCGCCCTCACCCGGGAGGAATGGGCCCAGGGGTGGCGCCTGGCTTGCCGCACGCGCGTGCTGTCCGATGTGGAGGTGGAGATCCCTGAGGCGTCGCGCTTGGGTGAATGCCGGCTCAGCGATACCGTAGCCGTCACGGGCGAGGCGCTCATGGCCAGTCGCCGTTTGGAGGACCTCTCCTTCGGGGGAGGGCGGGTCGCGGTTGTCAAGCTGTTCTGCATGGAGCTCTGCCCGCCGTGCGCCGGGGACAACCTCAACGATTTGGCGCGCTTCAAGAAAGGCTTGGAAAGCCAGTACGGCCTCACCGGGGTCTCGGTCGATTCCATCTGGATCCGCAACATGCCTGCCGTGCTGCGCCACGAGGACTGGGTGGTCACGGCCACCGTGGTCAACACTCCCTATGGCTACAAGGTGATCAACGTGGAGTCGGGCAGGCACACGGACAAGGCGTATGCCTTGGCCCTGGATATCGGCACCACCACCGTGTGGGGACAGTTGCTGGATCTCAACGCACACCAGGTCATTGCCGAGGTCTCCGCCTACAACCAGCAGATCAAATACGGCGAGGATGTCATCAGTCGCATCGTCTTTTCCCAGGGCGTCCAACGGCGCGAGCAGTTGCAGCAGGCGGTGGTGGACACCATCAACGGCGTCTTGGGGGAACTGGTGGAGCAGGCGGGCATCGACCGGACCAGGATCAGCCATATCATGGCCGCCGGGAACACCACCATGACGTGCCTGCTGGTGGGCATCGATCCCAAGTACCTGCGCCTGCAGCCCTACGTGCCTCCCGCCGACTTCATCCCCCCGGTGCGGGCTGTGAACCTGGGTGACGGCATCCAGGTGGGGCGTCACGTGCATGTCTACACCTTTCCCACCGTGGCCAGCTACGTGGGAGGGGACATCGTCTCGGGAATCGTAGGCTCAGGGATGTCGGAGACGGAGAAGATCACCCTGTATCTGGACATAGGCACTAACGGCGAGGCCGTGGTTGGCAACCGCGAGTGGCTGTTGGCGGCCTCGTGTTCAGCCGGGCCGGCGTTTGAGGGCGGAGGCCTGCGTCACGGCATGCGGGCCACGGCGGGGGCCATCGAGACCGTGCGTATCGACCCTCTGACCTTCGAGCCTTCTCTCATGACGGTGCAGGATCGGCCGCCGGTGGGCATCTGTGGCTCAGGCATTATAGATTGCGTGGCGGAGATGCTGCGCACGGGGTTGCTCTTGCAGAACGGCCGCCTCAACCCTGATGTGAGCACACCCCGGCTGCGCCGGGAAGGCGGTGCGGCTGAGTTCGTGCTGGTGGAAGCGGCGCTTTCCGGCACCGGCCAGGACATCGTGATCAACGAAACAGACGTTGACAACGTGGTGCGGGCCAAGGCGGCCATCTTTGCCGGAGTGCAGACCCTGCTGGATAGCGTGGCGCTGTCGTGGAACGATCTGGAACAGATCTACATCGCCGGTGGCTTCGGTCGTTATCTGCGCTTGGAGCAGGCTATCGCGCTGGGCCTGTTCCCCGAGTTGCCTCGGGAGCGCTTCTTCTTTGTGGGCAATGGGTCGCTGCTGGGGGCCGCGCTGGGCTCCTTCTCCATCGACATGCTGAAGGCCGCCCACCAGGTGGCGCTCATGATGACCAACGTGGAACTGAGCGACAACTCTCGTTTCGTGGACCACTACATGGCGGCCAACTTCCTGCCGCACACCGATATGACGCTCTTCCCGGAGATGGAGCGCACTCTCGCCCGGCTTTCCCAGGCGAGAGGTGGTCGATGAACCCATCCCGCACGGGCGAAAGGGAGACCGGGGCGCATCCTGCCCTTCCACCCAAGGCTCACGACGGCCTGCATGCGGGGATGACGCTGGCGGTGGCCGGCAAGGGCGGCGTGGGGAAGACCACATTTGCGGCTCTCTTGGTGCGGGCGCTGCTCGAATGTGGTGTGGCTCCCGTCCTTGCCGTCGACGCCGATCCCAACAGCAACCTGGGCCAACTCTTGGGGTTGGAGGCGCAGTTGACGGTGGGGGCTCTGCGCGAGCGGACCTTCAGCGGGCCCCAAGCGGAAAGGGAGCGTCCGGCGGGGTGGGATGCTCGGAGCTGGGTGGAGTACCGCATGCAGGAGGCGGTGGCTGAGGGGCAGGGCATGGACCTGCTGGTCATGGGGCGGCCGGAGGGACCAGGCTGCTACTGTTACGCCAACAGTCTCCTGCGCGAGTACCTGCAGTCCGTGGCGGCGGGGTACCAATGCGTCGTGGTGGACAACGAGGCGGGTTTGGAGCACCTCAGCCGCCGTCTGTGCCGCACCGTGGATGTGCTTTTCGTGCTGGACGACGGCTCTCGGCGGGCCCGCCAGGCGGCGGGCAGGATCCTGGAACTGGCGCGAGAGGTGGACGTGCTTCCCCGGCGGGCCATTTGTGTCACCAACGGAGCGCGCCCGCTGCCCGCGGCCGCGGGCAGCGGGGAAGAGGCCGTCGGCGATGTGGTTGGGGGTGCGTCGGCAGCTTTGTCCCCGGTGGTCTTGGCCTCCATACCCTATGATGAGACGCTGGTGGTGGGAGACGCGGAGGGACAGACCGTGTTTGCCCTGGCGGGCGATAGCCCGGCGCTGAAGGCGGTGCGTCGCCTGGTGGATGCGTATCTGTCGACAGAGGAGCATGCCCATGGAGGGATCAGCAGTGTCGAACCAGTCTCCTGAAGCACCCCAGTTCTTGGAGAGGCCGCTACGCGAGTTCCTGGACCTCCTGGCCGGCTCCGCGCCCACGCCTGGTGGGGGTAGCGCGTCGGCACTGGGTGCCGCTATCGGGGCGGCACTGGTGAGCATGGTGGCCAGCCTGACCGTGGGATCGCCCAAGTACGCGGAGGCGCACCAGCAAGCCATGGAACTGCGCGCGCGGGCGGATGAGGCCAGGGGGGAGTTGCAGGAGCTTGTGCAGCGCGATGCTGAGGCCTATGACGCCTTCTCCCAGGCCGCGAAGATGCCCAAGGCCGAGGAGGAGCAGCGGATGGCAAGAGAGGGCGCCATGCAGCAGGCTCTGGTCGCGGCCACCGAGACACCGCTGCGGATCTGCCGGCGGGCGGTAGTGGTGTGTGAGCTCAGCGTCATCGCGGCGGAGATCGGCAACGCGTCTGCCGTGAGCGATGCAGGGGTGGGCGCCGTCTTGGCCGAAGCCGCCGCTCGGGGGGCAGCGCTCAATGTGGATATCAATGTGGGTTACTTGAAGGACCGCGATTTCGCCGCGCAGGCCAAGGCGGAAGCGGACGGTCTGGTGCAGCGGGCGGCGGGTCTACGTGAGAAAGCCTTGGCCCACACCATGTCGCGTCTCTGAGCAGGGCCGACGGTAAGAGTAGGAGGCGGCGAAATGACCGCACAGATCATCGATGGGCGCAGAGTGGCGGAGGAGCTGCGGCGGCTTCTGCGGGAGCGTGTGGGTGCCTTGAACGCGGCCGGCGGTTCCGCCGGTATCGGAACCTTGCGGGTGGGCGACGACTTCGGTGCACGCATGTACCGAGGCGCGGTGGCGAAGACTTGCTCCGGCCTGGGTCTGCGTTCCCGGGCGGTTGATCTTCCCTCCACGGCCGGCAGGGAGGAGGTGGAGGAGGCCTTGCAGTCGCTGAACGTGGACGAAGGGGTGTCGGGCATCCTGCTGCTGCGTCCCCTCCCTCCCCACTTGGAGGAGGCGTCACTGGCGGAGCGCATCTTGCCCCACAAGGATATCGACTGCCTCAATCCGGCAAATCTGGGACGCCTGTTCGGAGGGCGGCGGGCCTGGCCTCCGGCCACGCCCGCCGCCTGCCTGGAACTGATGGAGCGCCGCCTGGCGGAGCAGGGCGTCCCGGCGGCGGAGGGCTTTGCCGGGGCGCACGTGGTGATCGTGGGGCGCTCGCCGTCGGTGGGCCGACCGCTGGCGGCCATGGTGTTGAACCGGCATGCCACCCTGACGGTCTGCCATTCGCACAGCGCGCGCGCGGGAGTGCTGGTGGAGATATGCCGCGAAGCCGACTACCTGGTGGCGGCCATAGGGGTGGCAGAACTCATCCGGGCCGAGCACGTGAAACCGGGCGCGACGGTGATAGATGTGGGAATCAACGAGGTGGTGGAATGCGCCGGTTGCGGCCGCAGGGTCCCCGGTTTGGTCGCGGAGCCCGCGGATGTGACGCAGGTCTGCCCGGCGTGTGGCGGGCTCTTGGATGGGAGTAGGAGGGTCACGGTGGGCGACGTGGCCTTCGCCGAGGTGGCCGAGGTGGCCGGTGCCCTCACTCCGGTGCCGGGCGGAGTGGGAGCAGTGACCAACGTGATGCTGGCGCGCAATGCCGTGGCCGCGGCGGAGATGACGCGATAGAGAATCTGGGAGAATAGGACAGGGTGTTCCTCGAGAGGTTTCGGTGCCTGGGGGCGTCCGGAGGAGGGTGAGCAAGTGGTGCTTTCGTCCCTGAGCGAGCCGGCAAAGGGTCGCATCGCGCGGGTTGACATAGGTGGGTTGCCGGTGGGTGGCCAGACTGCTCTCGCCTTCCACAGGTTCGAGGGAGAGGTTCCCTTCCTGCCGCGCATGGCCCTTGAGGTGTGGGACACGGCTCCGGAAGACTGGCCGCAACCGCTGGCCGACATCTACGGCGCTGTCTGGCATGATCCTGTGGCGTGGGCCGAGAAGGCCGTGACACTGGGGGCCGAGATGCTGGTGCTCCGCTTGATGGGTGGCGGAGCAAAGGGTGACGCCAAGGCGACGGCAGAGACGGCGGGTGTGGCGGCGGCAGTGGTGGAGGCTACCGGCATTCCGGCGGTCATTCTGGGACCGGGGGAGCCGGAGCGCGATGCCGAGGTGGGCAAGGCCGTGGCGGCTGCGCTTTCCGGGAAACACTGCTTCCTGGGTATGGCAGAGGAGGTCAACCATCGGGCGCTGGGTGCCGCGGCGTTGGGCTACGGGCAGGGCGTGATCGCCTCGTCCCCTATCGATGTGAATCTGGCCAAACAGCTCAACGTACTGCTGAGCAGGCTGGGGCTGGAGGAATCCGCCATCATCATGGATCCCACCACCGGTGCATTGGGCTACGGCCTGGAATACTCGTACACGGTCTTCGAGCGTATCCGGCTGGCGGCACTCACGCAGAATGATCAGAAGATGCAGGTCCCTATCATCGCTCTGGTGGGCGGGGAGAGCTGGAAGACCAAGGAGAGCCGCGCCGGGGAAGCGGAGCTTCCCGGCGCGGGCGATCGCTTGACACGCGGTGTGCTATGGGAAGCCGTCACGGGCTTGACCCTCGCCTTGGCGGGGGCGGATATCCTAGCGCTTCGTCACCCGCGGTCCGTCCAGCTGCTGCGCACGGCCTTCGACAGCCTTAGCCGGACGTGACCCACGGGGTGGATGCCGGTCGGCCGCTGGAAGCCGCCGACCGGGAGCCATGCGGCCCCGGGAGCATTGATCCGGCGGCTCAGGAGATGCTGGAGCGCGCCCAGGAGTTGGGGGCCGGCACCATGTTCTCCCGGGCCGCCGCCTCCCGGCCCTGTCCTATTGGGGCCGGCGGCGCCTGCTGCCGCATTTGCTTCATGGGGCCCTGCCGCTTCGCCGGCCCCGAGGCTGAAAGCAAGCAGGGAGTGTGCGGCGCCAGCCTGGCCACGGTGGCGGCGCGCAACTTCCTGCGCTCCTGCGCCGGCGGCGCGTCGGCTCACGCCGATCACGGACGGGGTCTGGCTCTCACCCTGCTGGCGCTGGGTCGCGGGCAACTGGCGGACTACCGGATCAAGGACCCGGAGAAGCTGCGCCGCGTGGCGGCGGAGCTGGGCGTGGCTCATGAGGGCTTGGGCAATGCGGAAGTGGCCGAGCAGGTGGCACTGGCGGCTCTGCACGAATTCGGCCGGCAGGAGGGGACGCAGACGCTGGTGGGCCGCGCTCCGGCTCGGCGCCGGGAGTTGTGGCAGAAGGCGGGTGTGGTGCCGCGGGGATTTGACCGCGAAGTGGTGGAAGCCATGCATCGCACCCACGCCGGGGTGGACCAAGACCCCGCCCACCTGCTGGAACAGGCGGTACGCATGTGCCTGGCTGATGGCTGGGGTGGTTCCATGTTGGCCACTGATATCTCGGACGTCCTTTTCGGCACCCCTCAGCCACTGGTCTCCGAAGCCAACCTGGGAGTGCTGCGCGCCGACGAGATCAACATCATCATCCACGGCCATGAGCCCACGCTGTCGGAGCAGATAGTTGATGCGGCGCAGGAACCGGAAGCTGTAGCGGCGGCGCGGGCGGTGGGGGCCGCCGGTATCAACCTGGCCGGTATCTGCTGCACCGCCAATGAGGTCTGGATGCGTCGGGGTGTCCCCCCGGCTGGGAACATGCTGCATCAGGAACTGGCGCTCCTGACGGGGGCGGTGGAACTCATGGTGGTGGACGTGCAGTGCTTCTTCCAGGGTTTGGCCGACATTGCCCGGCGCTTCCACACCAGGCTGGTCACAACCTCGGCCAAAGCGCGCATGGAGGGCGTGGAACACGTGGAGTTCCGGGAGAAGGAAGCCGGGGAGACCGCCCGCGCCTTGGTCCGGGCCGCCATCACCAACTACGCCAGCCGGGGCGCCGTTCACATTCCCTCGCACAAGGAACCGGTGGTGGCCGGGTTCTCCCACGAGTACATCCGCCGCATGTTGGGAGGCCGCTTCCGCGAGGGGTTGCGTCCGCTGAACGCCAACATCGTGAATGGACGCATCCGCGGGGTCGCCGCCATCGTGGGATGTAACAACGCCCGTACCACTCAGGATGAGGGGATTGTGCGGCTGGTGGCCGGGCTGATACGGAGCGATGTGCTGGTGGTGGTCACGGGGTGCGCCGCGCATGCTGCCGGCAAACACGGTTTCTTACGGCCGGAGGTGTTTGCGCAGGCCGGTCCCGGGCTGGCCGAGGTGTGCGAGACGGTGGGCATGCCCCCCGTGCTGCACATGGGCAGTTGCGTTGACAATTCCCGCATCCTCACCCTGCTGTCAGACATGGTGCGGACGGGCGGCTTGGGAGACGACATCAGCCATCTTCCCGCCGTGGGCATCTCGCCTGAGTACTACTGTGAGAAGGCGGTGGCCATTGCCACCTACTTCGCCGGCAGCGGTGTGCACGTGATCTTCGGAGGGGTCTCCTCGCCGGTGGGGGCATCCGCTGAGGTCACCCACCTCCTCGCTGCCGGCTGGGAGGAGGCCTACGGCGGGCAACTGGAGTTCATCTCCGCCTGGCAGGACATCCTGGAGCGGGCGTCGGCCGCTATCGAGGCCAAGCGCGTGACCCTGGGGCTCGACGTGGAGACAGAGAGGGTGCTGTTCGACATGGCGGCGAGGAGGGCGGGGTGACGGCGGACTCGGGTGGAGGGGTGCGGGAGGTCATCGCCGGCGGGGCGGCCCGGGGCGCGCGGGCGTTTCTGGATCTGGCTCGGGAGCGGCTGGGCACGGCTTTGGAGCAGCACGAGGCTTCCACGCCGCTCGAGTTCCCCAACACCGCGTATTTCCTCCCCGTCATCTACGCTGTGACGGGCCGTGCCGTGCAGACGCTGGAAGACGCGGTCTGGATCCTGGATGAGGCGGAGCGCATGATCCCCTCGCCTCCGGCGGATGCCCTGTGGCTGCCCTACCTGGGTGACACGCTTGACGCCGGCATGGCGGCGATCTGGCTGATGGAGGTGGTCGAGGCACTTCGCTACCTGGGCGTGGGGCCGGCGCCGGTTGACGGCCTGTGGCTGGGCGCGGCCGATGACGTGATCATGCGGGCACGTGGCGTGGAGTTCGTGGACGGGTCGGCTCCGGGGTTCGCGGCCGTGACAGGGGCCGCCCCCTCGCCGGAGGCGGCGGCCGCGCTGGCGCGAGAGATGCAGGAGAAGTCTCTTTACGTGTTCATGGCGGGGGAGACCGTCCTTGATCCTGGACTCGCGGCGCAGCGTGGCGCTTCTTCGCTGCCGGGCGGCGCAGGAGCGGCGGTGCCTCCTGGGTATCCGGCTGCTACCACCTTCGCCGAGCAACTGCAGGCGGCAGGGGTGCAGTTGGGGTGGGAGACGCGGTTGGTGCCCTTCGGCCGGGATGTCTCCTCCCACATCTACTCGCTGGGCTTCGCCGTCCGGGTGGCCATGGCCTTTGGGGGGCTGACGCCGGGGCAGGCGGCGCGCGTGCTGGACTACACTCGCGACCGGGTCTTCGCCTTCATCATGGCGCTGGGTCGGGTGCAGGACGCTCAGTTCGCGGCGGCGGCCGGCGCACTCAATTTCGGCTTCCCCACCATCAGCGACAGCGACATCCCTTCCATCCTGCCCGGTGGCATCTGCACCTATGAGCAGGTGGTGTCGCGGGTGCCGCATTGCTCCATCGTTTCCAGAGCCATAGAGACGCGGGGGCTCAAGATCCGAGTCACAGAGGTGCCGGTCCCCGTGGCCTACGGTGCGGCCTTTGCCGGTGAGCGCATCCGCCGGGAGGACCTGCGGGTGGAGATGGCGGGCCCGCAGGCACCGGGGGTGGAGCTGCTGCTGTCCGCGCCCTCCCAGTCCGTGGTGGACGGACGGGTGACGGTGGTGGGACCGGAGGTGGACAGCGTGCCTCAGGGCGGCACCATCCCACTGGGCGTTCTGGTGGAGGTGTCGGGACGCAAGATGCAGAAGGATTTCGAACCCATCTTGGAGCGCCAGCTGCACCACTTCCTCAACGAAGCCGAGGGGCTGCTGCACGTGGGTCAACGGGACATCGTCTGGTTGCGACTGAGCGGCCGGGCGGCTGCGGCCGGTTTCCGACTGGAGCATCTGGGCCGCATTGTCCACGCGCGACTCCACGCCGACTTCGGGGAGATCGTGGAGAAAGCACAGGTGACGGTCTTCTCCCTGTCGGAGGACGTGGAGCGGCTGGTGGAGCGGGCGCGCGCCGTGTATCGCGAGCGCGACGAGCGCATCGGTGCGTTGACCGACGAGAGCGTCGACGTCTTCTACTCCTGCACCCTCTGCCAGAGCTTCGCACCGGATCACGTATGCATCATCACGCCGGAGCGTTCCGGGCTCTGTGGAGCCTACAACTGGCTGGACGGCAAGGCCGCCTTCCAGATCGACCCCACGGGGCCCAACCGGCCTGTGGGCAAGGGTGCGGCCGTGGATCCGAATCGGGGCCAATACGACGGTATCAACAGCTTTGTGCGCGACGCCTCCCATGGGGCCATCCAGCGCATCAATCTCTACTCCATTCTGGAGGACCCCATGACCGCCTGCGGCTGCTTTGAGGCGGTGAGCGGTGTGCTGCCCATGTGCAACGGTGTCATGACCGTTGACCGGGACCATCCGGGGATGACTCCCTCCGGCATGAAGTTCTCCACGCTGGCCGGTCTGGTGGGGGGCGGTGTGCAGACACCGGGCTTCATCGGGCACTCGCGACTGTATGTGGGGTCCAAGAAGTTCATCTCGGCCGAAGGTGGTGTGGCCCGCTTGGTCTGGATGCCGCGCCGCTTGAAAGAGGAGTTGCGTTCGGTGATCGAGCAGGCGGCGCAGGATGCCGGTTACCCCGATCTTTGTGACAGAATTGCCACGGAGGAAGATGCGGTCGAGGAGGAAGAGGTGATGGCCTTTCTCATGGAGGCCGGGCACCCCGCCTTGACCATGGATGCGCTGTTCTAGGGGGCGGCTTCGGCCGCGATCCTCGCCCACACGCCGAAAGGAGCACTGGGGTGGCCTTAAGCGGGCTACAGGTCTATAAGCTGTTGCCGAAGACGAACTGCAAGGATTGTGGTTTCCCCACGTGCATGGCCTTCGCCATGCAGTTGGCCGCAGGCAAGGTGGAGTTGGAGAAGTGCCCGCACGTGGCCGAGGAGATTGCGGCCGAACTGGGCGAAGCAGCGGCGCCGCCGGTGCGACGGTTGACGCTGGGCACGGGGGAGCGGGCGGTCACCGTGGGCGAGGAAACGGTGATGTATCGCCACGAGCGTCGTTTCGAGCACGCCCCTCTCCTGGCCGTGCGTCTGGGCGAAGAGGTGACAGATCAGGAATTCAGCAGGGCGCTGGTTGCCTTCCGGGATATGGCCTTTGACCGAGTGGGACAGACGCTGCGTCCAGGAGGGCTGGCGCTGGCCTCTGACCATGCGGAGCTGCTGGCGGCACGGGCGATGCAGGCACACCAGGTCACCGGGGCACCGCTCCTTCTGCTGTCGAGCGATCCCACCGTGTTGCGCGCGGCCGCCGCGCCGCTGGCCGCGGCGCGGCCCTTGCTGTGTGCGGCTGACGCCGAGAGCCTGCCCGGGATGGCGGCTGTGGCCCTAGATCTTAATCTGCCCTTGGTGCTGCGGGCCGGGGGTGTGGAGGCGGTGGCGGCGTTGGCGACGCAGGCCGTGGCTCTGGGCCTCAAGGATCTGGTGCTGGACACGTCGCCCGCCACCCTGCAGGAAGCTCTGCGCGATCACACGTTCATCCGGCGGGCGGCCGTCAAGCAGCGCAGCAAGTCGTTGGGCTTTCCCACCCTGGCCCAACCCTGGCATCTGGCCCGCGCCCGCGGAGCGGCGGCCGGCACGATGAGCATAGGCGGGGGGGAGTCGCTGGCGGTGGACCCTCTGCTGGGCACACTGTACGCCTCCTTCTTCATCGCCAAGTACGCGGCGGTCATCATTCTGGAAACGCTCGATCCGGCACAGCTCCTGCCCCTGCTGGTGCTCAGTCAGAATCTGTACACTGATCCACAGCGGCCCATGCAGGTGGACGCCGGCGTGTACCCTCTGAACGATCCGGGGCCGGACAGCCCGGTGCTCCTCACCACCAACTTCTCCCTGACGTATTTCACGGTGGCGGGCGAGGTGGAGAACGGCCGAGTACCCGCCTGGCTGCTGGTCATGGACGTGGAGGGCCAGTCCGTGCTCACGGCGTGGGCGGCGGGGAAGTTTGTCCCCGAGGCCATCGCTCCTTTCGTGAGGACATCGGGAGTAGCGGAGAAGGTCAGTCACCGGCGGTTGCTCATCCCCGGATACGTGGCTCAGATCTCGGGCGAGCTGGAGGAGGAACTGGGTGGAGAGTGGCAGGTGACGGTGGGGCCGCGTGAGGCTGCCGACATCCCTCGTTTCTTGCGCAGCACAATGTAGGTGGAGGCGGGAGAGCGGCGTGATCATTGCCAAGCAGAAGGACTTTGCGGACATCCTGCGCATGCTGGAGGGCAGCCGCCGCGTGTTCATCGTGGGTTGCGGTGAGTGCGCCACGGCCACCGAAACAGGCGGTGCACCCCAGGTGCTGGATATGAAGCGGCGTCTGGAGGCGGAGGGCAAAGAGGTGGTGGGGACGGACGTGGCCCACTCTGTCTGCCAGGAGCTGGACCTGAAGCGGCTGCTGCGGCTGCACAAGGAGGCGGTGGAAAGGACGGACGTCTTCCTGGTGCTGTCCTGTGGTGCGGGTGCGCAGTCGCTGCGGGATGCTACCACGGCGCGCATTGTGGCCGGCACCGATTCGCTCTTCCTGGGCAACTCCTTGCGCCGTCTGGATTACGAGGAGAAGTGCTCGCTGTGCGGCGAGTGTGTCATTGACCGCTTCGGTGGCGTGTGCCCGGTGGCCCGCTGCAGCAAAGGCCTCCTCAATGGGCCGTGTGGGGGGACGGATCACGGCATGTGTGAGGTCAACCCCAACAAGCCCTGTGCCTGGACCATGGTCTACGAGCGACTCAAGCAGCAGGGGCGCCTGGATGATCTGAAGGTCATTCATCCCCCGAAGCGGTGGGATCAGGCGCGGAGGCCGGGGCGGGCGCAATGGCGGCCGGAACGGAGCGAGGAAAGCCGGCGGGTACACACCCGCACTTCGGCCTGCACGCTGCCGGGGGCGGATGAGGGCAGTGACGAAGGAAGCGGCTCGTGAGCTCCTTCCGGGAGGCCTGCAGGGCCGGGAGCTTCGTGGTCACCTCCGAGGTGGGCCCCCCCAAGGGCACCGACGTGCGCGGTGTGCTGGGCGACATCGACCGGCTGAAGCGGCATGTGCATGCCATCAACGTGACGGACAACCAGAGTGCCGTCATGCGCATGGGCTCGCTGGCCGTTTCGCACGAGGTGGTGGCGCGGGGGGGCGAGCCCGTCTTCCAGCTCTCCTGCCGAGACCGCAACCGGTTGGCCCTGCAGAATGACCTGCTGTCGGCCCACCTGCTGGGAGTGCGCAACGTGCTGTGCCTCACCGGGGACCATCCCTGGGTGGGGGATCACAAGGAAGCCAAGCCTGTTTACGACTTCGATTCCGTTCACCTGATCCAATGCGTGCGAAAGCTGAACTCCGGGGTGGATTGGGTCGGTAATGCGCTTCAAGGTGCCACCGATCTTTTCGTGGGCGCGGTGGTGGCCCCTGATGCCGATCCCTTGGAGCCCCAGCTCTACAAGTTTGCCAAGAAGGTGGAGGCGGGGGCCGAGTTCTTCCAGACCCAGGCCGTGTACGATCTCGAGGCCTTCGCCCGCTTCATGCGGCGGGTGCGTGAGCTGCTGGCGGGAACGAAGGTCAGGGTGTTGGCCGGGCTGTTGGTGCTGAGCAGCGCCGGCATGGCACGCTACATGAACCGTGCCGTGCCGGGCATCTACGTGCCGGATGAGCTGGTGGATGAGATGGTATGCGAGACCAAGGAGGACGCCGTCGAGACCGGCATGCGCATCTGTGCGCGTCATATCCGGCGGCTGCGGGAAGAGGGCCTTTGCGACGGTGTTCACATTATGGCTCCCGGGAAGGCGGCGTTGGTGCCACGCATCCTCGAAATGGCGGGCCTGGGCGACCTGGGATGAGCCTCTGTTTCCGGAGAGGCGAGGAGGTTGGACATGGCTGAGTCGGCCGTCAGGGTCGTGGTCATCGGCGGAGGGCCGGGTGGCTACGTGGCCGCTATCCATGCTGCGCACCGGGGGGCTGCGGTCACCGTGGTGGAGCGGGATCTGCTGGGAGGTACCTGTCTCAATCGGGGTTGCATCCCCACCAAGACATTGCTGGCCGGTGCGTCGGCCTTCGGAACGGCGGCGCGCGGTGGGGCGGAGTTCGGGTTCGCGGTACATGGCGAGGTGGTCCCAGACTGGCCGGCCATGCAGGAGCGGAAGGCACGGGTGGTCACGCGACTGCGGGAGGGCGTGCACACGCTGCTCAAGAAGGCAGGCGTGACCCTGGTCCCGGGGACGGCGCTGGTGACCGGGCCCGGCCACGTGCAGGTAAGGCCGGCGGAGAGCGCGGCGGGTCCACCTGCCGCGCCGCCCGAGCCACCGCTCGAACTGGACGCGGACCGAATCATCATCGCCACTGGTTCTGAGCCCATGCGGCCACCATTCTTTGATTTCTCGCGCTCTTCGATCCTGGATTCCACCTCCGCCTTGGAGATCGGCTCCATTCCCCGTTCCATCCTGATCCTGGGAGGCGGTGCCATCGGGTGCGAGTTCGCCGGTCTTTTCGGAGAATTGGGGTGCCGTGTGACCCTGATAGAGCTGATGCCACAGCTGCTGCCCACGGAGGATGTGCGGGTGGCGCGGCAACTGCAGGGCGTCATGCGCAAGACGGGCGTGGAAGTGCTCACCAAGACCCGGCTGGAGGCGGTGGTGGAGGCCGAGGCGGAGCGGGTGGTGGTGACGCTGGAAGGCGGGCGGCGGCTGGAGGCGGAGAAGATGCTGGTGGCGGTGGGCAGGCGACCCTGCACCGAGGGTCTGGGTCTGCAGGCTACGGGCATCAGCATGGACGAGCGCGGCTATGTCATGGTGAACGAGCGGCTGGAAACGTCTGTGCCCGGCATTTACGCCGTGGGCGATGTGAACGGGGGATTGATGCAGGCCCACGTGGCCTCTCACGAGGGGATGGTGGCGGCGGAGAACTGTACCGGAGCGGTGAGGGAGCGCACTACGTGGGCGATTCCGCGCTGCGTCTACGGTGTCCCCGAGGTGGCGGCGGTGGGCTTGAGCGAAGAAGAGGCGCGGGAGGAAGGATACCGACCCGTGACCGGGACCTTCCGGCACGGCGCCTTGGGCAAGGCCCTGGCGCTGGGGGAGGAGCAGGGATACGCGCAGATCATCGCGGACCACGATAGTGGGAGGTTGCTGGGTGCCGTGGTCATGGGGCACAACGCCACCGACGTGATCCATGAGGTGGCGGTCGCCATGCAACTGGGTGCCACGGCTCGACAACTGGGCGAGGTGGTTCATGGGCACCCCTCCATGGCCGAAGCTGTGATGGAAGCGGCGCGTGATGTGCATGGTGAGTCTGTGCACGTGGCCGGTTGAATGGAATGCGGGGGCGGCAGGCGGCAGCCCAGGCGGCAGCGATATGACGCCTGACCCCTTGCGCAAGCCGCCCTGGCTCAAGAAGAAGCTGCCTCGCGCAGAAGCGCTGGCGGACATGACGCGCCTGCTGCGCGGCCATGGTCTGCACACTGTGTGCGAGCGTGCTGCCTGCCCTAACCGCGGTGAATGCTTTGAGCGGGGTACGGCCACCTTTCTCATCCTGGGCGACCACTGCACGCGCAACTGCCGCTTCTGCGCTGTGCCACCCGGCCACCCCGGCCCGCCCGACCCGGAGGAGCCGCACCGAGTGGCCCACGCGGCCGTGTCGCTGGGGCTGCGGCACGTAGTGATCACCTCTGTGACCCGTGATGATCTCTCGGACGGCGGCGCCTCGCACTTCGTGGCGTGCATGCAGGCCGTGCGCCGGGCGCTGCCGGAGGCCTCTTTGGAGGTGCTCGTGCCGGACTTCCAAGGGGAGGCGGCCGCCGTGGATGTGGTGCTGGCTGCCCGCCCGGAGGTGTTCAACCACAACGTGGAGACCATCCCCGAGTTCTACGCTCTGGCGCGCCCGCAGGCTATCTACGCCCGGTCTCTGCAGGTTCTGCGCCGGGCGGCCGGCCGGCGCGCAAGCGTCGTGAAGAGCGGGTTCATGGTTGGCTTGGGGGAGGACGCCTCCCAGGTGCACCGGCTGCTGGAGGATCTGCGCGGGGCGGGAGTGCAGGTGGTGACCATCGGCCAGTATCTGCGGCCCAGCAAGGACCACCTGGAGGTTGTAGAGTATGTGCCTCCGGAGGTCTTTGCCGGCTACCGGCAGTGGGGTGAGGCACTGGGGCTGGTGGTTGAGGCCGGGCCTTTCGTGCGCAGCTCCTACTTGGCGGAGGCAGGCTTCGCGCGGGCTCGTGGCCTGAGCGCACCCGGAGACTGACGCGCCTTGAGCAGTGGACCGCGATTGCCGGGCGCCGGACGGGCTGTGCGCTTGCGATCAGGCCGAAGCTGATGGCGCACTGAGTATGGAGGAGACCCGTGTTCATCATCGCCGAGAACATCAACATCATGAGTCGCAGGCTGGGACCTGCCATCAAGGAGCGCCGGAAGGGCCCCATTCAGGAGATGGCGCGGGCGCTGGTTGCTGCCGGGGCCGACGCTCTTGATGTGAACTTGGGGCCGGCACGCAAGGGTGGCGAAGAGCTGATGCGCTTTGTGGTGGGAACCGTGGCCGAAGTTGCTCCCGTGCAGCTCTGCCTGGACACCACCAATGCCGCGGCAATGGAAGCCGGGATCCTGACCTGCGCCGAACTGGGGTTGCCTACGCCCATCGTGAATTCCTTCTCTCTTCAGCCGGACAGGCTGGAGGCAATCCTGCCCCTGGCGGCGCGCCACGGCTGCGAGGTGGTGGGCTTGTGCATGGCGGAGGGAGTGCCCGCGGACGCGGATGAGCGCCTGGCTTTGGCTTACGAGCTGGTGAGCGCCGCCAATGCGGCCGGCATTCCCAATGACCGCATCTTCGTGGACCCCATCGTTCTGCCGTTGACGGTGGACGTGGGTCAGCAGCAGGCCATGGCGGTGCAGGAGACCTTGCGCGGTCTAGCGGAGTTGTTTGACCCGCCAGTCAGAAGCACCTGTGGTCTCTCCAACGTGTCCAACGGTGCTCCCGCCGAATTGCGTTCCCCGTTGAACTGCGTATTTGCTGCAATGCTCGCCTCTTTGGGCATCGCATCTGCTATTGTGGACGCGCTGGATCCTCATATGATGCGCACGTTGCGTTTGACACGTGCCTTCAGGAACCAGACCCTGTTCTCGTTGTCTGATGCTGAACTGGCATAGGGCTGTGCACACGTTGGAGGTTGGTCCATGACGGTTGCTGAGAGTCCGGCTGGCCCCGCGACGGAAGCCGCGTTCGACTACGGGCCTGTCGACGAGCTTCTCTCGAAGTACCGGGGTATCAAGGGGTCTCTGATCCCGCTGCTTCAGGGTACGCAGGCCGCGTACGGTTACCTGCCCAAGGAAGCTATGGTGCGCATTGCCCAGGGCATCGGTGAGCCGCTCAGCAGTATCTTCGGTGTCGCCACCTTCTACGCCCAGTTCCGTCTCATCCCGCGCGCCAGGAATGTGGTTCGTATCTGTCACGGTACCGCCTGCCACGTGTCCGGTGCTCCGCTGGTGAGCTTGGAGGTGGAGAAACACTTGGGCATCCAGGACGGTGAGAACACGGAAGACATGTTGTACACGCTGGAGTCGGTGGCGTGCCTGGGGGCGTGCGGTATGGCGCCGGTCATGATGATCAACGACCGGACCTACGGCAAGCTCACCCCAGACAAGGCCGTTGGGGCCCTCAAGGATTTCTC
The DNA here is from genome assembly GCA_012719395.1 of Gaiellales bacterium. Lineage (GTDB taxonomy): Bacteria > Actinomycetota > Thermoleophilia > RBG-16-64-13 > RBG-16-64-13 > JAAYAL01. The sequence continues at coordinate 43,589 of JAAYAL010000077.1, read as the reverse complement.
GGCGGCGGAAGCGGGCAGCGGGAACGGCGCCGGCAAGGCGGAAGCGCAAGAGGCCAGCGGGGAGGAGGAGTAGATGGCGGAGACGTTGCACATTATCCGCGAGCCTCAGACCCGGCGGCCGCGCAAGGTCAGTCCCCCGGTGGAGATCGGGGTGTGCTTGGGCACCGGCGGCATCGCCGCAGGCGGCAATGAGGTGTTCGAGGCTTTCCAGAAGGGGCTGGCCGCCACCGGAGTCTACGGTGTGGTGAAGCCCCGGGAGGATACCTGCTCCGGAAGCTGCTCGTCACTGACCGGCACCGGTTGCCGCGGCATGTGCGCCATGGACGTGCTGGTGGACGTGAGCATCGGCCAGAACGGAGAGCGCAAGACCGTCACGTACGGCCAGGTCACGCCGGCCATGGTGGAGAAGATCATCCAGGAGCACATCATCGGTGGCGAGCCCATCCACAAGTGGATCGTGCTCTCGGAGGACGAGCCCACCTCCCATAACGACTTCTATGCCTATCAGGACCGCTTGGTGCTGCGGCACTGCGGCAAGATCGACCCGGAGGACATAGACGACTACCTGGATGCCGGTGGCTACAAGGGCCTACACAAGGTCCTCTCCGGGATGACGCAGGAGCAGGTCATCGAGGAGATCCTGGCCTCCGGTATTCGTGGTCGCGGCGGCGCCGGCTTCCCCACGGGCATGAAGTGGCGCTTCGCCCACGGTGCCACCTCCCCGGACGGCCAGAAGTACTTCATCTGCAACGGTGACGAAGGGGACCCGGGCGCGTTCATGGACCGTTCGGTGCTGGAGGGTGACCCGCACGCCGTCTTTGAAGGCATGGCCATTGGTGGTTACGCCATCGGCGCCAGCGAAGGCTACATCTACGTGCGTGCCGAATATCCGTTGGCCATCAAGCGCCTCAAGATCGCCCTGACCCAGGCAGAGGAACGCAACCTGCTGGGTGACAACATCATGGGCTCGGACTTCTCCTTCCATATCAAGATCAAGGAAGGTGCCGGCGCTTTCGTCTGCGGGGAAGAGACGGCGCTCATGGGCTCCATCGAGGGCCGGCGAGGCATGCCCAACCTGCGGCCGCCCTTCCCGGCTGAATCCGGCCTGTGGAGGCGACCCACAAACATCAACAATGTGGAGACGCTGGCCTGCATCGCGTGGATCATCACCAACGGGGCGGACGCTTTTGCCGCTCGCGGCTTTGAGAAATCCAAAGGCACCAAGGTCTTCGCCCTGACGGGCAAGATCGAGCGCTCCGGCCTTGCTGAAGTGCCCATGGGGCTCACCCTGCGAGATGTCATCTACAAGATCGGCGGAGGCACAAAGAACAAGCGTGCCTTCAAGGCTGTGCAGCTGGGCGGGCCGTCCGGCGGTTGCCTGCCGGAATCGCTGCTGGACACGGTGGTGGACTACGAGGCCCTCAACCAGACGGGGGCCATCGTGGGCTCCGGCGGCATGGTGGTCTTGGACGAGGACAACTGCATCGTGGACACGGCGCGGTTCTTCCTCAACTTCACTCAGGCTGAGAGCTGCGGCAAGTGCGTTCCCTGCCGGATTGGCACCAAGCGCATGCTGGAGATCCTGGAGCGTATTTGTGAAGGTAAGGGACGGGCCGAGGACATCCCGTTGCTGGAAGACCTGTGCGAGAACATCGGCTCGGCCTCCCTCTGTGCCCTGGGCGGAACCGCCGCCAACCCGGTCAAGACGGCGCTTCGCTATTTCCGGGAGGAATTCGAGGAGCACATCTTCGAGCACAGGTGCCGGGCGGGTGCCTGTGCCGCTCTTACCACCTACTACATTGACGCGGAAACCTGCACCGGCTGCCGCGCCTGCGCCCGGGCCTGCCCGGTCCAGGCCATCAGCGGCGAGAAGAAATCTCCCCATTCCATAGATGCTGACATCTGCATCCGCTGTGGTGCCTGCTATCAGAAGTGCCGGTTCAACGCTGTGAGGAGGAAGTGATGGCGCCCCTTCCCGAGACGGAAGTGAAGACCATTACCCTGACCATCGATGATCAGGAGGTCACGGTCCCGGCCGGCACCACGGTGCTGGAGGCCGCCCGCAGCGTAGGTATCGATATCCCCACTTTGTGCCATGACCCGCGTCTGGAGCCCTTCGGCGCCTGCCGGCTGTGCTTGGTGGAGGTGGAAGGCGGACGTGCCCCCATGCCCTCCTGCGCCCTCAAGGCTGGCGAGGCCATGGTCGTGAAGACGCGGACCGAGCGGATCATGAGGCTGCGCAAGTTCGTGATCGAGTTGCTGCTGTCCAACCACCCTCTGGACTGCCCGGTATGCGAGGCGGCGGGGGATTGCCGGTTGCAGGACTACGCGTATGAGTACGGCGTGGCGGTCTCGCCTTGGGGTTGGACACCACACGAGTATCCCACGCGCGACGATCACCCCAACATCGCCCGAGACCCCAACCGCTGCATCCTGTGCGGGCGGTGCGTGCGCATCTGCCGCGATGTGATGGGCATCGGCTGCTGGGGTTTTCGCAGCAGGGGTTATGACACCATCATCGACACGCCCTACAACATGCCGCTGCAAGCCGTGGATTGCGTCTCCTGTGGTCAGTGCGTGAGCGCCTGCCCGGTGGGCGCGCTCAATATGAAGCGCAGCCGCTTTGCTGCCCGCAACTGGCAGACAGAAAAGACCATTACCACCTGCGGCTACTGCGCTGTGGGCTGCGAGATGGAGGTGCAGACCTTCCGTGGCAAGGTGGTCCGGGTCAAGGCGCCTTTCTCTCAGGGCGTCAACGAGGGCAATCTGTGCGTGAAGGGCCGTTTCGGCATTGACTATGTGAACTCGGACGAGCGGCTCACCGCCCCGTTGGTGCGTGGTGAGGACGGCCTGTTGAAGCCGGCGGACTGGGAGACCGCCCTGGCCCGGGTGGCCGAGGGGCTCAAGAAGGCCAAGGCCGGCGGCGGCAAGGCCGTGGGTGTCATCGCCTCCACGCGGTGCACCAACGAGGAGAACTACCTGCTGCAGAAGCTGGCGCGGACGGTCCTGGGAACGGCCAACATCGACAGCGGCGCACGCCTCAACCAGGCGGCCGCGCTGGCCACGTTGCGCCCCATGCTGGGATATCCGGCCATGACCAACTCCATCGCCGACCTGGACAAGGCTGACGTCCTGCTGGTGGTGGGGTCCAACACCACGGAAGAGCATCCGGTGTTGGCCCTGCGCATAGTCAAGGCGCTGCGGGAGGGTAAGACTCTCATCGTGGTGGATCCCCGCTGCACGGCGCTGGCCAAGCGTGCCTCCATCCACCTCCCGGTCAAGCCCGGCACGGATGGCGCTCTGCTGAAGGGCATGCTGCGGCACATTGTGGACACAGGTCTGGCGGACAAGGACTTCGTGGCGCAGTCCACCGAAGGGTACGACGAGCTGGTGTCCTCTTTGGATCTGACTCCAGAGGCCGCCGCTGGCATCGCCGGGGTGGAGGCAGCGGATCTGAAAAGCGCGGCTGAGGCCTATGCGCAGGCGGCCGCCGCCGGCATTGTCTACTCGGCGGGCGTGACGCAGCAGGCCAAAGGCGCGGCCATCGTGCGGGCCCTGGTGGATCTGGCGTTGCTCACGGGCAATATCGGCCGCCTGGGAACGGGCGTCAACTCATTGTCCGGGGGCGCCAACGCTCAGGGCGCCTGTGACATGGGCTGCCTGCCCGACTTCCTGCCCGGCTTCCGGGCCTTGGATGACACCGACGGGGTCAAGGCGGTGGAGGCCGCCATGGGAGCCAAGGTGGCCGACAAGAAGTCCGGCAAGACAGTGGATGAGATGCTGCAGGCCGTCGCTGCCGGCGAGATCAAGGGGCTCTACGTGGTGGGCGAGAATCTCTCCACCTCCCAGCCCGATCGGGATGCGGTGGTATCGGCTCTGCAGGGAGTAGAGTTCCTAGTGGTGCAGGACCTCTTCTTCTCGGAGACGGCGCGGTACGCCGACGTGGTGCTGCCGGCCTGCACCATCGTGGAGCGGGATGGCACCTTCACCAATACGGAGCGGCGCGTGCAGCGCATCCGCGGGGCCCTGGAGCCACGCGGGGACGCCCGGCCGGACTGGATGATCACCCGCGACGTGGCCAACGCCTTGGGGGCGGGATGGTCCTATGCTTCCGCCGAGGACGTCTTCGCTGAGATAGGCAAGGTGATCCCCGAATACGCCGGGTTCAGCTACGAGCGGCTGGAGGAGCAGGGTCTGCAGTGGCCGTGCCTTTCGAGCGAAGACGCCGGTACGCCGGTGTTGTACGCGGAGGGTTTCCCAGGCGGCAAGGCGGTGTTGGCGCCGGTTGAGTACCAGGAGCCCAGCGAGACGGCCAGTGGTGAGTTCCCCTTCCTGCTCACCACGGGGATCGAGCGCGAGCACTTCGGGACTGGGGTGCGCACGCGCCAGGCCACGGGGCTGACGGGGCTCGTGGGCGGCGGACGACTGGAGATGAGCGCGGCGGATGTGGCCAAGCTGGGCTTGGCCGATGGTGACACGATCAAGGTGACCAGCCGCTACGGCAGCATCGAGCCGCTGGTGGTAGTGGGTGACTCTGTACCCGAAGGACTGGTGTTCATGCCGCAGCACTACGCGGAAGCGCCAGCCGCGTGGCTGTTCGGTGGGGAAGCGGACGCGGTGACCGGTGTTCCGGCCATGAAGCTGGTGGCGGTTCGGATCGAGAAGGCATAGCGGCGCCGGACCTCGCCTGAGGGCTGCGGGACGAGAGGCGGGGGGCGGCCGGTCCGAGCGGACCGGCCGCCCCCCGCCCTTTCAGGCTTCAGCCATCCGGCCGGTGCGCCTATTCCTCGTCTTCCGGCGCCGGCTTCGGTCCCTTCTTGGCGGAGGGCTTCTTCTTAGCGGGGGAGGAGGCCTCGGTGCTCTGTTTGAGCTCAATAGCCTTCCGGGTCAGCTCCTCCAAGCGGTCGGCGACACGCCGGTTGACAGTGCCCTCGGGGTAGAGGCCCTTGTCGTCCGGCTCACCGGCGGGGACTCCCGTCAGCAGGGTGATGCCCTCGTTGATGGTCTGCACGGGATAGATGCGGAAGGTGCCGGCCTCGATGGCGTCGCGGACTTCCTTCTTCAGCATGAGGTTGGGCAGGTTGGTGTGGGGGATGAGCACGGCCTCCTTGCCGGAGAGGCCCTTGGCCTTGCACACCTCGTAGAAGCCTTCGATCTTCTCGTTGACTCCACCGATGGGCTGTACCTGGCCGCGCTGGTTGACGGAGCCGGTCACGGCGAAGTTCTGCTGGATGGGAAGCCCGGACAGCGAGGAGAGAAGCGCGTAGAGCTCAGTGGAGGAGGCGCTGTCGCCCTCAATTCCTCCGTAGGACTGCTCAAAGACCAGGCGGGCGTTCATGGATAGGGGCTTGTCGGCCGCGAAGTTGGCGCCGAGATACCCGGCCAGGATGAGCACGCCCTTGGAGTGAATGGGGCCGCTCATCTCCACTTCGCGCTCGATATTGAGCACCTGGCCGTCGCCCAAACGGGTGGTGGCCGTCACGCGGCTGGGCTGCCCCCAGGCATAGTCGCCCGTGCTGGAGACGGACAGGGCATTGATCTGCCCTACCACGGCGCCGTCGGTATCCACCATGATGGTGCCGTCGGCGATCACCTCGCGCATACGCTCTTCCAGGCGGTTGGCGCGATAGGTGTGCTCGTCGACGGCCGTCTGCACGTCGGCGGCGGAGACCACGGTATCGGCCTTGTCGCCGTTGCGGTGCAGCGCCCAAAAGGCCGATTCCCGCACCAGATCCGCCAAGTCCACGAAGCGCACGGAGAGCTTGCGCTGGTCGTCCACGTAGCGGCTGGCCTGCTCCACCACCCTGGCCACGGCGTCAGGCGAGAAATGGGGGAGGTTCTCCGCGCTGCAGATATGCGCCACGAACTGCGCGTACAGCTGTTCATTCTGCGGGGTGCGCTCCACCAGGGTCTCAAAGTCGGCCTTGACCTTGAAGAGCTCCTGGAAGTCCGGGTCCTGGGAGAAGAGGAGGTAATAGATGAAAGGCTCGCCGATGATCACGATCTTGGCCGCGAAGGGGATGGGTTCCGGCTCCAGGGTGGAGGTGGCTCCCCAACCCATCTGCTGTGCCAGATCCTCGATACTCACGGTGCAGGTCTTCAGCGTCCGCTTCAGTGCATCGTAGGCGTAGGGCTTGGTGAGAAGCTCGCGGGCCTCCACCACCAGGAAGCCCCCGTTGGCGCGATGCAGTGCACCCGGCTTGATCATGGTGAAGTCGGTGACCAGAGCGCCGAATTGAGCCATGTGCTCCACGCGCCCCACCAGATTGGGGTGAGTGGGGTTACTCTCCTCCACAATGGGAGCGCCCTGCAGCTTCTGGTGATCCACCAGGACGTTGACGATGTACTTGCGGAACGTGCCCTCGTTCTTGCCGCCCACCTGGATGGGCACACCCATGAACATGGCAGGCTGCTCATCGTCCGATTTGCGGAAGTCCGCGGCGTTTTCCACCACATCCTTCATCACTGCGTCCAGGTAGGCCTCTATCTCGTCCACGTCCGCCCATTTGGCCTTGAGCTCTTGCACCAAGTGGCTGGCGGCGAAGGTGCTCACCTGGCGATCCAGGTCTCGTTGCTGTTCCCGGGCGGAGCGCTCGTCCAGGCGCACTTGGCGCATGACTGCCTGCAACTCCTCGTTGAGCTCTTCCAAGCCCTTGTCGATGGCCTCCTGCCGTTCCTTTGGCAGTTCGTTGTAGAGTTCATGGGACATGGCTTGGCCGTCAGAGGTGCGTGGGGCGAAGGCCAGCCCGGCCGGCGTGCGCAGGATGGTGAAGCCACGGCCCTCCGCTTTCTCCTTCAGTTCCTGAAAGCGGGTCTCCTGCTGCTCGCTCACCTTCTGGGCGATGGATCGCTTCTGGGCTTCGTATTCCTCCCCTTCAAAGGCCTGGCTGATGGCCGCCCGGAGTGCTTCAACCATCTTCTCCATGTCGTCGCGAAACTCGCAGGCGCGGCCGGGGGGCATGCGGATGGCGTTGGGCCTGTGCGGCGCGGCGAAGTTGTGGACGTAGATCCAATCGGGGGGGGTGGGCAGGGTTGCCGCCTCACGACGGAGGAACTCCATGATGGTGCGCGACTTGCCGGTGCCGGGCACCCCAAGGGCGTAGATGTTGTAGCCCTGACTCTTGATCCCCACCCCGAAGTCCACGGCGCCGACCGCCCTCTTCTGCCCGATGATCTCGGTGAGCGGCTCAAGCTCCGCCGTGGTCGCGAAAGTGAAGCCGGCAGGATCGCACGAACGGTAGACATCGGCGGCAGAAAGCGGCTCAGGACCCGAAGCCTTCTTGGCGGTGACGGGGCGTTTCGGCATGATTACCTCCGTGAGTGGCGGCTACTCGTGTTCGAGCATCCATCGGCCGGTCCAACGACAGTTCTACAATGATAGTTCTATTCGGATGCATATGACGACGCTCAGGCGCGGACGCAAGGGGCGAGCGGGTACCCGGGTGCGCCGAGTGGCTGTGGCGAACCAAGCGAAAGGAAGAAAGCGGCGGGAAAAGGGCAAAGATGGTGTCCGAGGGGGGACTTGAACCCCCATGACCTATGCGGTCACTAGGCCCTCAACCTAGCGCGTCTGCCTATTCCGCCACTCGGACATGCTTCGCGGGCGGAACTGAGTATAGAGACCGGCCTGCAGCCCGTCAACCGAGCCGGCGCCCGCCCCGAGCCTTGCCAGCAGCGAACATTTGTTCTATACTCACGAGCGAACATACGTTCTGGTACGCGCCGGGAGAAGAAGGCAGTGACGCTTTCCGAGAGACAGCATCAGGTTCTGGAGGTGATTCGCTCTTTCACGGAGGCCCAGGGCTTTCCGCCCACCATCCGGGAGATTGGGGCTGCGGTTGGTCTCTCCTCGCCGGCAACAGTCCATAACCATCTGCGGGCATTGGAGGAGCAGGGGCTGATCCGGCGCGGAGCAGCCAAGCGGCGGGCGCTGGAGCTTCTAGACGGGCGCGGGCCGCGTTCCTCGCTGCGCAGTTCGTCCGCGGTTCGCACGCTGCCTCTGGTGGGGCGGGTGGCTGCGGGTGTGCCACAGCTGGCCACGGAAAGCATAGAGGAGTATGTGGAGTTGCCTACCTTCTTGGCTCCGGCGGAGGACTGCTTCCTGCTTCGTGTGCGCGGTTCTTCCATGATCAACGCGGGCATTCTGGACGGAGATTTGGTGGCAGTGCACCGGCAGGAGACCGCGGACAACGGTGACATCGTGGTGGCCATGGTGGAGGAGGACGCCACCGTCAAGCGCTTCTTCCGCGAGGGTGGCCAGGTGCGCCTCCAGCCTGAGAATGACGCCATGAAACCCATTGTTGTCCCTGCGGCTCGTATCCTGGGGCGGGTCGTGTCGGTGATGAGGAGGCTGTGACATGCCGGCTACGTGCAGGAGGGAGTGGCCGCCGGCAAGATGCGCAACTACCGGGGAGCCGCGTCAGCTGTCTCTCGTGGGTGATTCGCCACCGGAGACAGGTGAAGGCCGGTCGCGTGGCCGTGCCGGCGCCGGCACGGCCGCAGGGCGCGCCGAGCGAGTGCGTGGGTCAGAGGGAATCGGCCGTGTCTCGCTGGCTGCGGTGTTGCGGGCCGTGGGGACGGAGACGCCCTGCTTCTGCTGCGGCTCGCCCTTGGAGGAAGTGTGGCAGGCGGGCGTGGGAACCGGCCCGAGCTCCGAACAACAACAGCGCCGAGTGCTGCACTGCCGGGAATGTGGGGCGGAGCTGATTTGCCTCGTGGGCGGGGAAGCACCAAAAGCTGCGGGCGGGCGGGGCTGACGCGGGGTGACAAGATGGAGTAACCGGTTTTCATGAGGGCTCTGGTCGGCTACACTAGTGCGCACCAGTTGGACCCAGGTCGTTCCTCGGTAGCTCAATTGGCAGAGCACTTGGCTGTTAACCAGGGTGTTGCAGGTTCGAGTCCTGCCCGAGGAGCCTTAGCGAAGGCCCGCCGTCAGGCGGGCCTTCGGCATTTCGGGCATCTTGGCGGTGTGTCGGGCGCTCTGGTTGGTGGGAAACGCGTGTTAGGATGGCTCGGTGGAGCAACGCGGAGGAGAGTGAGAGAAGATGCACGAGCCCGGGTCGCAGTGCTCGACCGCGGTGCGGGCGAAGGGGAGAGCAATCTCCAATGGAAGGAGTGAGGAGTGCGTGCCACCGCGGGTAGTCACCATCCTGGCTGGGGGCAGCGGGACACGCTTCTGGCCCCTCAGCACCCGCGCCAGGCCCAAGCAGTTCCTCCGTCTGCTGGGTGACCGTTCTCTGTTGCAGGAGTCGTTTCGGCGGGCGTTGCTGCTGACGACGGCGGACAGGGTTCTCGTGCTCACCAACGAGGATTTCGTGCCCCAAGTGAGGGAGCAGTTGCCGGAGCTTCCCTCGTGGAACGTGCTGGGAGAGCCGCTGCGTAGAGACACTGCGGCTGCCATCTGCCTTGCGGCAGTGGTGCAGGAGAGGATGTGGGGACGGGCGGTCAACGTGGTGCTGACCTCGGACCATCGCATCGCGCCCGATGAGGAATTCGCCCGGGTCATGCTTTCGGCGGCGCGGGCCGCCGCTGCTTCCGCCTGTCTGTACACCATCGGTATCCGTCCCGCCTATCCTGCCACCGGGTACGGCTATCTACGTCGGGGGCCGCTACTCTTCACGGAGGCGGGGCTTCGCCATCATGTGGTGGAGGGATTCCGGGAGAAGCCCAACCAGGAGGTGGCCGAGCAGTACGTGGCCTCCGGCGACTACCTGTGGAACAGCGGCATGTTCGTCTGGCGCAACGATGTCCTGCTGGCGGCGTTTGAACGATTCCTCCCGAAGCACGTGCGTGCCATTGGGGACGCGTGCACGGCCGGAGTACCCGCTCGGGAAGTGCTTCTGCGCGCCTTCGAGCAGCTGGCAGCAGTCTCCATCGATTACGCCATCATGGAGCAGGCGTCGGACGTGCGCATGGTGGAGGCGGCCTTTGACTGGAACGACCTGGGAGGGTGGCCGGCCCTGCGCCGGTATCTGGAGCAGGATGAGGCGGGGAATGCGTATCGCGGTAGGCTGGCGGCGCTGGACGCGGGTGGCAATCTGGTGTTCTGTGAGAATGAGGACGAATTGGTGGCCCTGGCCGGGGTCTCCGGGCTTGTGGTGGTTAGGGCCGGCAGCAAGACGCTCATCCTGCCCTGCTCGCGGGCGGAGGAGTTGAAGCGGCTGGTGGGCTTCCTCGACGAGCGCGGGCATGGGAGGGATCTGTGATGGCCGGTTCCGCGTTGCCGGGTGCTGTTGGAGGGTCGACTTCCCCGTTGGCTGCTTTCAAGGCCTACGATGTTCGAGGGAGAGTGCCGGACGAGGTGAACGAGGACATCGCGTACTGGTCAGGCCGAGCACTCGCCAAGTTGATCTCTGGGCGGCGGGTGGCCGTGGGCAGAGACATGCGACTGAGCGGAACGGCGCTGTCAGACGCCCTGCAGCGCGGCCTCAACGACGCTGGGGTCGATGTGGTGGATCTCGGTCTGGTGGGCACGGAGCAGGTCTACTTCGCCACCTTTGCCTGGGAGCTCGCCGGCGGTGTGATGGTGACGGCCAGCCACAACCCCGCGGACTACAACGGCATGAAGTTCGTGCGGGACAAGGCCATACCCATCAGCGGAGACACCGGGTTGCAGCAGATGTCGGAGTGGGTGGGCCAAGCGCTGGGCGGCAGCGGGCCGTTGGTAACGGAGGAACCGCGCACGCCCGGGGTGCGGGAGGCTCGGGACGTCACGGAGGAATACCTGGCCCATCTCCTCACCTACGTCGATCTGCGTCGCCTGCGTCCGCTGCGGATCGTGGCCAACGGGGGGGATGGGATGGCGGGGCCGATCATCCAGAAGCTGCAGTGCCATCTGCCCTTCTCCATCACGGGCCTCAACATGGAGCCGGACGGGACCTTCCCGCGGGGGGTCCCGAATCCGCTTCTGGTGGAGAATCGGGAGGCCACCGGCTCCGCCGTGCGCAAGGCGGGGGCAGATCTGGGCCTGGCGTGGGATGGCGATTTCGATCGCTGCTTCTTCTTCGACGAGCACGGGGACTTCATCGAGGGCTACTACCTGGTTGGTCTACTGGCGCAGCAGGCCCTGCGGGGTAGCGCCGGTGGCCGGGTGGTGCACGATCCTCGCTTGGTGTGGAACACAATCGAGTTGGTGCGCGATGCCGGGGGAGTGCCGGTGATGAACAAGAGCGGTCATGCCTTCATCAAGGATCGCATGCGCCGTGAGAACGCCGTGTACGGCGGGGAGATGTCCGCCCACCATTACTTCCGGCGCTTCTCCTTCTGCGATAGCGGCATGATTCCCTGGCTTCTGGTGGCAACGCTGATGAGTGAATCCGGAGGACGCCTCTCCGATTTGGTCAACGCGCACATTGCCCGCTATCCCTCCAGTGGGGAGATCAACCTGGAGTTGCCGGACCCGGCGGCGGCCCTCGGCCGTTTCCGCGCCGCGCTGGCCCCCGACGCCCTGTCGCTCAATGAGATAGACGGTGTCAGTCTTGAGTTTGAATGCTGGCGCGTCAACGTGCGCATGTCCAACACGGAACCGCTGGTGCGGGTCAATGTGGAGACCCGGGGCGACAAGGCCTTGCTGGGGCGCAAGACGGAGGAAGTGCTCCGTCTGCTGCAGGAGGATGGGGGGCAGGAGGGCCGCGTTGAGGGAGCACGGGTGTGAAGCTGGCGCTGGCGCAGATCAACCCCACGGTCGGTGACCTCGAGGGCAACTCCGCCTTGGTGGCGAGGGTCATCGAGGAAGCTCAGCGGGCCGGAGCGGACCTGGTGGCTTTCCCGGAACTGGCCATCAGTGGGTATCCCCCGGAGGATTTGCTGCTGAAGAGCCACTTTGTGCGGGACTGCGCTCACGCATTGGCCGAGGCGGCCACCGCCTGCACGTCTACGGTGGCGGTGATCGGATGCCCGCTGGAGGAGGACGGCCTGGTCTACAACGTAGCGGCTGTGGTGGCACGGGGTCGCGTGCAGGCTGTCTATCGCAAGATTCTGCTTCCCAATTACGCCGTCTTTGACGAAAAGCGCTATTTCGTGCCCGGAGATGAGGTGCTGATACTTGATCTGCCCGGCGGCTGTGTGGCCGTCAACGTGTGCGAAGACATCTGGTACGCCGGCGGGCCCAGCGAGGCGGCGGTGGCGGGCCATGCCGCCGCCATCGTGAACATCTCTATGTCCCCTTACCACGTGGGAAAGGGGCACGAGAGGGAGCAGATGCTGGCTGAGCGTGTGCGCGAGACCGGCGTGCCCTTTGCGTATGTCAATGGCGTGGGCGGCCAGGATGAGCTGGTGTTTGACGGGCACAGTCTTGTGACGACGCACCAGGGGGAGGTGCTCTGTCGCGCACCACAGTTCCAGGAAGCGCTGGTTCTGGTGGATCTGGGGCTGTCCCGTCAAGGCGCGGAATTGCCCCAGGCAGAGACCGCACGGCATGCGGCGGACGCGGGGGATCAGAGGACGCAGGACGACGGTGACCGGGGTCGGTGGCCGGTGCGCGTGGTGCGCATTGATCCCGGGTGCAACGTGCCGAATTGCATGGGTGCCGCTTTCCGGACGGAACTGCGGGCCTCCTGCGCCGGGGTGGGTGACAGCCTGCCGTTGGAGGCGGAGGTATACGGTGCGCTGTGCCTGGGGGTGCGGGACTACGTGGAGAAGAATCGTTTCCGGCGGGTGGTCATGGGGATGTCCGGCGGCATCGATTCGGCTTTTGTGGCCTGTGTTGCGGCGGATGCCCTGGGACCGGAGCGAGTGGTGGCGGTGTCCATGCCTTCTCGCTACACGAGCGAGGGGACGCGGTCGGACGCGCGCACCGTCTCTGAAGCGCTTGGTGTCGAATTCAGGGAGATTCCCATCGAGGAGGTCTTCGCGGCGTATCTGAACTCGCTGGCCGGTGGTTTCGCTGGGAGGGAGCCGGACGTCACGGAAGAGAACATCCAGGCGCGCATTCGGGGGAACCTCCTCATGGCTCTGTCAAACAAGTTCGGGTGGCTGGTGCTGACCTCGGGCAACAAGAGCGAGATGGCCGTGGGTTACGCCACCCTCTACGGTGACATGGCAGGTGGGTTCGCGGTCATCAAGGACGTGCCTAAAACGCTGGTCTATCGGCTGGCCCGCTACCGCAACACGCTGGGCTCCGGCTCCGGGCCCCTGCCCGAGTCCATCCTCACACGGCCGCCCTCGGCCGAGTTGCGGCCGGACCAGGTGGATCAGGATTCCCTCCCGCCCTACCATGTCCTGGACCGTATCGTGGAGGCCTACGTCGTGCTCGATGAGAGCGTGGAAGAGGTCGTCGCCAAAGGCCTTGCCCGTGACGAGGTGGAGCGGGTGGCGCGCATGATTGACCTCAACGAGTACAAGCGCCGCCAAGCTGCCCCCGGCGTCCGTATCACTCCCAAGGCCTTCGGCAAGGACCGCCGGCTGCCCATCACCAACCGCTACCACCACTGAGCCCAGCGCCGTGGGCGGGGTCCTCACGGTTCCAGCGGCAGGCTGCGCTAAACTCAGGCTATGAGCGACTACCACATTGAGGGCCAAAGGTTCGACACCTCTCTAGGATGGGTGCAAGAGACGCAGTACGCGTTCTTTGAAGCACTGGATCTGGATTCCGGGCTCGTGCTTTCCCCGGTCACCATTGCCTACGAGACGTATGGGCGTCTGAACGAGGCTCGGGACAATGCCGTGCTTATCCTTCATGCTCTGAGCGGCGATGCCCATGTGGCCGGCTACCATCGCGGTGACAGCCGCCCCGGGTGGTGGGACATGATGGTGGGGCCGGGCAAGGCCTTCGATACGAACAAGTACTTCGTCATCTGCTCCAACGTGATCGGCGGTTGCAAGGGCTCCAGCGGCCCCTGTTCACTCAACCCGGAGACCAACGAGCCTTACGGGTTACGTTTCCCGGTGGTGACGCTGCCCGACATGGTGCGGGCGCAGAAGATGCTGGTGGGCCTACTGGGCATCGAACGCCTCCTGGGGGTGTGCGGCGGCTCCATGGGCGGCATGCAGGCGCTGCAATGGGTCACGGCTTACCCGGAGATGGTGGCCTCCTGCATCCCCATCGCCTGCACGCACAAGCACTCACCCATGCAGATCGCCTTCAATGAGGTGGGCCGCCAGGCCATCATGCGGGATCGCAACTGGCGCGGGGGAGACTACTACGACGCCGAGGCGCCGGATACCGGTCTGACCATCGCCCGTATGATCGGTCATGTGACCTATCTGTCAGACGAGTCCATGCGGGACAAATTCGGTCGCCGGTTGCGCGGGAAGGAAGTCTTCGGGTTCGATTTCGAGTCCATCGACTTCGAGGTGGAGAGCTACCTCAAGCACCAGGGAGAGGTGTTCACCAGGCGCTTTGATGCCAACAGCTACCTGTACATCACCAAGGCGCTGGACTACTTCGACTTGAGCAACGGTCAGGGAACGCTGGTGCAGGCCTTTGCGGACACGCTGCCGGAGACGCGTTTCCTGGTAATCGCCTTCAGCAGCGATTGGCTCTACCCTCCCTATCAGTCCAAGGACATTGTGCGCGCCCTCAAGGGCAACGGCCTCGATTGCACCTACTTGGAGATCAAGGCCTCCTATGGTCACGATTCCTTCCTGGTGGAGAAGGAGCAACTCACGCTGCTCATCAAGAGCTTCCTGGAAGTGACGGCGCGGCGTAACGGGGTGAAGGTTGCCGGCTGAACCTGCTCCCTCCGTCACGGCCGGCATTGCGCGGGTGGCAGACGGGCAGCGGCTTGACCACTTGTTCATCGTGGAGGTGGTGGAGCCGGGCTCCCGCGTGCTGGACGTGGGATCGGGAAGGGGCACGCTGCTCAAGCTTCTGGCGGACCGAAAGGACGTTCGCGGCACCGGCGTGGAGATTGGCGAGGAGAAGGTGTATGAGGCCGTGGCCAAAGGCTTGTCCGTTTACCATGGCGATGTCGATGAAGGCCTGTCCGATTACCCCTCCGGGATGTTTGACTACGTTATCCTCAATCAAACGCTGCAGCAGGCACGGGAAACGGTGCTGGTGATGGAGGAGGGCCTGAGGGTTGGTCGCCGTCTCATCGTGGGTGTGCCCAACTTCGCCTACTGGGCGGCCCGTGTGCAACTCATGTTCCAGGGGCGGGCTCCGGTCACGCGCAACCTCCCCTACCAATGGTACGACACGCCCAACATCCATAGCGTCAGCATCCGCGATTTCCGGCTGTTCGCACGGCACCACGGCATGCGCGTGGTGCGCGCCTTCTATCTGGGGCCGCGGGGCCGGGTGAGGTTCTGGCCCAATCTGATGGCGCAGCAGGGCGTGTTCGTGCTGGAGAAGGGTTAGAATAGACGCTGCCCGGCGGGCCCATAGCTCAGCGGTGAGAGCTGCCGACTCATAATCGGCCGGTCGTAGGTTCGAATCCTACTGGGCCCACCACCTCTCATACAGGTGCCACACCCCTTGGCCAGGGGGTCTCACCGTGGGCCCTCTTTGAGCCGCTCGTTTACAGTCCTCCTCCGCGCCGCTACACTCGTGATGTGTGGTTCGATCATGCGACGGTTGAGAAAGGAGGCCCCCGGTGCCAACCTTGATCATCGAGGACTTGGAACGGGTGCTGGACTATCTCGCCCCCTTGGCCCTGGCGGAGCCGTGGGACAACGTGGGATTGCTGGTCGGCCACCGAAGCCACGAGGTACGCCGGGTCCTCGTGGCGCTCGATCTGACCGAAGACGTGGTGGTGGAGGCTGTCTCCGGCGGCTACCAGGCCATCGTCTCGCACCATCCTCTGATCTTCCGCCCCATGAACCGGGTGACGGATGGCGACCGTCAGGGGGTCATGGTCAATCAACTGATTGCGGGAGACGTGGCCGCTTTCGCCTGCCACACCAACCTGGACGGAGCACCGCGGGGGCTGTGCGATCAGCTGGCGGACGAGCTTGGGCTGGTGGAACGGGAGCCGTTGGTGCGCACGCCTCCCGGTTGGGTGAAGCTGGTGGGCTTTGTGCCGCCCGCGGCTTTGGAGGCGGTGAGCCGAGCTGTGTTCGCGGCGGGGGCGGGTGTGATAGGGGAGTATCGGGATTGCTCTTTCTGGACGCCGGGAACCGGGGGCTTCGTCCCGCTGACCGGAGCCCAGCCGACCGTGGGCGGTGTGGGTGAGAGGTCGGAGGTGGGAGAGGCTCGGTGGGAGACCGTGGTTCCGGCGGTACGGGTGGCGGCCGTGGTGCGCGCGTACATCGCCGCGCATCCGTATGAGGAGCCGGCTTTCGATATCTACCCCTTGCAGAACGTGCGCGCGAGGTGGGGACAGGGCCGGGTGGGACGTCTGCGCACTCCCGTTCCGCTGGTCTCGGTGGTGGCAAATATGGCCTCGGTGTTGGGGTTGGGGGAATTGGCGTACGCCGGCAGCTCGGAGAAGCTGGTGGACCGGGTGGCGGTGGTGACCGGGAGCGGGGGCAGCCTGCTGGAGGACACTGCGGGTGTGGCCGACGTGCTCATCACGGGGGACCTGGGCTACCACGATGCCGAGCGCGCCGCCGATGTGGGCTTGGCTGTCATCCAGGCGCCCCATTTCGAGGTGGAGACGTGGGCGTTGAAGCGGTGGACGGCAGTGCTGAACGAGCAGCTGGCCCGGTGGCGCGTCCCGGCCGTGTTCGCCACGTCGTCGGTCAACCCTTGGCGCACGGCGCGGGCGGGAAAGCGCGATTCGGGCGCGGCAGCACCGGAACAGCTGTTTGACGTCGGGGACGAGGCGCTCGGGGACACCGAGAATGACCGTCGGGTGGTGCTGCGCGTGGACGGGGGGTCCCGGGGGAACCCTGGCCCGGCTGCCATTGGCGTGGTGGTGGAGGACGCCGAGGGACGCGTGCTGGAAGAGATCTGTGACCGCATCGGGCATACCACCAACAACGTGGCGGAGTACCAAGCGCTGATCACCGGTCTGGAAACGGCGGTGGACCGGGGGGCACGTTACGTGAGTGTGTTCTCGGACTCGGAGCTGATCGTGCGTCAGCTGCGCCGGGAGTACAGAGTGCGGGACCCGGAGCTTCAGGAGCTGTACCAGGTGGCAGTGGGCCTGGTTGGGCGGTTCAGGCATGTGGACATCACGCATGTCCCTCGAGAGGAGAACAAGGCCGCCGACCTTTTGGTGAACAAGGCTCTGGACGCCTCCTGATGCAGGCGCTATAATCCTGCCCTCCGGAGTCCCCCGCATGGCCGGTGCCAAGGGGGTGACGGGCGGATGTAGCTCAGTCGGCTAGAGCGTCTGCTTGCCATGCAGAAGGTCGAGGGTTCGAATCCCTTCATCCGCTCCATTTTCACCCGCGGCCTTGTCCCCAGGACGCCGTCGCACTTCTCTCCGGGCGCCGTGGCCGAGTGGCTGAGGCACGGGTCTGCAAAACCCGTTACACCGGTTCGATTCCGGTCGGCGCCTCTTCCCACCTCTATCAGGTGATTCGAAAGGTGCGCCGGGGTGTGCGCGGATCTGCACCGCGGGCCGGCGCCGAGATGCAGGCGCCCCTGACCCTCCGACGCCTTCTGGGTAGACACACCCTCCTCTCGGGCCGGACCCGGGATACTACCAGCGTACCCCCACCGGACCTGCGCCAAACCTCCCCGCCACGCGGAAGCAGGAGCGGCCTGCCGGCGCGCTCCCGGTCTGAGATGATTGCGCAGCCGCTGCGGCCCGGCGGCAGGTAGAATGCCGTTGGCGGATGAACATGGAGGAGGACGTTGAACGATGCGTGACGGCAGACGGTGGCTAGTGGTGATGCTGGCGGCGTTGGTACTTGCCCTGGGAGGGACCGCCGTAGCCTGGGGTCAATCCTTTTCGGATATCCGGGAAGACGACTGGTTCATGACTCCGGTAGAGGAACTGTTCGCCGCTGGGATTGTCCAAGGGTATGCAGATGGTACGTTTCACCCCTACGACACAGTCACCCGTGCGCAGTTCGCGGCCATGATGGATCGGGCACTTCCCCTGCCGGATGTGCAGGAGCTCCCCTTTGCCGACGTGGCGGTCTCCGAGTGGTACTACTCCTCGGTCGGCCGCCTCTACAATGCCGGTTTGATCTTCGGGCTGAGCTCCACTTCCTTCGCCCCGGAGAGCGGTATTGCTCGGGAGCAGGCGGCCAGCATGGTCCTGCGGGGGTTGAACTACCGTCTCAGCATGGAGCCTGTGGAAGGTCTCTCCCTTGATCTCAGCCCGGAGGAAGTCCAAGCCTGGCTGGGGACGGTGCGCGATCGCTGGTACGTATCAGATTCACATCGTGGGAACGTGGCCAATGCCATCCGGCTCAGCGTCATGACCGGCTCCACTGAGCAGCGCTTCTATCCCATGCTCACGCTCACTCGTGCTCAGGCCGCCGGCATCGTGCACCGAGCGTTGTTCGTCCCGGTGGAGGTGGCCACGGAGACTCCGGTGGCAGTGCCCCCGGATGGCTACGAGCAACTCAAGCGCGGCTCCAGCGGTCCCATGGTGAGCTACCTGCAAGAACACCTGGCCTCACTCGGCTACAAGGTGGGTACCGTCAACGGGGAGTACGGCGAAAGCACCAAGGACGCCGTCATGGCGTTCCAGAAAGTGGAGAGGCTTGCGCGGGACGGTGAGGTTGGTCCGGAGGTGTGGGGTGCGCTGGTAGCGGCTCAACGTCCTGCCCCGCGCCTCTCGCGCAACGGGACGCGCGTGGAGATCGATCTCACCAAGCAGGTCCTGTTCTACATCCAGAACAACGTGGTGACGGAGATACTGCCCGTCTCCTCCGGCGCTCCCGGCTGGGGGACGCGGCCGGGCGTGTTCCGAGTCTTTCGCAAGGTGGTCGATTGGGATACCAGCCCACTCGGTTTTCTATACTACCCCGCCTATTTCGACGGTGGCATAGCCATCCACGGGGCGTGGGACGTTCCACCGTGGCCGGCCAGTCACGGCTGCGTGCGTATTCCGGTGTGGGCCACGGTATCTCTGTACAATCGCCTTTTCGTCGGCATCGTGGTGGACGTGTACTTCAGTTAGGGCCGGAGCGGCGATAGCTTGGTGCCCCGCTGACGCACTTGCCGCAGTGGGGCACCGGGGTTATCATGGCCGGCGCGGGCGTTTAGCTCAGGGGGAGAGCGCTTCCTTGACGCGGAAGAGGCCATAGGTTCAAATCCTATAACGCCCACTTTTCCGAAATGAGAGCCCCTTGGGCGTCCATCTGAAGGACGTCGAAGGGGCTTTTCAGCTGGAAATCGACTATTTCTTGATCCCGCAGCGTCGCGTTCGAAAGCACAGTGGCGAGCACCTCGCGCCTTTGTTGGACGTTGGCGCTCCGAAAGCGGATACGTGCCGATGCTGCAGTCTTGGCTAGTGCCTCTACGCAGGCAGTTCTGTCCGATGACCTATGCGCCAAGGCTTCCAAACGATGTTCGAAAGTGAGTCGCTCGCGAGCCAACTCTGCGGCCTTCTGGCGGTAGATCGCGCCGTCCACGTTGCCCGCCAGGTAGATGTCGAGGAGCCGCCCGGCCTTGCGGTCGCTTGCGGCAATGGCGCACTGCAGGCTTTGTCGTTCCGCATCGTTCCCACGCACCGCCGCCCGGTCCAATAGCTTGGACTCCTCCACCAGGGCGGCAAGGATATCCGGGCCTATCTCGATGGTAGAGAGGATGCCTTCCACCTGCTCCTCCAGTTGTTCCTCGCGGCTGTAATGCCGCTGGCCGCAGGCTGCGCGCCCTTTGCCCTTGGTGCAGCGGTAGTAGACGTGGCCGCGTTGACGCTCCGCAGTGATCTTGCAGCCGCACTCCCCGCACCAAAGGAAGTCCCGCAAGGCGAAGAGGTGCTTCTGTTCCATGTTGCCGTGGCGGTTCGGCCCGAAGGCCTGTTGGACGCGATCGAAGAGCTCTGGCGAGACAATCGCCTCATGTTGGCCCCGGAATAGCTGACCCTTGTACCGGACCAGCCCGCAGTAGACCGGATGTTTCAGCACATAGTGAAGGGAAGACGGGTAGACCTTCGCGCCGGATCGCATGTGGCGAAGACCCATGGCGTGAAGCTCGTCCGCGAGAGCCGAGAGCGACACAAGGCCCGTCGCGTAGCGCTCGAAGGCGTGTCGCACCAGGGGCGCCCGAAGTGGGTCCATGATCAGCCCACGCGTTTCTCGGTCGTTCAAGTAGCCGAGAGGCGCCCGCCCTGACGGCCAGCCCCCTTGGGACGCCTTCTCTTCCATGCCTTTCTTGACCTCCTCGCGGAGGTTTCCCAGGTAGAACTTGGCTACGGATAGTTGCACGTCCCGCAGCAGTTCCCCCTGAGGTGACTGCGGTACATCACCCACCACGTAGCGGGCGCGCACACCGAGATCCTCTTCCAGGTGCAGCTGGTCGGCGAAGTTGCGATAGAGGCGGTCGAGCTTATGCGCCACGACCACCTGCACCTCGCGGTGCGCCCCTAGATAGGCCAGCATACGGCCAAAGCCCTTGCGCCCTGCCTTGCCCGCGCTCTGCGCTTCCACGAACTCCTCCACGGTCCTGAGGCCTTCCCTGGCACAGTACGCACGCACGGCCTTAAGCTGCGCAGGGATGGAGTAGCCCTCCTCCTGCTGCTCCTTGGTAGAAACTCGAGCATAGATGACGCAGGGAGTGGTCTTACTGGCCAGATTGCCGGATTCGGTCACGTCGCCTCCTTCTGCCGCTGCTCCCACTATAGCCGTCAGTTGCTCTCGGCCAGACCGACATCCGAGTCGGACGCAGTCCTGCGTTGGGCCTGACAGAAGAGGAGCGCCCGCTCCGCCGCCGCGTGGGGGAGAAAGGCGGTTACTGAGGACCCGTTGCGCAGACGATAGCCCCGGCTCTTGGCATGGCCCCGCAGAACGCGTCTGAAGCGCGCAGCGACTTCCGGAGTCAAGGTCCAGTATTCCGGACACACTGGCAAGTTCTTGGCTCCCCAGACGCCCCAGAACCGCCCCGGGAGCCTCCACAGCTCAGGGACTTCTGCAGTCTCTTCCTGCGGCTTGGCCATGTACTTCGCCATGTAGCGAGTGGCTTCACGCCAGCGCGCGCAGGCCTTGACCTGCGTTCCGGCCAGCAGGTGAGACTCCTGCGCCGACCCCACGATGCGCCACCACGCTTCCGCCACCAAGAGGCAATCGAGGAATCCCGCGCCGAAGACGAGCAGGTGGAAGTGGGGAGCACCGCGCTTCTGTACTTCGAGACGCCAGATGGCCGACGTGGTGGGACGATGATAGGCGAGCCAGCGGTGGAAGTTGTCCAGGTGGCGTTTCATATTGGCCGCGTAGGTTTCCCAATCTTGGCCCGGGTAGGTCAGCGTGACGAAGAGCGGCAGTCCGGAAGCCTGCTGGTCGATGGAGGCGAGAAGGTAGAGAAGACGCCTGCGGGACTGACGACTGAATCCCCCGATCGCCGCACGCGGTCCACCACCACCGCCGCCAGTCCCGGCGCTGGCCTTGACCTGCACCAGTTCCCCGTTGCGGTGCGTAGCCGCATAGCTGACCCCCGCTCGCCATGGGTTTCCCGAGATATGTGCATCAGACAAGCCAAGGCCGGCTGCACCGGCCCCGCTGCGTCTGGCGCCGCCGCCGGTTCCGGTGCGCCCCGCCCCCTGCGCTGCGCCTGACGCGCCCGTTACCGCTGCCCGCTCCGTTGCCGAAGGTGCGGTTCGTGGCCTTCATGGTCGGTCGGCGCCGACGACACCAGCAGCCCGTCCCCCGCGAGGCGGAGGAGGTCGAGGGCGAGCTGGGCGGCCTGAGGAGCCGTGAGCGGGATGCCGCGAGCGGCGAGGGTGCGCCGTAGGGCTTCGCCCTTCCGTGCTTCTCGCGACTCCACCTGAACGAACCTCCTGAACCGCATGGCCAAGCCAGGCGTTCAGGTTCAGGTAAGTTTGAGCTCCCCCGCACGTGCTACCTCGTTGGGGAGGCGGGCTATCGGCTGCCCTCTTGTGGGAGGGTTCCGCATACCTCTGCGCCGGTTTGGTGGAACGCCACACCGCAGCAGATTTCAGCCTAGCAGGGGGGTCGGACGGAAAGCGCACCTAATGATTGCAGTGATACACTGCGTCGCGAGCGAGGGGGGAATCAATGGCCGTTCCCAAGTACTACGAAATGCAGCCGCCAGTGCTCCGCTTCTTGTCGGATTCCGTCAAGAATGGAAAGATCTGGTCGATGTCTAAGCGGCTATCCCGCTGGTGGTGCTGTCAAGGCACGATGGCAGCCCCACGCCGCCATCGTGCCCCAGACCGAAGCATAAGGGGGCCACGACCGAGGCGGTCCGTTGGGGCGTCTAACGCGTTCGTAGCATCAGCTCGCTTCTCGCGTCAGCGATTACTTACGGCTTCTCCTTCTGGATTCAAACTGCATGACTACCGACTACTTGCCAATGCTCTCCTTCTCCGTCAGAAGCTTATCCATCCATCCTTTCGACCAGGCGGAGGCGCGACTTGACGCAATTCAGTCCTCACAGCAAAGATATTCTTGCCGGACTTATCGGTGATCTGCTATCCCTTGAGGCCGTCCTGGACAGCCCGATATTCACATTCAACAGTCGCGACCCGAAGCGGCAGTTGAAGTTGAGTATCCTGGCAATTGCAATAGACGTCCTCAGCGCAGATGGTGAACTCGATGATGATGAAGTCGTCATTCTCATTGACCTCGCGGAGGTTCTGGCCTATTTCCATTTTTCCGACTTAACGGAAGAACTCTTAGAAGCTAAGGGATTTAAGGAGGCGGTTCTTCCCGACCTCCGTGATAGTTTCATGACCCTGCTTCGTGACAATCCCAACATATATGAGCTGCAAATCCCCGGGTTCGTGTCTCTCTTCGAGATATACGACTCCGCTAACCGCACCTCACTGGCTGAACTTCTACGCTCAATGTACTCGCGATTTGCCGCCGTCTGCGCTGACTATGACCGACCGATCAACGAGAGCGAGAGAGCAGTGCTATCCGCGCTGGAGACGGCGCTCTATCCGAAGAGCAAATAGGATGCCATGGATACGCGGTGGCGTGCCGGGAACCACGCGCGATTCATCCCGGCTCGAGTCCGGGCCAAAATCGGCGGCCTCGGCATTCCATAGGGAAATGTCACGACGATTCGCCTTACCGGTTTGAGTAGTATGGAGCTGGCAAGCTGAGTCGCTCGTTCATAGGAAAGGAGTTGACAGTGAGCAAGGACCCTGGTTATCGGCTGGAGGCGGCACTGAATCGACTGACGGCTTGTTGCGCTGGACGTGAGCCCGGCGACTCGCCGATGTGGCAGACAGCAGGGGATGTCGTGCAGATTGTTGGCGCGCAAGCCGCAGACGAGTTGGCGACTTTCATAAACGCGCAGATCAACGACTGGGAGAGACGCCAAGGCAATTAGGACACGCTTTGGTACCGGAATTTGGCTGAGTGGCCGAGCAGAGACCGGGTGTCGCACCACATGACCACTCCGTGACAGCAATACTCGTAGCAGACTATTCGTTGTCTGATTTGACAGCGACACGCTCAAGCAACAACTGCTCGAAGAGCCTCCAGCACGGCCCACCTATCATGAGGAGTCCCGCAGGGGGCTCCTTTTCGTTGCCGTAGGCACATGCCCCACGTGGGCCCATGGCCGACGCCGGGTCACGGGGTCCACTGATATACTGAAATGCGGCCCTGCGCCGGCGCAGGGCTCGTTGCATTCCTTTCTTCGTTGCGAGGTTCCCATGAATGTCTTCCTGCCTGACGGTTCCGAGATGGCCCTTCCTGAAGGCGCCACCGGCCGCACGCTGGCCGAGGCCATCGGCCCGCGTCTGGCCAAGGCCGCGCTGGGAGTGACTATCAACGGGACCACGCGGGATCTGGACACGCCTCTATCCGAAGGGGACCAAGTGGCGGTGGTGACCGCGCAATCGGAGGAAGGCCTCTCACTGCTGCGCCACTCCGCTTCGCATGTCATGGCCGAAGCCGTAACCAAGGTGTTCCCGGGGACCAAGGTGGCCATTGGCCCGTCCATCAAGGACGGTTTCTACTACGACTTCGATTTCCCGGAGCCCATTTCCGAGACGGACCTGGCCCGCTTCGAGGAGGAAATCGGCCGCTCGGTGAAGGCGGCGCATCCTTTCCAGCGGCGTGAGGTGAGCCGGGAGCAGGCGCTGCAGCTTTTCGCCGGTGAGCCCTACAAGGTGGAGCTCATCCGCGATTTGCCGGAGGGCGCCACCATCAGCATCTACCAGCATGGAGACTTCACCGACCTGTGTCGCGGACCGCACGTGCCGGACACCAGTCGGATCGGCGCCGTGAAGGTTCTGTCCACCGCCGGTGCCTACTGGCGGGGCCGCTCAGACAATCCCATGCTCACCCGCATCTACGGGACAGCCTTCCCCTCCAAGAAGGATCTGGAGGAGCACCTGGAGCGCCTGGAGATGGCCCGGCAGCGGGACCACCGCAAGTTGGGCCGGGAACTGGATCTGTTCAGCTTCCATGACGAAGCCCCCGGCTTTCCTTTCTTCCACCCCAAGGGGATGGTGGTCATCAACACCCTGTTGGACTACTGGCGCAAGGAGCATGCCGTCGCCGGCTACCAGGAGATCAAGACACCCATCATCCTGGATCGGGCCCTGTGGGAGCAGTCCGGCCACTGGGACAACTACAAGGACAACATGTACTTCACCAAGATCGACGAGATGGATTTTGCGGTGAAGCCCATGAACTGCCCGGGCGGCATCCTCGTCTACAAGTCGGCGCAGCACTCTTACCGCGAGTTCCCTCTGCGCATGGCGGAGCTGGGCCTGGTGCACCGGCACGAGATGTCGGGAGTGCTGCACGGTCTGTTCCGCGTGCGGGCCTTCACCCAGGATGACGCCCACCTCTACTGTTTGCCGGAGCAGGTGGAGGACGAAGTGCTGGGAGTGATCGACTTGGTGCGGCGCATGTACCGCACCTTCGGGTTCGAGAAGGTCCACTTGGAGCTATCCACCCGGCCGGCCAAGTCCATCGGCAGCGCGGAGATGTGGGAAAAGGCCGAGGCCTCCTTGGCCGGGGCGCTGGCTCGCACCGGTTTGGACTATCAGTTGAACCCGGGCGATGGGGCTTTCTACGGTCCAAAGATCGACTTCCACATCGAGGACGTCATGGGGCGCACCTGGCAGTGCGCCACCTGTCAGCTGGACTTCGCCATGCCGGAACGTTTCTCACTGGAGTACATTGGTGTGGACAATCAACGGCATGCCCCGGTTATGCTGCACCGGACGGTGCTGGGCAGCATCGAGCGCTTTCTGGGCATCATCATCGAGCACTACGGCGGCGCCTTCCCCGCGTGGTTGGCGCCGGTGCAGGTCACCATCATCCCCATCGCTGATCGGCACGCGGACTACGCTCGTGAGGTAGCGGGGGTGCTCCAGGTGGCGGGGCTGCGGGTGGAGGTGGACGAGCGGGCCGAGTCCGTGGGCCGCAAGATCCGCGACAACGAGGTCTCCAAAGTGCCCTTCATGCTGGTGGTGGGTGACAAGGAAGAGGCAGCGCGCACGGCGGCGGTACGGTCGCACGGCAAGGGTGACCTGGGTGCCATGTCGCTGGACGTGGTGGCTGCCACGCTGGCCGAGCAGTGTCGCACGCCGGAGGTCCAGGGATAAGCCCGGCGGCGCGTGCGTGGAGACTGCGCGTGGAGCCGAGCTGGACGGGGGCGTGCTCCACTGGTCGCTGTGGGCTGCGTGGGCTATACTGCCGCCCAGCATAAAGCGGAAGCCACCCTTCCCACCTCGTGCCCACAGGGTGCCTGGTCAAGCCATAGGAGTGCCGGTGAGTGTGTGTCCGGCCGCCTGCGCGTGTGCGGGCACTTCTGGTATCGCTGCGGAGCGGTGGTTGTGGCCACCGCTTTTTTGTTGGTGACAAGACCCGGAATTCCCGGGAGGAGGTGCTGGTCAACATAGCCGACAACGTACGCATCAACGAGAGAATCCGTGCCGACAGCGTCCGCCTCATCGGCCCCAATGGGGAGCAGGTGGGCATCGTCAGCCTCCGGGAGGCCATGGACTACGCAGAACGTATGAACCTGGATCTGGTGGAAGTGGCTCCCATGGCCAGTCCGCCCGTGTGCAAGGTGATGCACTACGGCAAGTACAAGTACGAGCAGGAGCAGAAGGCCAAAGAGGCCAGGAAGCGTCAGACGGTCATCAGCATCAAGGAGATCAAGCTTCGCCCCAAGATCGATGATCATGACTTTGACACCAAGAAGGGCCACGTGGAACGCTTCCTGCGGCACGGAGACAAGGTCAAGCTCACCATTATGTTCCGCGGGCGCGAGTTGATGCATCCGCATCTGGGAGAGAAGCTTCTGCGCCGTATGGCAGATGACCTGTCGGAGTTGGCGGAGATCGAATCGCAGCCCAATCTGGATGGACGGAACATGGTGATGATGCTGGCTCCCAAGAAGGCGGCCCAGCACCACTAGGCTTCTCTCGTTTTCCTTCTTAGTGTGCGCTGCGGCGTGTGGCTTCCCCAGGGGAGGCCGGGCACGCCGCCGGGTGGTTGTCTTGTGGTGGCCACGGCCTGGAAACGTGGCGAAGGGAGTCGTCAAGATGAAGAGGAAGACACACAAGGGCATGCGCAAGCGCGTCAAGGTGACGGGTAGCGGGCGGATCTTGCATCGGCACGCCTTCTCCGGCCATCTCTTCACCAAGAAGTCGAGCAAGCGGAAGCGCAAGTTCCGCAAGGACGTGGTGCTCGCCGGCAGCGGCGCGCGCAAAGCCAAGGACCTTATGGGCATTTAGGAGGTAGCAGAGATGCCACGAATCAAACGGAGCATCAACGCTCATAAGAGACGCCGCAAGGTCCTGGAGGAAGCCAAAGGCTTCTGGGGTCTGAAGAAGTCCTCCTATCGGCGGGCGAACGAGGCGCTGCTCAAGGCCTACACCTACGCCTACCGGGACCGCAAGGCCCGCAAGCAGGACTTCCGCGCTCTGTGGATCCAGCGCATCAATGCCGGGGCCCGGCAGAACGGTCTCAGCTACAACCAGTTCATCCACGGCCTCAAGGAGGCCAGCATCGATCTCAACCGCAAGGTGCTGGCCGACCTGGCCGTCTCCGAGCCCGAGGTCTTTGCGGAACTCGTGGCCAAGGCCAAAGAGGCCTTGGCCGTCGCTGCCTGAGCGGACGCGCGTGAGGGGGGCGGGTCGCACGCTGTCGCGTGCGGCCCGCCCCCCTCACTTCAGGGGAGTATGTCTGTGATACGAACGGTGACCGGGCGCCACAATCCCAGTCTGAAGCTGGCCCGCAAGCTGCAGAAGAAGAAGTACCGCGCCGAGCGTGGCTACTTCCTGGCCGAGGGTTGGGATGTTGTGGCCGCGGCCGTGGATGCCGGCGCTCTGCCAGCGGAACTGCTGGTCCGGGAAGACCTGGCAGGTCGTCTGCCCGTGGGCCTGCGCGCCGCCGCGGAGAGAGACCAACTGGACGTGGTGATCTGCCCGGCTGATGTGCTGGCGGAGGCCAGCCTGTTGGGTGGGGCGGCCGATGTGGTGGCGGTTTTTCCCAGCCGGCCCGGCTCTTTGGGCGATTGGGAGGTGGGCAGGGGCCTGACGGTCTACCTGCACGGGGTGGGAGACCCGGGCAATGTGGGCACGCTGGTGCGCGCGGCGGCCGCTTTCGGCGCCGGGGGCGTAGGCTGTAGCCCCGGCACGGCTGATCCCTTCGGCCCGCGGGCCTTGCGCGCCGGCATGGGGGCGCAATTCCTGATACCCATTGCGGTGGAGGTGGAGCCGGAGCACCTGGAGGCGCACGTCACAGGCCGAGTGAGCCGGGGCGAGCCGGCCCCGCTGCTGCTGGTAGCCGACTCGCGGGGCGGGACAGACTCCTGGGACGTGGCGGTAGCCGTGGAGAAGGGGTGCATCGGGGAAAGAGGAGCCGGTGGAGGCGGAGCGGACTGGGGCGGCGGCGTGATACTGGCCCTGGGCTCGGAGCGGGGGGCTCTGCCTCATTTCGCCGGCCGGACGCTGCGGGTCCGCATCCCACAGATGCGGTTCGATTCCCTCAATGTGGCCATGGCCGGCAGCATCCTGCTGTATGAGCTGAGGCGCGGCGCCGCCCCGCATTGCGCGTGGGGAAGCCCACGACTATAGTGCATCCAATAACGGGAGCCGCGCGGCCCTCGTTCACCAACCAGAGGAAGGAGGACCGTCATTCCAGCCCAAGAGAACATACTTGCCCAGTTGGAACGGGCCGACCTGAGGGCGATCTACCAACAGGGGATAGCTGCCCTTGAGGCGGCCCGGGATCTCGACGCGTTGGAGGAAGCCCGAGTTCGATTTCTGGGCCGGAAGGCGGACCTCTCCAATCTGCTGCGCAGCATCGCCGAGCTTGCGCCGGAGGACAAGAGGGTGGTGGGGCGCTTCGGCAACCTGGTGAAGAAGGAACTGGAAGCGGCCTACGACGCGCGTCACACGCAGTTGGAGCAGGCGGAACTGGTGCACGGCTTGGCCAAGGACAGCGTTGACGTGACCCTGCCCGGCCGGGAGCTTCCGCTGGGGCACCTGCACCTGATCACGCAGACCCGCCGGGAGATAGAGGCAATCTTCATCGGCATGGGATACGAGGTGGCCGAGGGGCCGGAGGTGGAGACGGACTACTACAACTTCACCGCCCTCAACACGCCGGAGGACCACCCGGCGCGCTCCCTGCACGACACCTTCTTCGTGACCGACAACGTGTTGCTGCGCACTCACACCTCGCCGGTGCAGGTGCGTGTCATGGAGAAGCAGCGGCCGCCAGTGTACGTTATCGTGCCGGGAAAGGCCTACCGCCGCGACAGCGATGCCACGCACACTCCCATGTTCCACCAGGTGGAAGGGCTGGTGGTGGACCACGGCATCACCCTGGCGGACCTGAAAGGTACGCTGGAGCAGTTTGCCAAGGCCATGTTCGGGGAGGACCGCCGCATCCGGCTTCGCCCCCACTTCTTCCCCTTCACCGAGCCCTCCGTGGAGGTGGACGTGTCCTGCATGGCCTGCAACGGCAACGGCTGCCGCCTGTGCAAACGCACCGGCTGGCTGGAGATCCTGGGTGCCGGCATGGTGGATCCGAACGTGTTTGGCTTTGTGAATTACGATCCGGAGGAGTTCACCGGCTTTGCCTTCGGCATGGGCATCGAACGTATCGCCATGCTGAAGTATGGCGTGAGCGACCTGCGACTGTTCTACGAAAATGACCTGCGCTTCCTGACGCAGTTCTAGGGAGGGAGGGAAGATGAAAGCGCCATTGTCCTGGCTCAGGGAGTATGTGGCCGTTGACCTCCCGGTGGATGAGCTGGCCGACCGCCTGGCCCTGACCGGCACCGAGGTGGAGCGGGTGTCCCTGGTTGGTGTGCGGGACGATGAGAAGGTGCAGGAGCGGTTCGTGGTGGGCAAGGTGCTCACCTGCGAGAAGCACCCCAATGCGGACAAGCTGCACGTGTGCACGGTGGACGTGGGGGAAGAGCATCCACGTACCATTGTGTGCGGGGCACCCAATGTGGCCGCCGGCCAGACGGTGCCGGTGTGCCTGCCCGGCGCCGTGATGCCGGACGGTTTCGAAATCAAACAGGCGAAGCTGCGCGGCGTGATCTCCTCCGGCATGATCATGTCCGAGGCGGAGATGGGTTTTGCCGTGAAGAGCAGCGGCATCCTGGAGCTGCCCGATGCCTACGAGGCCGGCGAGCTGCTGGTGGATCGGCTGCCGCTCAGCGAGTATGTGTTGGAGGTGGAAGTCACTCCCAACCGGCCGGATTGCCTCTCCGTGCGGGGGTTGGCGCGCGAGATCGCCGCCGTTACCGGTGAAGACTTTCTGGAGGAAGAGCGTTTCGATTTCGAATACGGCTCTCGCCCGGTCGTCGACGATATATCTATCGAGGTCTGGGACCCGGACCTCTGCCCCCGCTATTCGGCCCGGGTGATCCGGGGTGTGACCATCGGCGAGTCTCCCACCTGGCTGAAGGCGCGCATCATGCAGATCGGCATGCGCCCGGTCAACAACGTGGTGGACATCACCAACTACGTGATGTGGGCCGTGGGCGAACCCATGCACGCCTTTGATCTGGACAAGGTACGCGGTGGGAAGATCATCGTGCGGCGGGCCAAGGAGGGAGAGCCCATTCATACGCTGGATGACGTCGATCGGGTGTTGACCTCGGACATGCTCGTGATCGCCGATGCGCAGCAACCCTCCGTCATCGCCGGCATCATGGGCAGCATGGACTCGGAGATCACGGACGTCACCACCAACATCCTGTTGGAAGCCGCCACCTTCCACGGCGGCAACATCATGCGCACCTCGGGGGCACTGGGGCTGCGCAGTGAGGCATCCACCCGCTTTGAGAAGGGGTTGGATCCCAACGTGACCCCTCTGGCCCTGGACATGTCCTGCCAGCTCATCACCGAGATCTGTGGCGGCGAGGTTTCCGTGGGCACGGTGGATGTGAAAGCCGGAGAGTGGAATCCGTGGGAAGTCCGTCTGCGCCCGTCGCGGGTGGAAGCCATCCTGGGCACCCGGGTGGAGACGGATGACACTGCAGCCGTCCTGGGGCGGTTGGGTTGTGAGGTCAAATCGGCAGGCGAGGAATTGCTGGTGTTGGTTCCCACCTTCCGCCGGGATCTGGAGCGGGAGATAGACCTGGTGGAGGAGGTGGCCAGGATTCACGGTCTGGATCAACTGCCCTCTACCGTACCCGGTCGGGAGCAGGGAAGAGGTGGGTTGAACGTCGCCCAGAACCGTATGCGCACCATGCAGGACATCTTGACCGGGGCGGGCCTGCAGCAGGTGCTCACCTACTCCTTCCACGAGCCGGGGTGGGCAGACAAGCTGCGTCTCCCCCTCGACGATGCGCGCCGCGCCGCAGTGGTGGTGGCCAACCCCATATCGGGTGACCAATCAGTCATGCGCACCATGCTGCTGCCCTGCCTGCTGGCCACGGCGGCGCGCAACCTGGCCGTGCGCAACACCAGGCTTCACATCTTCGAGACCAGCAAGACCTTTCACCCGGAGGGAGCCGAGCTTCCGCGGGAGACGGAGCGTATAGGCGCCGTGCTCATGGGCCCGTGGTTGCAGGAGTCCTGGCTGAAGGGAGGAGTGGCCACGGACTTCTTCTTGGCCAAGGGAGTGGTGGAACGACTGCTCGCCGGATTGGGCCTGGTCGCGGACTTCACGGTTGCGACGGAGCCCTTTTTGCACCCGGGGAAGGGTGCCAGAGTGGCGGTGGCCGGCAAGGAGATAGGATGGGTGGGCGAAGTCCATCCGCTGGTGCTGCAAGCGTACGATCTTCCCGCCGGTGTGATGGCGCTGGAACTGGAATCTGAAGCGATCATCGCCGTGGCCGGAGGTGTTCCGCTGTTCGAAGACCTCATGACGTATCCGGCCCTGGAGCAGGATCTGGCGCTGGTGGTGGATGCCGGCGTGGCCGCGGCAGAGCTGGAGCGAGTGGTCCGCGAGGCCGGAGCCCCCTTGTTGCGCGAATGCCGCATCTTCGATGTGTATGAAGGAGAGAGCGTGGGTGCCGGCCGCAAGAGCCTCGCTGTGCGCCTGGTGTTCCGGTCTCCGGAGCGTACGCTGAGCGAGGCCGAGGTGGGCGAGGTGCGGGCGAAGGTGCTCGCGGCGTTGAAGGCCCAGTTGGCGGCTGAACTGCGCAACTGAGAAGGAGAGCTGACGACTGCCGCCCGCGCGCGGCTGGTGGTTGCAGCGTGTTCGCTTGACCGGGCGGGCCGGATGGGTGGCCCCGCCCGGTTTTCGTTGGGCGATTGTAGAATGTTGCACCGCACTGTATAGTTATGCGGTCCGGTCGTCGGCCGGCTGCAGAGAGAGGTGAGGTGTGATACAGGCCAGCGTGGTTGGGGCAACAGGCTACACGGGCATGGTGCTTTCCCACCTGCTGTCCCGCCATCCGCAGGTGCGGATGCACGCGCTGACCTCGCGGTCCTATGTGGGCCGTGGTGTAGCGGAGGTCTTCCCGCATCTGCGGCTGGACGCTCAGTATGAGCCGTACTCGGCTGCCCGCGTGGCAGGCTCCGACGTGGCCTTTGTCTGCCACCCGCACGCTGAGGCCCACCTGGTGGCCGCAGAGCTGGTGGAGGCGGGGGTGCGCGTTATTGATCTGTCCGCTGACTTCCGGTTGCGTGACGCCGCGCAGTATGCCGAGTGGTACGGTTTCGAGCATCCATACCCGGATCTGGTGGATGAAGCGGTCTACGGTTTGCCGGAACTCTACCGGGAACGTATCGCCGCCGCGCGCCTGGTGGCCAATCCCGGCTGCTATCCCACCAGTGCCCTGTTGGCCGTGGCGCCCCTGGCGAAGCGCGCGGCCGAGGGAGCGGTCATCATCGATTCCAAGTCCGGCGTCTCCGGCGCCGGACGCGGGGCCACGGATAAGACCCACTTCTGCAGCGTGCATGACAACTTCAAGGCCTACAGTGAGGTGGGTCATCGTCACACGGCAGAAATAGTGCAGGAGATATCGCTCCTGACCGGGCGTCCCACGCCGGTCTCGTTCACCCCACACCTTCTGCCCGTAGACCGTGGCATCCTGACTGTGGTCTATCTGCCTTTGGCCGGTGGGGTAGCGGATGCAGCCTCCCTCCACGGCCTCTACGCGGACTTCTATGCTGACGAGCCGTTTGTGGAAGTGGTGACCCAGGCGCCCAGCCTGCGGGAGGTGCAGTGGACCAACTACTGCCGGGTGTGCGTGCGGCCGGATCCGGCGGCCGGCTTGGTCAAGGTTATCTCTGTGATCGACAATCTGGTGAAAGGCGCCTCAGGCCAGGCGGTGCAGAACATGAACATCATGTTTGGGTTGGAGGAATCGTTGGGCTTGGAGGGAAAGGCGTGACAGCGGCTCCCCTGCCCGAAAGCCAGAGGAGAGCCCCCAGCGGCCCAGAGCACCTCTTGGTCAGGGATCCCCTGCACTCTCTCTTCTGGCGGCTGCCGGAGGGTGTGACGTTGGTGGAGCCGGATGGCGTCTCGCCCGGCGTGACCTTCCCGGCCGGTTTGCTGGCGGGTGCTGCCGCCGCCGGGCTCAAGCCCAGTGGGAAGCCGGATGTGGCCGTGCTGAGTGTCGGTTCGGATTGGTGGGATACGGTGACCTCGGCGGCCGTCTTCACCAGCAACGCTTTCGCGGCGGCGCCGGTGATCGTGAGCCAGCGCGAGACGTCGCCCTCCAAACTGAGTGCGGTGGTGGCCAACAGCGGGTCGGCCAACGCCTGCACCGGTCAGGCGGGGTTG
Source organism: Gaiellales bacterium (assembly GCA_012719395.1). GTDB lineage: Bacteria > Actinomycetota > Thermoleophilia > RBG-16-64-13 > RBG-16-64-13 > JAAYAL01. Next base: position 10,454 of record JAAYAL010000077.1, on the reverse strand, counting down.
GCGGTGGCCCGTGCCATGCAGGCCGCCTGTGCTCGCGGCCTGAGGCTGGAGGAGAAACGGGTGGGTGTCGCGTCCACCGGCGTCATCGGTACCCTGCCTGCGGCCGACCGGGTGCAGGCAGGCATAGAGGCTGCGGTGCGGGATATGACAGCGGACGGGGGCGGGCGCTTCCTTGAGGCCATCATGACCACCGATCGCTTCCCCAAGGCCTGCGCGCTGGAGGTGGTCACCCATAACGGTGTGGTGCGCGTGGGTGGCTGTGTCAAAGGCGCGGGGATGATTGCGCCGGGCATGGCCACCATGCTCTGCTTCGTCACCACGGATGCGGTGCTCACGCCCGCGCTGGCGCGCAGCATGCTGCGCCGCGAAGTGGGCCGCACCTTCAACAAGGTCAGCGTGGACGGGCAGATGAGCACCAACGACTGTGTGTTCTTCCTGGCCACTGGTGCGTCGCGGGTCTATATCTCACCGGCCGGTGCCGCCCAGTTGGGAGCGGCGGTGCGCGCTCTCCTGCAGCGGCTGGCACTCATGATTGTGGCGGACGGCGAAGGCGCCACCAAAGTCATGCACCTGCGGGTGCGGGGGGCGGCTCGTGATGAGGAGGCCATGTGCGTGGCCCGGGCCGTGGCCAATTCCTCGCTGGTCAAGACGGCCATGTACGGCTGCGATCCGAACTGGGGCCGCATCCTGAGCGCTGCGGGAGCCGAGTTGGCGGGACAGTCCTTGGGGCGGACCTACTTGGAGATCGGCGGGCTGCGGGTGGTGGAGAACGCGCGGGCGCTGCCGCTGGCGGCGGAGACGCAACGGATGCTCAGGGAGGTGATGGCCCGGAGTGAAGTGGACCTGCTGCTGCACCTGGGCAGCGGCCGCGGTCGCGAGGAGATGTACTTCTCCGATCTGGGCCATGAATACGTGACCGTGAACGCCGAGTACACCACCTGAGGCAACACTTGGCGTCCGCCGGATAAGGAACGAGGAAGCAATGCGCGAGGTCTATCGCAAACGAGTAGGGACTCTGCTGGAGGCGCTGCCCTATATCCGCGAGTTCAGCGGCAAGACCGTCGTCATCAAATACGGCGGCGCCGCCATGAACTCGGCGGATCTGAAGGAGGAATTCGCCACCGACATCGTGCTGCTGCGCTACATCGGTATCAAGCCCATCATCGTGCATGGCGGGGGCGCTGAGGTGAGCGGGCTCATGAAGAAGTTGGATTTGCCCGTGAAATTCGTGGACGGGCTACGGGTGACGGACGCCGCCACCATGGACGTGGCCCGCATGGTGCTGGTGGGCAAGATAAACAAGGAGATCGTGAGTCTTATCAATCGCTTTGGCACTCGCGCCGTGGGCCTGGGCGGCGACGATGGCATGTTGCTCATCGCGGAGAAGCTGGTGAAGCGCTCCGCGGATGGATCCTTGCTGGATCTGGGTCAGGTGGGCGAGGTGACGCAGGTCAACACGGCCCTCTTGGAAATGCTCGAAGCCGACTACGTGCCGGTGGTGGCCTCGGTGGGCACGGGCACGCTGGGCGAGAGCTTCAACATCAACGCCGACACCGTGGCAGCTGCTATCGGCGGTGCGTTGGCCGCCGAGAAGCTGATCTTCCTCACTGACGTCCCTGGTCTTCTGGTGGACGTGGAGGACGAGAACAGTTTGGTTTCCGAATGCACCGCAGTGGAGCTGGAGGCCATGGTGGAGGAGGGGCAGGTTTCGCGGGGCATGATTCCCAAGGTGGAAGCGGTGCTGGCCGGCCTGGACCAGGGTGTGAAGGCAGCTCACATCATCGACGGGCGTGTGCCGCACGCCGTGCTGCTGGAGATCCTCACGGCAGCGGGCGTGGGTACCAAGGTGCTGCCCTCTCCGGTGGGGGTGTCGGGTCGGGTGGGAAAGGGGCGGAGCCGTGGATGAGACGATGCGCCGGGAAGTGCTGGCACTGGACCAGCAGTACGTGCTTCCCACCTATGCGCGCCTGCCGCTGGAAGTGGTGGCGGGCCAGGGGGCGGAGCTTATCGGCCCCCAGGGGCAGCGGTATCTGGACTTCGTCACCGGTCTGTCCGTCAACAACTTCGGCCACTGCCATCCTCGGGTGGTGGCGGCCATTCGCGAGCAGGCCGGACGCCTCATCCACTGCTCCAACCTCTTCCTCACTGCTGCGCAGGCGCAGGTGGCTGAGCGGCTCTCCGCGCTGGTGGGCGGCGGCCGGGTGTTCTTCTCCAATTCCGGAGCCGAGGCCAACGAGTGTGCCCTCAAGATCGCCCGCAAGCGCTCCACACCGAATGGGGAGAGTGACGTCAGGGGGGACGTGCTGTTCGTGGAGAATTCCTTCCACGGCAGGACCATCGCCACTCTGTCGGCCACCGGTGGCCCGGCCAAGCAGGCGGCGTTCGGCCTCCCGCTGCCGCACTATCGCCTGGTACCCCGCAACGATGTGGCTGCCCTGGAGGAGGCGTTCAGAGTTGGCCCGGTGTCCGCTCTCATCGCTGAGCCGGTGCAGGGTGAATCCGGCGTGTGGCCGTTGGCACAGGAGTTCCTGGCCACGGCGGAGACCCTCTGCCGGCGTGATGATGCGCTCTTCATCATGGATGAGGTGCAGAGTGGTCTGGGCCGTTGCGGTGCGGCCTTCGCCTACCAGCGGTACGGGCTGTGCCCGGACATCGTGACCGTGGCCAAGAGCCTGGCCGGCGGGCTTCCCATGGGTGCCTGCATCGCCCGGGGCCGGGCGGCTGAGGTGTTGGTGGCCGGGGATCACGGCTCCACCTTCGCGGGGGGGCCCGTGGTTTCGGCGGCCGCCCTGGCCGTGCTGGAGCTGTTGGCGGAAGACGGCCTGTTCGACAGGGTGAGGGCGTTGGGCGCACGATTGGAGTCGTGGCTGCGGAGGCTGGAGGAAGCCGGTAAGGTGGTCGATATCCGCCGGCTGGGGCTGATGGTGGGCGCGGATCTGGCGGAGCCCGTGGCCAAGCATGTGGTGGCGGCCGGCATTGAGCAGGGTATCCTGCTCAATGCCACCTCGGACGTCACCCTGCGTTTCCTCCCCTCCTTTGTGGTGACGGAGGACCAGATAGACAGGGTGGGGGAATTCCTGGGCGGATACCTGGGACTCTGACCGGGCCGCAGAGGGAGGTGCTCGGCGATGCTGACCAAGAGAAGCAGACAGCAACTCATCCGTTCGCTGATTTCGCAGCAACGGATCAGTACCCAGCTGGAACTGGTCAACACGCTGCGGGGCCTCGGCTGCCATGTGACGCAGGCCACCATCAGCCGCGACATACGGGAGATGGGGCTGGAGAAGTATCGGGACCACATGAGCCGCGCGCGCTATGCCCTGCCCGATACCGAGCAGAAACGGGACCCAGGGGCGGCGGCGGGGCGGATGATGAGGGAGTTCGCCAATGTGGTGGCGGTAGCGCATAACATGGTGGTATTGAAGTCAGAGGTGGGCACGGCGCCTGGGTTGGGCAGAGTCATCGATCAACTGGATCACGACCTCATCATCGGGTGCGTGGCCGGGGACGACACGGTGCTCATTGTCACGCCGGACCCAAAGGCTGCGGAGCAGGTGGCCGAGTACCTGCAAAGGCTGGGGGGATGACAGATGGCGGCCACGGTCGCCAGAAAGGCTTAGAACGTAGGAGGCAACATGGCCAGTGAACTGTGCATCTTGGCGTACTCAGGCGGGCTCGACACCTCGGCCTTGGTGCCATACATCAAGGAGACGTACGGCTACGACGTGATCGCGGTCTTGGTGGACGCGGGACGCAACCGCAACCTGGCCGAGCTCAAGCAGCGCGCCCTCGGGGCCGGTGCGGTAGACGCCGTCATTATTGACGCCAGGGAGGAATTCGCTCGCGACTTCGTGTTGCCGGCTCTGCTGGCCAACACCTTGTACGAGGACAAGTACCCGCTGGTGGCGGCGCTCTCGCGCCCCCTCATCGCAAAGAAGATCATCGACCTGGCTCACGAGCGTGGAGCCAAGGTGGTCGCCCATGGTTGTACGGCCAAGGGGAACGATCAGGTGCGTTTCGATATCTCCTTCCGTTGCCTGGATCCCACCATCCGGGTGATGGGCCCTGCACGGGAATGGGGCATGAACCGGGAGGAGATTCTGGACTACTGCGCGGCTCGCAACATCAACGTGCCGCTCACCAAGAAGAACCCTTATTCGGTGGACGAGAACCTGTGGGGTCGCACTATCGAATGCGGTGAGTTGGAGGACGCCTGGGCTCCGGTGCCGGAAGGAGCCTTCACGGAGACGGTCAATCCCAAAGACGGACCGGACGAGCCCCAGGAAGTCGTGGTCACCTTTGAGATGGGCGTGCCGGTGGCGGTGGACGGCGTGAAGATGCCGCTGGTCGAGCTCATCGACGCCATGGACAAGATCGCCGGCAAACACGGCTACGGCCGCGTGGACATGATCGAGAACCGCTTGGTCGGCATCAAGAGCCGCGAGATCTACGAGGTCCCGGGGGCGCTGGCCCTGATCATGGCCCACAAGGACCTGGAAGACTTGGTCATGACCCGCGACCTGCTGCGCTACAAGAGCGGCGTGGACACGCGCATGGCCGACATGATCTACGATGCGCAGTGGTTCAGCCCGCTGGCCGACGCTCTGCGTGCCTTCGTCAACGAAACGCAGAAGTGGGTCAGCGGCGATGTGCGTCTGAGCTTCTTCAAGGGCAACTGCACAGTGGTGGGCAGGCGCTCGCCCAACTCGCTGTACGTGGAGAGCCTGGCCACCTACGCCACGGGCGACGAATTCAGCCATGAGTCGGCGGTTGGCTTCATTCAGCTGTGGGGTCTGCCCATGGAAGTGGCCGCACGCCGGGCCCAAGGGCTGCTGTAGGGCTGTGACGCGCGAGGCGGGAAGCGGCGGCGGCGAGGCGCGGAGCGCCCCGCCGCCGCATGTCAAACCCTGGGGTGGGCGCTTTCAGGACGAGCAGGCGCCCCTCTTCGAACGCATCAACGCCTCGTTGCCCTTCGACTACAAGCTGGCACCCTACGACTTGGCCGGCAGCCGTGCCCACGTGCGCATGCTGGGGGCGATCGGTGTGTTGGAGCCCGAGGAGACCTCGCGACTGCTGGAGGGACTGGAGGCCGTGCGCGGCGAAATCGAAGCGGGTTCCTTCATCTGGGATCTCCGCGACGAGGATATCCACATGGCGGTGGAACGGCGACTGACGGAGCTGGTGGGCCCGCTGGGCGGGAAGGTGCACACGGGCCGCAGCCGCAATGATCAGGTGGCGCTGGATCTGCAGCTCTACCTGCGTGAAGCGGTGCGGGGCCACCTGCACCTGGTCTTGGACCTCATGGACGCGTTGCTGCGCCGTGCCCGCGGGACTCAGCAGGTGATCCTGCCCGGCTACACGCACCTGCAGCGGGCGCAGCCGGTCTCTCTGGCCTTCCACCTGTTGGCCTACGTCTTCATGCTGGAGAGAGACGCGGCACGTTTTCTGCGGTGGCGGGAGAGCTCGTGGATGCCACTGGGAGCAGGGGCCCTGGCTGGTGTGAACTACGCCGCGGATAGGGAGGCGGTGGCGCGGGAGCTTGCTTTCGACCGGGTGGCACCCAACGCTATGGATGCAGTGGCATCGCGGGATGCCGCGTTCGAGTACTTGGCCGCCTGCACCTGCTGCGCACTCAATCTCTCCCGTCTGGCGGAGGAACTGGTCCTGTGGTGCAGCCAGGAGTTCGGGTTTGCCCGCATGCCGGACGCTTGGAGCTCCGGTTCCAGCATCATGCCGCAGAAGCGCAACCCGGATGCGGCAGAACTGGTTCGCGGAAAGGCGGCGGGGTTCATAGGGCGTCTCTCCGCCTTTGGCTCATTGCTGAAGGGGCTGCCCTTGGCCTACAACAAGGATCTGCAGGAAGACAAGCTGTACGTGTTCGCGTCCCGCGAGGAGCTGGATGTATGCCTGGAGGCCACCGCCGCCATGGTCTCCGCCCTCAGCTTTGATGAGGTGCAGGCCCGGAAGGCCGCGGAAGGCGGGTACGCTCAGGCCACGGATGTGGCCGACTACCTGGTCGGCAAGGGCCTGCCCTTTCGTGAGGCTCATGCCGTGGCCGGCCGCTTGGTGGCGGCGGCCGCTGCTCGGGGCATCCCGCTCGCCGAGCTGACCGCTTCCGACTTGGTCTCGGTGAGCGCCCTGCTGGAGGAAGGGGTACAGGAGGTGGTTCGCCTGGAGCGGGTGGTAGCTGGCAAGATCTCCCAGGGCGGCACGGCACCGGAGAGGGTGGGGGAGCAACTGGGTCTGGCGGCAGCACGTCTACAGGCCCTGCGGGAAGCTGTGGCCGGCCTTGGCTGACCGCCTCTGTCCTCCACTTCGCCCTCGGGGCAGGCCAAAGGGAGTGCGTGCGCTAGACTGCGAAGAGAAGAGGAGACAAAGGTGAAGGGCCGTCCGGCCTGGGCAAAGTGAAAGGAGCCTCCCTGGTGAGACTACGGCAGTTGTATGAGATGGCCGTGGCCAGAGGCATCGAGAGTGATCCTCGGGGAGCCGCGGGCGTGGAACGGGCGCTGCGGGAGACCCGCAAGGCGTGGGATGACCTGCCGGAACGCAGGCGGTGGGAGTTCGACGCGGAGAGCCTCAGCAACCCTTTCGCCGACACCCGCATCCTGCTCGGCGATCCAGAGCTGGAAGTTGCCACGGTGCTGGTGGGTGTGGACATGGAGGTCGGGGAGATGTTGCTGGCCGACCGCTTGCGTGAACGGGGCACGGCCATCGACCTGGTGCTGGCGCACCACCCTATGGGCCGCGCTCTTGCCGACTTGGGGGACGTCATGGCCGTGCAGGCGGATGTGTGGCGGCGCTGTGGTCTCCCCATCTCCTACGGGGAAGCGGTGATGGCGGAGCGGATGCAGGAGATCCGCCGTGCGTTCCACGCCTACAACAATGAGGAAGCGGTGGATGCGGCGCGCCTGTTGGGTCTTTCTGTCATGTGCTGCCACACACCGGCGGACAACTGCGTGCAGCGCTACATCCAGGACCGCTGTGACCAGCTGGGTGAGGATGCTACCCTGGGCGAGCTCATGGACATGCTCAAGTCCATCCCGGAGTACCGCGAGGCCACCATTCGCGGCGCTGGCCCCATTCTCTTCCAGGGAGAGGATGGCAGGCGCACCGGGCGCGTGCTGGTGGAGATGACGGGAGGGACCTCTGGGCCAAAGGACGCCGTCAAGCGCCTGGCCGAGGCCGGTGTAGGGACCATAGTGGACATGCATATGGATGAAGAGCGCCGCAAAGTGGCCGAAGAGGCGCACATCAACGTAGTGGTGGCGGGTCACCACGCGTCGGACTCGCTGGGGATGAATCTCATACTGGACGAATGGGAACGCGCCGGCGTGAGCCTGCTGGCCTGCTCCGGCTTCATACGCGTGAGCCGGGCCTGACCCGGCGCCGAGTGCCGTCGTTCGTCGACGCGGTGCAGCGCAGTCACCCGGTGGTGGGCCGTAGGCCACCGTCTTGTACGCCTGATTCGTCCCTTCTATGCTTCGTTGGCACATCACACGAATAGGGAACAAGCATGAACCAGTTCAGCGGCATGGCCGGCATCCCAGACGACATCCTCGAGCAGCATCAGGATCTCATCACCGGGTGCGTTGACGTTCTCCCGGCCGATGATCTCTTGCAGCGCCTGGCCTGGGCTAGGGAGCAGAAGCGCCCATTGCGGGCCAAGCTAGGCGTTGACCCCACGGCCCCCGACATCCATCTGGGCCACACCGTGGTGCTGCGCAAGCTCGCCCAGTTCCAGAAGATGGGCCACATCGCTGTTCTCATCATCGGGGACTACACGGCCAAAGTGGGGGATCCGTCGGGACGATCCAAGCTCCGGCCGCGTTTGAGCGAGGAGGAGATCAGCGCCAATGCCACCACCTACGTGGAGCAGGCCGCCAAGGTGCTGGACATGGAGAAGGTGGAACTGGTTCGTAACAGTGATTGGCTATCGCCTCTGCGCATGGACGAGGTGCTGCGTCTGACTTCTGTGACCACGGTGGCACGCATGCTGGAGCGCGATGACTTCGCCAGCCGCTACCACAACAATGAGCCCATCTCAATTCTCGAGTTCATGTACCCGTTGTTGCAGGGCTATGACAGCGTGGCCGTCAAGGCGGACATCGAGCTGGGCGGGACGGATCAGAAGTTCAACCTTCTGATGGGCCGCACGGTCATGGAGGCCTACGCCCTCAATCCCCAGTCCATCATGACGGTGCCTCTGTTGGTGGGGACCGATGGGTCTATGAAGATGTCGAAGACCTACGGCAACTACATTGGGGTGAATGACGAGCCCAACGACATGTTCGGGAAGGTCATGTCCATCCCGGATGACCTCATGGTGCCGTATTGGACACTGCTGACAGGAGTGGGCCACCGAGAGGTGGAGGCCATCGCCTCCCGCCTCCAGCGTGGCGAGTACCATCCTGCAGCATGCAAGCGTGACCTGGCGGAGCGCATCACAGGTCTCTACTACAGCACCGAGGTCGCATCCGCCGCGAGAACCCACTTCGACCGCGTGTTCCGGGATCGGGATCGCTCGGTGGACGTGTCGGAGACGGCCATCCCCGCTTCCTCGGTCATAGAAGGCAAGGTCTGGCTTCCTCGCCTGCTTGCGGATCTCAAGCTTGCCGGTTCGAATGGTGAGGCCAAGCGGCTGATAGCGCAGGGCGGAGTGCGTTTGGACGACGTTGTGATGAAGGACGCCAATGAGGAGTTGGAGCCGGGTGCCCTGAAGGGGGTCCTGATCCAAGTCGGCAAGAGGCGCTTCCTTCGCATCAAGGCCTAGCTGCGGTGCCAGAATCCACCTAAGGTTGTATTGCGCGGGTGAGGCGCGTCTCTTAGGCTGCTCTCGAGAGGCTACGTTTGAGAGCAGCGAGGTGAAGAGTGTTGGGGCCCAAAGAACGCAAGGGAGCACTGCTGGTGGGTCTGTGCGCGTGTGCGGCACTGGTTCTGCTGATTCCGGCCGGATGCGCTGCCCGTACTGGCACAGAGCCGCTCACGGTGTCCTCCGGAGATGACCATGGCGTCGCCGTGGCAACGACGGATGCACCAGAAGAACCGTCGGTCGCCTCGTCCAACCGCTCTGACTCGCAGGCCTCGCAAGAGGAGTGCGGGACAGAAGGCTGGGAAGCGCTGGGCCCTGAGATCCGGAGCGCGTTCGAAGACGCTGCGCAAGCGCTGAAGGGCCTCACTGTCTACATCCCCACATGTTTGCCAGCTGACGCCCGCCTGGCTGAGGCATCGCAGGTTGGTACACGGGCGCGGGCAGTGGTCGCTGTAGAGAGTGAGGGTGGGGTGCTGGAGTTCCAGCAAGTCATCCAGGGGGACATGGGGGATCTGCCGGCAGAGAGGGTGGATCTGGCGGACGGCCGTCGCGCGTCAGTCTACCGAGTGTTGGGAGGTATCCTCGTCCAATGGGCCGAGGGAGACAAGTGGTATGGGGTGTACGCAACGGGTTTCTCGAGAGAGAAGGTTCTGCAGGTGGCGGAGGTATGCGTTCCCCGGCAGGAGAGTCGGTGAAAAAAAGGATGGCTCGGGGCCTTGTCAGCGGCGGATGAGGTGCTAGAATACCCGAGCGTCACAGGGCAAGGGTTGATCCGTTGGGTTGGCCGGTGGTTCGTTGACGAGGTGGGGCCTCACGAGTATAATGAGAGGTCCAGGATGCGTAAATGCTCTGACAACCAAGGCTTCCGCAGGGGAGGCAGCGAGTAGACACAGCGAGTCTGTGGTCTTCGCGAGCCGCCCGGCTGGTTGCCGAGGCGGCTCGATTTGTATAGAGAGCTCGTGGCAGAGGAAGAGGCATCCGAAGGGTTGACGAGGCAGCGACCAAGTGCTAGTCTACCCGCTTGTGCCCAGGAGCACAGTGGTCTTTGAAAACTGAACAAGCGTGACGGATTGAACACAAAGAGTCAATCTGCCTGCAATCTTTATGGTCCTCCATTGGAGGACAAACCCCGTTTCGGTTGCGCCTGTTCGCAGGACGCACAACCGAACACTTTTGAGAGCGATCAACTCTCTTCAGAGTCAGATCCGAGCATCTTCGGACGCTCGTATCGCAAATACTTCATGGAGGGTTTGATCCTGGCTCAGGACGAACGCTGGCGGCGTGCCTAACACATGCAAGTCGAGCGAGAAGGGGCCTTCGGGTCCTGGATAGCGGCGAACGGGTGAGTAACACGTGGGCAACCTGCCCCAAGGACTGGGACAACTCCGGGAAACCGGGGCTAATACCGGACGTTCTTGTACCACACAAGTGGTGCAAGCAAAGGTAGCTTCGGCCTCCGCCTTGGGATGGGCCCGCGGCCTATCAGCTTGTTGGTGAGGTAACGGCTCACCAAGGCTACGACGGGTAGCTGGTCTGAGAGGACGATCAGCCACACTGGGACTGAGACACGGCCCAGACTCCTACGGGAGGCAGCAGTGGGGAATCTTGCGCAATGGGCGAAAGCCTGACGCAGCAACGCCGCGTG
>JAAYAL010000012.1 GCA_012719395.1 Gaiellales bacterium | reverse complement strand
TGGTCCAAGAAGGACGAGAACCACCTGGCCCTCTTGATGTTGGCCGGTGGCCTCATCGCCTTCAAGAAGGCCCGAGTCGCAGCCCTGCAGGCAGCCCTGGTTGCGGCCTAGCGGGATAGGCCCTAAGCCGGCGAAGGGAATCGAACCCCCAACCTACTGATTACAAATCAGTTGCTCTTCCGTTGAGCTACGCCGGCCTGTGTGACAACGATTCTACGGCCCCGCCTCGCCCCCTATCAAGGCATCTTCGCCGGACGGGGGCATGATCGACGGGGATAATGCGCCCTTCTCTCGTTTTTCTGTCCGAGGCTGTGTCTATGCTCACCGCATGTCCACGTGCTCTTACACTGTCTACCGGGTCAAGATGCGCCGGATCACGCGCCAACGCCGGAAGCGAGCCAAGCGGGCACGCATGGTGCTGTGCCTGACGCTGCTGGCATGTCTGTTGCTCGTGCTCGTCGTGGCTCAGCCCTGGCAGGGCGGGGCACCAGAGGCGCCCCCGCTGGCGCTGGCCCTCGTCAACGCGAATTGGGGAGTGTAGCGGCGAGGAGTACTGTACCGGCACGTATCGTGGCCTGCGGCTGGTCGGCCGCGGCCGGGCCGGAAAGGCGCACAACGCCGCGTGCTCAGACCACCCGGCGGGACTCCAGGTGCATGGTCACCTTCCGCTTCACTCGCTGCAGGGCGTTGTCCACCGTCTTGGTGTCGTGCCCAACCCGGGCGGCGATGGACTCGTAGGACATCCCCTCCAGGTAGTGCCTCAGCACCTTGGACTCCAGCGGGCTGAGCAGCGTGGTCAGGCACCCGGTGAGACTCCCCAATTCCTCCGAGCTTATCACCTGCGTCACCGGGTCGGCGGAGCGGCCGGCGGGGATGAGGTCGGCCAAAGTCCAATTCTCCGCGTCCGTTCCGGCAGGGCAGTAGCTGAAGCTCACGTAGGAATTGAGGGGGAAGTGTTTCTGGCGAGACGCCGTCTTGATCGCTGTGATGATCTGGCGCGTCACGCACAGCTCGGCAAAGCTGCGGAAGCTGGCTGCACGCTCCGGCTGGTAGTCACGGATGGCCTTGTACAAGCCGATGTAGCCTTCCTGGATGAGATCGTCACTCTCTCCTCCCGCCAGGAAGTAGGAGATGGCTTTGATGCGCACGAACTGGTGGTAGCGGCTGAGAAGGCGCCGGGCGGCCTCATGGTTCCCGTTCTTGGCCAGTACTACCAGCTGCTCCTCATCATCCCAATCCACCAGCGGGTATTCAGCTGGAATCGACCGTTCCATGTTCGCCGCGTGTCTCCCTTGCGCTTTGTTCGGCAACCACCTGGTGCCCATTCTAGTGCAATCTAGGATTTCTGCAAGTCTTTGTGCAGAGAGCGTCTTTCCCGGCCGAGAGGAAGCCCCCCATCACTGCAGATCAGAGGTCTGTGCCCGCCGCTTCACCTGCGCCACCTGGCGCCGCCCTGGCGCCGACTCCATCCGCCTCCTCCGGCTCCTCCCACACGCAGACTCGATTGCGGCCCTGCTGTTTCGCCAGGTACAGCGCCCGGTCACTCAGGCCCACCAGTTGGTCCAGGTTGGAGCATTCCGCGGTGAGGGCGGCTACACCCACGCTCACCGTCACCCGAGGCAGGGGCGGACCTTCAGGCAGGTCGGGGCCATCGAGCAGTCGGTCGAAGCGGGCGTAGGCCACAGCGAGCCGGAGGCGCTCCGCGACAGCTCTTGCCCCGACGGAATCCGTTTCCGGCACCAGCACTACGAATTCCTCACCTCCAAAACGGACGAACAGGTCCACCATCCGCAGCTCACGCCGGCACACCCGAGCCAGTCCACGCAGTACGGCGTCACCCACCAGATGTCCGTAACGATCGTTGACCAGCTTGAAGCGGTCGATGTCCAGCATAAGGCAGCCCAGCGGCTTCGGAGGATAGCGCCGCGCTCTGGCAAACTCGCGCCCCCCCTCCTCATAGAAATGGCGGCGGTTTCGAAGCCCTGTCAGCGGGTCGGTCACTGCCAGAGCCTGCGCTTCGGCAAACAGGCGGGCATTCTCCAGGGCCACGGCCACTTGGTCCGCGAAGGCCTCTGCCAGTCGGGCGTGGTCGGCGGTGAACCGCCCGACATCGCGGTCATCAAGCACCATCATTCCCACCAGCCGGTCGTGTACCATGAGCGGCACCCCCAGCCAGGAGTGCGTGTGCTCCCGCCCGGGCACAAGACGGCTACCCATCTTGTGCCAGTCGGCCAGCCACACGGCGCGCCGTTTCTCGTACACGCAACGCGCCGGGCCAAAACGGGCCAGGGGGAGTATTCGGCCCACCAGGTCACGCTCAGAATCAAAGCCTCGCTGCCCCACCACCTCGAAGCCGCCATCGCGAAGCAGCTGCACGAGGGCGCTCTCGTAGGGCACAACCCGTGCCAACTCCTCCAGGATCCGGTCTATGGCCTCGTCCAGATTGAGGGAGGCCACCACCGCCGCCCCGGCCATACGCAGCGTCTCCGCCTCCTCCGCCCTCCTGTGCGCCTCCTCCAGCAACCGGGAGTTCTCCGCCTCCAGACGGCGTCGCTCAGCGATATCGTCCATCAACTGCGTTTGGGTCGTGAGCAATGCCTCCTGCGCCCGCGTGCGCTCAGTGACATCGTGCAAGACCAGAAGCCAACCCATCCGCTGCCCCCGGGGGCTCACCACTCGCGAAAGCGCGATCTCCATATCCCGCGGCTCCGCCTTGGGGTCGGCCCCCTGCAACCGGCCGTCGTGTTTGCCCTCCTGCAGCCGCTCCACCAGGTCCACCACCGGCGGCCACGCCGCCAGTACCTCGCGCGCCGGCCGGCCCACGGCCTTGCGGATATTCAGTCCCAACCACCGCACGGCGAAGGGGTTGGCATCTGCCAGCGCACCGTTCACGTCCAACACCAGCACGGCGTCAGAGACGTTGGACAGCAACGTCTCATTCGCCACCGGGACCAGGCGGAAGAGACCCAAGCCGATCAGCGCCCAGGCCACGAGACACCCGGTGAAGGTGAACGCCAACGGCGCCAAATCGACGCCCGCCCAGGGACTGAAGCCCAAGAGGTAAGCTAGATTGGCTATCCAGGTGATGATCACCGCAGCGGCGATGACTCCCGCCTGCAGCCTGTACACGGTCCGGGAACCGGCAGCCATGTCAAGCACATAGACAACCCCCACCAGCATGAACACGTATCCCAGAACGGCGAGCACCCAGAAGACGACCCCATGCCGGTAGAGGATGGTGCCCGTGCTGCTGTCCAACGTGGTACCGGTCCAGACCAGCCCGTGATACTCGGTGGTGGCCACCAGCACGAAGCTCAGGATCGGAATCAGAGCCAACAGCACCAGGCTGCGCCTAGTCACCCACCGGTCCCGTCCCGAGTAGACAGAGGCAAACACGAACCACAGGACGGGGACGCTGAGCGTCCCGATGTAACCCACTCTCGCCGCCCACATCTTGGCGGCGATATCGCCCAGCCCGGCTTCGAAGGCGGCGCTGGCCGACCAGACAACGGCGGCCACCATCATCGCGCCGAAGGCCCCAGCCCCGCGCACGCCGTGGCCACGCCGCAGCACCCAGACGGCCAGCACCGTGCAGAGCGTCGCAGCGGAAGCCATCATGGCGGCGATGCCCGGGTTATTGGTCACCAGCCGGGCCCCTTCCCTGCAGGAGGTCATCCCGCAACTGACGGAGATGCTCGGCTACACCCGGCGCCAGGGCGTCTTCCACCCTGCGCTCCACCGCCGGTCCCACGCTGCGCCGAGTCACGTTCGTAGCATCGGTCCGCAACTCAGCGATGAACTGCGCCGAAGACTGTCGCACCACCGGATGGTTGCCCACCCCGGGCGAGAACACCGTTTGCTGCAACACATAATCCGAGGTCACCACCACGATGGTCTCATCACGGCGCAGGCGGTAAGCAGCGCGCTCAATGATAGTGTCGGCTGACCGGCGTAGAGACCCATAGTACACTTCAACGTTGGGTGAGACCGTTTGTGCCCGCTCCAGTCTGGCCTGCCTGGAGTCAAACACGGCGATGGCCCGGTCGTTGGTCCCGCCCATGAAGCTGGCCAAGCGGTCCACCAAGCGCTCGCGCTCCCGCTCCAGGTCCATTCCGGGGCCGGCGCCCCGGTTCTCCGCCTTCACGAGTGCGTGCAGGAGGTTGTAGCCGTCGATGAGGTAAACGGTCACGGCGACCTCCGCTGCCGCACGGCCTCGAACAGCAAGACAGCCGCCGCCACGCTCACGTTGAGCGACCCCACCTTTCCCGACTGCGGGATGCCCACCAACACGTCGCACGCCGCCTCCACCCTGCTACCCAGCCCTTCCCCTTCCGAGCCCAGCACGAACACGGTCCGTGCCCGATAGTCCTGCTCGTCATACAATCCACCCCGCGCGGCCGCCCCGTAAACCCAGAAACCCGCCCCCTGAGCCTCCGCGATGAAGTCGGCCAGGTTGCGGACCCGGGCCACCGCCGCATGCTCAGTGGCACCGGCCGCCGCCTTGACCACCGCCCCAGTCACTTCCGCTGCGCGGTGGCGCGGGATGACAACCGCTGCCCCGGCGATCTCCGCCGAGCGGATGATGGCCCCCAGATTCTGTGGATCCTGGATGCGATCCAGCGCCAGCAGCAGAGAGTTGCTCTGCAGCACGTGCTCCGGGTCGGCATAAGCATAAGCATCGGCCTCGGCCACCAGCCCTTGGTGATCCAGTGCACCGGATAGCGCCACCAGTTCCTCCACCGGGGCCGGGAGCAGACGCCCCACGGGTTGGCCGGCCGCGCATGCCCAGGCCTGAAACTGCGCGGACAGATCCCGCCCTGCCACCGACTCGTGGTACCAGACTCGATGAAGACGGCGATTCCCTCCAAGCGCTTCGCGCACGGGGTTGATGCCGTAGATCAGGCGATTGGGGGCGATTGCGGCGGGCCGACGCGTCCCCGAGGCGTGAGATCCCTCCCCCAAGCGACCGATGGAGCGCTGTGGCCCACGGCGCGGTTGCCGTGCCCCAGGCGCGGGGTGGACCCCAGGCCGCGCACTACTCCCGCGGGACGACTCTGAAGCCATCGGGCACATCGCGTACCTCGAAGCCGGCGGCGGCGATCTCGTCGCGCAGGCGGTCCGCCTCGGCGAACTTGCGCTCGGCGCGGGCGCGGGCGCGCGCCTCGGCCAGCACCAGCACCTCCGCCGGCACCTCCTGGGCCGTGCGCGTCACGGCGTCCAAACCCAACACGTAGACCATGTCCGACAGGGCCTGCCTGGCCTGCTCCACCGCCGCCTCAGACACCGTCTTCGCCGCCAAGGCCGCATTGACCTCGCGGGCCAGCGCGAACACTTCGCCCAGCGCACCCCCGGTGTTGAGATCATCCGCCATGGCCTCGCGGTGGGCCCCGCGATACTTCTCCACTGCCGCCGTCAGCTCCGCGTCACCCGGGGCATCGGCCACCGAGGGGCCCTGGTAGTCGACCAATGCCCGAAAGACGTTGCGCAGGCGCTCCACCTGCTGTCCCGCCTCCGCCAGCGAATCGGCGCTGAACTCGATGGGGCTGCGGTAGTGGCTGCTGACGAAGAAGCAGATCAGCGTCTCCGGCCGATACTCCTTCAGCGCCTCGCGCAACAGGAAGATGTTGCCGATGCTCTTGGACATCTTCTCGTCCCGCGTGTTCAGCATGCCGTTGTGCACCCAGAAGCGGACGAAGTCCCCACCCAGCGCTCCCTCGCTCTGCGCGATCTCGTTCTCGTGATGCGGGAAGATGAGGTCCCGACCGCCACCGTGAATGTCGAAGCCCTCCCCCAGGTACTTCAGACCCATGGCCGAGCACTCGATATGCCACCCAGGCCGCCCCTGGCCCCAGGGGCTGGACCAGGAGGGCTCGCCCGGCTTGGCCGCTTTCCACAGCGCGAAGTCCAGCGGGCTGTCCTTCTCCTCCCCCGGCGTGACACGGGCGCCGTGCTGCATCTCTTCAATGCGCTGCTTGGACAGCTTCCCGTAGGCCCCGAAGCTTTCGACCTTGTAGTACACGTCACCGTTGGCGACCGCGTAGGCGTGGCCGTTGGCGATGAGCCGCTCGATGAGCGCGACGATTTCCGACACGTGCTCCGTGGCACAGGGCTCGATGTCCGGCCGGCCCAAGCCTAGCCGATTGGTATCCTCAATGTAGGCGGCGGCGAACTCCTCCGCCACCTCCCGGGCCGTGCGCCCCTCTTTCTGAGCCTTGTTGATGATGCGGTCATCGATGTCCGTGATGTTCTCCACCAACGTTACCTTCCAGCCCACCGACTGGAAGAAGCGCTTGGCCACCAGCGATAGCACAAAGGGCCGGGCGTTGCCCAAATGCACGTAGTTGTAGACCGTGGGGCCACAGAAGTACATGGTGACGTGGTCTCCGTCCCGGGGGACGAAATCTCGCTTCTCCTGGGTCAGCGAGTCATACAGGCGCATCCCAGCTCTCCTTCTGTGGCGTGGTACTCCCGGGGACACAGGCGCCCTGAGTGGCACGCTGCGCGACGAGGTAGCCAATCTTAGCACCACCCCCGGACAAACCCACGGCCCTGCCCGCGCCGGATCTGGTCCCAGGCCTCAGGCGGCGGACAGCAGACGGCGGGCGGCCGCCAGCCGAGCCTGTATGCGACCACGGCCCAACCCCGCCACCAAGTAGAACAGCTCCGGGCCCTGATCGCGGCCGGTAAGGGCAACCCGCAATGGCATGTAGATGGCCTTGCCCTTGAGCCCGCGCTGCTTGCAGGCGCCGGCCACAAGGTGCATGACCGCCCGGCCGTCCTCCACCGTCAAGTATTCCCCGTTGAACTGTGCCAACGCTTCCTCCAGCAACTCGAAGACGTCAGCCACACCCGGTGCCTTGAGGACCGCGAGCAAGGGAGAGGAGGCCACATCCGGCTCGTCGGCGAACACAGCCGCATACTTGGGTGCCTCTTCCAGCGTGACCAGGCTGGTCTGGATGGCGGCCGTCACCACCTCTCGTTGCACCGGCTGGAAGACCAGGCCGGCCTCGCTCAGGTAGAGCTCCACGCGCTCGGCCAAGTCTTCCACGGCCAAGCCGCGGATATAGACGCCGTTGAGCCAATTCAGCTTGTCCACATCCAGTATGGCCGGGCTGCGCGACACCCGTTCCATGGTGAAAGCTTCCACCAGTTCGTCAAGGCGGAACAGCTCTCGCTCGTCACTGGGGTGCCAGGCCAGCAGGGCCAGGTAATTGACCACCGCTTCCGGCAGGTAGCCCAGATCACGGAACTCGCCCACACTGGTGGCGCCATGACGCTTGGAGAGCTTGCTCCCGTCCGGCGCCAGGATCATGGAATGGTGGGCGTAGGTTGGAGGTTCCACCCCCAGGGCGCGAAAGAGCATGAGTTGCCGAGCGGTGTTGGTGATGTGGTCCTCGCCGCGAATGACGTGGGTGATCTTCATGCCAAGATCATCAACCACCACCGCGTAGTTGTAGGAGTAGCCGCCGTCGGTACGCTTGACGATGAAGTCACCGATGACTTCCGAGCGGAAGGTGAGCGTGCCACGGATCAGGTCATGGTAGGTTACGTCCCCCGGGGGAACCCGGAAACGCACGGTGGCCTTCTCCCCCGCGGCCAGACGCCTCTCCACTTCGTCCAGACCGAGGGCAGCGCAGCAGCCGTCGTACTTGGGCATGTCCCCCCGGGCCAACTGCGCATCCTTCAAGGCGTCCAGCCGCTCCTGCGTGCAGAAACAGCGGTAGGCGTGTCCCTCGCGCAGCAGCCGCTGCACGCCCTCCTCGTAAAGACGCACCCTTTCGCTCTGACGATAAGGTCCGAAAGGACCACCCGCATCCGGGCTTTCATCCGCGGACAGCCCCAGCCAGCGCAGATCTCGGGTGATGCTGTGCTCGTGTTCACGCAGCGAGCGCTTCAGGTCCGTGTCCTCGATACGCAGCACGAAGGTCCCGCCCTGATGCCGCGCGAAGAGGTAGTTGAAGAGAGCTGTGCGCGCGCTCCCGATGTGAAGGCTGCCGGTGGGACTGGGAGCGAAGCGGACTCGGACCGAGCCGTTGGCTGTCATGCTGAACCTCCCTCATGACCTGGAGATGGGCTGGGCGGATGGCCGCGGCCGTCCGTCAATGCTACCGGTTGCGACGCAGCAAGGCGACCGCCTCCGCGGCGATCCCCTCTCCCCTGCCGGCAAAGCCCATGCCCTCCGTGGTTTTGCCCCGCAGGTTCACCCGCTCTTCGGCCACGCCGGCGGCTGCCGCCATGGCCGCGCGCATGGCTTCCCGGAACGGCGCAATCTTCGGCTCTTGACACACCACCACGGCATCCACGTTGACCACCTCCCAGCCGGCGGCCGCCACGCTGGCGGCCGCCACGCGGAGCAGTTCGCGGCTGTCGACACCGACGAAGGCGGGGTCGCTATCGGGAAAGAGTTGCCCAATGTCATCCAGGCCGGCGGCGCCCAGCAGGGCATCGATGACGGCGTGCAGCAGGGCATCGGCATCACTGTGGCCGGCAAGCCCATCCCGTTCCCGCAGGCGCACCCCACCCAGCACCAAGGGCCGTTCGGCGGCGAAGCGGTGCGCATCCACCCCCAAGCCCACGCGGTACTCGACCTCCGGTGGAACTCCCCATGTCCCCGCCTCCGACCGAGCCTTCCTCGCCTCGGGGGTCATCATGCCTCTCCTCGCACGGCCCACCGCCGCACCAGCAGTATCTGCTCCATGGCCTCCAGGTCCGCCGACGTGGTGACCTTGAAGTTCTCCACCTCCCCGGGGATGGTGACCACGCGCTCCCCCAGGCCCTCCAGCAAGGCAGCGTCATCCGTGGCAACGCGCAGCACGTCCTCGGCCTGAGCGTAGGAACGCCTCAGTGCCTCGCGCCGGAAGAGCTGCGGCGTCTGCACGGCACAGAGCCGGGAGCGTTCCAGGGTACGCAGCACACTACCGGAACCGTCCGTCTCTTTGATGGTGTCCGCCGGCACCAGGCCGGGCACCACCCCAGCCGGCCGGTCCGCCTGCAGCAGGCGTGCAGCAAGAGCATCCATCAGCGCCGGTGAGAAGCCGGGGCGCGCTCCATCGTGCACCGCCACCAATTCCGGGTTGCCTCTCTCCAGCAGGAGCCCAAGGCCGTTGCGCACAGACAGCGCTCGGCAATCGCCCCCCGGGGTCACTGCCAGAGGCGCCGACCCAAGCCGGGACAAGCGCTGCCCCCAGAAGGGGACACCCTCCTCCTCGCAGGCCACCACCACCGAGCCGACCCGGGGGGAGGCGCACAGCGCCAGGATGGTCCACTCTAACAGTGGTCGGCCCGCTATCTCCAGATACTGCTTGGGGCGGCCTGCACCCAGGCGCAGGCCGCGACCGGCGGCGGCCACCACCACGCCCAGCGTGGTGGTGGCCGCCGCCCCCTCACGACTCACGACGCCAGCCGCCCGAAGACCATCTTGCCCGCCGGGTTCTGCAGTACAGAGGTCACTTCCACGGCCACTTCCTGCCCCAAGCGGGTCCGGCCGCCCTCAATGACCACCATAGTGCCGTCATCCAGGTAGGCCACCCCCTGGTCCTCCTCCTTGCCCTCTCTGACCACCTTCACCACCAGGCCTTCGCCCGGCAGCACCACCGGCTTGAGGGCGTTGGCCAGGTCGTTGACGTTGAGCACTTCCACGCCTTGGATCTGCGCCACCTTGTTGAGGTTGAAGTCCGTGGTGACGATGCGGCCATCGAGTTCCTTGGCCAACTTGATGAGCTTGGCATCCACCTCACTGAGCCCAGGATAGTCCTTGTCCAACACCATCAACCGGTCTTCCACCGCACGCAGCGTCTCCACGCACTCCAGCCCCCGCCGTCCACGGGCGCGCCGCTGCGGGTCGGTGGAATCGGCGATCCCCTGCAGTTCCTCCAACACGAACTGCGGCAGGATGAGCTCACCTTCCAAGAAGTGCGTGGGGACGATGTCCCCGATGCGGGCATCGATGATGGCCGAAGTATCCAGCACCTTGGGGCTGATCATCCTGTCCGCCGAGGCGGGCACGTTCTTCAAGTTGAACAGACGCGCGATATCCGCGTGCCGCTTATACGCAACGTAGGCGCAGATGTAGCCCGTGAAGCAGAAGATCACCGGCAGCAGGTAGATGCCCACAATGGGGAGGCTGCGCACGCCGAAGCTCAGCAGGGCGCCAATGCCCAGTCCCAGGACCAACCCGATGCTGGTGATGAAGAGGGCTGCCGCGCTGATCCTGGACGTCACGCGGTCCAACCAGCCGCCCACTCTCAGCAGCTGCCGTCCGATGACGCCTCCCAGGTACAGGCCCACCGCGATACCGAGCAAAGCCCCCAGGACCAGCAACAACATTTCGTATATACGGGATAAAGAAACACGATCCATAATCCATGCTGCGATCCGGTAACCGCCGAGCCCGCCCAGCAGCGCCAGTAGCAGTCGCGTGACAATAACCATGTATCTCACCTCCTTTCCACGAAGCGGCCATGAGTTGCAGAGCGCACCGCAACACGTATCCCACGACGCTGCGTACCACTACCCGTACCGTTCCAGCAGGTTGAGCTCGCGCAGGCGCACGAACCCTTCTTTGATGTCCCTGGCGCGCCCCGGCCCAACCCCCTCCACTATCTGCAACTCGTCCACCGACGCCTCCATGGCGTCGCGCAGCGAACCGAAGCGTCCTACCAGATTCTCGATGACACCGGCGGGAAGCCGGGGGATCTTGCGTAGCATGCGGAAGCCCCGCGGGGAGACGTGAACCTCGAGCGAGTTGACTCCCGAGTCGTACCCCAGCAGCTCGGCCAGGCGGCTCAGCGAGATCAGGTCCTCTTGGTCCAGGTTGTTCAGACGGCGGCAGGTCTCCAATACGGCCGAGCGGGAAAAATTGGATAGATAGTCCATGAGCACCGCCTGCCGGTCCTCGCGCACATCCACCATCAACTCTTCCAGTTGCATGTTGGTCAGCCGTCCCTCGGTGCCCAACTCGATGACGTAGCGCTCGATCTCAGAGGCAATGCGCAACACCATCTCCGACCGCTGCAGCACCAACAGTACATCGTGCAACGTCACGGCGTTCTCAAACTCCATGGCACTGAGGGAGATGGACACCTGGTTGAGGCGCGATTTGTAGCGCTCCAGCGTCAGCAGGGCTTGATGGGATTTGGTGACAATGACGCGGATGTCCTCCAGCACGTGATGCACGTTGCCCAGGTACAGAGAGACCACGTCACGAGCGGCAGAGATGGACACCACCAGGGAGTCGATCTGCTTGGCCACCCGCTCCGCCGTGCGGTGACGCGTGCCCGTCTCGGTAGAGGGGATGGTGGGATCGGGCATGAGGTGCACGTTGGCATGGTTGATGCGGGTCCCGGCGCGGTTGAGCACGATGGCCCCATCCATCTTGGCCAGTTCATAGAGGATCATGGGAGCGAATTCAGTGTCGATGCTGATGCCGCCGGAGAGGAGCGGCGCAACCTGATTCTCATCCGCCAAAACAACAAGCGCGCCCGTCCGGGCGCGCACGATGTTGTCCAACGACTGGCGCAAAGCCGTACCCGGCGCCACCGCGCGCAGGGCCGCTTCAAGCTCCGCTTCCGTTATCTTCCGCGTCCTAAACAAGGACCCCCTTCACTGCCTCCCGCAACTCCAAGACCGGGAGCAGCTCTACACCCGGAGCAACTATACCCTGTTCACGCGCTTCCTGCAGGTTACGCTGTGGCAGCCATACCTTCTTGAAACCGCGACGCACCAGCTCCTGCAGCCGCTTTCCACCCTGCGCGGCGTACCGCACGTGACCTGTGAGACTCACCTCGCCAAAGGCCGCCACCTCTGCCGGGACCTGCTTCTCCTGCAGTGAAGAGGCGATGGCCAACGCCAGTGGCAGATCCGAGGCCGGATCCTCCAACGTAAGCCCGCCCGCCACATTGACGAAGACGTCCTGATCCGCCAAGCGCAGCCCGACCTTCCGAGTCAACACCGCCGCCACCATGGCCATGCGATTCCTGTCCACACCCCGCCCCACCCGGCGCGGCACCGCCAAGCCACTGGGAACCACCAGTGCCTGGATCTCGGCCAGCAGGCAGCGGCTGCCCTCCACGGAGGCAACTATCGCCGATCCAGAGCTGGGTTCCGTGTCCTCCAGGAACAGCGAGGTGGGATCAGGCACGCCTTCCAGGCCGCGCGTGCCCATCTGGAACACACCCACTTCGTTGGTGGAGCCAAAACGATTCTTGACGGAGCGCAGCAGTCGATAGCTGTGCGCACGATCGCCTTCGAAAGCCAGGACGACATCGACCATGTGCTCCAACACCCGCGGCCCCGCCAGAAACCCATCTTTGGTAACGTGACCCACCAGCACCACAGCCACGTTGTGCTCCTTGGCCACCCGCAGCAGATGACCGGTCGCTTCACGGATCTGGCTCACCGACCCCGCTGCTCCCCCCACCTCCGGTGTCCACAGCGTTTGTACCGAGTCAACCACACAGACGGATACCGAGTCCCGCTCCAGCGAAGCGACCACCTTCTCCACCTGGGTCTCCGGCAGCAGCCGCAGCCCTCCCGTACCTTCGGCCAGCCGGCGGGCGCGCATCTTGACCTGCGCCGGTGATTCCTCGCCCGACACCAGCACCACCGGCACACCGCCGCGGTCCAGTTCCAACAGCATCTGTAGCAGCAGCGTGCTTTTGCCGATGCCCGGCTCCCCGCCCAGAAGGACCAGCGATCCCGCCACCAGCCCGCCACCCAGGACGCGGTCCAGCTCGGCCAGACCGGTCGACATGCGATCCTCGCTGCCGGAGACCACCGTATCCAGCAGCAGCAAGGCAGGGGCGGCCACCGTACCGGTGGCCGCCCCTGCCTTTGTCTCCACCAGGGCTTCCTCGATCAACGTGTTCCAGGCCGAACACCCAGGGCAGCGCCCCAGCCAGCGCGGACTCTGATACCCACACGAGCTGCAGGTGAAGACGCTGCGCGTCCGGCCGCCTCTACTTGGCTTCGTCGCCGACGAGAACCTCCTCCGGCTGCTTCTTGATGATCTCCGCGATCACCAAGTGGTCCTCTTCACGCTCCAGCACCACCGTGCTGCCGTTGGGCACCTTCTCCGCCAGGATCTCGTCGGCCAGCAGGTCCTCCACGTTGTGCTGGATGGCTCTGCGCAGCGGCCGAGCGCCCATGGCGGGGTCAAACCCCTGCTCCACCAGCAACTCCTTGGCGTTTTCCGTGACCTCCACGCTGAGGTCCCGCTCTTTCATCTGCTCGCGCAGGCGCTCCAGCATGAGATCAATGATGTCCTTGATCTGAGCCTTGGTCAGCTTGTGGAACACGATGACTTCGTCGATCCGGTTGAGGAACTCAGGACGGAAGATCCGCTTGAGCTCGCCCATGACCCGATCCTTCATGTCCTCATACTCCAAGCCGCCCTCCGCCACCTGGTCGGCGAAACCCAGCACCTGACCTTTGGAGATGGTGGCCGCACCGATATTCGAGGTCATGATGACGATGGTATTGCGGAAGTCCACCGTGCGCCCCTGGGCGTCAGTCAGGCGCCCGTCCTCCAAGATCTGCAGCAGGATGTTGAAGACGTCCGGGTGTGCCTTCTCGATCTCATCCAGCAGCACCACCGAGTACGGCCGGCGACGCACCGCCTCCGTCAGTTGCCCACCCTCCTCGTAACCAACGTAACCGGGCGGCGAACCCAACAGGCGACTGACAGCGTGCTTCTCCATGTACTCCGACATATCCACCTGGATGAGCGAGTCCTCGTCACCGAAGAGGAACTCGGCCAGGGTCCGCGCCAGTTCCGTCTTGCCCACACCAGAAGGTCCCAGGAAGACGAAGCTGCCCGTGGGCCGGCGAGGGTCACTCAGATTGGCACGCGAGCGGCGGATGGCCTTGGCCACCGCCAGCAGCGCTTCGTCCTGCCCCACCACCCGCTTGTGCAGTTCCTCTTCCATACGCAGGAGCTTCTTGGCCTCCGTCTCGGTGAGCTTGGCCACGGGAATGCCGGTCCACATGCCCACGATCTCGGCGATCTCTTCCTCGCCCACGGACACGCGGTCACCCTCCTCCGAGTTGCGCCAGCGCTCCTCCAGTTCGCGCTTCTCCTGGATCATGCGCCGCTCGCGATCCCGGAGGTTGGCGGCCTTCTCGAACTCCTGGTTCTCGATGGCTGCTTCCTTCTCCTTGCGCACCGACTGGATGCGCTCCTCCAACTCTTTGCAGTCCGGAGGAGAGGTCATGGTCAGGATGCGCTTGCGCGAACCCGCCTCATCCACCAGGTCGATGGCCTTGTCCGGCAGGAAACGATCAGATATGTAGCGATCCGCCAGGTTGGCGGCGGCATTGAGTGCCTCGTCCGCAATGCGCACGCGGTGGTGGGCCTCGTAGCGATCCCGCAGGCCCTCCAGAATGCGGATGGTCTCCTCCACGGTGGGCTCGCGCACCAGGATCTGCTGGAAACGGCGCTCCAGCGCGGCATCCTTGGCCAGATGCTTGCGGTACTCGTCCAGGGTGGTGGCGCCGATGGTCTGCAGCTCGCCGCGGGCCAAGGCCGGCTTGAGAATGGAGGCAGCATCGATAGCGCCCTCCGCGGCGCCCGCGCCCACCAGATTGTGGATCTCGTCAATGAACAGGATGATATCTCCCCGTTCGGCGATCTCCTTCATCACTTTCTTGAGCCGTTCCTCAAACTCGCCCCGATACTTGGAACCGGCCACCAGTGCGCCCAGGTCCAGCGTGTAGATCTGCTTGTCGCGCAGCAATTCGGGGACCTCGCCGTGCGAGATCAGCTGAGCCAACCCCTCTACCACCGCCGTCTTGCCCACCCCCGGCTCGCCTACCAGCACCGGGTTGTTCTTGGTGCGACGCGAGAGGATCTGCATGACCCGCTCGATCTCCACCTGGCGGCCCACCACGGGATCCAGCTTATCCTCTTCCGCGTACTGCGTGAGATTGCGCCCGAACTGGTCCAGCACCTTGGAGCCCTTCTTGCTCCCCGCGGGCACGGCGGCCGGCCCGGCCCCTGTCTTGGCGGTACGACGGCTGGGCCCGGACAGCACGCGCATGACCTCTTGACGGATGCGGTCCGCATCCGCGTCAAGGTCCGCCAGCACCCGGGCGGCCACACCCTCGCTCTCCCGCACCAGCCCAAGCAGGATGTGCTCGGTCCCGATGTAGTTGTGGCCCAGAGACAGCGCCTCGCGCAGCGCCAGCTCCAGCACCTTCTTCGCCCGCGGCGTGAAGGGGATCTGCCCCTGAGCCTCATGCTCGCCCTCACCCACGATGCGCATGACCTCGCCTCGGACATCTTCCAATGAGACATCGAGCGCCGAGAGCACCCGGGCGGCCACCCCGTCACCCTCCCGCAGCAATCCCAACAGGAGGTGTTCTGTGCCGATGTAGTTGTGCTTCAGGTCCCGGGCTTCTTCCTGCGCCAAGACCACGACCTGCCGAGCCCTCTCCGTGAAACGCTCAAACATGCTGCTCTCCTCTATCTGCGAGCGCGCGTGCCTGCAAACGTGTCTCGCAGGATCCGGGCGCGTGCTTCATCAATCGCGGGTTCTTCCAGGCCACCATGGGCCGCCCTCACTTCTTCGACAACAATGTGCCCGGGCTGAATACGGCGCATGAGGGCGAAGGCGTCCTGCGGCGAAAGAGCCGGTTCGGTGACCCCCAACTCCCCTCCCACCTGCAGCGCGGAAATGAGGCTGACACCCTCCGCCGCATTCACGACCCAGGCCTGTTGAGCCACTCCCAGGGCCCGGCCCACGTAGTCACGCGCCCTCCCGGGATTCTCGCGATACACCGCTTTGCGGGCAGATCTCTCCCTGTCCACCACCGCACGCGCCGCATCCAGGGCTGCAGTCATGAGCTCGCCTTCGTTGCGACCGGAAGTGGAACGGTTGAAGATCTGAAACATGCCGCCCGCGCTCTCCCATACCGGCGCCAGCGTGAAACCCTGGCTCTGGAGGCGCACAGCCAGCGCTCCCAAGCGACCGGTCACCATCAGCACTGGGATTTCCAGCGTGATATGCACGTGAAGCCCGGTGCCGCACACGTCCGGATCCGCGCTCAGGTACCCGCGCCGGTCATGGAAAGCCCACGCGAACTCTGCTTCCAGCACATCATCCAAGCCGTCCACCACATCCCACATCTCCATGAGATGGTCGGAGGGCCGCGAGCACAGGAGGCGGAAGTGCGAGGCACCGTTGGTCTCCAGCGACGCCCTGCCGCCATGGAGGACCCCTGCCAACCGTCCCGATCCGCTGCGCTCGGCGAAGTCCGGCGTCAGAAGCCCCCGCTCCACCAGATAGGCGCGCATGGCCAGCGAAAGCTGGTCCAGAGGATGAATCTCCCACTCACCCGGGGCGCCCTCACGCTGCAGGCACGCAGTGGCGCGAGCGCTCAATTCCTCCAGCAGCTCCGGTGGGGCCGCATGGGGAAACGGCGTGACCGCTTCGTTACGCTCAACCAGCAAGCCCGTAGCCATGATGAGGGTGTCATCCACGATCAGCCCTGGGGCATCTCGCCCAGTTCCGCCAAACGATCACGGACGCCGGCGGCCTCTTCATACCTCTCCGAGTCCACGAGCTCCCGCAGCATCCTCCGCAGACGCAGCACTTCCCTGCGATCCGTTGCACCCTGCGGATTGCGCGCCGGGACCTTGCCCAGGTGATCGAGAGTCTCATCCACCGTCTCCTCCGGCACATACCCCTCAAAGACGTCATAGCAGGAAGCGCAACCAAGCAGCCCCGACTCCTGCACATCCGACGTGGTGGTACCGCACACACCACACATAAGGTCCGGGCCGCCATCAGCCTCAACCACTTCCTGTGGTTCCACTCCCATGATGCTGCCGAAGAACCTACCGACCGCCGCCGGCAGTGCGAAGACCAGGCCGTTGCCGCCCATCTCCTCTCCCAGGGCCTGCGCGCAGCTCTGGCACAGGTCAGACGTGCTGATGCGACCATCCTCCAGCCGCGCCACGTGCACCGAAGCCGGTTGAACCCCACATGATTCGCACATGGAAGCGGAACCCTCCGGCCTGTACTTTGCCCCTTCTGCAAACACTCGGATTGACCCTCCCGGACAAGCCGCCCCGTACGGCGACTGGAATGGTGATTCAGCTGAAGAAAGCGGAAAACAGACGCTGCCCGCGGTTGCGTTCGCGTTCGATTTCTTGGAGCAATTTTAACACAGAGGGGCCTACGCAGCCGTCATCACACGCACCGACACGCGCTCAACCGCCGCACAAGAAAGCCGGCCCTCACTCCCCCCGAGTGACCGCGCCCCCGCCATAGAGAGCTAGTGGGGGAACTCCTCCGGGCGCAGCTGCGGGAAGAGAATGACATCGCGGATGGAATCCAAGCCTCCCAGCAGCATGACGAGCCGGTCGATACCTATGCCCAAGCCGCCCGCCGGGGGCATGCCGTACTCCAGGGCGCGCAGGTAGTCTTCGTCCACCACGTGCGCCTCCTCGTCACCACGCGCCTTCTTCTCCGCCTGCTCCTCGAAGCGGGCCCGCTGATCCGCCGGATCATTCAACTCGGAGAAGGCGTTGCCCACTTCCCGCCCGGCGATGATGGGCTGGAACCGCTCCACCAACAGGGGATCCGTAGGGTGCTTCTTGGCCAGCGGACTCAGCTCCAGCGGGTAGTCGATGGCGAAGGCGGGCGAAACCAGCGTGGGCCAGACCAGGTGCTTGAGCGCGCGGTCCACCAAGCCGGCAAAGTCGTCGGCAGGATCGATCTGCACCCCGCGGGTCTCCAGCACCGCCTGCGCCGCCGCTTGGTCGGCGCGGATGTCGTTCAGCGACAGGCCCAAGTGCTCCCGCAACATGCCGTCGATGGTGAGACGCGGCCAGGGCGGCGCCAACTCTATGTCCGTGCCCTCCACGGTGATGACGGTAGTGCCCAGCACTTCCAGCGCCATGGCCGGGATGAGCTGCTCCACCAACTCCATGATCTCGTTGTAGTCCACGTAGGCCCAATAGAGCTCCATCATGGTGAACTCCGGGTTGTGAAGCAGCGAGATGCCCTCATTGCGGAAGTTCTTGCCGATCTCGAACACCCGGTCGAAGCCACCTACCAACAGGCGCTTGAGGTAGAGCTCCGGCGCGATGCGTAGGTAGAGATCCGTATCCAAAGCGTTGTGGTGGGTGACGAAAGGCTTGGCGATGGCCCCGCCGTGCAGAGGCTGCAGAATGGGGGTCTCCACCTCTACGAAGCCACGACCCTCCAGGTAGCGTCTCATGGCCGCTATCAGCCGGCTGCGCAGCAGCAGTTGCGGTGAGACCTCGGGGTTGGAGATGAGGTCCGCGTAGCGCTGGCGATAGCGCGTCTCCCGGTCCTGAAGCCCATGGAACTTCTCGGGAAGCGGCCGCACCGATTTGGTCAGCAACGTGCACTTCTGCACGAACACCGACAGCTCCCCGCGACGGGTGCGAAAGATATGGCCCTCCACCCCGATGATGTCGCCCAGATCCAGGTGCGTGAAGGCTCGGAACAACTCCTCGCCCAAGGTGTTGATGTTGGCATAGAGCTGGATGTCATCCCAGCCGTCGCGAATGGTGAGGAAGGCGGCCTTGCCGTGCTCCCGGCGGGAGATCACCCGGCCGGCCACGCGGCTGTCCGAGTTCTCGGCGTCTTCACCCGTCTGCAGCCCGCCATACACCGCCTTGATCTCCGCCACCGTGGTGCGGGGCCAGAAACGGCGCGCGTACAGTTCCTCACCCAAGGCCACTCTAGACTCCGATCTCCAGTATCTCGTACCGCACGGAACCCACCGGAGCGGGCACCGTCACCACTTCACCCACTCGGCGCCCCATGATGCCCTGACCCAGCGGAGACTCGTTGGACACGCGGCCCTCCATGGGGTTGGCTTCCGCCGAGCCCACCAGCGTGTACTTCACCACCTCGTCATCCTCCAGATCCCGCAGAGTGATGATGGCACCGAGCTGCACGCGATCCGTCGCGATCTCCGACGTACGCACCACCCGCGCCCGGCTCAGCTTCTCCTGCAGCTGCGTGATCCGGCGCTCGAGCATGGCCTGCTCGTTCTTGGCATCATCGTATTCTGAGTTCTCAGAAATATCGCCGAACTCGCGCGCTTCCTTGATCCTCTGGGCGACCTCGTCTCGCTTGGTGGTGCTGAGGTAGTCAATCTCATCCTGCAGCTTCTTGAGGCCTTCAGCGGTGAGTATCACGTCCTTCTGGGACACGGGCGCTCTCCCGGTTTCGACAGGCAGGGACATCACCTGATTCTTCCTGCGAATGCAGGCGGGCATTATAGTCAGGGTTTTCCTAGGGTGTCAACGTCAGCTCCCGGCGCAGCCGCTCCAGCCCGGCACGGACCTCCTCCACACCCCTGGCCGCCCGCAATTCCCCAATACGCCGGGCCGGGACCCGAAGGCGTTTCAGGTACCAGCCCAGGTGAGTGCGGAACCAGCGCACTCCGCGCTCCTGGCCCATTTCCGCCGTCACTCCCTCCAGGAGCTCGAGCAGATCATCCAACACGGCAGCGCCGCCCAAGACCGTGGTCCCGGTCTGCAGCAGCTCCGACACCAGCCAGGGATTTCCCAGCACGCCTCGAGCCACCATGATGGCATCAGCTCCGGTCCTCTCCATGATGGCGGCCGCGGCGGCCCGACTGTCCACGTCCCCCGAGGCAATAACGGGAATGGATACCAGCCTCTTCAGCGCAGCCGTCTCCGCGTGATCCGCCGTTCCCCGGTACATCTGGGAGGCAACGCGAGGGTGCAGGCAGAGGGCGGAGACGCCCACCGCCTCCAGGCGGGGCCCCAATTCGAGCGCGGTGTGCTCCCCCGGCACCAGGCCACTGCGCAGTTTCACGGTCACGGGGACGCGGGCGGCGGCGGCCCGGACCACGGCCGCCGCCGCGCTCACTGCCCGGGCGGGGTCGGCCAGCAGGGCCGACCCCGCCCCCGTCTTCACGACCTTGCGCACCGGGCAGCCCATGTTGATGTCCAGCAGGTCTGGGGTCCGTTCCCGCTCCAGCACCAGCTCGGCCGCCTCCCCCAGCACGTGAGGCTCCGCCGCGAACAGTTGCACGCCTAAGGGGCGTTCCTCCTGCTCGAACTCAAGGTAGTCCTCCGTGCGCCGGTTCCGGTACACAATGCCGTAGGCGCTGACCATCTCTGTGAAGACCAAGCCGGCGCCGTGCCGCTTGAGGTGGCGACGAAAGGCCCGACCGGTGACACCGGCCATGGGGCCAAGCACCACCCGGTTGGGCATCTCCAGCCCAGCGATACGGAACGAGCGATCCAGCGCCAGGCCGCCCGAAAGGCCATTGGTGGGCACGTCCACCGGTGTACCACCCGCGCTCTGGGCGGGACAACCTATGCTCAGCGGCCTTCCTGGGAACGCCGGAAGATGAGCTCCAGGCCCTTGAGCGTCAGCATGCTGTCCAGGTGGTCAAGCGTACGCGCATGCTCGAACACCAGGCAGGCCAATCCCCCCGTGGCCACCGAAACCGCGTGGCCGCCCAGCTCCTCGCGCATCTTGCCGATGATCCCGTCTACCTGGCCGGCGAAACCAAACACCACTCCCGCCTGCATGCTGTGCTGCGTACTCCTGCCGATCACCGTGCCCGGATCGACCAGCTCGATCTTAGAGAGCTTGGCCGCTCGCGACGCCAGGGCATCGATGGAAACCTCGATCCCGGGCGCGATGGCCGTCCCCAGATACTCGCCTTTGGAGGAGATGGCGGAAAACGTGGTGGCAGTGCCAAAATCGACCACGATGCAGGGCCCGCCGTAGCGCTCGTACGCCGCGACGCCGTCCACAATCAGATCGGCCCCCACCTCACGAGGGTTGTTGGTGAGGATGGGCATGCCCGTCTTGACGCCGGGCGCCACCACCAGCGGCTCCACCTTGAGATGCCGCGTGCTCATCAGTGGATACTGCACATTGAGACGGGGCACCACCGAGGCCAGCGCGAACGCGCTGACTGCCGAACGGTCCAGCCCATAGAGCTTCAGCAGATCAAAGACCATGATAGCCAGTTCGTCCGCCGTACGGGTAACGACGGTGGACACCCGCCAATCGTGCACGAGTTCCGAACCATCGAACAAACCCAACACCGTGTGGGTATTGCCCACGTCAACGGCAAGCAGCATGGCTATTCCTCCATATCTACGAAGTCCAGCGCAAGGTCCACCGGCGGCGCGCCTGCAGTCAACGCGCTGGTGGAAATGATGTCCACCCCTGTCTCGGCGATGGCCCGCACGGAATCCAGGCTCACCCGGCCCGATGCCTCCAACAACACAGTCGGTGCCAGATCACGGGCCAGCCGCACGCAGGCCACCATGTCCGCCGGGGGCATGTTGTCCAACATGATGATGTCCGCTCCGGCGCCGAGCGCCTCACGCAAACCCGCCTCGCTCACCACCTCTACTTCCACCTTCATGCCGAAAGGCGCCAGTTCCTTGGCCCGGCGCACGGTGGCCGTGATGCCTCCCCCGGCCATCAGATGGTTGTCCTTGATGAGCACCATGTCGAACAGGCCGAAGCGATGGTTGCCACAGCCCCCGTCCCGCACCGCCCGCTTCTCCCAGTGGCGCAGGCCGGGGAGCGTCTTGCGCGTGTCCACCACCACGGCGCCGGTCCCCTCCACCGCGTCCGCAAACCGCGCCGCCTGGGTGGCCACCCCGCACAGGTGGCGCAGGATATTGAGCAAGGTCCTCTCTGCAGAGAGCAGGCTGCGGGCCACGCCGGACACTTCGGCCAGGGCATCGCCCGCCACCACAGCCGCCCCTTCGTCAACCAGCGCGGCGAATTCCAGTGAGGTGTCCACCTGGGCACACACCTCGGCCGCAAGCTCCAGCCCGGAGACCGTCGCCGGCTCCCGAGCCACGATGTGCCCGCGCGCACGAGCTTCCTCGGGAATGGTCCACAGCGAGGTGACGTCACCGAAACCGGCCAGATCCTCCTGAAGGGCAAGGCGCACCAACTCGCGTCCCGCTGCATCAATCATCCGGTCTCTCCCCTCTTTCCAGCACCCGGAAGCTCCGCTTGCCGGCGTTCTCCCTGCGCACAGCGATGTTCTTGAGCCAGCGACCGTCGCGCTCCGGGTAATCCGACCTCAGGTGCACGCCCCTGCTCTCCTGTCTCCGCAGAGCCGATTCGATCATCAGCTCAGCCAGCGTCAGCAGGTTGACCAGTTCCAGCTCCGCTACCCGGGCCCGCGGAGGACGCAACGCACCGCGTATCTCCTTCACCGTGCGGCGCGCTTCGCACAGGGCCGCTTCCGAGCGGACGATGCCGCAAAGACGGGACATGGTCAGGGCCAGACGTTCGCGGGCGGCCGCCACGTCACCTTCGCTGTTGCCCGGCGCGTTCGTCGCCGGCAGCGACAGTATCGGCTCCGGTGGCTCCAGAAGACCGGGCACCCGGAAGCTGCGCTCAATATCGTGGACGACCCGCTCACCAAACACCAGGCCTTCCAGCAAGGAGTTGCTGGCCAGCCGGTTGGCGCCATGCACTCCGGTGCTGGCCACTTCACCGCAGGCCCAGAGGCCGGGGAGGCTGGTGCGACCCCAAAGGTCTGTGATGACACCCCCCATGAAGTAGTGGGAGGCAGGCGAGACAGGCACCAACTGAGTGCACAGGTCGACCCCCCGCGCTCTGAGCCCCTGGGTGACAGTGGGGAACTTGTCCCTCAGGTCCACGCAGGCCAGATGCCGGGCGTCCAGCAGCACGTGGTCCACCTGGTCCCGGTCCATGACTTCCTTCATGCGCCGCACCACCACATCCCGCGGAGCGAGTTCCGCCTGTGGGTGGATGCCAAGCATGAAGCGCTCCCCATGGATATCCCGGAGGTAGGCCCCGGCACCGCGTAGTGCCTCCGTGACCAGCAGCGCCGGGTTCTCGGAGCAGTAGAAAGCCGTGGGGTGGAACTGCATGAATTCCATGTCCCGCAACCAGGCGCCCGCCCTAAAGGCCATGGCGTGCCCATCTCCAGTGGCAGCCGGAGGATTGGTGGTGTTGGCGAACAGCTGACCCGCTCCCCCCGTGGCCAGCACCACCGCGCGCGCGAAGCTGGCCGTGAAACCGCCGTCCGGGCTCAGGGACAGGGCGCCCACCACACGCCCCTCACGCATGATGAGATCCACGACGAATTCGTCTTCGTGCAGCGCCACACGCCGCCCGGCCACCATGGCCTCAACCAGGGCCCCTTCCACCACGCTGCCCGTGGCGTCTCCCCCCGCGTGAACGATACGCGGCACGGAGTGCGCCCCTTCGGAAGCCAGGATCAGCTGGCCGTCCAGTTTGTCGAACTTGGTACCCAGCCGCTCCAGACGGTAGACGCGATCCGGCCCCTCCTGCACCAGCACCTTGACGGCCTCTTCATCGCAGAGACCCGCGCCCGCGGCCAGAGTGTCCCGCAGATGCAACTCCGGGGAATCGTAGGGAGCGAGCGCGGCCGCGATGCCGCCCTGCGCGAAGAAGGTGGCGGTCTCGTCGAAACCGGCCTTGGTGAGCAGCCCCACGCTCCACGAGGCAGCCGCGCCCATGGCCGCGGTGAGACCGCCGACTCCACCTCCCACCACGACCACATCGTAGGAGCGGCAGCGGAGATCCCGCGAGAGCCCGTTGGCCAGGTAGGGGTGCGAGCTGGAGGAACCGAGATCAGGCATCAGGCCGCGCGCCGATCAACGACCGTATTCCACCATGCGCTGCACGGCCAGCAACGCCTTCTCCCTCACGTCCCTGGGGACGGCGACCACGGGGCGTTCCCAGCGCAGGGCCTCCACCGCCTTGCGCAGCGTCGTGAGCTTCATGTTGGGGCATACAGCAGACCGAGTGGCCGGGTAATACTTCTTCCCGGGCACATCCCGTGTCAAGCGATGGACCATGCCGGCTTCGGTGCCTATGATGAACTCCTGGGCCGGATCCCCCCGGCAGTAGCGGACCATGCCCGTGGTGCTCTCCACTGCATCAGCGGCCGCGCTGACCTCCGGTGCACACTCCGGGTGCACCACAACTTTGGCCGCCGGATGCTCCTGCTTGGCCCTGACGATGTCCTCCAACTGGATGAGCTCGTGCGTAGGGCAGAAGCCCTCCCACAGGATAACCTCCCTGCCGGCCCGCCGAGCCGCCCAGGAGCCCAGGTTGCGGTCCGGCGTAAAGATGATCTCGCGGTCCGCCGGAACGCCCTGCAGCACCTGCACCGCGTTGGCGCTGGTGCAACACACGTCAGAGAGGGCCTTGACCTCTGCCGAGGTGTTCACGTAGCTCACCACCCAGGCACCGGGGTGTTGGTCCTTCAACTCCTGCAGTCCCTCCACATCAACCATCTGTGCCATGGGGCAGCAGGCCCGCGCCTCGGGGAGGATCACCCTCTTCTCCGGCGCCAAGATGGCCGCCGTCTCTGCCATGAAATCCACGCCGCAGAAGACAATGATCTCCGCATCTGACTCCGCGGCCCGGCGGGAGAGGCCCAGGGAATCACCCACGAAATCGGCCGCATCCTGCACTTCCGGCCTCTGGTAGTTGTGCGCCAGGATGACGGCGTTCTTGACGCGCGCCAGCCTCTTCAACTCAGCCTGAAGCTCCGCGAAACCGTTACCTGCGCCCACCCTGACCTCCATCACCCCAGTTTCTCCACCAGCTGGTCCGCCACCCGCGTCAGCGCCTCCCCGAGCGTGCGCCCGCTGGGCAACGACAGACCGGGGGCGAGCTCGGACAGAGGTTCCAGCACGAAACGCCTTTCTTCCAGGCGGGGATGAGGTATCTCCAGATCCGGCTCCGAAACCGACACGTCATCGTACCAGACCACATCAATGTCCAGAGTCCGTGGTCCCCAGCGCTCCCGCCGCACCCGCCCGCCTTCCCGTTCCACTTCCAGCACCGCTGCCAGCAGAGCCCGAGGGCTCAGCGAGGTCTGAATCTCTATCACTTGATTCAGGAAATCGGCCTGGTCCTGTCGGCCCACCGGCGCCGTGCGGTAGAGCGCGGAACATGCCACCACCCGCGTTCCCGGCAACCCTCCCACTCGCAGAATGGCCCTGCGGAGGATCTGTCGCGAGTCGCCCACGTTGGAGCCCAGGCCCAAGAAGGCGCGCACGCTCACGTCAATGCCCCCGTGCCATTCTGACCCTTTCCACCTTCACAGACGCCCCCGCCACCTTCTGGGGCAGAGGCACCGCCGTCTTGGTGACCCGCACGGTCACCATGTCCACCGGGATCTCGGCCATGATGCCGTCGGCCACAGCCCCCGCCACACGCTCCAGCAACCTGAAGCTGCTGCCGGCGGCGATGGCTTCCGCCAGCGCCGCCACACGCCCGTAGTCGACGGTGTCCTCCAGTGCGTCGGTTTCCTCCGCGGGGCAGTGATCCACCGTCAGCTCAATGTCCAGCAGGAACCGGGCTCCCAGCCGCCGCTCTTCCTCGGCCACCCCGTGGAAAGCGAAGACCTCCAGTCCCTGCAGGGAGATGACAGTCATGGTGCCTCACTCCTGGGGCGAACCGGAAACCACGGCGCGCAGTACTCTGGCAGCCTCCACGTTCTCCCTGACGTCGTGCACGCGGACGATGTCCACGCCCTGCATCCCGGCCATCACCGTAGTGGCCACCGTGCCCGCGAGACGCCCTTTGGGCTCGGGTTGATCCAGCAACCTGCCCAGGAAGGCCTTGCGCGAAGCGCCCAGCACCAGCGGCCTTCCCAGCGAGCGGAAGCTCCCCAAATGCCGGAGCAGTTGGAGATTGTGCTCCAGGAGCTTCCCGAAGCCGATTCCCGGGTCCAGCAGCAAATTGGCCTCAGTTATGCCTTCGTCCACCGCAAAGCTGAGCCGTTCCAGGAAGAAGGAATACACGTCCTCCACCACGTCCTCGTAGACGGGGTTGTCCTGCATGGTGGCCGGCGTCCCCAGCATGTGCATGAGTATCAGAGGGCAGCCCGCGTCGCGCACCACCGCCACCATCTGCGGATCGGCACGGAGGGCGGAGATGTCATTCACTATGGAGGCGCCCGCCTCCAGCGCCGCGGCGGCCACGGGAGCCCGGCGGGTATCCACGCACAGCGGGACGGGGAAACCAGGCCCCAGCGCCTCCAGCACCGGCAGCAGGCGACGCGTCTCTTCCTCTGCGCCCACTCCCTCCGACCAAGGCCGGCTGGAGTCCGCACCCACGTCCACCAACTGCGCTCCCTCCTCCACCATCTGGTGGACGCGCTCCACGGCGGAGGCCACCTCCAGGAAGTCGCCTCCGTCAGAGAAAGAGTCAGGAGTGACGTTGAGGATACCCATCACCACGGGAGGCTCCGAAAGATCCAGCAGCGGGTGGGAGACACGCCGGGGCGCGTCGTACTGTTGCAGCGCCCCCGCCATGGATTCGGCCAATAGACGTAGGCCGAAAGGCTGGCTGCGCAGCTTGGGCAGCAGACGGTCGAACTGGGACAACGTGCCCATGACCAGGCACTCCGCCTCCCCTCCCCGCAACTCGTACACCCGGCGCGAGGTGGCCACCTCGCCACCGCGGGAAAGCATCTCCTGCTTGAGGATGCTGGCCGCTCGAGTGTCGAGCCCCGTCAGGCGCAGCACGCGGAACAGCCCTTTCTTGTCCATGATGTCCACGCCGCCCTCGGACACACCCATGTGCCGCATGAGGGCACGCGCCTCGTTCAGATCGTGCAGGGCAACCACTTGCGGCATTCCGGTAGCGGGGATCACGCCTTACCTCCTGAAGTGAACGATGTGGGGAGAGCGGGCGGCGGACACGTGCGCCGGCTGCCGGGCTACGCGCGCGGCGATGCGCCGATGAGGGCCAGCACCTCCGCCCTGCTGGCGGCATTGCTGCGGAAGACGCCCCGCACGGCCGAGGTGACCGTCTGTGCGCCCACCGTGCGCACGCCCCGCATGGACATGCACAGGTGCTCGGCCTGCAGCAGCACCATGACGCCGGCCGGCTCCAGCTTCTCCACCATGGTGTCGGCAATGGTACTGGTGAGTCTCTCCTGCAACTGCAGCCGGGCAGCCGCCGCCTGCACCAAGCGCGCCAGTTTGGAAATGCCGACGATCTTGCCGCCCAACGACGGTATGTAGCCCAAGTGCGCCATGCCGAAGAACGGGGTGAGGTGGTGCTCACATATGGAGTAGAAGGGGATGTCCTTGATGAGCACCAGCTCCTGGTGGGTATCAGACGGCATGCACTCCACGATGGGAGCGAGGTCGCGTCCAATGCCGCTCAGGATTTCCTCATACATCTGGGCCACCCGGCGTGGGGTCTCCAGCAGACCGTCGCGCTCAGGATCCTCCCCGATACCCTCGAGGATCAGACGGACTCCCTGCCGAATCTTGGCCGCGTCCACCTCCGCCACCCCGCCGCGTTACTCCGGGCCGCCGGCAGGCCCGGCGGTGGACACGTTGGGCGAAGGCGCGGCCACCGGACGCTGCGGTTCGCGCTCGCGCGCTTTGCGCTGACGCTCGCGTAGCGCTGCATCCTCCCCGGCCTTGCGCGACCGCGCTTCGTCCTTGGCGCGGAAGACCTCGTCCGGGTCTGCCCCGGCCAGCAAGGCCTCGAACTCATCCTTGTCGATGGTCTCCCGCTCAATGAGCAGGTTGGACATCATGTCCAGCTCCCCCCGGTGCTCCTGCAGCACACGGCCGGCGGCATTGTACGCCTCGTCTATGACACGGCGGATCTCCGCGTCAATGGCACGGGCGGTCTCTTCCGAGTACTCCTGGCCGGCCGAGAAATCCCTCCCCACAAAGGGTTGGGCCGGATCATGGCCGAAGGTGAGCGGGCCCAGATTCTCGCTCATGCCGTACTGCGTGACCATGCGACGCGCCGTCTCTGTGGCCCGCTGCAGATCATTGGCGGCGCCGGTGGTGACGTCCGTGAAACGGATCTCCTCCGCAACCCGCCCGCCCAGCATATGCGCCAGCTTGTCCATGATCTCCCGCTTCTTGACCATGAACTTGTCCTCGGTGGGCAAAGTGATGGTGTAGCCCAAGGCCTGCCCTCGGCTGATGATGGATATCTTGTGCACCGGATCCGAGTCGGGCAGGTAGTGAGCCACCAACGCATGCCCCATCTCGTGATAGGCCGTGATCAGCCGCTCCTCTTCGGACAACACGCGCGACTTCCGCTCCGGCCCGGCCACCACGCGCATGATGGACTCCTCCAGCTCCTCGCGACCAACTACGCGGCGACCCTGACGGGCGGCCAGAAGGGCGGCCTCGTTGACCAGGTTGGCCAGGTCCGCGCCGGTGAATCCGGGCGTCTGCGCCGCCAGGCTGTCCAGGTCGATACCCTGCACGATGGGCTTACCCTTGGTGTGAACATCCAGGATGGCCTTTCGGCCTTCCCGATCCGGGCGGTCAACCACAATCTGCCGGTCAAACCGGCCGGGGCGCAACAGCGCCGGGTCCAGGATGTCCGGCCGGTTGGTGGCAGCCATGATGATGATGCTGTCGTTGACCTCGAAGCCGTCCATCTCCACCAACAACTGATTCAGCGTCTGCTCCCGCTCGTCGTGCCCGCCACCCATGCCGGCGCCGCGGTGGCGGCCCACGGCGTCGATCTCGTCGATGAAGATGATGCACGGCTGGTTCTGCTTGGCCTGCTCGAACAGATCACGCACGCGGCTGGCTCCCACGCCCACGAACATCTCCACGAAATCCGAGCCGGAGATGCTGAAGAAGGGAACCCCGGCCTCGCCCGCCACCGCACGGGCCAGCAGCGTCTTGCCCGTTCCGGGGGGCCCGAACAGCAGCACGCCCTTGGGGATGCGGGCGCCAAGGCTCTGGAACTTCTTGGGGTTCTCCAAGAAGTCCTTTATCTCGTGCAGTTCCTCTACCGCCTCATCCGCCCCGGCCACATCCACGAAGGTCACCCGGGGAGCGTCCAGGCTCTGGCGCTTGGCGCGGGACTTGCCGAAACTCATGACCTTGCTCCCGCCACCCTGCATCTGGTTCATGATGAAGAGGAAGAAGATGACCATGAGAATAATGGGAGCGAAGGTGCCCAGCAGAGACACCCAGACGGACTGCGTTTGTGGATCCGTGCGGAACTCAACGTTGTTGTCAAGCAGGAACTGCTCCATGGGGTAATCAGAGGTGAAGGCGATGGAGAAGGTCTCGTTGGCACCCTTGACCTTCCCCTCCACAATCAGATCACCGGTCTTGATGATGACGTCCTCCACCTTCTGCTCTGTGACGAGCTGCTGGAAGGCGTTGAAGGTCAAGTCCTTTTGCGTCTGATTGCCGTACAGCAGGTTCTGCACAAAGAACGCCAGCAGAATCACGATCAGTATGGGAAACGCCGCGCTCCTGAAGAACTTCTTCAAGGAATCATCCCTTCATAAAGGATACGCACTGGAATAATCTTAACACGCCCCGAACTATCCCATTGTGAAGCCAGGCGAGCGGGAACCAGCAAAGCGATGCCCAGAGACCCTTGGGCCACGGTTGCCCGGACGATCAGGCTTCGTCCTCCATCAATCCTATGTACGGAAGATTGCGGCCCTTCTCCGCGTGGTCCAGCCCATACCCGATGACGAACTTGTCCGGGATGGAGAAGCCCAGGTAGCGACAGGGCAAAGCGGCCTTCCGCCTATCCGGCTTGTCCAGCAACGCACAGATCTCCACGCTGGCCGGCCCGCGGGAATTAAGGTTCTTCAGCAGGTACGTGAGCGTCAGCCCCGAGTCGATGATATCTTCCACGATCAGCACGTGCCGGTCTCTGATGTCCATGTCCAGGTCCTTCAGAATGCGGACCACACCTGAGCTGTCCGTTGTCATCCCGTAGCTGGACACCGCCATGAAGTCCATTTCCAAATCGAAGTCCAACCGTCGCACCAGATCCGCGACGAAGATCACCGCCCCCTTGAGCACGCAGATGATGACCGGCTGTAGGCCTTTGTAGTCCCGGGTGATTTGCTCTGCCAGCTGATCGATCCGGGACTGCAGCTCATCTTCCCCGATGAGTATCTTCATCTACATCATTCCTGTCTCCGAGCTGATGGCCAAGCGGGACACAGTCTGCGTCGCCCGGCATATTCTACTCTCTTCGCTCACGCAGAGGCCGCCCACCCAGACGATGCGCTCGCCGGCCACGAACAGCGGCACACGATGCCGCAGATGGCGCGGAACGCGGGCCTCCGTGAAGATATCCTGCACTTTGCGGTTGCCGCCGGCACCGAGGGGGCGCAACCGGTCCCCCGGCTGCCAGGCCCG
The DNA here is from genome assembly GCA_012719395.1 of Gaiellales bacterium. Classification (GTDB taxonomy): domain Bacteria; phylum Actinomycetota; class Thermoleophilia; order RBG-16-64-13; family RBG-16-64-13; genus JAAYAL01. The sequence goes on along the minus strand of JAAYAL010000012.1, from coordinate 21,482 downwards.
CACGCGAAGCGCGGGCGACAGCGAGCGGGCATCCACGAACACCTCCGCTACGGAGCTCCCGGCGCGAAGGGGGTACCCCACCTGGGCAGTGAGCTCCAGGTGGTTCCAGCGCACCTGACCGGGCACGGGCAAGTCAACGGCAGGCGCGCCGGCACACCCACCCGCCCAGTGCGTGACCTGTGCAGGATCCGCCCGCTGCAGGCGGACGCGATCGTAGTGCTTCTGCAGGGACCACCCCCCTCCCAGGCTCAGGTGCGCGCAGGCCGGCCCCGATAGCAGCGCATCCATTCCCTCCACGCGGGCCCTGGTCACCTCCGTCCCCTCGTGACATTCCAGCAGGCGATGCAGCACCAGACGGCGGAGCTCATACGGCAGGCAGCGCAGCCGCTCCGCCGAGAACTCCTGCAGCCCCTCGACTCCCCACGGCCCCTTCCGCGCCCCCCCACCAGGCGAGGCGCCGGCCAGGGCTGCGGCAATGTGCGGCCCCACCGCCTCCATCATCTCCCCCACCAGTTCCGCCGCCCGCGCCGCCGCCTCAGCGGCGCCGGGAACCGCTTCCTCCCAAGCCGGCATCAGCGCCTGCCTGATGCGGGTCCGCGCGTACCCCGGGTAGTTGTTACCCCTGTCCACGGCGAAGTCCAGCCCCATGGCCCGACAGTACGCCTCGGTGGCAACGCGGCGCACGGCCAGCAGTGGTCGGATGAAGAGGCCGTCCCGAGGCTTCATTGCCCGCAGCGAGGCCGGCCCGCCGTAGCGGCCCAGCCGGTAGAGCAGCGTCTCCACCTGGTCGTCCAAGGTGTGCCCGGTGGCTATGCCTGCGGCGGCCCAGCGGGCGGCGGCCCTGCGGGCCGCCGCCCTCCGCGCCTCCCGCGCCTCCTCCTGCACGTTCCCCGCCGCCTTGTCGATGGGGCAATGGACCACCTCCAACGACAGGCCCAATCCGGCACATGTCGCTTCCACCAGCCTCTGATCCGCTTCGCTCTCCTCCCCACGAAGATGGTGATTGACGTGAAGGCAGGTGACAGACCGCGGACGCGGAAGCGGATCCCGGCCCGCACCGGCTTCCTCCATCCCGCCCCACAACCCGCCCGCAAGCAGGTGCAGCAGGGTCATGGAGTCCTGGCCACCCGAGACCATGGCCAAGAGGCTCCCGCCCCCCAGGAGCCCATGCCGCAGGCAAAGCCAGCGCACAACCGCGCGCACCGCCCCGGTCGACACCGGCGATTGCGCCCCTGATGCCGTCACGTCCACCTCAAGCCCACCCTCTTCTCATGCTCAGATGCAGGGACTGCGCCACAAATGCCCGCTACAGAAATTAGCACCCGGGCACATGCGCCGAGCCCGGGCACAGTTCTCCTTGCAGTCGCACCCGGCCTCTGCTTATATAGGGTCGCACGTGATTGCAACAGGAGGAGCGGCATGTCTATTCCGAAAATCGACCCTGACCTCTGCACAGGCTGCGGCATTTGCGAAGACACCTGCCCGGACGTGTTCGAAGTCGGCGACGATGGCATCAGCCATGTCATCGATCCCAACGCCTGCGAGGATGCCGGCTGCTGCGAAGAAGCGGCCGAGAACTGCCCGGAAGGCGCCATCTCGCTGGAGTAGCCCCACTAGGGATTGCCGCCCCTCTGGCGCGGCGACCGGCAGGAATCGAGAGGGCCGCGGCACGCGGCCCTCTGCCTTTCTGAGGAAGTGGAGGACCAATGGCTCCTCTGTTCGGCAAGAGACCCGATCTCCCGTCGCGCCTGGCTGCGCGGGTTCCCCCCGGCCAACACGTGGTTGAGCGTTTGCCCGTGTTGCAGACCGGATCCGTCCGCCACCTGGATCGCAGTTCCTGGGTCCTGCGCGTCACCGGCCTGGTAGACCCGCCGCTTCGTTTCTCGCTGGAGGACATCCTGGCCCTCCCCGCCACCAGCCAGGTGTCGGACATCCACTGCGTCACCACCTGGTCCATGCTAGACACCCATTGGATGGGGGTGCAGATCGCCGACCTTCTCGCCGGCACCCGCATCCTGCCCACCGCCCGTCACGTTCTGGTGCACGGCGACCGCGCCTGGACCACCAACCTCCCCTTGGAGGAACTACTGCGCGATGACGTCTTGGCGGCCTATGAGTATGAGGGTTCCCCCCTCTCCGACGAGCACGGCGGCCCCGTGCGACTGGTCGTGCCCCGCCTCTACTTCTGGAAGAGCGCCAAGTGGATGACCGAGATCGAGTTCATGGCTGAGAGGAGACTGGGCTACTGGGAGTCGGTGGGATACCACGAGTTGGGCGATCCCTGGAAGGAGCAGCGCTACTCCTGACCAGGCCGGACGATCACGCCGGTGCCGGGCCATTGCCCGCCCAACGGCTCCAGCTCTGGTTCAACCGCCGTACGCGGCCAGTGCCTCGCGCAGCCCAATGGTGCGGTAGCCGCGTTCGGTGAGGTCAGCCAGTATCCGTGGCAGTATCTCTGCGGTCTGCGGGCTGCCCACGTGCATGAGGACGATGGCACCAGGCCGCAGCTTGTCCAGGATCACCTGCCTGATTTCCGTCGTGGTCCTCTCCGGCTTCCAGTCCATGGTGTCGATGGTCCAGAAGAAGCTCACATAGCCCTCCTCTCCCAGCAGGCTCAGCGTGCGCTCATCACGTGAACCGTAGGGGAACCGGAAGAGAGGTCGCGGATCCGCCACATTGGCCGCGTCCAGGAGCTGCGCCGTGGTATAGAGCTGCTTGCGAATCTCAGCGTCGCCCAGCTCCACGAAGTCTGGATGGGAGTAGGAGTGGCTGCCGATGGCGTATCCGGCCGCGCGGATGGCGGCGACCTCCGCGGGGAAATCCTCCACAAACTCGCCGGTGAGGAAGAAGGTGCCCATGGCATCCGCCTCCTCGAGGGCCGCCAGGATACCGGCCAGCGGAGCGGGCTCGTAAGCGGCGTCAAAGGTGAGAGCCACTACCTTGTCCTCCGTGGGCAGGACGCTGTACTCCTTACCCCCCGCCGGGACAGAGGAGGTGCCGGTGGTGGGGGTGGTGAGAGACGTGGTGGTGGAGGAGACGGAGGCGGTGGATGTGCTGGAGCCGGAATCGGTGGAGGTGGTGGTGGCCACAGTGAGGGAAACCGGTGGCTGGGTGACAGAGGTGGTTGCCGGCGAGCCACACCCAACGAGGCCCACGCCGGCCGCCAGCAGAATCGCCAGCCCAACCACAAAGAACCCAAGTCCCCGGCCACTGTCCATGAGACCATTATGCCAATCCTGCAGGATTGCCCACACCCCTTGTCGAACCGGCTGGTGAGAAGAAAGGAGCGCACCAAACGCCTGCATTTCGCATACCGGCGGGCACCGGTTTGTTGGTTGCTTCGTTTGTCTGCCTGATGGCCGTGTGTGCCCTCACCGTCAACGGAAACCCCGGCCGGCATCGCGGCTGGGCTCCCGTGTGGCTGGCAGTGGGCTGCCTGGTCTGTGTGTGGGGACTGCTGCGCGTGTTCGCACCCCATCGGCTGCCCTGGGGCCTGGACAAAGGCGACGAACTGCTGCTGATCCTCTGTGCCCTGATCGCCGCCGCCAGCATCCTGGCGCTGAAGGCCGCCGGCTCGAGGCAGGTCCGTGCGGAGCCACCAACGGGGATCGTGCAGGACCCGCTGACGCGTACCGCCAGCCACCGCGCATTCCAGGACAGGTTGGCGCACGAATGTGAACGCGCCTACCGTTTCGGAGAGAGCTTCACCCTCCTCATCGTCGACATTGATCAATTCCGCGCCACCAACGACCGCTTCGGCTACCGCGTGGGCGACCAGGTCCTGGCCGAGTTGGCCGACCATCTGCGCGAGTGGGTACGCAGCATCGACCTCTGCGCCCGCTTCGGTGGTGATCAGTTCGCCCTCATCCTCCCCCACACCTTCCAGAGGGGCGGAGTGGAGATCGCCGAGCGCATCAGGAAGAATGTGGCCGGTTGGAGCTTCCGCACTCCCCGCAATGGCGATCTTCGCCTCACCGTCAGCCTGGGGATGGCGTCCTACCCCCGGGACGGCGATTCGGCCGCGCAACTGGTTGACGCCGCCACCTACGCCGTCCTCTTCGCCAAGACGCTGGGTGGGAACCAAGCGCAAACCTACAGCAAGCTCCCCCCACGTACGGAGGCAGAAGGCCAACCCCGTGCCGGCGTGTACACACCCAACACCATCGTGCGCAGCCTGGCTGCAGCCGTGGACGTTCGTGACCGGTACACACACAGCCACAGCCGGGTGGTTTCCGCGCTGGCGGCGGCCATCGGGCGCGAACTTCATCTGAGCACGACGGAAGTGGGCCGGGTCACCATAGGTGGGCTGCTCCATGACGTGGGCAAGATCGGAGTGCCCGATGCCATCCTCACCAAACAGGGCGCCCTCACCGAGGAGGAGTGGCACAGCATCAAGCAGCATCCGGTGCTGGGCAAGAGGGTCATCGAGCAGGCGCCGGAACTGCGCGACGTGGTTCCGCTGGTGCTCCATCACCAGGAACGCTACGACGGAACCGGGTATCCTTTCCGCCTTAAAGCGGAGGAGATTCCCTTGGGGGCGCGGATCATCGCCGCCGCCGACGCCTACCACGCCATCCGCTCTGACCGGCCGTATCGCTCCGGGCGCACGCACGCGGAGGCCGTCCCAGAGATGCTGCGCTGTGCAGGCACCCAATTCGATCCCAAGGTGATCAACGCCCTCCTGCGCGCGCTGGAAGCGGACGACAACCTACGCAGCATGATGATCTCCCCCCTCCCCGCTGCGCCGTCCTCCGCTCTGGCGTCGGACTCTACGGGCGCCCTGAACTAGCCGGACGCGCTCCGGCAAAGGAGGAACGCAGCCATGCAGGCCATGATCCTGGAAAAGCCGGGCACGGCGTTGCGAATGGTGGACATGCCCATCCCCCAATTGGGCCCGGGACAGGTACTGATCAAGGTGCATGCCTGCGCCGTGTGCCGCACCGACCTTCATGTGGTGGACGGCGAGCTTACGCAGCCCAAACTCCCTCTGATCCCCGGTCACGAGATCGTAGGGCACGTGGTGGAGCAAGGGCCCGGTTGCGGCCCGTCCGGTGCCCGGCTTGAGCCGGGCCGCCGCGTGGGCGTGCCCTGGCTGGGCCACACGTGCGGCAAGTGCAGCTACTGCCTCAGCGGACGGGAAAACCTGTGCGACCACGCGCGCTTCACCGGCTACCAACTGGATGGAGGCTACGCCCAGTACGCCGTGGCGGACGCCCGGTTTGCCTTGCCTCTTCCGGAAGGCTACCCGGATCTACAAGCCGCCCCGCTGCTCTGCGCCGGGCTCATCGGTTACCGTTCGCTGGTCATGGCCCGCTGTAACCCTGATCTGCAACAGCCGGGGGGGCGCTTGGGCATATACGGCTTTGGGGCCGCCGCCCATATCGTGGCGCAGGTGGCCCTGCACCAAGGCCTCCGCGTATACGCCTTCACCCGCCGGGGTGACGGTGCCGCGCAGGATTTCGCCCGCGAGATGGGGGCGCACTGGGTAGGCGCCTCCGACGAAGCCCCACCCGAACCGCTGCATGCGGCCATCATCTTCGCGCCGGCGGGTGAACTGGTGCCCACCGCCCTCCGCGCGCTGGCCAAGGGCGGGTGCTGCGTGTGTGGGGGCATCCACATGTCCGATATCCCCGGCTTCCCCTACGCGATCCTGTGGGGTGAGCGCACCCTGGTCTCCGTGGCCAACCTCACGCGCCACGACGGTGAGGAGTTCTTGGCCCTTGCCCCACGTATCCCGGTGACCACGCACGTGACGCCCTACCGGTTGGAGGAAGCCAATCAAGCTCTGGACGACCTCCGGCGCGGCCGCCTGCAGGGAGCGGCTGTGCTGGTGATGGATCAAGAACCCCAGGCAGGCGAAGGGAAGACAACATGAAACCGGAAGACGTGCTGGTCATCGATTGCAGCGTGACCGAGGCATATCCAGACGCCGGCGCAGGCGTGCTGCTCATGGACGGGATCGGAGTCACCTGCCCTCCGGAACTGCTCACGGCAGTTCGCCTGGAGACGGAATCTGGTTTGCGGACCACGTACGCGGGGCGAGACCGGGCCGCGCTGGCAACGTTGCCGCCGTTCCCCTCCTACGTCGCCTTCTACAAGCGCTTCAAGAAGACCTACCACGTGCTCCTGCAGTTGGAGTCGGTGGCCCTCAAGCAGCGTAGCATCGCCTCCCCCGGCGGCTTGGTCACCGCCATGTTCATGGCCGAGTTGGAGACCGGGCTCCTCAGCGCCGGGCACGATCGCCGCACGCTCGCTCTGCCCCTGCGCCTGATGTCTGCAGCCGGCGGCGAGGAGTTCGAGACCATGAGCGGGGAGATCAAGCGCCTCAAAGCAGGCGACCTGCACATGGCAGACCCAAGCGGGACCGTTTCCAGCGTCGTATATGGCCCGGACCGGCGAACTCAGCTCCAGCCCGACACAATATCGGCCCTCTACACCACCTATGCCGTCCCCGGGGTGACAGACGCGCAGGTGGCGCGGCACCTGAACATCCTGGAGTCCTACGTGCAGCGCCTGCACCCAGAAGCGGTCACGAAGTTGAAGGCCACCTTCCGGCCCCACCACGGCAAGGAGGAAGCGCCACCCGAGGCCGCCCCCTACCCGCGAGGAGCGCTCTAGCTCTTTCCCCCAGAGGTGAGTCGCCGCACCAGGCCGTGGCGCGGCGAGAAGAGGAAGACGCCAAAGAACAGAACGGTGGCGGTCAGCACGATAGCAGCACCGGACGAGACGTTGGCGTAGTAGCTGACGTACAGGCCGATGAGGCTGCTGGCCAGGCCGACGCCGGCGGCCACCAGCATCATGGGCGCCAACCGCCGCACCAATAGGTAGGCGGTGGCCGCCGGCGTCACCAGCATGGCCGCCACCAGGCCCACTCCCACGGTCCGCAGCGACACCACTATGGTCAGAGCCAGCAACACCAATAGGGTCATGCGCAGCAACTCCGTGCGCACCCCCAGCGTGGAGGCAAAGACGGGATCGAAGGAGTAGACCATCAGGGCCCGATACATGAACAGCACCGCCAACAGTACCACCAGGCCCAAGCCGGCCGTCAGCCATAGATCCGAAGCTCCCACCGAGAGCACGTCCCCGAACAGAATATGATTGAGGTCCACCGCGTAGGACCGAATGCTGCTGATGAGCACCACACCCAGAGAGAGGGCGGCCGAGAAGAGAATGCCAATGGCGGTGTCCTCGCGTACGGTACCCTGGCGGGACAGCACCCCCACCCCCAACGCCACCACCAACGCCGCCACCAACGCCCCCACCACCAGGCTGCCGTCCAAGAGGTACGCCACCGCGATGCCGGGCAGGATGCCGTGGGCCAGAGCGTCACCCAGGAAGGCCATGCCGCGCAGTACCACGTAGCAGCCCACCACCGAGCACAGCAGCCCCACCATGAGCGAGGCCAGCAGCGCCCGCTGCATGAAGGGCTGCGTGAAGGGCTCGGCCAGCCAGTCGATCATGGCCGGGGCGGGCCGCCCGCCGTCCGCGGGCTCTGGTCGCTGGGCTGATGCTCCTGGTGGCGACCGTCGTGCGCGGGGCAGGTGGCCTCCCCCGGGCAGCATTGATCCACCACCACGCCTCCCTCCAGGAACAGCGCCTGGCCGCCGAAAACCTCGGCCAGGTTCGCGGACGTGAAGACCTCCGCCGGCGAACCGTAGGCCACCAGCTCCCGGTTGAGAAGCGCCACCACCTGGAAACGCGTGGCAGCCAGCTTCAAATCGTGAGTGGAGACAAGCGCAGTGACCTTCCGTCCGCTCAACTCGTCCAACAGAGCCAGGATGGTCTCACGCGTGCCCACATCCACGCCGTTGAAGGGCTCGTCCATGAGCAGGATATGCGGTTCCTGCGCCAGCGCCCGGGCCAGGAAGACCCGCTGCTGCTGGCCCCCGGAGAGATCGGCTATGGGCCTGGCCCCGAACCGTTCCATCCCCATGCGCTCCAGGCACCGGCGCGCCACCGCCACGTCTTCCGCGGTCAGCCTTCTCAACCAGCCCCGGCGGCCGTAGCGCCCCATGAGCACCACATCCAAGGCGGTGACCGGGAACCGCCAATCCACCTCCTCGCGCTGCGGCACGTAGGCCACGCAATCACGGTGCACGCCCAGGGGCGCGCCGTGGATACGGATGGAACCGGAGGACAGCGGCAGCAGCCCCGCCAGAGCCTTAAACAGGGTTGACTTGCCGGAGCCGTTGGGGCCAACGATTGCCAGCCGGGCGCCGTGCGCCACCTGCATGGTCACGTGCCGCAGCGCGCGCACGCCCTTATACCCCGCCGACACGTCCTCCAACTCCAGACGGGCCGGGCTCTCCGGCAAACGAGGGTCAGCGCAGCGCATCCACGATCACCGTGACGTTGTGCCGCATCATGTCCAGATAGGTATCGGCCGATCCTCCGGCCGGACCGAGCGCATGCGTGTGCACCTCAGTGACCACCCGTGCCCCGGTATCCTGCGCCACCTGCTGCGCGAGCTTGGGGTCGGCACCCGTCTCCAGGATGACGGCCGGCACGCCCAGACGGCGGATATCGTCCTCCAGCTTGGCAAGATCCTGGGCAGAAGGAGAGGCTCCGCTGCTGACACCGGCAAGCAGCGTCCCCACCAATTGGAAGCCGTAGCGATCGGCGAAGTAACCCAAGTTCTCGTGATTGGTGACCAACAGGCGGCGCCCGCTGGGCACCCGCTGCACCTGAGAGACGATCCAGGCGTTGAGCTCGTCCAGTTCCACTTGGTAGGCCGCCGCGTTCCGCTCGTACTCGGCGGCACCGGCCGGATCAGCGGCCGCCAAGCCGTCCCGGATGTTATCCACGTAAGTCTTGACCATGACCGGGTCCAGCCAGAAGTGGGGGTCGGACTCTCCCGCCTCGTCACCCCAACGGCTCAGACGGGGCTGCAGCCCAGCCGACGCCTCGACCACCCGCGCCTGCGAGCCCGAGGCATTCATCAGGTCTGCCAGAAACGCCTCCAGTCCCGCCCCGTTGACGATCACCACGTGCGCAACCGATACCCTCCCGGCGTCCGCCGGCGAGGGCTGGAAGGAATGCGGATCCACGCCCGAAGGCAGGAGGACATCCACCTTCAGCCGGTCTCCGGCCACATTCTGGGCGATGTCGGCCAAGAAGCTCTCCACGGCCAGGACAGAGGGCTCCGGGCCGCTTTCCGGTCCTGGCGCCTCCTGCCCGCCCCCGCACCCGCCGACCGCCACCACCAACAACAGGCCCACGAGGAGAGTGACGCACACTCCTCTGTGCACCGGCCCACTCATTCCGCCTTCTCCTCGGCCAGGCAGGTGGGGCAGATCCCGGCCAGTTCCAGCAGATGCGATTCCACATGGAAACCGGTTTCCCGGCTCACCTCGGGGATGAGCGAAGCCACGTTGCAGCGGCTGAACTCCGCCACCCGGCCGCACACCACGCAGACCACGTGGTGATGGTCGCCGGGTGGGCACGAAACGAAGCTCCGACCGGAGGCGGCGTGGCACCGCTCCACTCCCCCCACCATGTTGAGCACATCCAGGGTGCGGTACACGGTGGCCAGGCCCAGGCACGGGCAGTTCCTCTTGGCCTGGTTCCACAGCTGCAACGCGCTCAAGGGGGTGGGGCTGTCCGCCATGGCGCGCAGCACGGCCGCCCGCTGCCGTGTCATCCGAAAGCCGGCCATCTTGAGCTGCTCCGCGAGAGAAGTGCTACCGCTCATGTCACCCACCTGGTGCCCCCCGCGAGTAAGTGAGAAGACTTCTCATTTATGTCGCCATAGTAGCACGCGGCTCGCGTGCCGACATCCCGGGCAGTTCCGCCTTCCAGTGGGCCGCGCCCTGAGCGGCCCGGCGTGTGCCCGCCTCGCTTCCCGAGGTGGAAAATCGCTCGGCGGGCCCGCTTCTCAGTTGCGGCGGAGGACCTCCGCCACCATGTGCGCCGCCTCCGTCGCCGTGCGCGCCACCGGCACGCCTGCTTCCTCCAGGGCCGCCACCTTGGAGGCGTATGTCCCTCGGCCCGCGGAGATGATGGCACCGGCGTGGCCCATCTGCTTTCCGGGCGGCGCCGTGGCCCCCAGGATGATGGACACCACCGGCTTGCTGACGTGCCGCGCGATGAAGGCCGCCGCTTCCTCTTCAGCCGTGCGGCCGATCTCGCCGATGAGCACGATGGCCTCGGTACCCTCATCTGCCTGGAAACGAGTCAGGATGTCCTCGAACGACACGCCGGATATGGGGTCACCGCCGATGCCCAGGCAGGTGCTCTGCCCGATGCCCAGGCGCGTCAACTCACCGGCCACCTGGTAAGAGAACGTTCCGCTCCGCGACACTACCCCCACCGGACCGGGCAGGTAGACGTGACCGGGCATGAAACCCACCAGGCAGGCGCCGGGCGTGATGATCCCTGGGCTGTTGGGCCCGATCATGAGACAGTCACTTTCGCTCAGCCGCCGTTTGGTCAGCATGGTGTCCTTCACCGGCACACCCTCCACCAACGAAACGATGAGCCGCATGCCACAGTCGACGGCCTCGAACACCGCATCCTTCACGAAAGGGGCGGGCACCAACACGGCCACCACCTCTGCGCCCTGCTCCTCCCTGGCCTCGGCGATGGAATCGTAGACGGGGATGCCGCCCACCTCCGAGCCCCCCTTGCCCGGCGTCACTCCCGCCACCACCTTGGTGCCGTAGTCGCGCATGAGCTGCGAGTGGTAGGAGCCGAACTTTCCCGTGATGCCTTGGATGACCACTCGCGTGCCCGCGTCCACGATGATGCTCATCGCCCGCTCCCCTCTTCCGGCGCCGGCTCTCGCGAGAGCCGTACTGCCTCCCGCAATGCCTCCTCTATGGTGGGCAGGACGGTCACCCGCGGCAGAGCGGCCTGCTGCAGCATCTCCTGTCCCACGGCGTCATTCCTCCCGTGCAGAGACGCCACGATGGGAATGTGCCCCACCGGCAGGGCGCGCACCGCTTCCACGATCCGCTCGGCGATGACATCGCAACGCACCCCACCCCCGAAGATGTTGATGAGCACCACGCGCACGGCCGGATTGGCCAACAGCAGCCCGAGGCCGTCCGGGATGCCCCCGCGCAGCACGCGCTCCCCCGTGTCCAGGAAGTTGGCGGGACGCCCACCCAGCAGTGCCAAGTGGTCCATGGTGGCCATGGTGAGGCCAGCACCGTTGCTGATCAGGCCGATGTCACCTTCCAGCTCCACGTAGCTCAAGCCCAGGGCCGCGGCCCGTGTCTCCACTGAGTCGATGCGTGCCCCTTCCAGCTCCGGGTGGCGGTGGCGCGCAGCGTTGTCAATGGTCACCTTGGCATCCAGGGCCACCAAACCCCCCGTGGGCAGCAGGGTCAGAGGATTGATCTCCACCAGTTCGGCATCACTCTCCCAGTACGCGCGGTACGCGGCGGCGATGATCTGCACCAACTGCGCTTGCGCAGTGGCATCCAACCCCGCACGGCGGGCCAGTCCGCGGGCCTGGTAAGGAAGAAGCCCGTACGCCGGGTCCACGCGCACCGCGTTGATGCTGTCCGGGAACTCGCGCGCCAAATCCTCAATCTCCATCCCGCCTTCTGCGCTCAGCATAACCACGGGCCTGGGATTGGAAGGCGCCGTCCCGGTGAGCACGCTCAGATACAGCTCGCGCCCGCCGGGCAGCTGCTGCTCCGCCAAGACCTCCGGCACCGGGAAACCACACACTTCCGAGGCCAGCAGGCGCGTGACAGCCTCCCGTGCCTCCGCGGCGCTCCGTGCCACCAGAATCCCGCCACCTTTGCCTCGCTTCCCGGACGGCACCTGCGCCTTGAGAACCAGGTTCTGTGGTGCGGCGCCCAGGGCGCCGGGCTCCACCAGGGTCTGCCAGGCGGCCGCAACCTCACCCTCCGCGCGGCACACCACGCCCTTCGGCACCGGCACCCCGTACTCGGCGAGCAACCTCTTGGCCTGGTATTCCAGCATCTTCATCGCTCGGGCACCTCCTCAATCCGCGGACACCACCGCTTCCGCGCGTTCCACACCGGATTCCGGGCTAGTAGGCCGTCATCGCCCGCCACAGGACATCCGCCACCTCCCCCCGGGTGGCCGCCAGCCAGGGGTCCCATCCCGGCCCATAACCCACCAGACCGTCCAACAGTCCGTTGTACTCCGCCACCCGCAACTGGGGATAGTGATCCGCGCTGAAATCGCCCACGCCGGTCTGGAACCACGCGGGAGGGGCCGCCAGCGCACCGGGGTGCAACGCGTGCATGGCCCGCACCACCGCGGTCAGCATCTGTGCCCGGGTGAGAGTATCCCAGGGGCGGAAGTAGCCCGAGGTCACTCCACGCATGATGCCCTGAGCGGCAGCAGCGGCGATGTAGTCGTGAGGGTAGAGGGAGGCGGGATCGTCCGCCCCCAGGTCCTGGAACGCGGCCACCAAGCTCTCCGTGACCACTACCCCCAGCCCGCCACAGGCCATCTTCGCGAACTGCGCCCGCATCACGGGGCTGTCCGGGCCGAAGGTGCCGTCCGTCCGCCCGTTGACCACGCCTCCCCTCGCCAGTTCAATTATGGCCCGGAAGTAGGGGTGGTATGTGGGTACGTCAGGGAAAGGTGAGACAGGGAGAGGGTCGGAGACACTGGTGGTCGTGGTGGAAGGCCGCTCGGTGGTAGACGTGGTGGAAGGCGCGGTGGTTGTGGTGGTGGACACGGCACAGGCGTCCTTCAGAGCCGCCTCCGCGTTGAGCAACCCGTTGCCGAACGCCGGGTCGAAGCCGGGAGCGCCCAGGTCGGTGGCCGCTCCCTCCAAACAGGCCTCCACCTCGCCTGGGGTCATGTCCGGGCACTCGCTGAGGAGCAGAGCCGCGGCGCCGGCCACCAGCGGAGAGGCAAAGGACGTCCCGGACTGCGCGGCCAGACCCCATTCCTGGGCCGTGGCGAAGTACGCGAGGATCTCCTCTCCCGGCGCCGCCAGATCCGCTTCGAGGCCCACGTTCGAGAAGGAGGAGCTGCGGTAGGCCCGGCTGCAGGAAGTGACGGCGATGACACCCGGGAAGGCCGCAGGATACTGGATGCCGGAAGTGGATCCGCCGTTGCCGGCGGCAGCCACCACCACCACACCCTGCTGCAAGGCGTAGTCGATGGCCTCCTTCTCCCCCATTACCAACTCGTCGGAGCCGTAGCTTATGTTTATGACATCAGCCCCGTGGTCCACCGCGTAGTAAATGGCCTCCACGAAGTCACGCGACCACACGGTGCCGTCATCCGTGAAGTGCACGGGCATGAGCGAAACGTCCCACGCCGCCCCAGCCACGCCCACCGCGTTGTCCCCCTGCGCAAGAGCCACGCCGGCCACGCCGGAGCCGTGCCCGTGAACGTCCTCCCAAGCCCACGCTTCCGCCGTCTCGTGCAGGGTGCTGTAAGGCTCCACGATCTTGTCCGCCAGATCCGGGATGTCCTGGGCCACACCGCTGTCCAGCACGGCGATGACCACCCCTTCCCGGCCCACGGTGATGTCCCACGCGCCCGGGAAGCAAGAGGCCGGCAGGCTCCACTGCTGGTCATAATAGGGGTCATTGGGGTAAGCCGCCGCCCGCAGCGGGCGACCCTTCTCCGCCCATACGACCCCCGGCAGACCGGCCAGAGCGTCAACCAGGGCCGTTCCGTTCTCCCCCCGCTCCGCCGTCTCCCCAGAACCAACAGCAACCGCTTCCAGGGCCAACGTGTTGCTGTGCGCAAACCAGTGCGTCACCTTCAAGCCAAGGACGTCCAGCGCACCCTCAGGGAGTCTGCTGACGCCGTCCTCCAGTTTGAGGAAATAAGTGGGATCCTCGGTGGCAGACGCGACGCCCAAGGCCGTTTTGACCGCGCGCGACGCCGACTTCCGCGCGACGGCCTCCACCGCTCCCCGCGACTTCCCCACGGGCTTCACCTGCTGCACGTGTGGAGCTTCCGACCCGGTGGCAACCTCAGGTGCGAACGGCGCCACCCCGCTCCACCAGATCAATAACGCCATGACCAACCCCACCGCACCGGCCATGCGGCGTCGGCAACGACGGGCACCTGAGATATGCTGTGCAAGCATCAAACGAAGGGTAACACGGAGGCAACCGCATGGTCGCAGCCAGAGGTGGCAAGGTGGCACTGGGCGTCGTATCGGTGGTGGTCCTGGCAGTGGTTGTGGGCATCGCCGGCTACCTGTTCGTGTTCGGCTCCGAGGGATGGGCGACCGCCCTGTCTCTCTCCGCCTCCGCCTTCATCTTCCTCGCCTTCCCCGTGCTGTTCGCCATCCTGGCCGCAGTGATGGCCAAGCGCACGGGGGCGCCCGGCGGCCCCTGGCTGTGGGCGGCGGTCAGCTTCTTCTTCCCACTGGCAGGCATGATTGTCATGCTGGTGGTGACAACCACGCAGCGCAGGCAGGAGGCCGCCGCGCAGGCTGCGCTCCAGACGCCGGCCATCCCGAGAGTTTCGGCCCACAAGGAGTGCCGCTACTGCGGCACCGCGATCCCCGAGGAAGCCGTGACCTGTCCCAACTGCGCCGCGCCTCAGTAGCCTCTACCCCTCCTCAGTGGGCCGCGCGGTGGACCGCACCGTCCTCGAGGACCGTGGCACCCCGCCGAAACGCCGAGGCCCCTGCCGCCTTCCGGCGGCAGGGGCCTCCCACATCCTGCCTGTCCACCCGCCACCCCGCAGGAATGCGATGCAGCGGTTCAGGAAGGCGTCTACTTCGCCGGAGCCGGCGGAATCTCCTCCGGGCCCAGCGGCGGGCCGGGAATGGACAGCGGCACACGCATGTAGAAGAAGTTGTGGATCAACAGCACGATGGCCGTCACATGGAGCGTGAAGAAGGCCGTGACCAGGTTGATATCCATGGCCGGTCCCCCAAACGCATCGTTGAGGTGAGTGAGGATCGGCGGGCCAATGACCCACCGGATGAGCATGATCCACAGCGCAGGCACGATCAACTGCCACAGGATGAACATGGCCACACCGCGAGCCGGTTGCTTGAGGCGCGCGAAGGGCCAGAACTCGAAGGCGATGGAGCTCATGAGCGACCAGCCGATCACGGAGGCTCCGATGGCACCCCACGTGAAAGTGGTGCTATCCGGGAACAGGCCCGGCATCACCCATCTCCAGAACACGTAGCCCAAAGCGATGACCCACACCGTGTTCACGATGGGATACGCCGGCTGCCCCAGCTTGTACCAGGGCCAGCCCTGGAAGACCATCGGCATACCAAACATCTGGATGAACACGATGATCCACACGCACAGAGCCATCCAGTCGCCGCCGAACCACACGCCGTGAGGCAGCCAGGAAGCTTTGGCCATGCCTTCCACCGTGGGATCATAGTGCACACAAAGGATGAACATCAGCGCCGCGACCACCAGGATGACACAGCTGGAAAGCAACCAGTTAGCCCACGACTTGGCAGGGCCGTAGGGACGAGGCTCGATGCCGATGAACGCGTACCATAGAGTGGCTGTGAACACGCCAATCCCGGCCCACGCGCCGTAATTGCCGGGCACGCCCTCCGGGCTGGCCGCCCCCGAAAGCGGGTTTCCCGGCCAGATCCACGTCTCTATCGCGGTCATGATGAGCGCGAACACAATCCAAACGATGGTCATCAGGATGCCGGTGACCCAGCGATTGGTCCCGGGCTTCCACGATCCGCCCGGTGCCGCGAAAGGCCACCCCAGACCAATGACGCCAAAGGTGACAGTGCCCATGAGCAGGAAGAACGACATGGGAATGTACCAATTGACAAACCATTGTCCGGGGGTGAGGAACATGAAGAGCCAGCCGACGGCCACGACGATGATCCATCTGATCAACGCCTTTGGAAAACTCATTTGGGTAACCCCCTAAAGCTGAATGTAGTACTCCCTACAAAATAGAACCGGTACGGCAAGCCGTTGGCGGCGGGCCGGTACACCGGCCCGCCGCTTCCCTCTTGCCGATCTCAGCTCTTGCGCTCCAGAATCTCAACCACGCCGGAGGTGCCGTCAACGCGGATGATGTCGCCCTCGCGGATTGAGTTTGTCGCATTCCAGGTGCCCACCACTGCCGGGATGCCGTACTCGCGCGCCGCGATGGCCGCGTGGGTCAGCATGCCGCCGGTATCGGTGACCACGCCCTTGATCTTGACGAACAGCGGCGTCCAAGCGGTGCCGGTGTACGGGCACACCAGGATCTCGCCGGTCTGCACGTTCTGGAACTCCTTGTAGTCGCGCACCACCCGGGCCGGCCCTTCAGCCAAGCCCGGAGCGCCGGGGAAGCCTTCCAGGCGCTCGGCCACAACCTTCTCGCCCTTGGGATGCAGCAACTCGTCCTGGATGCCGAACACCTTGATGGCGATCGGGTCGCGCACATGCTCGGGCAGCGTGCCGAAGGTCAGCGGCGACTCGATGCCTTCCGCCACCTTGGCGTCTTGCTTCCGCTGCTCAATGAGGCCCGGGATGAGGGCAGCGTAGTGATACACCGCCGCCTCCACGTTGCGCACCAGCATCTCCATGCACTCACGCAGCTCGTTGTAGCTGAGCCACATGACATCGTCGATCTCCTTCAGTAGACCGCGACGGTACAGCCGCTTACCGCAGGCCATGGCCGCGTAGCGCATGCAGGCCGTGGACCCCTGGTCAATGTAGAAGCCGTGATCCTCCTGGAACATGTACACACCCTCGGCGGCCTTCAGCAGGCGCCGGAAGACAGGCTTCTCCTCCTCAGACAGCGTGGCCTCGAAAGCAGCCACCGCTTCCTTCCGCTGCTCAACGATCTTCTGCTTCTCCCCGAAGAAGTCCCACTTCTGGTCTACACGGGTGAAGTAGCTGCGAATGGTGTCCAGCACCGGCGTGGGATCTTCGATCCACGTGGGCGTGGAAACGTCGAGGTGAGCGGCCACCACGCGACGGCCGTAGATCTCCAGGAAGTGCTGGAACTTCTCCAGCCACTGGCCACAACCGTCGACCGGACGCATCTTGGCAAGGATGGCATCTGCGGGGTTGTCCTCGATGATCTTCCGGGCCGAGCAGGAGTTGGCCATGTTGGCCAGGTTCCACAGCTCCTCGTCGGTGCGGGTGGCGATGCTGTCGAAGCCCCGCACCATGACTATGGCGTCCTTCTCCTCCACCCCGTGCTTGGAAAGAAACTCCAAGAAGGCAAAGTAGACGGAGTCCGCCGGGTACATGAGGCTGAAGTGGATCTCCCAATTGCGCCGGTTGAGCCTCTCCGCGCGCAGCAGATGCTCGTAGAGATGTTCGAGGATCAGCTTGTCGGTATCCACACCGTTGAGGGTGTCAAGATTGCGCTGTACCTCGCCGATCAGTTCCCGGTAGTAGCTCTCCCAGTTGTCGATGCAGTACTCGACCAGCTCGCCGTGCTTGGCCGCCCGAGACTCGATTTCCTTGGGATCCGAGATCTCGGCGAAGCCCAGGTACACCCGGCCTTCGAACATCTTGACGTGCGCGCCTTTCGACGGCGGCAGAGAGGTAGCGGCTGCAGCGTAGTGGTAGGACCAGGAGTGGTGAGCCTGGATCGTGGTCATGCCCATGGGTGAAATGGTGTAGGGCTGATGAAGATCATCCCTGAACCAGAAGATGCTCTTGTCGAACGCGTCATTCGGACGGAGGGTTCTGAGTGCTGAGACACTCTTATCGAACGAGTTTGCCATTATCCAACCCCTTCACGGTGATCCCGGTGTTGTATGTTCGAGGTGCCGCTCCCCATGGCGGCCGCCCCTACTTCAATAGACTACGAGCGATGAGCAGTTTCTGAATCTCTTCTGTCCCCTCCTCAAAGTGGAAGGAACGGCAATCGCGGAAGTGCCGCTCCAGCGGGTAGGCCTCGGTGAAGCCCACGCCGCCGTGCATGCGCAGAGCCATCTCCGCCACGCGCATGGTCATCTGCTCTGAGAACATCTTGGCCATGCTGGCATCCACCACCATGTCGAGCCCCTGGTCGAACTTCCAGGCCGCCTTGGCGGCCAGCAGCCGCGTGGCCTCGATCTCGGTGGCCATCTGCGCCACGTTGCTCTGGATGGCCTGCCGCGTCGACAGAAGCTTTCCGAAGGTCATCCGCTTCTTGGCGTAGGCAACCGCCAGGTCCAGCATGCGCTGGGCGGTCCCCACTCCGCAGTAGGCGATCGAAACCCGACTGAGATGCAGCATGCCTAACGCAATATCCAACCCCCTTCCCTTTTCGCCCAGGATCTGCGACTCATGCACACGCAGGTCTCTGTAGTACACGTTGTAGTGCCGCGGGCCCCGGCAGCCCATCATGCGCTTCATGGGCTCCAGGACGAGTCCTTCATCCGGCGCATCCACCAAGAAGCAGGTCATGCCCTCTTCCGTAGCCGCGAAGCAGTAGAACAGCTTGGTGTACTCCGGGAACTGAGTGATGAGCCACTTGTGGCCGCTCAGGATGTAGTACTCACCGTCCTTGGTGGTTGTGGCGTTGATGTCCCGCCCCGTGCCGCCTTCAGGCTCGGTCAGGGCGTTGGCCGCCCAGATCTCGCCGGTCGCCAGCTTAGGCAGGTACTTCCGCCGCTGTTCCTCTGTGCCGTGGTCGTACAGCGGACGCCAGAAGAGACCGTTCATGGTATGGGCGATCATGCGGCACATGGCGTAGCCGCGCGCGATCTCTTCCAGCACCGGCAGCCACTTGCCCGCCGCCCAACCCTCGCCGCCGTATTCCTTGGGGATGGTGAGGCCGAAGAAGCGAAGCTTCCCGTGCCGCAACTCCTCTACCAGGGCGTCCGGCAGGCGCTCCTCTTCCTCCATGGGCTCGCACAGGGGATCCAGGGTGCCGTGCACCCATTCCCGGTACTGCGCCTTGAGGTCGAGGAGTTCCGGAGTGAGGCCAAAATCCATTCGTTCCCCCTTAGCCGATCATGGTGAGGCCACCGTCGATGGACAGAACTTGGCCGGTCAGGTACCGCGAGTCCTCCGAGCAGAAGAACGACACCACTGCCGCCACTTCCTCGGGTTGACCCAGGCGCTTCA
Organism: Gaiellales bacterium; assembly: GCA_012719395.1. Lineage (GTDB taxonomy): Bacteria > Actinomycetota > Thermoleophilia > RBG-16-64-13 > RBG-16-64-13 > JAAYAL01. The sequence continues at coordinate 2,526 of JAAYAL010000012.1, read as the reverse complement.
TGGGCACAACCTTGGCAATCCTCTCGCCGATCTCACCCTCGAAGAGGCCGGAGAGAAGCGCGGTGGCCTGGATGGGGCCGGGTGACACGGCATTCACGCGGATGTTGAAGCGGGCCAGTTCCTGCGCCAGCGCCTTGGTGGAAGCCATCACGGCCGCCTTGGTACCCGAGTACACCACTTCGCGCGCGTTGCCGATACGGCCGGCGTCAGAGCCCAGGTTGACGATGATGCCGCTCTTCTTCTCGATCATGTAGGGGATGGTGGCGTGCGTGGCTACCAAGAAGCCCTTGTAGTTGATGGAGATCATCCAGTCCCACAGCTTCTCATCCGTCTCCACGAATAGTTGCTGCTTGTCCACACCGGCGTTGTTGACCAAGATATCCGGCGAGCCCATGGTCCGTGCTACAGCAGCCACGGCGTCTTTGGCGCTCTGCACGCTGGTGACGTCGCACTGGACGGCCATCACCTTGCCGCCGCCCTGCTCCAACTCGGACACCGTCTCCTGGGCCTTGGCCAGGTCAATGTCCAGGATGGCCACAGCCGCACCGTCCTGCAGCAGACGGGTGGCGATGGCCTTACCGATCCCGAATGCCCCGCCGGTGACCAGGGCTACTTTGCCTTCCAGTCCCATCTCTTCCTTCTTTCTCTTCTATATGCGAGGGGCGGGACCGCCATGGCCCCGCCCCCTTTGCCGTCGTCGCTTACAGCTTGCCTTCTTTGGCCAGATTGGCCTTCACCTGCTCACGTAGCACCTTCTTGTCGGCCTTGCCGGCCGCGGTCAGCGGCATCTCATCCACCACTTCCACCCGCGCCGGAACGATGGCCTTGGAGGCACCCTCGCCGGTCATGTAGGCCGAGATCTCCTCCAGGGTCACCGTCTTGCCCGGCTTGGGCTTGATGACGGCGCACACCACTTCGCCCAGGTCCTTGTCCGGCATGCCCACGGCGGCCACGTACTCCACCGCCGGGTGCCCGGAGATGACATCCTCGATATCGCGCGCCGCGATGTTCTCGCCGCCGCGGATGATGATGTCCTTGATGCGGCCGGTGATGCGGATGTAGCCGCTCTCCTCGATCACGGCCAGGTCGCCGGAGCGGAAGAAGCCGTCCGGCGTGAACGACTGCATGTTGGCCTGCGGGTTGCGGAAGTAACCCGTGAAGATGCCCGGGCCCTTGGCAGCCAGCTCACCCTCCACGCCGCGCGCGGTGGGCTTGCCTTCCGGATCCAGGGTGGCAAACGTGTCGTACGGGCACACCGGCCTGCCGATGGTGCTGGTACGCGCGTACAGGTCATCCGGCGGACGGGTCTCGGAGCAGGGGCCCTCCACCATGCCGAAGGCATTTACGTAGAGAACGCCCAGCTTCTGCTCGGCGGCCTTCACCAGTTCCGGCGGGCTGTTGGCCGCACCCACGTAGATCTTCTCCAGGGAGGACACATCGTACTTCTCGAGTTCCTCGAAGGAGACAATGCGGGAGACCAGAGTGGGCACCAGGGCGGTGCGGGTGCACTTCTCCTTCTGCACGGCGGCCAAGAAGTCGGCCGGGCGGGTGGAGTCCACCATCACCTGCTTGGCGCCGAAGAAGACGGCCGCGGTCACACCCACCAGCAGGGCCAGGTTGTGGCCCACGGTGGAAGCCACCAGGTGAACGTCGTCCACGGTGTAGTGCCAAGCCTTGGCCTTGTACTCCACGTTGCACAGGTAGTCGTTGTGAGTACGCGGGCAGCCCTTGGGCAGACCGGTGGTGCCGCCGGAGGGCAGGATCTCGCACACGTCGTTGGGATCGGGGCGGGCCGCCTCCAGCGTCGCCGCCACCTTGTCCGCCGGCGCGTCCGTCTTGGCCAGATCGTTGTACCAGATGATGTCGCCGGCCGGCTTCTCGTCGGTCACCTGGATCACCTTGAGATCCGGGTTGGCGGCACGCACCTCGGCAATCAGGTCCGTGTAGTCAGTCTTGCGATAGCGGGCGGGGAGCACCCAGCCCTTGGGCTCGGTCAGAGCCGCCAGGTGGATGATCTCCTTCGCCGTGTGGTTGACCGTCAGCAGCACCATGACCAGACCTGCCTTCTGCAGGCCGTAGTACGTGGTGACGAACTCGGTGACGTTCGGCAACATGACCAGGACGAAGTCGCCCTTCTTCAGGCCGGACTGCAGAAGGTTGTACGCAACCGCGTCGGCCTCCCGGCGCAGCTCCGCGTAGGTGTAGCGCCGCTCCTTGCCGTCGGCCTCCACCAGGGCTTCCTTGCCCGGGTACATGTCGGCCGCCCGGTCAAGGGTGTCTCCCATGGTGAGGCCAAGCCACCAGCGCTTCCGGTCATAGAGCTTGGCCAGTCCCGGATCGTACGGAGTGAATCCTTCCAGAGGCATTGAGTCTCTCTTTCTCCTGTTGCTCTTAGATCCCGGCTACGCCTGCGGCTGACCCTTCTTCTTCCACTGGATGCACTCCACGGTGGTGAAGCCACCCTCCATCTCCCGGCAGGAGTTGCAGTAGGTGCACTTCAGGACGTCTTGGCCGCGGCCTTCCTGG
>JAAYAL010000076.1 GCA_012719395.1 Gaiellales bacterium | reverse complement strand
GTACCAGTCTAAAGGCGTCCATCATCGAGGCTCCTTGGGTGATGTTATCCTTATGATCATCGCGGGGCGGCGGACCGCCCGGTTAAGGGTAGTGTATACGGGCGAGTGGGCGCTGCAAGTCGGGGGAAAGCGAGTGACCCGGTCCCGATTCCTCTATCGCTTGCCCCCTCAACGCCGCCGTCCGGATCGCGCCCTCACTCCCTGCCGCTGTCCACGATCGCCTTGTGCTTCTGAATGTACATGGCAGGCATGCGCTGGAAGGCCTGGAGTCGGACTGGCTTGAGGGTGAAGGCGGCGCCCATGGCCAGGTTGAACAGCTCATTGGCGGTGTTGCGCTGGGGAAAGTCGTATAGGCCGCGCTCGCGGTAGAAGCGGTGGTCGTCCCGTACGACCCCGCGCATGCTGTAGATCAGATCCCGGAAGATCTTCATGCCGCCCAGCCCAAGGAAACCGACGCTCTTCTGGTACCGCGCCTCGGTCGCCCGGGCAAGACGCCCCGCCAACTCCTGAAGCAGCGCCTCCAGGTGCAGGGAGTCCTCGGCTTCGTCGCTGATGATCCCCATGGAGTTCTCCCGCCCTACCTGGTCCTTCCCCTCCAGGAACTGCCGGACGTTGGGGAGCTCCCGCAGACGGCCCGAGACCAGATAGGCAGTGTGCTTGCCCATCATGCTCGTCCGGTGGCCGTTGGCGAAGGAGCGGTCCAGAAACAGCTTCCAGATCGGCTTCAGGTAGCGGCCCTCCAGGTTCATCCCGAACACCAGGACGTCACAGGTATTTACCAGGTCCATGTAGAACTGCTGGAACCCGTCCTTTCGGTCGCACTCCCCCACCAACTCGCAGCGCAGACATCCCTGACAGCCGGCCTCGTAGGGGAACTCGTTGATGTCCACCACCTCCACCGAGTTGGGATAGGCAGCGATGAAGACGTCAATCATCCGAGAGAGGTTGCCGTCCTGGCGGTACTCGTCCGTAACCAGAACGGTGCGCCGCTGGGAGCTCTTCGGGGCCGGCGCATCCCCGTCCGCACGAGAAGGGCGGAAGTCCGGTATCGGCAAGCAAGACAGCGGCGCGGACTTGCGCTCGACCGGAGCGCTCCGGCGGCAGGCCTCCAGGAACTCGTGCATGAAGAAGCGCGTACTGGCCCGTACCTCGGGCTTGAGCATGTCGGTGTTGTCGGCGGTGCGGCCCTCGATGAAGCACATGCCGAGGTCCTTGCTGGTACCGCGCAACCATTCCTCGGCTAGGTGATCGTAGTAGTGAAAGCAGGTCATCATGCTGGTGGCGTACTTGCCCGCGAAGATCCGGCTCTCACCCGCCTCCGCGATCAAGTCCAGGAAGCGGATGACCTGCCAGGGGACCAGCATGGTGTAGACCGGCGTGGTCCAGACGATGGCGTCGCACCAACGGATAGCGGCGATTGCCCCCTCCAGCCAGGCGCGGTCGTACTCCATGGGCGAGAGAGCCTCGCCGATGTGGGCGATGCGCCACTCCACCTCGGCTTCCTGGCCGAGCATGTAGAGGGTGTGCTGAAGCGACAGGCTGTACTCGCCCTTCGGGCTTCCGTTGGCGACCAGTACGCGGATCTTCCTGCTCACAGTCTCTCTCCATCGTCGAGACGGGCACTAGGGCAAGCGGCGCGGTCATCGTTGGGAGCGCACCGGAGCCGCGTTCCGGCCCCAGCGCCGCTGCTCGGCCACGGCGTCCGCCAGGCGGGTTCCTCGCTGAAGCGGAAGGTGTGGCAGGGCAGGACCAATTGTACTCGATCACCCGATCCGGCCGCACTGGAAGCGCTGCGAGCCAGCGGTACGCCAGTTGGCGAGCCCTCATGCGCGGTGCCGCCGCGCCGGCAGACCCGGTACCACCCCACCGCGCCAGGTCAGCTCAGGGCGGTGCCGGAGGGCTAGGCCCGCGACCGAGAGCATCTTGACCCCCTGCTGCAGAGTGCTATCCTGGCGGGAGCGGCGGGCGGTTGCGTCCGCGCCACGTGAATGCTATCCTGTAGAACATCCGTTCGCATCTGAATGCCGACCCAGGGAGGGGAAGCATGTACCAGACCTGCATCATCGTAGGAAACCTTGGCGCCGACGCCGAGATGCGCTACACGCCCAGTGGCACCGCT
>JAAYAL010000075.1 GCA_012719395.1 Gaiellales bacterium | reverse complement strand
CTGGTGGTGGGTGTGGTCTTCACCTTCTTCTGGGCATCCTTGGTCGGCGCTCATCTATGCGGAACACTCGCCGCGCGGGCCGGGTTACCCACCAGAATCTGAGCTTTCGCATGATATGATAGTGGCCTGTTACGGCTAGCTCCGCCGGCTCTGCGAGCACCATCAACTGCCGCTTCTCTTCCCGGATCGTCGCGGCCCGGTCCGCTGGGGGACGGCGTCGGTTATGTGCCTCGTCGCTGCGGACAACTTCCTCCGCCCGTCACGTTCGGCCGCACACTTGTCCCGTCAAAGGTACACGCGATGAGAAGAGGTGCAGCTTGAGCTCGAGACTCACCGAGATCCGCTGGCACGGGCGGGGCGGCCAAGGAGCCGTCACCGCGGCAAAGATGGTTGCGGAAATCGCAGCGGAACGCGGGAAGTGCTTCCAAGCCTTCCCGGAGTACGGCCCGGAACGTTCCGGGGCCCCCATCGTAGCCTTCACCCGCCTGAGCGAAGACCCCATACAATGCTACTCCGCCATCGAACACCCGGACTTGGTGTTGGTCCTGGATGACACCCTCCTGTCCGTGGTGGACGTCACCGAAGGCGCTTCAGACGACGCCGTCATCATCGTCAACACGGAGAAGAGCCCGGATGACATCAAGAAGGGCTTCGATTTCGGGTCCCGACGGGTCCTGACCGTGCCGGCCACCAAGATCGCCAAGCAGACGTTGGGCCGTGCCATCCCCAACACACCCATGGTGAGTGCCCTTTCTCGCATCACCGGCTACTTCAGCCTGGAGGAGATCGAGGATCATTTGCGGCACACCTTTGGCAAGAAGTTCCCGCAGAAGGTCGTGGACGCCAACGTGGAGGCGGCCAAGATGGCCTTCCAGGAGGTGCGCGAATGAGCCCGTCTCAGAAGAAGTGGGATGTCAGTAAGATCCAGGAATGGCCCCCGGAGAAGCATGAAGCGGGCGCGGTGATCCCAGAGGCCGGCAACGCCGTCAACTACCAGACCGGAGGGTGGCGCGGCGAACGTCCGGTGCGCGACGCGGACAAGTGCACGCAATGCCTCTTCTGCTACTTCTACTGCCCCGATACCTCGGTCATCGTAGAGGACAAGAAAGTCGTGGGCTTCGACCTGGAGCACTGCAAGGGCTGCGGCATCTGCGCCGCCGAATGCCCGGCGGACGCCATTGTCATGTGCACGGAAACCGATTTCGAGCAGAATGGGGGCAATGAGTGATGACCCCTCCCACCGCGCAGACCCAGAGGCCCATCGAGGCCGTGACCGGTAACCAGGCAGTAGCCTATGCCATGAAGCAAATCAACCCGGACGTGGTTGCCGCCTACCCCATCACCCCTCAGACGGACGTGGTCCAGAACTTCGCCGAGTACGTGGCGGATGGCGTGGTCAAGGCCAACTTCGTCACGGTGGAGTCCGAACATTCGGCCATGAGCGCGTGCATCGGCTCGGCGTCTTCCGGAGCCCGCACCATGACGGCCACCAGTTCGGCAGGATTCGCCCTCATGTGGGAAATGGTCTATATCGCGGCTTCCATGCGTGCTCCCATCGTGATGACCACGGTCAACCGCGCCCTTTCCGGTCCCATCAACATCCACTGCGACCACTCGGACACCATGGGCGGCCGCGACGCGGGATGGGTGCAGATCTACAATGAGGACGCCCAAGAAGCCTACGACGCCACCATCATGGGCTTCCCCATCGCGGAGCATCCAGACGTGCGGCTCCCCCTGATGAACATGTATGACGGCTTCATCATCTCCGGCGCCATCGGCCCCCTGCAGTCCCTCACCGACGAGGAGGTACAGCAGTTCGTCGGTCAGGCCCCCGGCTACCCCAGCCTGCTGGACTTTGACAACCACGTGACCTTCGGCCCCTTCGACGGGCTGCACGGATGGTACTTCGAGCACAAGGTCAACCAGCAGCGGGCCATGGACAACGCCCTCGCCGTCATCCAGGACGTCTATGACCGCTTTGCCGCCCTAAGCGGACGCCGGTACCAGCACCTCATGCAGTACCGCATGGAAGACGCGGACATCGCCATTGTGGTCATCGGGTCCGCCGCCGGTAACGCCCGCTCCGTGGCGGACAAGCTGCGTGCAGAAGGCGTCAAGGCAGGGGTGATCAAGGTCCGGACCTTCCGGCCCTTCCCCGCCGCCCAATACGCCAAGGCTCTCGCGGGTGTCAAGGCCGTGGGGATCATGGACCGCGCCGACTCATTCGGTGCTGCCGGAGGCCCGCTCTACATGGATGTCACCTCCGCCCTCTACCAACAGGGCGTGTACACCAAAGCCGCCAACTTCATCTATGGCCTCGGCGGCCGTGACATCTTCCCGCACAATATCGAGGAAGCCTTCCGCGTCCTGCAAAAGGCGGCCGAGGGCGGCGATCTGCCCAAGAGCCGCGTCTACCTGAACATGAAGGGAGCCTGAGGCCATGGCAACCAGGCTTGCGCCCAAGGAACTGGTCACCCGCGGCGACCGCCTCAGCGGCGGACACCGCCTCTGCGCCGGGTGCGGCGCTTCCATCGTGGTCCGCAACGTCTTGAAAGGCGCCAAGGACCACCCGCTGGTTGTCGGTTGTGCCACCGGCTGCCTCGAGGTTTCCACCACCATCTACCCCTACACGGCCTGGAAGGATGCGTACATCCACACGGCCTTCGAGAATGCCGCGGCCACCATCAGCGGAGCGGAAGCCGCGTTTCAGAGCCTGAAGAAACAGGGCAAGGTCTCGAAGGACTGCAAGTTTGTGGCTTTCGGCGGAGACGGTGGCACCTATGACATAGGCATCCAGTCGCTCTCCGGCGCGCTGGAGCGGGGTCATGACTTCGTCTACGTCTGCTACGACAACGGCGCCTACATGAACACCGGCTTCCAGCGTTCCGGCGCCACGCCGCTCGGCGCTTGGACCACCACCACCCCCAACGGCAAGGTGGACTTGGGCAAGCGCCAGAACCGCAAGAACCTCACTGCCATCTGCGCCGCTCACAACATTCCTTACGTGGCGCAGGCCTCGGTACACAACTTCCGCGACTTGATCGCAAAGGCGGAAACGGCCTTCGAGACCGAGGGACCGGCGGTGTTGGTGGTGCTCTCCCCCTGCCCACGTGGTTGGCGTTCGGACCCGTCGCAGAGCGTGGAGATGGCACGTCAGATGGTGCAGTCGTGCTACTGGCCGCTGTACGAGATCATCGATGGCCGCTACGTGATCAACTATGACCCCAAGGCCAAGAAGATCCCCGTCCTGGATTGGATGAAGGCACAGGGCAGGTTCGGGCACCTCTTCAAGGCCGGCGGCGAGGACATCCTGCAGAGACTGCAGGAGAACGTGGACCGGGAGTGGCAGCGCCTCCAAGCACTGGCGCAATTGGGCGCCGTCGAGACTCCAGCGGGAGCGTAGGTCCCAGCTGTCTCTGGGTGAGATGAACGGGGGCGGCCCGCTCAGCGGGCCGCCCCCGTTTTTGCCTTCCTGGACCAGTTCGAGCATCGCGCCTGATGCGCGGCGAGGCAATGACCTACTCCCAGCCCACCCAATCCGCGATGGTTCCCCTGCCGTCCCACACCATCCTGCCACTGGCGGCATGAACCATGGTGATGGCACCCACCGGGCACTGTCCCGTGCACCAGCCACAGCCACAGCAGTGCTCCGTCTCCAGCGCCGGGGCTTCTCCGGGACGCCCTGTCATCTCCAGCGCCCCGTACGGACATAGGCGGGCACAGCGCCCGCACTCGGTGCAACGAGAGACGTCGATCACTGGAAGAAGGGGGGACTCATCCGCCATTTCCGTCTCGCGTGGCCACTCGCGCAGATAACGGAGATCCTGGACGACCGTGCCCTGCACCGCGGCGAGACTGGCGTGCCCTTTCTGGTCCAGCCAAGAGCGCAGCTCCCTGTCCACCTTGCCCAGAACCTCCACCCCCCGCGCGTAGACGGCAGAGCACATGCCCACCAGGCTGCAGCCGCCCATGAGGTGCCGTACCACATCGTCATAGGTGAAGACCCCTCCCCCGCCGATCACGGGAAGCTGGACCGTGGCGGTGATCTCCAGTAGTTTCGCCAGCGAGTACACCTGCCAAGGCCGGCCCATCAGCCCGCCCATGGCGGCGGGCACACCCAGGAAAGTCCCGGTCTCGTGGTCAATCCACAAGCCATAGAAGGCGTTGTTCGCCGAGATGGCCGCTGCGCCCGCCCTTTCCACAGCCAGAGACACCTCGGCCATATTGACGCACTGCGGTGTCATTTTGAAGATGATGGGAACGTCGACCGCCTTCGCGCATTCAAGCGTCACCCGGTAGGCGGTTTCCGGATCCAGAGCCAAGGGCGCTCCCACCGCGTGATGCGCGGCAACGGCCCCGAAAGTAGCGTGCGGCCCTCCCGTGTCCAATTCGATGGCCTCGACACCCGCCGCCGCCATATCTCGCAGGAAGGGGATCCAGGTCTCGGGATCCTCGCCTATGCCGCAGCAGGATCCGATGAAGAGCACGCCGTGTTCGCGGCACACCTCCAGCGTGGCAGGAAGCTCTTCCGCCAGCCAACGGTCGTAGGGCAGGTGGTGAAACATCTGGGAGGAGACGAAGGCATCCCTGAGCTCCGGTCCGAACCGGCGCAAGGAGTAGAAGTGAGGCCGAGGCCAGCGATGCGGTCCATCGATACGATGCACGGTCTTGCCAACAAGCCAACCTATGCCCTGTTCCGCCACCCGGCGGGCGAGTCGGGCGTGCCCACCGAAGTCACAAGAAGTGACACCCACCGGGCTCTTCACCTTGAGGCCGCAGAATGTGGTTGCCAAGTCTGCCATGAGCCAAGGGTATCAGGTGGGGCGAGAAGGCATCAGGCGCCGGCATTGTTCACGAGGCAATGGATCGTCGCCCACCTTCTCACCGTTGGCAACGAGCACTCGATTGCCTGCCTGCCGCTTGGCCGCCGGGATGGCTTCCCCGGCCGCATCGCGTAGCGCAAGGGCCGCGGCACCCGAGGACGGAGCCGAAACGCCCTGATTCTTCCACACCGCTCACCCGTCCGCTAGAATCGGTTGCTCGGGCATCCTATTGTCATTTCCGAGAAGAGGTTGAGTCCCCGTGGGTACGCGTCAGAGTACGAGATCGTATCAAGCAACGAGCGGCCCCGTCACCATGGACGCCGCCGGGCGCCCGGTGCTGGTGATTGAGCAGCAGGAGCGGAAGGAACCGTCGAGCATAGTGGTCATGAAGTTTGGCGGTACTTCAGTGGCGGACGGTGACCGCATAAAGCGTGTGGCAAAACGCATCGTGGATGCACAGGAGGCAGGCCATCCCGTCGTGGCGGTGGTATCGGCGCGGGGAGACACCACCGACGAGCTCATCGCGCTGGCCAATGAGATCACTGATCGGCCGCGCGAACGTGAGATGGACATGCTGCTCTCCGCGGGGGAGCGCATCTCTGCCGCGTTGGTGACCATGGCCATCCATGCCATGGGGCACGACGCCATCTCGCTCAGCGGGCCTCAGGCCGGGATCCTGACCGACAACGTGCACCGCCGGGCCAAGATAGTCGACATCAAGCCGGACCGTGTCACCAGGGCACTGGAGCAGGGCAAGATCGTGCTTGTGGCCGGTTTCCAGGGACTCTCCACCGACAACGACGTCACCACCCTGGGGCGAGGTGGGTCGGACACCACGGCGGTGGCGCTGGCCGCCGCCCTGAACGCCGAGGTGTGCGAGATCTACACGGATGTCGACGGCGTGTACACGGCGGACCCACGCTTGGTTCCCTCGGCCCGCAAGCTGGCTCGCATCTCCTTCGAGGAAATGCTGGAGATGGCCGCCACGGGCGCCAAGGTGCTCATGCTTCGCTGTGTTGAGTTCGGCCGGCGCTACGGAGTCCCCATCCATGTCCGCTCGAGCTTCATGGATGTTCCCGGTACGTGGGTCACAGAGGAAGGTGAACAGATGGAACAGGCTATCGTGTCCGGAGTGACCTACGCGCTGGAAGACGCCAAAGTCACTATCTCCAACCTGCCCGACGAACCTGGAGTTGCGGCCAGGATCTTCACAGCGCTGGCCAAGGCAGGCGTCAACGTGGACATGATCATCCAGAACGTGTCCGAGAAAGGGATCACCGATATCTCCTTCACGGCCGGGGAAGACGAACTTGCCCTGATCCGCGCTACGCTCGAAGCCCTCAAACCCGAGATCACTTTCGACGGCATCACCACGGACAACGCCATGGCCAAGCTCTCCTTGATCGGTGCGGGCATGAAGTCGCACCCGGGTGTGGCAGCCAAGATGTTCGAAACACTGGCCCAGAACGGGATCAACATCGAGATGATCTCAACCAGCTCCATCAAGATCTCCTGCGTTATCCGGCGGGAGGCCATCCCCACGGCCGTCAATGCGCTCCACGAGGCGTTCAACCTCAGTGCGGAACTGATACACCAAGACGAGGACTCAGACTAGAGCGAAAAGGTGGGGGGCGGCCGGGAAACGGCTGTCCCCGAACAGAGAGGCCGGTGGGCCGCCTCCAGGCGGCCCACCGGCCTCTCTGTCACGCCCAGATTGAGTGGCTTGAGCGTGAGTGCAGGATCTCAGCGACCGCTGCCGTCGCAGATGCCGGCACCGGATCGGCTCCCCGCGCGGTTCCCCGCGGAATCGCCGCCCGCATTGCCATGGCGACCACCATCGGAGACACCACTGCCGCCCGTGTCCGCGCCGGCGTTGCCGGCACGCTGCCGGGACTGGACCTCATCACCGGTGGAGACGCAGGTGCCATCACAGTTCTGTTTGCGCTGCTGCGCCTGGGACCCCTGTCCAGCGGCGGGAGATGCGGTCGCACCGTAGCGATACCCACTACCCGCTCCCGCTTTGGAGAGCGCTGCACCGTCTCCGCGAGCCTGGGTGCCCACTCCGGCCTGGGTGCCATCACAGATCCCGTCGCAGGTTCCGTCGCATCCTCCCGATATGGAATCCTGGACGCGAGCCCGGTCTTGAACTCGGTCACCGGCGCCCGCAGCCGGCGCCGCCAGAGCGAGCCCGGCCGCGAGGGCCACAATGAGCACGGCGCCTACTGCTACCGCGGCAACTCTCTTACCCTGTTTCATGTGCCACCTCCCGGTGTCCTTGAGGGAGCGTATCCCGTCTGTCCCTCTCAGGCTACCCGGCGGCGCTAAGCCAAGGATGAGAGCAAGATGAGACTATTCTCATCAGGCCTCAGGAGGCGCGCACCCGCGCGCTCGGAAAGCGGACAACGAATCGTGATCCCTCGCCCGGCCGGCTCTCCACGGCCACCTCGCCATCGTGCGCCCGGACCAACGCCTCCACGATCGCCAGCCCCAGGCCCATGCCTTCTTTGCCCGCGCCTTCATCCTGGCCCGCGCGTGGGCCTCGATAGAAGCGCTCGAACACCCGCCCGCGCACAGCCTCCTCCATGCCCTCGCCCCAATCCTCCACCCATAGCTCGATCCCGCTCGGCCTCATGCTTCCCCCCAACGCGATACGCCCGCCCTCCACCGTGTGCGCCACGGCGTTCTGCATCAGATTGAGAAACACCTGCGTGAGGCGGTCCTGATCCACCAACAACCTGCCGCCCGGCAATGGATCCACCCGCCAGCTCCGGTCGGGGGCCAGAAGAGACCCCTGCGCCGTCAGACCTCGCAGAAGGGAGTCCACATCTATCCATTCCGGGCGAAGGAAATCCACTCTCCCCGCCCGAGCCAGGGTACTGAGCTCATCTACGAGACGATTCATCCGGTCGAGCTCCTCCAGGACCAGCGCATGCTCGGCCCGCGCCACCTCCGCATTGAGCTCAGGCGCACGATCCAGTACCTGTAGGTGCCCCTTAGCAATGGTCAGCGGAGTGCGCAGTTCGTGCGACACACCGGAGATGAAGCTCTCCTGCTCCCGAAAGGCCGCCTCCAACCGATCCAACATGCCGTTCACGGTCTCGGCCAACCTGCCGATCTCATCACGGGGGCCCCGATAGGGAACGCGGTGCGTGAGGTCATGATGCGAGATTTCCGCTGCTCCGGCAGTGATGCGCACGACCGGGATCATCGCTCTGCCCACCAAGGCCCAGGCCCCGAAGGTCAGGAGCAGCGTGCCGCACAAGAGCAAGACAGAGGCCAGCAGGACCACTTCCCGTCGCGAGCCGAGGGCCTCCTCCATCGGAGCCGCAAAGCGTATGAAACCGATATTGTCACCTTCGAGCAGAAGGGGGGTCTGCGCCACGCGGTAGCGACCCAACAACGTGGCCACCGTCACGGCCGTCCCGCCCGCAGCCTCTGGGTCCAGGGTTAGTTCCTCCAGCCTCAGCTCGCCCGAGTTGGAGACCAATCCGCCCTCGTTGAGCGACACCAGGAGCACCAAGCCGCCCAAGCGCAGCGTCTCCGACCCCGGCCCAGCCAGGTAGTCGCGGCTCAGCTCCAGTACCTCTCCGCCCGTTCCGGCCACAGCAAGGGCACGATCCAGCGCGACCGTCTGCTCGTACAACTGGCGATCCAGACGATCCTCCAACTGTCGACCAAGTACGAGGTTGATGGTCAAGAGAGCCAGCACGGAAAGCACGGCCACACCCACGGCGGACAGCAGGGTAAGGCGCAGGCGCAGACCCACCGACACACTCAATCCTTCAGGCTCCGCTGCCGGAGGGCGGGCGTGACAACGATGCACCCGGCTTTGAGCCGGCAACCAGCCTGTAACCGCCTCCCCGGACCGTCTCAATCACCGATGGCTCCCCGAGACGGTCGAGCTTGGTACGCAGGTATCCCACGTACACGTCCACCACATTGCTGCGCGGGTCATAGTCATAGCCCCACACGCCGTTGAGCAGTTGAGCACGGGAAACCACCTGCCCCGCGTGTCGCAGAAGGAATTCCAGGAGCGCAAACTCCCTGCTGGTGAGATCCACCGCGCTCTCCCCCCTACGAGCACGGCGCTCCTTCAAGTCCAACTCCAGGTCTCCTGCGGCAAGGAGTGAGGCCGCCGGCTGCCGCCTTGCACGCAGCTGCGCCCGCATGCGCGCCAGGAGTTCGTCGAAATCAAAGGGCTTGGGCAGGTAGTCATCAGCCCCCAGATCAAGACCGCGCACCCGTGACGCCACCTCCCCCCGCGCGGTCAGCACGATCACTTTGATGTCCGTGTTGACGGTCCGCACGTCCGCCAGCACCTGAAAACCGTCCATGTCAGGGAGACCGATGTCAAGCAACATGAGGTCGTAGTCCCCTGTGGAGGCGAGGTCGATGGCCGTCTTCCCCTCACCGGCTATCTCGGTTGTGTACCCGGCCGCCTCCAGGCCCTGCTTGAGGAAAGAGGCCACTCTGGGCTGATCCTCAACCACCAGCACCCGGGTCATCGTCCTCCGCCTTGTGTGGACCCCGGCCCGCCACCCGACCGTTCCCGGCCCTCCCCCGCGTTCCCCTGGTAGCGCATTGGCCCGGCCACGGTCTCACGTCCCGACACCGGGGAGGCAGTCGCGTCCCCGTGTGCCCCGATGCCCACCTCCGGCGCGGACGTAGACGTGGTGGGGCCTGCGGAACCCGAGGTAGAGAGGGGCGATTCCGAGGGGACTATCGCAATCACCGGGAGCGCCTGGCGGGGCTCGCCCCCCAACAACCCGAAGGCCGCGAGCAACACCGCGGCCAGCGCCACAACGCCGCCCACAACAGCGCAACCCCACAGTGCCCGTTTGACCAAGGCTTTCTCCCTTCCATCCCGGCACTCGCCCCGTAGCGATGTACTTCAAGGATACAGAGGGGGAAGGCACCCGACGACGAATGGGGCTGGTACAGCAGCCCGAAAACGTCAGCTTCATGTACCCTGCAGGTCATTTTCGATATGATTCGCGGGGTGTGCAATCCGCGGTCCTGCGGCGGGGAGACGTACGGCGTATGACCTTCATTAAGGTTGAGAACCTTCGTAAACAATTCGATCCGCCCAGAGGCATCGTGGCCGTGGACGGGCTTTCGTTCCACATGGACGAAGGTGAGATCTACAGCCTCCTGGGACCCAATGGAGCCGGGAAGACCACCACCATCTCCATGCTGTCCTGCCTGTTGCGCCCCAGCGGAGGAGACGCCCGCGTCGGTGGTCACTCCGTGAGGGAGCATCCTCAGGCGGCCAAGGAACTGATCGGCGTGGTGCCACAAGACATCGCCCTGTACCCGGAGTTGTCTGCGCGCGAGAACCTCGTCTTCTGGGGCAAAATGTACGGGCTCTCAGGAGCAGCCTTGCGCCGCCGCGTGGGAGAGGTCTTGGAGATCATCGACCTGACGGAACGGCAGGACGAGCGAATCGAGAAGTACTCGGGAGGGATGAAGCGACGGGTGAACATCGGCGTGGCCCTGCTGCATGAGCCACGGGCCCTTTATCTTGACGAGCCCACGGTAGGTATCGACCCGCAGAGCCGCCGTTCCATCCTGGACGTCATCCTTCAATTCCGCGACAGGGGCATGACCATCCTCTACACCACTCATTACATGGCGGAAGCACAGGAGCTGTCGGATCGCATCGGCATCATGGATCACGGAAGGATGCTGGCGGAGGGGACCCACGAGGAGCTGGTCAAGATCGTGGGGGAAGAAGCACATGTGGAGCTGACGGTCGACCGACACCTTGAGCAGCTGGCGACAGCCTGGCGTGAGATGGATGGCGTAGCACGGGTGACGGTGGAGGAAGAACGAGCCATCCTGCTCGTCCCGGATGCCACTGTGACCCTGCCCAGACTGTTCGAAACCGCAGCCGCCGTCCAGGCCCGCATCAACGAAGTCAACGTCACGGAGCCCGATCTCGAGATGGTCTTCCTGCACCTTACCGGGCGTGCTCTGCGCGACTGACACACCAACCGTGAGCCGCATTTGGGCAATCGCCTTCAAGGATCTGCGCACCAACTTCCGCACGCCGGTGGCCATCGTATGGATGCTGGCGGCGCCACTCGCCCTGGCATCGCTGCTGGGGCTCGCCTTCGGCGGCGGCGAGGGATACTCGATCGCGGTGACGAAAGTCGCCGTGGTCAACCTCGATGAGGGTGCCGCGGCAGAACAGGGGGGCGGGAGGCAGAACCTGGGAGACGAAATGCTGGCCGTCCTGCGCAGCACGGACCTCTCCACGTTGCTCACAGTGGAAGTCGTCGCTTCCGAAGCTGAGGCTCGGTCAAGGGTGGACGCCGGCGCGACCCCCGTGGCCCTTATCATCCCGCCTGGTTTCAGCGCGGCCGTGCTTTCCGCCACCGGTGGTGGCGAGCCGGTCACCGTCTACCGCAACCCCGCGCAGACCCTCGGTCCCTCTATCCTGCAGGGGGTGGTCCAACAGGTTGTCGACCAGTTCAACGGCGCCAGAGCGGCGGCGGCGGCGGCCGTCCACTTTGGGATGCGGCAGGGTCGGGATGAGGCCTCGTTGAGCCAGGCTGCCACGACGGCCGCCGCCGCCTTCATGTCCGAAGCATTGTCCGGCGCTTCCGGCGCCATCGCCTTCCGTGACCCCCAAGTGGTGGAGACGGACTCCAAAGAGCCCGGTGTTACGGCGGTCGTGCTGTCGGGCATGATGGTCTTCTTCATGTTCATTGCCGCCGCCAACGTTGCCCGCACCATCCTGGACGAGGACTTCGCCGGCACCCTTCCCCGCCTGTTCACCACGCCCACCAGCAGAGGCGTGATCCTGGCCGGGAAGTACACGTCGGTCTTCCTCACCGTGCTCGCCCAAGCCGTCATCCTGTTGCTGGCCGGATGGCTCCTCTTCCGCATCCAGTGGGGTAACCCATGGGCGGTGGCCCTGCTCACTTTGGATGGAGCAGCGGTATCGGCGGGGATCGCGGTCTTTCTCGTCTCGATCCTACGCACCCCGGCGCAGGCGGGCGGCGTCTCCTCGGGGGTGTTCGTCACTCTGGCCCTGCTCGGGGGCAACTTCGTCGGCACCGCACAGGTGGGCGGCGTCTTCGGAACCGTGCGTCGCTTCACGCCAAACGGCTGGCTGCTGGAAGCATGGGATGCAACCATGCGTGGTGCCGGAGCGTCTGACATCACCGTCCCCTTGCTGGTGGTGCTGGGATTTGCCCTGGCGACCTTCGGCACCGGGGTCCTCCTCTTCAGAAGGCGCTACGCATGAGGGCAATACTCGCCCTCACGGGCAAAGATCTGCTGCAAACCGGGCGCGACAGGCTCGCCGCCCTCTTCACGTTCATCCTTCCCATACTCTTCACCGTGTTCTTTGGCTTCCTGTTCGGCAGCTCCGGGTCTGACCGGCTCCCGGTCGCCCTGCTGAACCTCGACGACGGCGCTCCCGCCCAGAGCCTCATCACCACCTTGGAGCGGGGGGGGATGGTGGAGTTGCGCCCTTACTCAGCTGTGCAGCGTCTGGGACTAGAGGAGGCCGTGCAGAAGGACAACGTGGCGGCGGGGCTCATCATCCCCCAAGGCTTCGGCTCCGCCTCGGATGCGAACGTGCCTTCAGCGCCCGCCATCGTGGTGGGAAAGATGGGCTCGAGCGGGTCGCAGTCCGTGATGCAGTCGGTGCGATCTGCGGTCGACCGCGTACTGGGCGCGAGGGCGGCGACCGCGGCAGCGCTCGCCGCCCTCGACCTCGACTCATCGCCCGGAAGCGCCGAGTTCCAGGGGGGGCTCGCCGTGAGCGAAGCGGCGTATGAACATCCCACGGTCACCGTGATCGCCGAAGATGCAGGCACTGAAGCCGGCCGGACCCCGCGCGGCTTCGATCTCTCCTCTCCCGGGATGCTCGTCAACTGGATCCTCTTCAGTCTGCTGACCGCCGCCGTGGCACTGGTGCAGGAGCGCAAGACCGGCGCGCTGCGCCGGCTGCTCACCACACGGGTGCGAGGTATTCAGATCATTGCCGGAAAGACCGGCGCCATGCTCTGCATCACCCTCACTCAGCAGGTGGTCCTGATCGGCCTGGGGCAGTTCGTGCTGGGAGTTGACTACCTCCGCAACCCCCCGGCCCTGCTCCTGGCCATGTTCTCGCTCTCGTTGCTGGCCGCAAGCCTGGGCCTCATGTTGGCTACCATCCTCAGATCGGAGCAGGCGGTCATCAGCGCCACCGTCATCATCTCCATGGTGCTGGCCGCCATGGGCGGGGCCTGGTTCCCCCTGGAGATAACCGGATCTACATTCGCCGCCATTGGGCACGTGACACCGGCCGCCTGGGTCCTCGACGCGTTCAGGGGCGTCATCCTGCAAGGACAGGGAGTCCTGCAGGTGCTGCCGGGCTTGGCAGTCGTGTGGGGCTATGCGCTGCTCTTCTTCGCTGTGGCCGTGTGGCGTTTCCGTTTCGAGTAGACCTCCGTGCCTTTCCCCTCCCTACGCCATTTCCGTTCAGTCTTCGCCAAACGTGACTTTCGTCTGCTGTTCGCGGGCCAGTTCACCTCCCTCTTGGGCGACCAGTTCTACATGATCGCGCTGCCCTGGCTCGTTCTGCGTTTGGAGGGGAGCAGCGTGGCACTGGGAGGCATCTTGGCCCTACAAGCGTTGCCGCGTGCACTGCTGATGCTGGTGGGAGGGGCCATCACCGACCGCCTCTCGCCCCGCCGCGTCATGCTCGCATCCAACCTCATCCGAATGATGCTGGTGTTCTCCATGGGGCTTCTGGTGTTCTTCGACCTCATCGACGTTTGGATGCTGTACATTGCGGCCTTGGCGCTTGGTGTGGCGGATGCGTTCTTCTACCCCGCCCAGACGGCCATCGTCCCCCAGGTGACCAGCAGAAGGCACCTAGGGGCGGCCAACGCGGTCATGCAGGGAAGCAATCAGTTCACCTTGTTCCTGGGCGCGGTCGTGGCCGGCGCCATCATCGCGCTCTTCTCCCCTCCCGGGGCTGAGCTACGTGGCATCGGTTGCGCACTCCTGATCGATGCCCTCACTTTCGTCGCGTCGGCCGTGACGCTTCACCTCATGTCGCCGCAGACCGGTCAGAGGGACAGAAGGGCCCACCCTTCGTTGATCCGGTCCATACGGGAGGGCATGCGCTATGTCTTGGGCAACGCCACCATGAGAACCCTGTTCCTCATCGTGGTCGCCGTGAACTTCACGGTTCTGGGACCCGTCACCGTGGGGATCCCCGTACTGGCCAACAGCCGGCTGCAAGGTGGGGCCGCCGGATACGGGCTCATCATGTCCATGTTCGGGCTGGGCTCTCTGATAGGCATCCTCATCGGGGGGGCCACCAAGCGCCCGGCCGGTAAACGCGCCGTGACCATCATCACCGTCTCCTGTTACGGCTTTGCCCTTGGGATGGCAGTTCTGGGTCTGGCCCGCAATCTGTTCCTGGTAGCCGCGCTGATGGTATTCCTGGGCATAGGCGCGGGCTACCTGGTCGTGCTCTACGTAAGCTGGCTCCAAGCAAAGACTCCCAGACGTATGATTGGCCGGGTGATGGGCCTGTTCAGCTTCGCAACCCTGGGACTCGTGCCCGTGTCCCAGGCCCTGACCGGAGCGCTGGGGAGACTCAGCATCACATGGGTGTTCATTGGCTCGGGAGTGCTGCTCTTCCTGGTGACGTTCGCGGGAGCTGCCAGCAAGTCACTGCTGGAAATAGGGTACGAGCCCACACCGGATGAGCCTCACGACAATGGACTGGGCCAGGCGCCGCACCGCCAAGGCCCCACTTCCGGCGGCACTTGACCACCCCGGACGGCGCCCGCCTCGCCGCCTCCACCGCAACACGTGTTGAGAACCCTGCCCCCAGTCTTTATCATGGCTGCCATGCATTCTTCCGTTGAACTAGCCAAGGTGGTAGGACGGCTGGCGGCCGAGGAGTCCTTCAATGACGCCGCCGAACTCCTGGCCGAGTGGGCACGGGACTACGCCGGCTGCGAAGAGGCCTCCGTGAGAATGATGGCCGAAGGCGGCGAGACCGGCCCTTGGGTGCCGGCGTGCGCCCACCAGGGTGCCGACTCCGGGTTCCAACGCGACGAGAGCCTGGTGGCTGCCAACGAATGCCTCTGTGGCCGAGTGATGCTGCGCGACGTGGACGTGGAGCAGCCTTTCTTCACCGCGGGCGGCTCGTTCGTATGGGGCCGCGTCAGCAGCATGGGGCAGCGCTTCAGCCCAGAGCAGATCGGGCCGCTGCGCAACCGTTGCGTGTCCGCCGGCTTCGAGTCGGTCGCGATCTTCGCCATTCTCGATCGAGGCAAGCCGGTGGGGTGCCTACACCTGGCCGACCACGCCCCCGATGTGTTTCAGGATGCGGTCGAGCTGGTCGAGGAAGTCTGCGCCCAAGCGGGAGGCATCCTCCTCAAGCATCAATCGGCCGAGCGGCACAAGGCCCTGACGGACGCCATTCGTACCGCCCTATTGCCCAAGAACCCACCCCAGACACCAGGCCTCGACATCGGGGTCTCCTTCGCCTCCGCCGGGGACACGGGCTATATGGGCGGGGATTTCTATGACGTCATAAAAATCCCCCACCACGGCGTCCTTCTGCTCGTAGGAGACTACTCCGGCATGGGCATCGAGGCGTCAGGGCTGGCGGCCCGCGCACGCTACACTCTGGCCTCGCTGGCCGTCAACGCCACCGGCCCCGCCCACCTCCTGACCACGGCCAATGAGATCCTGGTTCAGTCCCTGCCCTCCGACCGTTTTGTCTCTGTCGTTGCCTGCCTGATCTCGTTGGAGAAGCCCATCGCCCGCGTGAGTCTCGCCGGCCATCCCCCGCCCGTGTTCCTGTTCCCTGACGGGAGATGCGCAGAGATGCCGGCAGAGGCCAACACGCCCCTGGGCGCCTTCCCTGAGACCGTCTACCAGGACGTGTCGGTTGCCCTGCCGGAGGGTGTCTATCTCGTGCTGTTCACTGATGGCATCAGCGAAGCCCGCCGCGGGCAGGAGTTGTTCGGCGTCAACGGAATCGGTCGGACCTGGCAGGCACTCAAGCCACGCAATGCGGACGAGGTGGCCAGGGCCATCTCGGAAGCGGCGGACGCCTTCCAAACCAGGGGTACCGTCGCGCCTGACGATCGCTTGGTGCTGGCCGCGCGACTCTCGCCCACCACCACAACCGCGCGCGGGAGAGCCCTTGAGCAGGATGCTACAATGGCCGTTCGCTAGCAGAGGAGGAGGCAGGTGAGCACGCAGTATCGTGTGGCAGTTGTTGGTGCTACCGGAGCCGTGGGGCAGGAGATGCGCCGCACTCTCGCTCGCCTCAACTTCCCAATCTCGGACTTGGTCTGCCTGGCTTCGGCCAAGTCGGCCGGCAAGGAGTTGGACTTCGGCACCGCCACCGTCACTTGCCAAGAACTGCGCGAAGACAGCTTCAAGGGGGTCGACCTTGCCCTCTTCTCGGCGGGAGGCGCCGTCTCCACCAGGTTCGCGCCCATAGCTCGAGACAGCGGTTGCGTCGTGGTTGATAACTCCTCGGCTTGGCGCATGGATCCTTCCGTCCCGCTCCTGGTGCCTGAAGTGAACCCCCAGGACGCGGATCGGCACTCCGGGATCATCGCCAACCCCAACTGCTCTACCATCCAGATGGTGGTGGCGCTGAAGCCCCTCCACGATGCCGCCCGCATCACCAGGGTCGTGGTCTCTACATACCAAGCCGTATCCGGGACAGGGGCCAAGGCCATGGCTGAGCTCCGCCGGCAGGTGGAGGAACTGCAGAGGGGCACCGACGCGCGGCCGGAGGTCTATCCCCACCAGATCGCCTTCAACTGCCTGCCTCACATCGACGTCTTCCTGGACGACGGCTCCACCAAGGAAGAGCAGAAGATGGTGGACGAGACCAGGAAGATCATGGGAGACAGCACCCTCAAGGTCACGGCCACCTGTGTGCGCGTCCCCGTTTGCAACGGGCACTCCGAGTCGGTGAACGTAGAGCTTGCCGAGGACCTGTCGCCTCAAGAGGCGCGCGCGCTGCTCTCGGCCACGCCTGGAGTGATCGTGGAGGATGATCCCGCCACCCAACTCTATCCCCTGGCCATCCGCGCGTCAGGGACCGATCCGGTCTATGTGGGACGGATCCGCCGGGATCCCACGGTGACCCACGGTCTCAACCTCTGGGTGGTGGCAGACAACCTGCTGAAGGGAGCGGCGCTGAATGCCGTGCAGATAGCTCAGTTGCTGGACCAGAGGGGACTCATTCGGGTACCCCGCTGAAGGCGGCACGCAGGGTATCACGTACCTCCAGGAAGCTCTCGAAGGGGTGAAAGCGCAGGCCTTCGCGAGTGAGCAGCACGGCCAGGTTGGCCCGGGCAAAGACAATGTCCGCCTCACGGGCGGCACAGAGGTCTGAGAGGCCATCGCCGATGTGCACAAGCGGCGGCCGATAGTCCGGCTCGCGGGTAGCGGCAGAGATGACGTCGCTCTTGCAGGTGCCGCAGGCGGCGGCACAGTCTCGGAGTGTTGCGGGATAGACCACCCGGGTCCCCTCCAGGGAGAAGAAGGCGTCGCCGGCGTGCACCTCCAGACGGCTGAGCCCGGCGGCCCTCAGCACAGGGTCTATCAGGACGCGGAAGCCCGAACTCACCACCATGAGCCGATGGCCCTCGCTTTCCACCCAGGCTACGAACTCAGAGAAGCCCGGCCGGACTCCGGCGTTGGCCATGACGAAGGCCACGACTTCCTCCTCCTCCACCCGTACGTGCCGGAACTCCTCCTGGATGGCTGCTACTAAGCCGATCTCGCCGGAGCGCAAGCGCTGCTCGATAGCGTTCCAAGCGTCAGGCGCGTAGCGCTGGACGATGAGGTGGAGGCAATCGTGCGAAGTGATGGTTCCATCGAAGTCGCAGGCAATGAGCATCGCCGCGGCAGTATACTCGAACGAGCCAGGATAGGACCATAGTCCTCTCGCCACCGCGCGCCTCGCCTCGTACTCTCACCCAGAAGCAACAAGCGGATGGCGCACGGCCGGCGGGAGGAAGTGCATGCACAGATTGCTGGCGAGGTTCCTAGGCATGAGGCAGCCGCTTTTCGAAATACTCAGCAACACAAGGTTCCCGGAGGTAGAGGCGGAGATCATGCTTCCCGCTCGGGAAGGTCGGTCGCGCGGTCTCCCAGACAACATGCACCCGCACCTGGAGGCGAAACTGCGATCGCAGGGTGTGGAGAGTCTCTGGGTGCACCAGCGAGAGGCGTGGGAGGTGGCCCAACGCCGCGAGAGCTTCATCGTGACCACCGGGACCGCTTCAGGCAAGAGCCTCTGCTTCAACCTCCCCGTTCTTGACACGCTGCTCCGGCACGGCCGGCTGCGAGCTCTTTACCTGTATCCCACGAAAGCTCTGGCTCAGGACCAACTGCGCCGCCTACAGGAACTCGCCCAGGGAGCAATGGAGGTTGCCGTATACGATGGCGACACCCCCTCTCAGGCTCGCCGGCTCGCCCGGGACCGCGCTCGTATACTGCTCACCAACCCGGACATGATCAGCATGGCGATCCTCCCGCACCACGAACGTTGGAGCGAGTTCTTCTACAACCTGGCCTTCGTGGTCATCGACGAAGCACATACGTACCGTGGGGTCTTTGGCAGCCACGTGGCCAACGTGCTGCGCCGGCTCCGCCGGGTCGCGGGCTTCTACGGAGCGGACCCTCTGTTCTTCATGGCCTCAGCCACCATCCTCAATGCGGTGGAGCACGCCCGTAATCTCACGGGGTTGGAGGTCACGCCGGTCAGCGATGACGCCGCACCCAGCGGGAGACGCAAGATCGTCTTGTGGCAGCCCCCTCTCCTAGACACTGCCTCCAACTTGCGGCGCGGGAATACCACGGACGCCGCAGTCGTGCTGGCCGAGCTGCTCGTCAATGGGGTGCGCACCATATGTTTCACCAAGTCGCGCCGCTCGGCCGAGGTCGTTTATCAGTCCACGGTGCACCTGCTCAAGGAGCGCGCCCCCCAGATAGCAGACCGGCTCTCTCCCTACCGGGCCGGCTACACGCCCGAGCAACGCCGCGGCATCGAGAAGCGGCTGTTTTCCGCCGAGCTGCTGGGAGTGGTTGCCACCAATGCGCTGGAACTGGGCATCGACGTGGGTGCCATTGATGCCGCCATGACAGTGGGATATCCGGGGACCGTCGCCAGCCTTTGGCAGCAGTGGGGCAGAGCCGGACGTGGCAAGAGCGAGAGCCTGGGACTGTTTCTGGCGGGCAACGACGCGCTGGAGCAGTTCTTCATCCGTCATCCGCATGAACTGCTGTCCAGGCCGGTGGAAGCGGCTACCATCGACTTCACCAACCCCTTTGTCCATGACCGCCATCTCCTCGCCGCGGCCTACGAATCACCCCTGGAAGCCGCAGACACCGAGTATTTCGGCCCCGGCCTGGGGGATGCGGCCCAAAGGCTGCTGGCAGACGGGCGTCTCGCGCGGCGAACCGGGAGCTGGGTGATCCGGGGCGCCTCATACCCCGCGGCCGACATAAGCCTGCGCTCGTCATCGCCAGATCAGTTCACCATAGTGGAAGAGGATTCGGGGAGCATCGTGGGCACGCTGGAAGCGGAATCGGCCTTCTCTTTCCTCCACCCCGGCGCCGTCTATCTCCACATGGGTGACAGCTACCTCGTCACGCACTTGGACATCGAGCCTCGAGTGGCCGTGGTGCGTCAGTTTCACGGTACCTACTACACCCAGCCACGGCGCCAGTCCAGCATCGAGATCCTCTCGCAGGATGTGGACAGCAGCTTCGGCCCACTGCGGCTGTACATGGGGCAGCTGAGCGTCACAAACCAGGTCATCGGCTACCAAAGGAAGCAGGTGGGCAGCGACGAAGCCCTCGGTAGCGAGGACCTGGAATTGCCTGCCCAGCACTTCGTCACCGAAGGCGTGTGGTTCACCATCGCGCTGGAACTGGTCTCTCAGGAGAGAGACCTCCCCCGGCTGCCGGGTGGGCTGCACGCACTGGAGCATGCGCTCATCGCGCTGCTGCCGTTGCTCGCCATGTGTGACCGCTGGGACATCGGGGGCCTCTCCACCCCCGTCCACGCCCAGACCGAGCTGCCCACCATCTTCATCTTCGACGGCCACCCGGGAGGCGTGGGTATAGCCCGGCAGGGCTTCACCCAGTTCGCGCGTTGGCTGGCCGATGCCCGCAGCCTCATCCGGGACTGTCCCTGCAGCCGGGGGTGCCCCTCCTGCATCCAATCGCCCAAGTGTGGCAACCTCAACGAGCCGCTGGACAAGGGGCTGGCCCTGGACCTGCTCAGTGCTGTGCTATCGTAGCCGTATGGACGAACCTCACTACGGAGACCCGCCGCACCACAGGCTCTACGTGAGCATACTGGGCGGCAGTCGCTGCAGCGCACGACAGTATCAGCTGGCGCAAGAGACCGGCCGGCTACTGGCGGAACTGGGCGCCGTGGTGGTGTGCGGCGGCCTGGGCGGTGTCATGGAGGCGGCGGCTCGTGGCGCACACGACGGGGGCGGAGTCTGCTTGGGCGTGCTTCCGGGGTATGATCGCGCGCCGGCCAACCCGTACGTCGACTATGTGATCACCACCGGCATGGGGCACGGCCGCAACGTGATCGTGGCCGCCAATGGCGATGCGGTCATCGCCATTGGCGGAGAATACGGAACGCTATCCGAGATAGGGCTGGCCGGCAAGATCGGTCGCCCAGTCATAGTGCTGGACGGCTGGCGACTCACCAGAGATGAGGGTGCGCCCGGCCTCTGGTACGCTTCCACACCGGAGGAAGCCATCGCGCTCCTACATCAGGCTCTCGGCCTCACGCCTTCCCTACCGGAGTAGCTGGGACCCGTTTCCCGCTCCTGTGCCCGCCGCCGCACGCATTCCAGGAAGAAATCGATCATAGTTGTGGCCTTCGGCAACAGCAGTGGTGCGCAGCGGGCCGCCCGAGCCACCATCATGTCCGGATCCACCCGCCTCAGGCCCGCCAGGCGGTCCGCGTTGCCGTCCACCAGATTGGACACCATCAACCCGGTCACTTCCAGATGGAACTGGAGACCGTAAGCCCAGCGCCCCCAGCGGAAGGCTTGATTGGGGTACGACGCCGTCTCAGCCAGTCTCCACGCCCTTGGGGGCAAATCGAATGAGTCCCAATGCCAGTGGAAGGCCGGGTCGATTTCGGCAAAGCTGTGGAAGGCCGGATCGACGCTCCCACGGGGTGTCAGTCTAAGGGCCTGCCAGCCCACTTCGGGGCCCTTGCCCCTGGTGCGCCCGGCCCAGACCCGGCCCCCCAGCGCCAATGCCAGGAGTTGCGCACCCAAGCACACGCCCAGCACAGGGAGGTCCTCGCGCACGGCTCTGCGCAGCAGCCGGAGGGAGTGCTCCAGGACCGGGTGCCGCCCAAGCTCCGCTGCGCTCTGCGGGCCGCCCATAACCACCAGAGCGTCAATGCCCGGATCCGGCAGCAGAGCTTCCACGCGACGCCGGTAGGCCTCTTCGCCGGCGAATGCCTCCAAGAGGTCGAGCCCGCACTCCTGTTGGAGCAACGGCCCGAAAGTGCCCAGACCTTCCAGTTCCGCGTGCTGCAGAACCACTACCCGGTACAAGGCCATCCTCGCTCCTTTGCACAGACCGGCCAAGCAGCTAACCTGACATAATATGATACCAATGTGCTCTTGATACCCGTGGAGACAGCTTCACCCGCCATATCCTGCGAGGGTGTTGTCAAGTCGTTCGGCACCGCCCAGGCGCTACGCGGCGTGACGCTCCGCGTGCCACGGGGGATCATCTTCGGGTTCCTAGGCCCCAACGGAGCCGGTAAGTCTACATTGCTCAAGATCTTGGTGGGGCTCGTGCGCCCCACCGCGGGAAGCGTCTTGGTGCTGGGCGGCCGGCCCGGATCACGCCCCGTACAGGCGCGCGTTGGTTACCTGTCGGAACAGTTCCGATATCCTAGTTGGATGACAGGGCGGGAGCTGGTGCACTTCCATTCCGCACTCACTTCCGCCGGTCGTCCAGTTCACACCAACCCCACCGATTTGCTGCGCGTGGTGGGTCTGGCAGAGGCCGGCGACAGAAGAGTGGGGGAGTATTCCAAAGGCATGCAACAACGCCTGGGGCTGGCGCAAGCCTTGGTGGGAGATCCAAGCCTGATCTTCCTGGATGAGCCCACCAGCGCACTCGACCCCATCGGCCGCCTGGAAGTGCGGGACCTCCTCCTTGGGCTGCGCGGGCGCGGGGTCACCGTGTTCCTGAATAGCCATCTCCTGACCGAGGTGGAGCGGGTCTGCGACCATGTCGCGGTTGTAGACCGCGGAACCGTGGTCACTCACGGTCCTCTGGAGCGGCTGCTCCGAACAAGCGCGGCCCGAATACGCGTGGGGCACATCAGCACGGAACTGCGTATCGCCCTCGCGGCGAGGCTCGAAGAGATCACGGGCTTCCCCGCGGCGTACGAGCGTGGGGTCCTGACCGTGCCCACTTCCGCACCTGGGCAGCTTCCTGCCCTGGTCAAGGCCGCCGTGGAGGCCGGCGCTCAGGTGTATGAGGCCGGTCCGGTGCGGGGTTCCTTGGAGGAGACTTTCGTCGCGCTCATCCGCGAACACGAAGCTAACGACGGGGCGGGTCGAGAGTGAGCGCCTGGGCCGTCCGCTACCTCAAGCCTCTGGGCGTGCTCGTGGGCTCCACCTGGAAGGAAGGACTGCGGCGGCGACTCATCATAGTGGGCCTGCTGCTCACAGTTGCCTTCCTGGTCCTCTATGGGCTGGGAGCCTACTTCGCCTTCCGTGAAGTCGGTGATCTCACTGAAGTCCGTGTCCTCGCTGCCTACCAGCTGCTGTCCTTCGGCATCTTCGTCTGCAGTTTCCTGGGCACCATGCTCGTCATCTTCTCTGCAGCCGGCGTCATTTCCGGGGACAGCGAATCGGGCCTGCTGCAACCACTGGTGGCCCGACCGCTCGGCCGCTGGCAGGTGCTGGTGGGAAAGTACCTGGGGTTCATTTCGCTGTTCCTCGCCTACCAGGTCCTGCTGAGCGGCAGCGTGATCATGCTTACCCGACTGTTGGCCGATTTCTCGCCCCCGCAGCCGTTCCAGACCCTGGCTTTCCTTGCCCTGCAGGGTATGGTGCTTTTGGCCTTGGTCTCGCTGATATCCTCCGTGCTGGCGCCGGTCCCCACAGGGATTGTGGCCTTCATGGCGTTCGGGCTGTCCTTCATCGGGGGCGTGGTCAGGCAGATCGGCATGTTGCTGTCCAACGAGACGGCCGAGGTCATCGGCCGGATCATCACGTACCTCCTCCCCTCTGACAACCTGTTCCGCATGGCCTTGTCCGGGCTGCAACCGCCCTCCAGCCTTTTGGGCGACATCCTCGGCAACCTGGGGCCCTTTGGCATCCCGGTGGAACCCACTACCTTCTCCGTCGTGTATGCGATCGTCTACCTGGCCGCATGCCTGGGAATCGCGGTTGCGCTGTTCGCCCGACGAGACCTCTGATCTACCTCGCTCCCCTCTCGCCGAAAGGCCTTCGAATGAGGCCCACTCCTGCAGGCGTTTCGCGCACGCGACCTCCTCCTCCCGACCCGTCTGGACGGAATCGTATCCGCCGTCGGCTCGCCGGCATCCCTGGTTGGTGTTTATCTGCCCAACCGGTCCGTGTCCGGCAACGGCCACCTGGCCACCCATATGCATCGTTCCGCGATGGAGGCATTGGCAAGCCTCTCCAACTCCTCGGAGGTAGATATCGCCTCTCGCCTCCAGGAAGCGGAGAGAGGGTTGGGGGCACTCCACCAACTGGAGCTCTACGCGCGAATCGCCCTGCAGGACCCCGCCGGGCCGGACAAGCGACTGCTCGCGTTGACCTCAGCCACCCAGACCTGTATCGACGACCTCCGTTCCTTCCTGCTCCTGCTGCCGGAGAACGTCT
>JAAYAL010000074.1 GCA_012719395.1 Gaiellales bacterium | reverse complement strand
CCCGCCGTCACGGCGGCCATGCCGCTCTCTACCCCCTGGGAGTCGACGGGGGTGACGCGGCGCGTAGTCGTCCAGTCGCCGAGCTGACCGTAGTTGTTAAGCCCCCAGCACTTGATCCCGCCCCCCGTGGTCAGCGCGCAGGTGTGATAGCCACCAGCGCTGACCGCCGCCACGCCGCTGCCCAGTCCGGAGACGTCCACAGGCGTTGTTTTGTCGGCATCTAGGCCAGACGTGCCGTCGCCCAGCTCGCCGTGACCACCTCCGCCCCAGCACTTGGCGGCCCCACCTGTCGTGACGGCGCACGTGTGAGAGTAGCCCGCCGAGAGGGAGGCGACGCCGCTGGTAAGGCCGGTGACGTCCACCGGGGTGAGGCGGCTCGTGGTGGTGCCGTTGCCGAGCTGGCCGAGACTGTTGTACCCCCAGCACTTGGCGCCGCCCGCGGTGGTGCGGGCGCAGGTATGCTGATAGCCGCAGGTAACCGCCGCCACGCCGCTGGAGAGGTTCGTGACGTAGACCGGCTCGGAGCGATCGGTGGTCGTGCCGTCGCCGAGCTGGCCGCGGACGTTATCGCCCCAGCAGAGGAGCGATCCCCCGGTGGTCACGGCGCAGGTATGGCTGCCGCCAGCGGCGATGGCGGCCACGCCGCTCGTCAGGCCGGCGACGTCCACCGGCTCGGAGCGGTTGGTGGTGCTGCCATCGCCGAGTTGGCCAAAGTCGTTGCGCCCCCAGCACTTGGCGCCGCCCGCGATGGTCAGCGCGCAGGTGTGGGAACCACCCGTGGCGATGGCCTGCACCGCGACCCCAGAGGAGAGCAGGGCGGCGAGGCCAGAGTCCACATCTGTGTCGGCGGCCACCTGCGGCGGCGCGGCCGAGGCGAGGAGGAGCACGATGACCGCCAGAACCAGGAGGCGATGTCGCGATGCCATGGCGTAGATCTCCCTTCGATGGTGTGTGCTGATGCTCGAATGTGGCCTCAGCGGATCGTTAGCGGCAGGTACACGTGCGGCTGCCTGCCGAACAGCGCGTACTCGCTCAGGTGGCAGATCGCCACGCTCAGCCGGTTCTCCTCCGGCTCCCGCAGGTAGGCCGAGGCCGGGCTGCAGGTCGTGGCGGCGTCCACCCACCCGGCGCCGTCCCAGGTGTGCAGCGTCAGCGTGCGCTCGTCCAGGCCGTCCACCTCTGCGTCGGTGTACTCTAGCGTGAGGGTGACGGGCGCCGCAAAGTGCACCGCGCCCACGACCTCCCCACCCCGGTAGGCCTCGATGGAGAACGTCCGCCGGGCGAACTGATACCCGCTGGGCGGCGTCTCAGGCTCCGAGAGAGGCGCGATCACCAGCGTGGTCGTCTCCGTCAGCGCCCCCGCCGGCACCACCACCGTCGTCGTCTCTCCAGCGTCAGGCGAGTCCGTCACCGTGCCGCCCGACTCGGGCGTCACGCCGCCCACGGCGCCCTCCAGGGCACGGAAGGCGTGGGTGTCGCTGACCGTTACGCCAGAGCCCTGCACCGTCACGGTGAGCGCCTGGGTGCCGGCGGCGGCCCAGCGGTAGGTGGCGCTGGGGGTGCCCTGGCCGGACTCGGGTGCGGGCGACCAGGTGTAGGTGAGGGGTAGGGTGGCCGTTACGGGGCTGACGGTGGCGGTGAAGGTGTGGGCGGCGTCGAGGGCGCCCTCGGTGGGTCCGGTGAGCGTAATGGCGGCCGGCAGCACGGGCAGCGGAGCGGTGGTGAACGACACCTCCGCGCCGTAGGGGCTGGTGAGGGCGTTCTGTTGGATGCCGTGGGCCGGGGTGTGGGTGCGCAACGCCGCGTAGTATGTGGTGTCCGGCTGCAGGCCGCTGACGGTGGTCTCGGTCACGAGCTTGTTCGCCGTGGTGAGGACGGCCGTGTAGGGCCCGCCCGAGGCCGTAGCGAGGCCCACCTCGTAGTAGCCGCCATCGGCGGTGTAGGAAATGGCGTCCCAGCGCACATGGGCCCCATGGCCAGTGGCTGTGGCGGTCGCATTCGCAGGCGGGATGGTCTGCGTGGTCGCCCAGTCGGGGTCCTTGGCGTCAAGGAAGGCAGTCGGCGACTGGTCATCTTCCCAGAGCATGTTGCCGCCCAGGTCCAGTGACAAGAGGAAGGTCTGGCTGCCAACGCCAGCGAGTTCGGCGGGGATGGGGCCACTGAGCCGGTTAGCATGTAGATACAGCCGCCAGATACTGGTTAGCTGCCCCAGTTCCGGCGGAATGGAGCCTTGTAGCTGGTTCCCCTCGAGGCATAGATAGTGTAGGCCGCCGAGGTTGCCCAGGCTCGGCGGAATCTCCCCTGATAGATGGTTGGAGCCCAGGTACAGGGAGTAGAGTAGACCAAGCTCCCCCAGTTCGGATGGAATCGGCCCGCTCAGTTGATTCGAGTCAAGCTGAAGCCACTCCAGCCCCGCCAGGCTTCCCAGTGCAGTAGGGATGGCCCCGGTGAGTTGGTTCTCGCTAAGAGACATGGTCTTGAGAGCTGAAAGGAGGCCCAGCTCGGACGGTATTGCCCCGCTTAGCTGGTTCTTCTCGAGTCGCAGGGCTTCCAGGCTAGTGAGATTACCGAGTTCCGGGGGGATGCTGCCCTCTATGAGGTTGGAGCTGAGGTTCAGAGAGCTCAGATTCGTAAGCGACCCCAGGGCCGAAGGAATGCTACCGCTCAGTTGGTTGGCTGAAAGATCAAGGGTTCCGAGGTTCTCGAGGTAGCCCAACTCCGACGGGATGCTGCCGGTTAGCTGATTGAACGCGAGATTGATCCCGCGCAGCAGACCCAAGTTCCCCAACTCGGACGGTATGGCGCCGCTCAGCTGGTTATCGGCGAGGCCAAGGCTCCTTAGTTGGCTGATGTTGCCCAACTCCGGTGGAATGCTGCCGCTCAACTCGTTGCCTCCGACGTGCAGATCGAACAGGCTGCTGAGGTTACCAAGCTGGGAAGGAATTGGTCCGCTTAACTGGTTGGAGCTAAGGTTGAGATTCTGAAGGTTAGTCAGGTTTCCCAGCTCTGATGGTATGTTGCCGCTCAGCTGGTTATTGTGGAGGTACAGCGAGGTCAGGTTGCTCAGGTTCCCCAGCGATGCGGGAATGGCGTCACTGAGATAGTTCGACTGCAGCCATAGGTACCCAAGCGCTGAGAGCGCGCCGAACTCGCCAGGGATGGCGCCGGTCAGTTGGTTGGAGTCTAGGTACAGCCACTGCAGACTCGTAAGCCCCCCTAGCGCTGGGGGGATAGTACCACTCAGCTGATTGCTGCTCAGGTCGAGGTTCAGCAGGCTAGTGAGGTTACCAAGCTCACTGGGAATGGCCCCGCTCAGGCCGTTGATGCTGAGGTCCAGCCGTTCCAGATTGCCAAGGTTGCCCAGTTCGGATGGGATGTTACCGCCAAGCTGGTTGTAGCTGAGGCTCAGTACGCGAAGGTTCGCGAGGCTCCCCAGAGATGCCGGGATTGTGCCACTCAGGCGATTGCCGGGGCCCATGAAGGTGCCCATGTATAGTTCCTGCAGGGCGCTGAGGTTGCCCAGCTCTGGCGGCAAGGGGCCAGTCAGGAGGTTGTCACCGAGTAACAGCCTGGTCACCTGTCCTCCCTCACAAGTAACTCCATGCAGACTGCACGGGCTATCCGTCGGCAGTGTCCACTTGTTCACCCAGTTAGCCCCGTCGGTGGCGTTGTAGAGCGCTACGAGCGCATCGTACTCCGTCGAGGGGATCTGGGTCTGCTCGGCCAGCGCGGGGCCGGCGCCGGGCAAGGTG
>JAAYAL010000011.1 GCA_012719395.1 Gaiellales bacterium | reverse complement strand
TCCCTCCGGGGAGGTTGCCCTCTCGTCGCTCCTCACCCTCTTCGTCTCCTGTTCGTTCATCTCTCCACCCTTCCGGGGTCACAGACTAACCCCTTCAGGTGTCCAAGAAAACCGGGTGCGCGGCACGTGGAGGTGAGGGCGCATCGCCGTGAGATCCACGTTGTGAAGAGGCGACGGGTGCGGGGGACGATCGACCTGTAAACGCTTGTGGATTCCTTGCCCGATGATTATTGAGTCAGAAGAAGTCGATTGGGGCGAACCGCAGGGCAAGGAGACATGGCCGAATTCGCCGGAATGCGCAATATGGTAGGTGGCCCACGTGGAGGTCATCGATCACCAGTCGGTGAAAGGCTTCGTGATGGTGGAGCGAGTGGAATCGATTGGCTACCGAGCCCGGCAGGCCAGGCTCATCGGGAAGGCATCCAAGGACTTGCTCAACGAGGTTCTGGCGGTATTGGATGCGTCTCTCTGCTGATCAGGCACTCGTGCTCCGTCGGCAGGTCGCACCACGGCAATGCAAAAGGTGCCTGCAAAAGGCGGAGGGGATGGGATTTGAACCCATGAGACCCTTGCGGGCCTGCCGGTTTTCAAGACCGGTGCGTTAAGCCGAACTCCGCCACCCCTCCATGGCCATTTGCAGGGATTTCCTGCGTCCCGTCACTCTACTCCGGCTGGCTGTCAGCCAAAATGCCAGCCATAACATCCTCCATCGCATCCGCCGCTACCCGCTGAAGCTCGGGCACCACATGGCCAGAGACATCGGCGGTCACGTAGTACGTGGAGTGCCCAAGGACCTCCTGCACCGTCTTGAGCGGCACACCCTGGGTCAGCATCATGGTAGCAGCCGCATGCCGTAGCTGGTGGAACGTCAGGTGCTCTAGGCCAGCGGTGCGGGCTACCGCCTTGAACTCGTGGGAGATGCGGCCGGGGTCAAAGGGCTGCTTGGTACGCACCGACCCCTTCTGCTGGCAGTGTGGGCAGATGAGTGTCGCGTTCACCGCTCCGAAGGCAGCCACGTGTGCCGCGTACTCGCGCACTTCCCGCCGCTGGCGCTCCCGATTGAGCATATCCGTTCGCTCTTTGATGCCCATGTTCTTGATCTCGTAGTGCTTGCAGCACTTCCCGCAGATGTAGGCCAGGACCACCAGCGCGATGAAGACCGCCATCCCCGATCCTTCGTCCATGCCGTGGCCTCCTTCAATGCCGCAGAACCTTCTATTGCCATAACCATGGCTTCACTCTGGCAGCCAGATCTCGTGCTGCTTGGAGGGGCAGAAGGAGCCTTTCGTCTGCCGCCCATCCTATCATTGGCTCGTAGCAGTAGAACAGATAGGGGGGTGGACATCTTGCATTCATTCCGAAGTAATGCGTTCCTCCATTGCGCCACTGTCAGCCTGCAGCCGCGGTCTGCCATGCCAAGCGCCGTACTCTGCAGCAAACCATCCTTCGAGCGCGGAGACGCTCAGACTGCTCATTTGATGCTGCGAGCCGCCAACTCGGCGGCACAGGCGGCAATCTCCGGGTAGAATCGCTCATCCAGCTGTGGATCCGCCGCGAACCAGCGGTGGATCTGCTCAATGCGGTACTCGCGGAAGATAGTAGCCTGCACTCCCAGGAGTGGGGCCACGATCTCCATGGCCCTGCAAGTGGGCTCTCTGTCGCCAGACAACATCTGCCGCAGGTACTCGGCCGTATACGGCCACCCCGACCGCTTGGCCGCCCGTAGAAGATCGCCATATGGTGGCTTGGGCCGGCCCGTCTGTGCGCGCAGTAGCGCGTTCGCCGTCTCGGCGAAGGATTCGTATGAATGCTCCATCGCGTCACCAACAAGGTGGTTGCTCATGCTGCAAACACACCGCGCATGCTCAAAACGAAACCGAGACATTCTCTACGACAAGATGGTTGATAACTCAATATTCTCATTGGTGTGTTCCCTCCGGGGACCACGAAGGAGGAGCCGCGTGCCACACAAGACCACGGACGAGAGGGGCCGGCTGTGTGGCATTCGATGCCGGTCAGAACCTCTACGTCTCCATTACCGGCGGGGCCGTCGGTGGCGTCGGGGCGTTGCTCTTGTCGCCCGAGGCCACGGACATGTACGGCGCTCGGGAGAAGGGCTGGTGGGTGGCGTCTACAGCAGTCACGGGCGATCTGTGCGGTTTCGGTACCAGTTCCGATATCCGGCTGCTACTGCCTGTGCCTGTTGGGCGGCGGTGTTCCCACCGCCTGTATCTTCGAGTACGTGACCACGCCTCCCGGAGGCGATGACATCGCCGGGGTGGCTCTGCCCCCGCCCCTTGCAAGCGCCACTCTGGGAGAGGGGGACCATCACGATGTGTTTAACATCGTACTCAACGCGGGCAACGCGCTTGAAGTCACTCTGATCGGTGATACCGGCACAGACTTCGCACTTTCCCTCTCTGCGCCTGGTAGCCCAGGCAATGCCACAGGGTGGTGTGTCGCCTCGTCGAGCGGCTCATCCCTGCGACTGCTGCAGCCTGCACCTGGAGGGCGGAGAGACTTTCCACAGCAGGGGCGGAGGGGATGTGCAGATTGCCGTCCCCTCCGCCCCTGCCTCACTTCGCCTTACGGTTCGGTTGCATCAGACCGAAGGTGTTGCCCTCCGTGTCCCGGCAGTAGGCCAGCCACCCCATGCCGGAAACGGGCATCTTGGGCACCACAACGCGCCCGCCGGCATTCACCACCCGCTCCAAGTACTCGTCAAGGCTGGGCACCTCAATGGTGTTGACGCAGCCGCACCGGGCCTCAGAGCGCGGCGCAATGCCGCCGTTGATGCCGGGCCGTCCCTTGGGACCGGTGGTCACCAACCAGTAGGGCTGATCGCCCGTTCTCCGGATCTCCCAGCCAAAGGCAGTTTGGTAGAAACAGACGGCTCGTACAGGATCCTCCGCGAACAACTCGAAACGGCCGACGCGAGGCATTCGCCCTCCTTCCTCGCCGGTCCAGGCGCGCATACAAGGGATCAGACCTCGGACGGAGATCGTCTCCTCTCTGGATACCCGCCGTCAGGGAGGTGTAGTCGCGGTTCTTCGGCTGCGGGGCTTCCTGGTTTGAAGATCACGCCCTCCTGCCGCAGGCCGTTCATGAGCACCACCAGCGGCTGGGCAAACCTGAGGTGGCGGACGTACTCGCCTTCGCTCAGGGCGGGTTGCTTCGCCAACCAGTCCCAGTCCAGCCGGCCCTGACCCACGTCGGCGTTGACCGTGAAGTAGCCTACGTGGAAGGACGTGAGGTTCTGGAAGAAGTGGCTGCCCTGCGACGGCGTCACGCGCACATCCCGCAGGCCTGCTTCCACGATCACCTGCGCGCCCGATATCTGCTCCCATGTGACGGGTATGCCCAGCCAGGGATCGGCCGATCCCCAGCGGCCCACTCCCACCAGGATGTACCGGACTCCCGCCGCTACCAGCTGCGAATTGAGCCCGGCGATCTCCAAGGCGGCCACTCGGCTGTGCGCACGCTGGAACCGATCGTAGTCCACCACCAGCAAGTCGTGGATGCCGTCCACGCTGCCGTTGCCCAGCACGCTGCTGCTCCGACACAGCAGACGGGTCTCGTCGTTGACCCGGATGTCGATCTGCCGGCCGTTGTCCCGGCGGGCGAGCGGTCGCAGCTGGAGGAAGGCGAACTCCTGGGGATGGCCAGGCTCGGGAGTGAGGTTGACGGCGAACTCGATCTCAACGCCACTGTTCATGCCGCGGGCTCCCACCCTCATCAGCTCGCTGCTGATCTCGGCCAACGGAAAGCGTTGCTGCTTCAGGATGGGGGCAAAGGTGACCAGGGGGACGCCGGGGCGATCGAGTCCCTCGTACAGGCGGTCATTGGCGGCATCGTAGACAGAGGCCAACAGGTCCAGGGTGTGATCCGCCCTTGCCACGTCCAGCCCCAGGGATACCTCACGGATTTCCTCCTCCGGATCGCCGCACGTATCACTCCCCGTGAGCTCCAGAGCCAGGAAGGACCGCTGCGAGGCGGCCAGCAGGTCGGCGGTGGTGGGGAGATGGATGAGCCGGTCGGGGCAAGCGGGCACAAACCCTACGCCGGCGAGACCCTCCACCACCACGCGGCCCAGCCCCAGGGCGGCGGTCACGATGCCGTCCTCGGCGGTGGCCGGTGGCGCCGGGTAGAAGTTGAGCGAGCGGGCCACTCCCGAGATCTCCGGATAGAAGTGGCCTGCATGGCGGGCTCCCACCAACCGTTGGATGATGACGGCCATCTTCTCTTCCTCGATCAGATAGGGCGTCATACGGAAGTAGTCCTTGGCCTCCTGCGCGTACGTGGAGGCATAGACGCGCTTGATTGCCGCCACCAGCTGACGGAGGCGGAGGTGGAGGTCGGCATGGTCGTTGGGGATCATGAAGGTGCGGTATACGCCGGCCAGTGGCTGATACTGCGAGTCCTCCAGCAGGCTTGAGGAGCGGACGGCCAGCGGGTAATCGGTGGAGCGGAGGAGGCGGGCAAGATCCTCTTGTGCCTCAGCGGGCAGGTGCGCCCGCTGGAAACGGTCGATGATCCTCTGGTTGTCGGGGCACTCAAGGGCGAAGCCCAGCAGGTCGTTGTCCTGCATGAAGGCGTCGAACACGTCGGTGGCCAGGACCACGCAGGGTGGGACGCTCACGTGAATGCCCGGCCAGCGGTCGCTGAGGCCTTCGGCAGCCAGCATGCTGCCGGCGAAGGCCAGCGCACGTGCCTTCCCTCCCAGCGAGCCCTTCCCAATGCGCTCCATTCCCGGGCCGGCACTGCCGCGCGAGCGGTCGAAGTCCACCACTGCCCCCTCCTGCTGCTTGCGGCGGGCGGTCTCGATCAGCTCGATCAGGCGCCGTCGTTGCGCTTCCCCGTCGGCGAACTCGCTGGAACGGATGAAACGCAGGATGGTGGCCAGTTCGAACTCGGTGCGGGTGCGGAGCCAACGGGAGAAGTGGTTGCGGTCAGCGTGGTAGCGGATGCTCTCCGCTGGGATTTCGCGCAGCTTCGCCACCAACGCGCAGATACTGTCTGCGCTGCCCAGCACGCGCCCATCCGGCATGCGGAAGACGAAATCGCCCAGGAAGAGCCGGCGGATGATGACGCGGCGGAGATCCTCCATGAAGCTGGGGGCGCCCTTGAGCAGGAAGGAGGCTCCCACTGCCTGTGCCTGCGCCGCGTTTTCCTCGCGCCCCGATTGCAGAATGACGGCCACATCCGGCCAGTTCTGCCTGACCTTGAGGGCGAAGTTGAGCCCCGCCTCGTGGTCCAGCCTGCCGTTGCGTGGGAACTCCACGTCTGAGATGACTCCCAGGATCTCCTCCGGGTAGCGCTCGAAGTAGCTGAGCGCCTCTTCCCAGCCCGTGCACAGCAGGATCTTGGGACGGGCCCGCATGCGCAGGATCTTGTCGGTGAGGCTGAAGCCCTCGGTGATGACGTTCTGCGAGTGCCTGATGATCTCACGGTAGATCATGGGCAGGAAACAGGAGTAGTAGCGCACGTTGTCCTCGATCACCAGGACGATGGGCACTCCCACCTCGCCGGTGTCGTGTTCCACGT
Organism: Gaiellales bacterium; assembly: GCA_012719395.1. Taxonomy (GTDB): domain Bacteria; phylum Actinomycetota; class Thermoleophilia; order RBG-16-64-13; family RBG-16-64-13; genus JAAYAL01. The sequence goes on along the minus strand of JAAYAL010000011.1, from coordinate 20,491 downwards.
TCCATCTATCTTCCGTGTATTTCACGATGGCCAACAGGATGCTGGGGTCCCGGGACCAGAGGAAGACGCGCTCGAAGACGGAGAGATCGTTGGTGGCGGCGAGCTCGTTGAGCTCGCCGCCGTCGAAGGCAAGGAGGATGACGGGAGTCTCCAGTCCTCGGGACCGTATCTGCGCCGCCAACTCCAGCGCATTCATATCTCCCACGTTGACCGCGGTGATGATGAGGTTGTATCGGACCGGGTCCGCAGCCGCCAGCTCCACCGCCCGGGCGCCGCTGGTAACGTGGGTCAAACCCGAAGTGTGCCGCAGGTTGAGCTCCAGGAACTCGTTGAGGATCAGCTCGCCCAGATTGCCGTCCTCGCGGATGATGAACGTGTCGTAGAGGCTGGAGGCCAGGAGGACCTGGTTCACGCGCCGGGACATGAGGTCCTGGAACACGTCTCTCTGCGGCCCGGTCTGCAGCATTCTCGGCCTCCTCGTGGGGAGGGCGCCCCCGTCCCCCCAAGCCGGGGGCGCCGCTCTACCCGGACCCCGCTATGCACCGGGGCCCAGGTTTCGATAGCGATGAGTCTAGTAGGAGGGTGCCGAAAAACAACAACCTCGGCCGCCGGAGCGCGCTAGGCGGCGCCATTCTGTGCCCTCGGTCACGCAAATAGCGCTGCTATTCGCGCTCCCTGCGTTCGAGACTGGCGCGTACCCAGCACGCTCCGGCGGCGAAGCGGTCATTCTTCAGCACCCTGCTGACTAGACGAGGCCCTGGTCCATCATGGCGTCGGCCACCTTGAGAAAGCCGGCGATGTTGGCGCCGTCCACGTAGTTGGTGGGCTCGCTGTAGGCGGTGGCGGCATCGCGACAGGCATGATGGATGGCTTTCATGATGATGCGCAGCCGGTCATCCACCTCCTCGCGCGTCCAGCCCAAGCGCATGCTGTTCTGCGACATTTCCAAGCCGGAGACCGCCACGCCACCCGCGTTCGCCGCCTTGCCGGGGGCGAACAGCACCTTGTGGTGGATGAAGAGCGTCTGGCCGGCGGGCACCGTGGGCATATTGGCGCCCTCGGCTATCATGAGTATACCGTTGTCCACCAGGTGCTGGGCATCGATCTCATTGATCTCATTCTGGGTAGCGCTGGGGAAGGCGCAATCCGCTTTGTGGCCCCAGAGTGGGTTGTAGTTCAAGGTGGGATCGACCGGTACGTAGACGGCCTCGGGATACACGGCGGCGTATTCGGCGATGCGGCCGCGGCGGATATTCTTCAACTCCATGACGTAGGCCAGCTTGTCGGGAGAGACACCGGATTCGTCGTAGATGTAGCCGGAGGAATCGGAGAGGGTGACCACCTTGCCCCCCAGCTGGTTGATCTTGTCCACCGTGTACTGCGCCACGTTGCCGCTGCCCGAGACCAGGCAGGTCTTCCCTTCCAGAGTGGTGTCGATGGTGGCCAGCATCTCCGAGGCGAAGTACACCGCTCCATAGCCGGTGGCCTCGGGCCGAATGAGGGAGCCGCCCCAGCCCAGCCCTTTCCCGGTGAGCACGCCGCTGAACTCGTTGCGGAGTCGCTTGTACTGGCCGAACATGTAGCCTATCTCCCGCCCGCCCACGCCGATGTCTCCGGCAGGCACATCCGTGTCCGGGCCTATCTGGCGTGCCAACTCGGTCATGAAACTCTGGCAGAAGTGCATGACTTCGTTGTCGCTCTTCCCCTTGGGATCAAAGTCGGAACCGCCCTTGCCCCCACCCAGGGGCAGCGTGGTGAGGGAATTCTTGAACACTTGCTCGAAAGCAAGGAACTTGAGGATGCCGATGTTCACCGAAGGGTGGAAGCGCAGGCCGCCCTTGTACGGGCCGAGGGCGCTGTTCATCTGCACCCGGAAACCACGGTTGATGTGAATCTCCCCTGCGTCATCCTGCCAGGGGACGCGGAAGATGATGACGCGCTCCGGCTCCACCAAGCGCTCCAAGATCTTGGCCTTGCGGTACTCTGGACGGTGGTCGATCACTTTGGAGAGCGATTCGATCACTTCTTGCACCGCCTGATGGAATTCCGGTTCGGCGGGATTCCTGGCGATGCAGTCGGAGGCTACAACTGAGCAGTAGTCATCCATCTCAACCCCCAGTGCCGTAGTACGCCCGCCCCGGGTGGCTCTGGTTGGCTTCTGGCCTTCTGGGAGCGGTCATTGTAGAGTACAAGCGTGTAGTGCCAGACAAAGCTACCTTTTTGTACTCCGACTGTACAACGCCATGTGTCCAATCAACACACGTCCCTTTCTGTACATCTGTATGTTGCGGTGGGGCCGCGCTGGGATGCCAAAGGAGTCATCATGCCGAGAGCCAGCTTCATAACTGAGAACGACGAGCTTTTTCGGATGTTCGGGATGCAGCTGGAAGAAGCCCGTGAAGGCTACGCGAAGCTCTCCGCCACGGTCCGTCCCCAGTTCGTCAACTCGTACGGGGTGGCCCACGGCGCTTTCATCTTTGCACTGGCCGATATGGCCTTCGCCATCGCCGCCTCCTCCATCACTGACGCCGTGGCGGTGCAGTGGAGCCTCAACATGTTCCGCTCCGCCGTGCCCGGCGAGACCATCACCGGCGAGTGCATCATCTTGCATCGCGGGAAGAGCGTCATCGTGGTGGGTTTCAATCTGTACAACAAGGAAGGCAAGGTGGTGGCACGCGGTCAGGCCACATCGCTTCCGGTGGAGCTGGAACGTTTTGAGAAGATGACCACTCCGGACGCGGATTAGGAGGGTCCTGAAAGACAACAACCTCGGCCGCCGGAGCGCGCTGGGCGGCGCCATTCTGTGTCCTCGGTCACGCAAATAGCGCTGCTATTCGCGCTCCCTGCGTTCGAGACTAGCGCGTACCCAGCACGCTCCGGCGGCGAAGCGGTCATTCTTCAGCACCATCTGTTAGGGGCTGGGGAACGGCGGTGAGGCGGACGCGGCGCCCGGGCGCCGCGTCCGCCTCTTGGTGCATGAGGCGAACCTTGCTGCGGCCCAAGCGCGGCGACAGGCCCACTTCGTAGATCTGTGGATTGCGCAGGCGGCGCAGTTCCTCCGGCAGGGCGGCCACCTGTGTCTGTGCGCGGCTACGTACCGTGGCCAGCGCCGGCGACGGTCCCAGCACGCGCCCTTCTTCCGCCACCAGCTGCAGCAACGGTTGCCACGAGGCTGCATTGAGCAACTCCCGGCGAAACGTGGGGTTCTCGCGCTGCACGTACGTCACCGTGGGGCCGTCTTGCGGCGTTTCCTCGGCGTTGTAGAGAACGTCGCCGATGGGATGTCCCGCTGTATCTTGGTAGCGCACCAGGCTCTTGCGTCCGGGATCCGTCATCTTGGCCAAGTTGGACGAGAGCTTGATTCTCGGTTCCCACGCGCCGCCCGCACCGCCCACGGCCACGAGCTTGTAGATGCCACCCAGCGCCGGCCAGGAGGAAGAGGTGATGAGGTGCGTCCCCACTCCCCAGGCGTTGATCCTGGCGCCCTGGCGTTTGAGGTCCGCGATGAGGTCCTCGTCCAACTCGTTCGAACCAACTATGAGAGGGTCTTTGAAGCCTGCTTCCGTGAACATCTGGTAGGCGGCTTTGCTGAGCCGGGCCAGGTCCCCCGAGTCCAGCCGGATGGCCGCCCGCACCGGATTGCCGGCCTCGCGTGACTCCTGGAACACGCGGAGGGCGTTGGGGAGTCCCGAGGTCAGCGTGTCGTAGGTGTCCACCAGCAGCAGGGGACTACGCGGGTAGATGGTGGCGTAGGCTCGAAACGCGGACAGCTCATCCGGGAAGCTCATGACCCAGGAGTGCGCGTGCGTGCCGCCGACCGGTATTCCGTAGAGCTTGCCGGCCAGCACGTTTGAGGTGCTGTCCGCTCCTCCCACATAGGCCGCCCGTGTACCGCTCAGTCCACCATCCGGACCCTGGGCGCGGCGCATACCGAACTCCATTACCACGTCACCCTCCGCCGCCAAGCGGATGCGGGCCGTCTTGGTGGCGATGAGCGTGGGGTAGTTGAAGCTGTTGAGCACGACGGTCTCCAGCAGCTGGGCCTCCCCCAGTGGTCCCTCGACGCGCACGATGGGCTCGTGGGGGAACACGGGCGTCCCTTCCGGCACGGCGTGGATGGTGCAGGAGGGGCGAAACTCGGCCAGGTAGTCAAGGAACCCCGGGCTGAAGTGGGGGAGTGTGGCCAGGTAGTCCAGATCCTGCGGGCTGAAGCGCAACCGAGAGTAGAAAGAGAGGAACTGCTCCAGGCCGCAGGCGATGGCGAACCCGGTGTGAGGCGGGAGCTCGCGGAAGAAGTACTCGAAGCAGACCGGCAGTTCGTGGCGCCGGCTCTTCCAATACCCATTCATCATGGTGAGCTGGTAGAAGTCGGTCAGGAGGGCGAGGTCCTCCCGTTGCGCCCAGTGCTGAGAGCTGTCGAGCTCCAAGGCCGCCTCAGTCCACCCCGGCGGGCATGGCGTCGCTTCGGGCGCCGGCCGGCCCATGCAACAACTCCCGAGAATGGATCCGACGCACGCCTGCGGCGCCCATCTCGTGCCACGCTTCCTCCACGGTTTGAGGAGCCACTCCGCGCACGGCATCCTCTATCACGCAGACCTGGAACCCTTGGCGCGCGGCGTCGAGGGCGGTGAAGCGCACGCAGTAGTCCGTGGCCAGCCCGGCGAGGAAGACCCGCACCACCCCGCGGGCGCGAAGCCAGCCGGTAAGATCGGCCTCCATTGCCTGGAAGCTGCTGTACTCCTCGCGATCGACATGAGTGCCCTTGCTCACCGTGAAGGCATGGGTCGGGATCAGCAGTCCCGGCGCGAAGCCTGCCCCCGGCGTGCTCTGCACGCAATGTGCCGGCCAGGAGCGGTCACGGTAGGCAGGGTTCTCGGTGAAGGACAGGTGGTCCGGGGGGTGCCAGTCACGCGTGAGTGCCACGTGGCGGAACAGAGGCATCAACCGGTTGACGATGGGAAGGATGCGACTGCCCTCGGCGACTCCCAGGGCGCCTCCCTCCAGGAAGTCCACCTGGATATCGACCGCGATCAGCGCGTCCCGCTCGGTAACATCCACTGCGTCACCCCCTGCCGTGCGGGCTGTTCTTGCCCGCGCCGGCGCGATGCGTACCCCGTAGTGCGGGTCAGCCTTTGCCCAGGAAGGCCTTCCCCGCCGGCAGGTAGCGCTGCAGCACCTCGGGCACCGCCACCAGGCCGTCGACCGTCTGGTAGTTCTCCATCAGGGCGATGATGGTCCTCCCCACGGCCACCACTGTGCCGTTCAGGGTGTGCACCAAGTACGGGCTGCCCTTCTCACCCTTGGCACGGCACTTCAGTCGCCTCGACTGGTAATCCGTGCAATTGGAGCAGGAGGTGACTTCGCGGTAGCGTTCTTGGCTGGGGATCCAGGCCTCATTGTCGTACTTCTTGGCGGCGGAGGCACCCAGGTCACCCGCGGCGATATTGACGGCGCGGTAGGGCAGCCCCAACTCCTCCAGTATCTCCCGCTCAATGCTCCACATGTAATCGTGCTCCTCGCCCGACCTGTCCGGGTGGCAGAAGCTGAACATCTCCACCTTGTCGAACTGGTGGACGCGGAAGATGCCGCGGGTGTCCTTACCGGCCGCCCCTGCCTCCCGGCGAAAGCAGGTGGAGTAGCCCACGTAACGCACGGGCAGGTCCGCCTCATCCAGGATCTCATTCATGTGTAGGGCGGCCAGCGGCACCTCGGAGGTGCCCACCAGATTCAGGTCGTCGGCCTCCAGGTGGTAGACCTGCTGAAGGTCGGTAGGGAAGAAGCCGGTGCCGTACATGGCTTCGTCACGTACCAGCACCGGCACCACCACGGGGCGGAAGCCTTTGCCGGCGAGCTTCTCCAAGGCGTATTGCACCAAGGCGAACTGTAGGAAGACCAGATCGCCCTTGAGGTAGGCAAAGCGGCTGCCACTCACCTTGGCGCCGCGTTCCATGTCAATAAGGTCCCGGGGCAGGGCCAGGTCCAAGTGGTCCTTGGGTTCCAAGTCGAACGTGCGCGGCGTGCCCCACGACATCTCCTCTCGCGAGTTCTCTTCGCCTCCCGCCGGAGCCGTGGGATCGGGCAGGTTGGGGACGGCCAGCAGTTCCTCCTCCAGTCCCGCTTCCACAGCCTTCAGCTGTGTCTCCAATTCCTTGATCTGCCCACCTACCTCGCGCATGGCCTGCATGGCCGACTGCACCTCCGGCCCACCCGCGCCGCTTTTCTTGATGCGCGCGATCTCCTGGCTGGTAGTGTTGCGGAGCGCGCGCTTCTCTTCCGCCTGCTGCAGCAGGTCGCGGCGTTGGGAGTCCAGCTCCAGGAGCCGGTCCAGAGCCGTCTCGGCAGTTTCTCCGCGGCGGCTCAGCGCCTCACGGACCATTTCCGGATTGGAGCGGATGAGTTTGATATCCAGCATGTCGGCGTCCTGTCTTCCTTATGTTGCACACGATACCGGCCGGAAGGCAGGCCCGCGACCACCACTGCTCCCCGCACCGCCGGCGGCGTGACGGGGAGCCGACCGGCCCGTCAGCGGACCGGGGGCTTGCCTATGGGGTAGCTGCCGAGGATTGTCATCCGCGGCAGCTTGCAGGTCAAGCAGGCGAGGGCATCGTGTATGGGTGTGTCCTCTATCTTGCCCTCCAAGTCCACCAAGAAGATGTAGTCGCCCAGGCGGCGCTTGGAGGGTCGCGACTCTACCTTGGACAGGTTGATGTAGCGGTGGGCGAACTCCTGAAGGATGAGGAGCAGAGCCCCCGGCGTATCCTTCAGGATCTCGCAGACCACGGAGGTCTTGTAGGGCTCCGCCAAGTCCTGGCGCTCACGCTGAGGCGAGAGGAAGATGAAGCGCGTCTCGTTGTCGTCGTGGTCTTCGATGGCCGTCCGCATGACCACGCAGCCGTACTGCTCGGCAGCCAGCGCCGTGCCGATGGCTGCCCAGGGGTCATCAGCCTGCGAAACCATTTCCACCGCCCCCGCCGTGGAGTTGGCTGCTTCCACCAGCGCGTTGGGGAGATGCCGCCTCACCCAGCGTCGGCATTGGGCCAGCGCGTGCGGATGCGAGACGATCCTGTTGATGTCCTCGAAACGCACTCCGGGGCGGGTGATGAGGCGGTGCCGGATGGGGTGGCGCACCTCGCGCACGATCTGCAGGTTGAGCGTCTCCCAGGCCAGCAGGTCCACGGTGACCGACACCGAGCCTTCGATGGAGTTCTCGATGGGGACCAGCGCGCAATCCACCTCTCCTGCCGCCAGCCCATGGATGGTGTCTTCGATGGAACCGTAGGGCACGGTGGCGATACCGTCAGCCACTTCGTCCGGGAGACGGCGCAGGGTGGCATGGAGCGCTTCTTCGGTGAAGGTGGCGCGTGGTCCCAGGAAACCTATCTTCCGCGCGGCAGCCGGCAAAGGAGTGTCGAGCCGGGAGGTGGGCCATTCGAAGAGATGTTGGTCTCGGCGGTTGCAGCCGGACATAGGTGGCTCCTCCTGTGTGGGGACACGGCTCATAGGTCTGCGAACGGATTATCGTCGTCTGCGCGGCCGGCCTTCACCGCACGGCTCTCTCGGGGCGAGCCGGCCTCCATGGTCTCCGGCTCCAGCGGGGAGAAGGCCCGCTCATCCAGTGGTTCCAGGGGCTCCAGCTTGGGCCAGCCCAGCACTTCCTCCCGGCCGTCCTCGCCCAGTGGGGCCAACCCCTGCCGCCGCCTTCGCCTGTTCTCTCGTGCTAGATCCCGCGGCGTGCCGGTGCTGGTGTCGACTGGGGTGGCCGCCGCCTCCTCCATGGCCGTCCTATCAGACGGCGTGGGCCGCGGACGGACGGTGAACGGGGTGTTGCCCCTGGCGCGAGCCTGGGCCAGGGCCTCCTCTTCTTCGGGGGCCAGCGCGATGTCCGGCTCACCTTCCCTTATGGTCTTGACGTAGGTGCGGGCAAAATCCCTGCTCACCACCGTGGTGATGATCACGCCGTTGTCGTTGGCGTTCAACAGCCCTATCACTGTGCTCTGGCGGCCGCCCAGGTCGTGGTAGGCATCGAACCGCACCACGCCCACCCGGGATAGGCAGCCATCTATGCGGACCTCGTGGTCCCTGGCCTCCAACGACAGCGTGTGCAGCTCATCACGGAGGTCATCCAGCCGGCCGTCCAGGTGCCGGGCGAAGGAGACGATGTCCTTGGTGGTACTGCGCGACCCCAGCACTACCTGCTGGTCCGCCTGCAGGCGGGATACGCGTCGGGTGAGGAGGATTACCAGCAACAGGGCCGCGACGCCGAACGCGACCGCTACTCCGGCGATGATCTGGGCGATGTTGGCTGCCGTCACGTGCTTTCCTCGGGCCGGCGGCTAGAGAATGAAGACCACGTGGGCCTCGAGGGAGTTGTTGGCTTCGTTCTTCTCATTGGGGACGGGCCCGGCCGTGACGCTGACAAGCGCGGTCTCGCCGTAGTCCGTGGGGTTGACTCCTTTGATCTCCACTTCCTGTTTCTCACCCGCCTTGATCTCGGTGATCTTGACGGTGACTATCTGAGGTTGCGTGCTACTGGGGCCTTGCAAACGGAAGGTGACCGGCACGTCTCTCTCTGTCATGGTGCCCTGGTTCTCCACGGTGACCAGGAAACGAAGCTGGTCCGTGGAGGGGATGTTGAAGGTACCGTCGGCGGTGATGTCCGTGTCTGATGGTTTGGCGAGCACGGAGATGAGGCCGACGCCATGGATGGACTGCAGCGTCTCGGTGGACTTCAGGGTGGCCAGCATCTGCTTGACGCTGTCAACGGAGGCGTATCCAGGGTCTGCAAGAAAGGCTGCCGGAGCGATCTGGACGTCCGCGATCTCCTTGGCCTTCAACAAGTCCGTGGCTCGGGAGGCGAAGAACTCAGAGTACGCCACATCTGACAGAGCCAGCTTCATCATGGCGCCGAAGATCAGCTCGGATGGCACTTCCACGTCCTGGACATCCAGAGCGTTGAGTAGTGAGGGAGCGAGATCCTGCACTCCCCGCAACCGTAGTTCCAGCGTGGCCACGAGCCACTGTTGCATGTCCGCGGCTTCACCCGGCGCAGCGAAGGCCTCCGCCTCCGCCAGCAACCCTGAAGAGGTCTCCACATACTGGTCCATGCGCGTCTGCACGTCCTTGCGCGTGGCGGTGCCGGGGTTCGTGAGCAGCGCGCTGAGCTTGGCGCCAACGGCGTTGGAGCGTGTGATCACGTCATTGGTGGCCGCATAGTAGGTTTGGTAGGCGCTGACTTCTCGGTTGTGCAGCCAGTTGCGCACCAGCAGCCCACCACCGACCACTGCGCCGACGACGACCACCACGATGAGCGCGAAGCGCAGGAAGGGACCATAAGACCGCGCCTTTTCGCTGCGGCGCTTCTCCTGATCTGCTAAATGTGTGAACGATTCATCGTCCGGTGACATCATGCAATGCCTTGGAGCGGAGGAAGGTAAAGTGATGGGCGAGGGGGGACTTGAACCCCCATGAGCGAAGCTCACTAGACCCTGAACCTAGCGCGTCTGCCAATTCCGCCACTCGCCCGGGGCACCAGAGTTCCGACCTGGAACCTTGTGGATCGAGAAGGCAGTATAACACAGGTAGCGTTTCACTAGAGGACATGGAGCTGATGCCGGACCGCCCCCTGCTTTTCGATCGTTATCGCCTCGTTCGCCAGTTGGGACGGGGGGCTTTCGCCACCGTGTATCTGGCTGACGACCTGCGCATGGGTCGCCAGGTGGCCATCAAGGTGGTGGAGGATGCCACGGACGTGGAGGGCCGTGTTCTGCGCGAGGCTCGGGCCGCCGCCAAGCTGGACCATCCGCATATCGTTTCGGTGCACGAGGTGTTGCGGGAGGAAGACCGGACGTATCTCTTCACAGAGTACGTGGAGGGACAGACGCTGCGGCAGGCCTTCGCCAAGCGGACACTCGGTGATGCCGAGCTGGTGGTGGCCGGCATCCAGATCTGCCGAGGCTTGGAGCACGCCCACCGGCGGGGAGTCATCCACCGCGATATCAAACCGGAGAACATCATGCTCGTCGACGGAGAGGATGTCGATGTGCGCATCATGGACTTCGGGGTGGCTCAACTGGAAGACGTGAGCTCCATCACGCAGGAGGGTGACCTCATAGGCACTCTGGCCTACATGGCTCCGGAGCAGCTGCAAGGCGGGAGCGTGGACCGTCGGGCGGACGTGTACTCGGTCGCGCTCGTGCTCTATGAGGGGCTCACGGGCTCGAACCCGCTGCGGGGCATGCCGCTGCGCTCTCTGCTTGAAGGGGTGCCCCACCGGCAACTGCCCTCGCTGCGTAGGGCACGCCCTGATCTTCCGCCGGAGTTGGCGGAGGCCCTCGACCATGCTCTGACGCCTGACCCGGAGCAACGCCTTGATGGCGGCGGCCTGCGCCGGGCACTGGAGAAGGGGCACAAGCATCTTCCAGAGCCGGAGGAGGGCGCGGGGTTGTGGGACAAGACAGTACGGGCCTTGGCGCGCGACGAGAGGCTGAGCCGGCTGTGGTTCGCCGGGCGCCACGTAGCTGCGGGCCTGCTATCGTTGGCGGCGCTCCTTTTCCTTCTGCGGCGGTTGCCCTTCTACCCCGAGGGCGCTCTCGTCCCTCTTGTGGTGGCCTGCTCCTTCCTGAGCCTCATGTGGCCTACGGGCGGTGGAGCGATCACCTTGCTGTCTCTAGTACCCCCGGTCTTCGCCTTCAGCAGGGGTTGGGGCGTGCTCTTCGTGGTGATGGTGGGCGCCACTTACGCGTTTCTCGCTTGGCGCAGGTTGAGTTGGGTGGCGCTGCTGCCGCTGCTGGGGCCTGTGCTGTGCCTGCCGGCGGGGAAAGACCCTCAGCCGGCATTCGTGCTGCTCTCTGGGCTGGCGCTGGCTCTTCCCCTGGCGGCGGGCATGGCGGCCGGCATGTGGGGCCCGTTGCTTGGCCTGTGGACCGGATTCACCACTGCGCTGGCGGCAGGCTTCCAAGGGTGGGCGGTGTTGCCCTGGACTTTCTCCACCGGGGGGGACGCCGTGCTGCAGGGCACCCGCTATGAGCCGTCCGTGGGTGCTGTCGCCTTGGCGGCGGCGCGGTTTCTGGATCAGCGGCCGGAACTGGTGTTGCAGGCGCTCTTCTTGGCGGCCTTGGCGTTTCCCCTCCAGGTTCTGCTACGCGGAAGCCCGGAGAGGCGGCTCTGGGTATCGGCGGGCTACGTCTCCCTGGTGGGCGCGGGGCTCATGCTCCTGCCGCCCTTGGGGTTGGGCGTGCCTGGCCGACCCTGGCTCACGTTCTTGGCGTTACTGCCCTGCGCTATAATCGCCCTGGTGTCGTCCGTCGTCGTTCCTACAGCAGACACCGGCCGGCTGGGGGTCAAGCATGGGGTTGATGCGAAAGGCTGAGTCGCGGCTGGACCGGGCTTTCCAGGGTATGTTCAGGAAGAGATCTCACGTCAACGTCCGTCCTGTTGAGCTGGCGTGGAAGCTGGTCAAGGAGATGGAAGACAACAAGCTCTCCTCCTCCTCTCGTGTGTTCGTCCCTCATGAATACACCGTCTACCTGTGCCCGTCGGACTACAATCGGTTCCAGCCGTACGAGGAGTCTCTGGTCCGGCAGCTGCAGAATCATCTGCTGCATCACGCGCGCAAGAACGCCTTCAACATGGTGGGCGCCCCGGCCGTGAAGGTGGAGATGGATGCGGATCTGCGCAGTGGCGAATTCGGCATCGGCACGGGGAACGTGGCGCTGTCGGGGGTCGCTTCGCCGCTGGGGATGGATACTCCCAGGGCCGGGTCAGGGGAGAGCAGTGCGGCTTTCGTGGAGGCCGGGCAGGCGGAGCAGGATCCGGCGGTCCGGCCTGCGGTGTCGTCGTCTGCGGCCGCGGCGCCCCCACAGGAGGCCTCCATCTCGGCCGCAGACCCTGCCGGGCGGCCGGCATCGACGCCGGGTGTGGTGGTGTTGAAGCGGGGGCGGTACTCGGAGGAATTCCGGTCGGCGCGGGTGGTATTGGGACGTGGGTCGGAAGCCGACTATCGGCTGGATGACCCCAACGTGAGCAGGCGGCATGCGGTTATCGTGAGGGAGAGCGGTGGCCTCCACCTCCGGGATCTCGGCTCAACCAACGGAACCTTCCTCAACGGACGGACCGTCAACTCGGCAATCCTGCGGAGCGGCGATGTGATCACTTTGGGAGAAAGCCAGATCACGGTGGAGACCGACTGATGCTGCAGTTGGTCCTGCTTATCGGGAAGTTCCTATTCCTGCTGGTCCTCTATCTCTTCATCCTGCACGTGGTCCGCTCGGCCGGCCGGGGGCTCGCGCTGGCCTCTCCTCCGGTTACCGCCGTTCCCTCCGCTTCCCCAGCGGGCACAGGACTTCCGGGCGGCTCTCTCCCCGAAGGCGGAGCCATCTCCCAGCCAGGGTGGTCCCTGGTGGCAGCCTCGGTGCCTCGTATGCGAAAGGGGACGCGGGTGGCCGTCCCTTGGGCCGGCCCTCTGCTGGCGGGCCGCTCGGGAGATGCCGGTTTGTACCTGGAGGACACTTTTGTGTCCGGCCGTCACGCGCGGTTCACGGTCACGACCGAGGGCTTGGTGGTGGAGGACCTGGGAAGCACAAACGGGACCTTCGTGAACGGAAGCGAGATCAGCGGTCCCACCCTCCTGGGCCCCGGTGACCAGGTGGCCATCGGTGACGGTGTGTTCATGGTGGAGTTGGGGCCATGATTGTCCGGCACGGGGCAGCCAGCAGCATCGGGTTGGTGAGGCGCCAGAATGAGGACTCCTACGTGGCCGGCGATGGTGTGTGGGCCGTGTGTGACGGGATGGGAGGCGCGCAGGCAGGCGAGGTGGCCTCGGAGGCGGCCTGCCGGGCGGTTTCCGCCCTCACGGTGGGGAGCAGCGCGGAAGACCTGCAGTACATGGTCGCCCAGGCGAATTCGGAGATCTTCAGGCGCGCCCTTTCGGATTCCTCCTTGCAGGGGATGGGCACCACGCTGACGGCGGCAGTGTGGGATGGCGTGGAGCTCATTCTGGCGCACGTGGGGGATTCGCGCGCCTATCTGCTGCGGAGTGATGTCCTGGAGCAGCTCACCCGGGACCACTCGCTGGTGGGCGAGATGGTTCGGCAGGGGAGTCTCACGCCCGAGGAGGCTGCGGTGCATCCACATCGCAGCGTGATCACGCGGGCGCTGGGAACGGAGGAGCAGGTCGAGCCTGACATCATCCGGTTGCCGTTGCAGGTGGCGGATCGCCTCGTGCTCTGCAGCGACGGCCTTACCGGGAAGGTGGCGGACGGGCGGCTGGCGGAACTGCTGGGCAAGGCGGCCGAGCCACAGGCTGCGGCCCAGGTATTGGTCAAGGAAGCTCTGGCCAACGGTGGCGATGATAATGTCACCGTGGTGGTGCTTTTCGTTGAAGAGGGGAACGCCGCCGCGGACACACCACGCGCGGTGGAGTTGGGCCCGGCACGCCGGACGGAAGGTGGGGCGGGCTCGTTGTCTCCCGGCGGCTTGACTGGGCTCAGGGCCTGGGTGCGGCGGCACAGGCGGATGGTACTGGTTGTTGGTGTGGCCGTTCTGCTGGTGGCCGCAGCGGTGGCGGGAACCGCCGTCTTCCTTTCCGGAGTCTACTATGTGGGCACGTTCGGCGATTCCGTGGCTCTCTACCAGGGCGTACCTCACACCGTGCTGGGCATAGAGCTCTTCACGCTGGTGGAAGTGGGCTCGGCGCCCTACTCCACGCTGAGGCCGCACCTGAAGGCCCGGGTCGATGCGCATGAGGTGACCACCAAAGAGGAGGGGCAGCGGTTTCTGCGCGGCCTGGTAACCGGTACATGAGAACGGGCAACAGGGAACTCGCCCTTCTCCTCCCGGCCACGCTCCTCACCACCCTGGGCTTTGCCCTGCTCTACACGAGGGGTGCGCAGGAACTGTCGCCGGCGTCGCTGGTGTACGGCGGGATCTTCTTAGGCCTTTTCGGCATCGTGCATCTGGCACGGCGGCTGTTGGTCCCCATGGCGGATCCCTATCTGTTGCCGGTCACCGCCGTTCTGTCCACCATCGGTATCCTCATGATCTACCGGCTGAATCCCTCTCGGGCGCTGGACCAGGCGCTCTGGCTGATCGTGGGGCTTGCCGTCTTCGTCCTCATACTGGGGTGCTTCCGCCGCCACTTCAGCCTCCTGAGTGACTACAAGTACCTGATCGGCCTGCTGGGGATCGGCCTGCTGCTGGCCACCATAGTCTTCGGCCGGGAGATCAACGGCGCCAAGCTGTGGATCTACGTGGGATCACGTGGTATCCAGCCACCGGAGTTCGCGAAGTTGATGTTGGTGGTGTTCTTCGCCGCCTACCTGGCGGATGTGCGCGAGCTTCTGACTGTGAGTACCAGCCGTTTCCTGGGGATGGCCATCCCGCCGGTCCGTTACCTCTCTCCTCTGTTGCTTGTCTGGGCGCTGTCCTTGGCTCTCATGATCTTCATGAAGGACCTGGGGACCAGCCTGCTATTCTTCGGGGCGCTGTTGGCCCTGCTCTACGTGGCCACGGGGCGGCTGCTGTATGTGGTGGCCGGCGTGGTCCTCTTCGCCGGTGGCGCCTGTGTTCTCTACCAGATCTTCCCGCACGTGCAATTGCGCGTGGACATCTGGCTGGATCCTTGGGTAGATCCTTCCGGGCGCGGCTACCAGATACTGCAGTCCCTTTTTGCCCTGGCCGCCGGCGGAGTGTTCGGACGGGGGCTGGGCGACGGCTATCTGCTCACCACGCAGGGTCAACCGCTTATCCCGGCGGTGGAGACGGACTTCATCTTCTCCGCCATTGGTGAAGAGCTGGGGTTGGTCGGCGGCGTTGCGGTGATCCTCCTGTACGTGATCTTCCTGTATCGGGCCATCCATGTGGCCATCTCGGCTAGAGATGACTTCTCCCGGCTGCTGGCGGCCGGCCTGGGTGCCATCTTCGGGCTGCAGGCCTTCCTCATTCTGGGAGGTGTCACCAAGCTCATTCCGTTGACCGGCATCACTCTGCCCTTCGTCAGCTACGGCGGCAGTTCCATCGTGGCCAACTTCGGCCTGCTGGCCCTCCTCCTCCTGGCCAGCGAGCAGGGTGCGCGGGAACGGGCGGCCGAACGCGTGCCCGTGGTGGTGGGGGGAGGGGATGGCTGATGGAAAGGGCCATGCGCCGGTTGTTCTGGTTCTTCGCCGCGCTGTTCGTGGTGCTTATCGGCAACCTGACCTACTGGCAGGTATTCGCGGCTCCCCGCCTCAACACCGATCCCAGCAACACCCGCGCTGTGGAGCGGCAGATGAGGGTGGAGCGGGGGGTCATCCTGACTGCGGACGGCGTGGAAGCGGCGACCAACACCCAAGAGGACGTCTACTTCTTCCGCACCTACCCGGATGGTTCCCTGTTTGCTCCCTGGCTGGGCTACAACAGCATCCGGTATGGGCGGGCGGGAGTGGAACGTGTGTACAACCCGGAGTTGGCCGGCGAGTTGGACATCCTGCAGATCACCAACATCATTGATCTCGTCACAGGAAAGCCCCGCCGCGGGGCCGATGTCCGTTTGACGGTGGACGCGGACGTGCAGAGGGCGGCGGCGGAGGCCTTGGGGGATCGCGCGGGGGCGGTGGTGGCATTGGATCCCAAGACGGGCGCGGTTCTGGCCATGACTTCCTATCCCCGTTATGACCCGAACACGCTGGAAAGTGACTGGGACTCGCTCCTCTCTGCTGAGGGTCGGCCGCTGTTCGACCGCGCCGTTCAGGGCACCTATGCGCCGGGCTCGGTCTTCAAAGTGATCGTGGCGGCGGCGGCGTTGCAGGAAGGCGTGGTTGTCACCGACGCCCCCTTCGACGACACCGGCAGCTTCACGGCCGGGGGGTACGAGGTCACCAATTTCGGAGACGAGGCCTATGGGCAGCACACCTTCAGCGACGCACTGGTCAAGAGCATCAACACCACCTTCGCCAAGGTGGGAGTGGACTTGGGCGCTGCGACGCTGGGGCGCTATGCCGGCGCCTTTGGTGTGGGGAGCGACCTGCCCTGGAAGTTGGGGGGCGAGACAGGCTCCTTCCCCAACGCGGCAGGCATGGACACAGCGCATGTGGCCCAGGTCTCCTTCGGACAAGGGGAGGTACTCGTCTCGCCGTTGGAGATGGCCTTGGTGGCAGCGGGCATCGCTAACGGCGGCACCATCATGGAGCCCTTCATCGTCTCGGAGGTGCGGGACTACCGTCAGACGCTGTTGCAGCGGACGCAGCCGCAGGTATGGAAACGGCCCATCACGGCCGCCACGGCGCAGACGGTGTCGGAGCTCATGGTGCGAGCGGTGGAAGAGGGCACTGGAACAAATGCGGCTATCGAGGGAGTCAAGGTGGCGGGGAAGACCGGCACGGCAGAAGTGGACGAGGGAGAGTCGCACGCCTGGTTCATTGCCTTTGCCCCGGCGGACGACCCTCAGGTGGCCGTGGCGGTTATAGTGGAGCACGGTGGGACGGGCGGTACGGCGGCTGCGCCCATCGCCCGCAGCGTCATACAAGCAGCGCTGGCTCAGGAGTGAGCCAGGAGGACGGGAAATCGTGATTGGCCGGGTTTTCGACAATCGCTACGAGATATCCAGCAAGCTGGGGACCGGGGGCATGGCCGAGGTGTACCTGGCGCACGATCGCCACTTGGGGCGAGACGTGGCCCTCAAGGTGCTCCTGAGCAAATACGCCACCGACCCCGAGTTCATTGAGCGCTTCCGGCGGGAGGCCAGCGCGGCCGCCGGTCTCAACCATCCCAACATCGTGCAGATCTACGATCGGGGGGAAGCCGAGGGCACCTACTACATATCAATGGAGTACCTCTCCGGCCGGCCGCTGAAGGAGATCATCCAGAGGTACGCGCCCCTGCGCGCAGACCACATTGTCTCCATAGGCACCCAGATCCTTGAGGCTCTGCGCTTCGCTCATCGCAAGGACGTTATCCACCGTGACATCAAGCCCCAGAACATCATCGTGGACGATGAGGGGCGGGTGAAGGTCACGGACTTTGGGATCGCGCGGGCGGGCAACGCCACCACCCTGACGCAGACCGGCTCCATCCTGGGCACGGCCCATTATCTATCGCCGGAGCAGGCGCAGGGTGAGCCCAGCGTGGCCGCCTCCGATCTGTATTCGCTGGGAATCGTTCTCTATGAGATGGCCACGGGCCGTTTGCCTTTCAACGGTGACAATCCCGTGGCCATTGCCATGCAGCACGTGCACGAGCCTCCGCCCCCGCCCAGCGAGTTGGCGGCGGGGCTGCCGGAGGGGTTGGAGAACATCATTCTGCGTGCGCTCGCCAAAAGCCCGGGGGACCGCTACGCATCTGCGCAGGCCTTCTTGGATGACCTGACCAAGTTCCAGCAGGGCCGCGAGATCCCGCTTCCACCGGCATTCACCGAGCAGCCCACGCGCATGATGGCAGGCCAGCAGCAAGCCACGCCGCTGCAGGCCACCCAGATCCGTCGCGGGACCGAGCCGCGCACGGTGCCGGTGCAGTCGCCCATGAGCGGTCCGCCGCGTCGGCGCCGCGGCCTGGGTTGGCTCCTGGCCATCATCATATTGCTGCTGGCGGCGGGCGGGGCTTACGCCGCCGTCTCGCTGCTGGGGGCAAACGACGACAGGGTGCAGGTTCCCAGTCTCCTCAACATGACCTTGGCCGAGGCACAGCAGGAGGGCGAGGCTCTGGGGCTTCACGTGGTGGAGGGTGGCCCGGCGGAGGTTTCCGCCAAGTATGACAAGGACAAGGTCATGCGGCAGGATCCGGAGAAGGGTGACCGCGTGGCGGCGGGTACCACCATCCAGGTCTGGCTCTCGGCGGGCAATCAACCATCGGGTGTGCCCGACGTGGTGGGTGCAATCGAGGAAGAGGCGCGCGCCACGCTGCAGGGCTTCGGGTTCCAGGTGGAGGCCAAGCAAGAGCCGTCCATGGACATGGAGACCGGCATGGTGACCAGGCAGTATCCCGCCGCCGGCCAGCCTCTGGCTGCCGGCTCTCTCGTGGTGATCTACGTGAGCTCGGGTCCACCGGCAGGGCAGGTGGAAGTGCCGGACGTGGTGGGTATGACGCAAGAGCGGGCCATCACTACGCTGACCGAGGCCAAGCTGGTGGCCCAGATCCAGCTGACCCCGGCGGATGTGGCCAAGGGGTTGGTGGCTGCGCAGAGCCCTCGTGCCGGGCTCAAGATCGGCGAGGGTTCTTTCGTGACCATTGAGGTGAGCACGGGGCCCGTGATCAAGAAGGTGCGCGTGCCCGGTGTGGTGGGGATGACGCGGGAACAGGCCATCTCCAATCTCGCGGCTGCGGGGCTCAAGGCCGAGGTGACGGAACAGGTGGTGGCCGGGCAGGAGGTGGGCCGTGTGTACTCGCAGAATCCGCGGGCCAATCAGGAAGTTGATGAGGGGAGCACTGTGCGCATAGTGGTGGTGAAGGAAGCACCTACCACCACCGAAGCCACCACCACGACCACAGAGCCCACAACCACAGAGCCCACAACCACCACGTCGGTGACGGAACCACAAGGCTGACAGACGGCGGGGGCCTCATCCGAGGCCCCCGCCGTCTGTCAGCGTCCCCGTTGAGGCGGCCCCCGTTGAGGCTACTCGTAGAACTCGACTTCCAGTAGCTGTACTCGGAAGGAGCCCTGATCGTCGCGGCCGAGCTTCGTAAACCACAGACGGCCGGTGCGAATGGGGTCCTGCAGCTTGATGACCTGCGTGAGAGACCCACCCAGGTCAGCCGTTTCCATGAGGGCGGTATTGGCTTCGTTGGGGACCATCAGCTTGCCCAGCCACCGCGTATCGCTGGTGACGATGCGCAGCATGGTGGCTTCCTTCTCCAATTCGAAAGAGATGCCGACGCCGCTCTTGATACCGTTGAAGTCGGAGGAACCGTAGGGTTCCGAAACCCAGGCCGTGGTCTCATCGCCATCGTAGATGAGCGGGAGGAGATCCGGGTTCTCCGCGTCGTCGCCTTCGGGGTCCACGTCTATGATCCGCGTGATCTGGATGGCGGCAGGGGCGCTGGTCACCACCAAGCGCAACGTCTTGTTCGCCACTTCCTCACCCTGTGCCGGGCTCTGCTCTATCACCGTGCCCTCCGGTTGGTCCGGCACCGGTGTCTCGGTGATGTCCACCCTCAGCCCCGCCCGCTGTGCTGCATCGCGGGCTTCCTCCAGGGACATGCCCACTACCGATGGTGCCAACGTGGGCCCAGAGAAGAGGAGGGACAAGCCCACGGCCAGAGCCGCCAGTAGTACCACCGCTCCTAGGGCATAGACCCAGATGTTCTTGCGTGAACGGGCCCGCCGCCCGCGCATGACAGAGGCCCTGCGTTGGCCGGGAGGCGGAGCGATCATGGTGTCAGGCGGCGGAGTCCACCCGGCGTTGTCACTCAGGCTGTCCTCGCGCCCACGGCGCAGGAAGTCCAGAAGCCCGTCCGTTCCCCGACGGGGCTCGTAGAGCCCGAGGCCCACCAGTGCCCCGAGCAGCTGCTCCATGGACTGGAAGCGGCTTTCCGGCAGCTTCTCGATACAATGCATCACCACGCGCTCCAGGCTGGGCGGCAGGTCGTTGCGCAGTGAGCCAAGTGCTTCCGGTCGCTCTTTGAGGTGCTTTCGCCCGATCTCGGCGATATTGGAACCATCGAAGGCCGGTCGACCCGCCAGCATCTCGTATAGGACCAGGCCGAGGGAGTAAATGTCGGAGCGGGCATCGACCGGTCGGTTCTGGATCTGCTCGGGCGACATGTAGCGACTGGTGCCCACGATGGCGCCGGCCCTTGTCACCCGTGTCCACTCGGGCCCGGTGGCGATACCGAAGTCCGTGAGGCACGCACGATCCTCGCTGTCCAGAAGGATGTTCTGGGGTTTGACGTCCCGATGCACCAACCCGGCAAGATGGACGTGGGCCAACCCTTCGGCTATCTGCCCCGCGATCTGCCCGGCCCGCTCTGGAGCGAGAGGACCATCGGCGGTGATGAGGTCCTTGAGGGAGCGCCCTTCCACGTACTCGAAGACCAGGTACTCATCGGTGGGGGTGGAACCGTGGTCCAGCAGTGTGACCACATGGGGGTGGGAGAGGCGCCCAATAGCACGGCCCTCGCGGTGGAAGCGTGCGCGCAGATGCTCGTCCTCGCTCAGGGGAGGCTCCAGCCTCTTGATGGCCACGTAGCGCTGCAACTGCAGATCCCACGCGCGGTAGACCGAGCAGGTCCCCCCCCGGCCCAGCACCGGGCCCAGCCGGTAACGGCCTTCGAAAAGGGGAAGCTCGGAGGTTTCCGGAGCTGTCAGCTCTGGTTGGACATCAACCGGGGTATTCTCGGGTCTCTCGTCGGTCAAGCCCATCTCCCGTGCCACGTCCCTTGGACGGATAGCCAATCACACAATATCATTATCACATGGTCTCAAAGCCGCAGGCCTCAAGGCCGATATTCGATATTGGGGGTCATAGGCCTTCGGGTAGCGAGGGGTGAAATGATTTACTACGTCATTCCCCGCGAACTCGCG
>JAAYAL010000073.1 GCA_012719395.1 Gaiellales bacterium | reverse complement strand
GCAGACGGGCCGAACGCCATCCCAGAGGAACCGCGCAGGATCTTCTCCGGGGTGATGGGCAAATCCTGGCAACGGTACCCCGTGGCCTGACACACGGCGTCTGCGATAGCCGGGGCCGTGGGAGAGACGAGGCCTTCGCCCGCCTCCTTGGCCCCGAAGGGGCCTTCCGGCTCGTAGGTTTCGATGGTGACCGACTCACCCGGAGGCATGTCCAACGTGCTGGGCAGCTTGTAGTCTAGGAAGGAGGCGTTGGCCATGCGACCGTTGACGGTCACCACTTCCTCCGAGAGCGCGTAGCCCAACCCCATGTGGATGGATCCTTCCAGCTGTCCCTCCACGCCGGCCGGGTTGATCGGCACGCCACAGTCGTGCGCGGTCCACATGCGCTCCACCTTTGCCACGCCCGTGTCCGTGTCCACTTCGACTTCCGCCACTTGGGCGCCGAAGCTGAAGGCCGGCGTCACCAGACCCTTGCCGCGCGGCGTGTAGTAGCCCCGGGCAACGAGCGGCTTGCCGCGGTTGGCGCGCTGTACCAGCGCCACAGCCTCGCCAAAGCTGAGGCTCTTGTCCTTCTTGCCGCCCTTGATCTGCACGCGGCCGCCGCGGCATTCCAGATCGTAGATGACGTTGAGATCGTAACGTGCCGATAGGGCGCCGAACAGCTCCTCCTTGATCTGCCGCGCGGCATCCAGGGTGGCGTTCCCCGCCATGAGGGTGACCCGGCTGCCCCACGTGCCCAGATCGGCCTGAGGGGTGATGGCGGTGTCGGCCGCCGTCACGCGCACATCTTCCATGCGCAGCCCCAGCTCGCCGGCCAGGATCTGGGCCAGCACCCCGTCCGACCCCTGCCCTATGTCAGAGGCCATGGTAAGCAGGTGGACGGTCCCGTCGGCGAAGGCACGCACCTCCACCGCCGTGAAAGGGTACTGCGTGTTGAACCAGTTGAAGACACCCCCGCTTATGAAGCTGTAGCAGCCCACGCCGATGCCACGTCCGGGCCGACAGTTGGCCTGTTTCTCCTTCCACCTGCTCATCTCCGCCACCTTCTCCAGCGACTCGATGAAGCCACAGCTGGATATGGTGGCCACGTCCGGGATCACGTCGCCGGTGCGCATGGCGTTCTTGATGCGCAACTCGATAGGATCGATCCCCAGTTCTCCTGCCGCCATGTTCATCTGCGACTCGGAGACGAACAGCGATTGCGGCGCCCCGAAGCCGCGCATAGCGCTGGCCGGGGGCTTGTTGGTGTAGACGTGCCGACCCCAGAAACGGTAGGCCGGGTAGCGGTAGAGCATGGCCCCGAAGTTGCCGCACAGAAACGTGGCCGTGGGACCCATGGCGTTGTAGGCGCCGCCGTCCAGCAGGATCTGCAGGTCCTTGGCCACGAGCGTGCCGTCCTTGCGGAATCCCACTTTGGAACGCAGCTTCATGGGGTGGCGACGGCGGGCAAGGATGAACTCCTCCTCCCGGGTCAGCGTGAACTTCACGGGGCGGCCGGTGAGGCGGGAAAGGAAAGCGGCGCATAGTTCCCAGGAGCGCAGCTCCATCTTGCCGCCGAAGCCCCCGCCCACCGCCGGTTTGATGACGCGGACATCATTCTCCCGCAGCCCCAGCGTGGAGGCCAGATGGCACTGCACTATGTACGGGGTCTGCGTGGAGGTCCACACGGTGAGACGCCCATCCGGCTCCCAGCGAGCCAGAGCCGAGCATGGCTCCATGTATCCGTGCAGTTGCGCCTGAACGGTGAAGGTGTCCTCGCGAACGTAGTCCGCTGCGGCCAGGCCCTTATCCACCTCGCCGTAGTCAATGCGTCGCTCCACGCTGACGTTGCCGGCGCAGTCGTGAAGCAGAGGAGCCCCTTCCGCCATGGCCGCGTCCACGTCGAACACGGCAGGCAGTTCCTCGTACTCCACCTGGATCAGCGTCGCCGCCTCCACCGCCGTGTCGCGATCGATGGCCGCCACCGCCGCCACCTCATCGCCTACGAACCTGACCCGGTCAAGGGCGAGCCCGTACTCGTCCTGCGTCTCGGGGAACAGGCGCCAGTTGCCGTAGGAGACGCGCGGCAGATCACTGCCGGTGATGACTGCTTTCACACCGGGGAGACGAGAGGCCTTCGAGGTATCGATACTCAAGATGCGCGCATGCGGAAGAGGGCTGAGCAAGAGGCGCCCATGAAGCATCCCGGGCAGCGTCATGTCATCTGTGAAGAGTGCCGCTCCGCGGGCCTTGGCTGCGGCCCCCGGGTGAGAAACGCTGGTGCCGATCAGGTCGCTCACGATGCCCTCCCCGCATTCGCCTGTGCTCGCTCCAGCGCCTGGGCCAGCGCCCGCCGCGTCAGGACTTCCACCACGTGGCGCCGATACTCCGCGGAGGCCCGCACGTCAGAAATGGGAGTGCAGGCGGCGGCCGCCCGGGCGGCCGCCGCCACAATGCGGTCCGCAGCAGGCTCCGTGCCTTCCAGCACCTGGGCCGCCTCCGGCACCGGCAACGGCACCGGCGCCACACCTCCCAGCACCACTCTGACTTTGCAGCAGACCCCATCGGCCAGTTCCACCAGCGCCGCCGCGCCCGCCGCCGCGATGTCCACCCTCCCCCGCGCAGAAAGGCTGCGATAGGAGAGCCCGCTTGCCCGGCCGACCTTGGGCACCACCACCCGCGTTACGATTTCTCCGCAGCTCAGTGCCGTCAGCCCCGGGCCTTTGAAGAACTCGGCCAAGGGGAGTTCGCGCAAGGAGGAAGGTCCCTGAATGGAGACACTGCCCTCCAGTGCCAGGAGGCAGGGCGCATTGTCTGCCGAAGGTGCCGCGTTGCAGAGGTTGCCCACCACGGTGCCCATGTTGCGTATCTGAGGAGTGGCCGTGTCGGCTGCGGCCTCCGCCACCGCCGGCAACTCGTACGCGATGCGCTCGTTGCCGGCCACGTCGGCCAGGCGGGTTGTTGCCCCGATGGACACGTCTCCCTGCTCCGAGAATGCGATCCGGTCCAAGCCCGGCACCCGACCCAGCGCCACCACCAATCTGGGTACCACCCCTCCGGCCTTCATCTTCACCAGCAGGTCGGTACCCCCGGCCATGACCACTCCACCGTCACCCGCCTCGGCCAGCAGGCGGCAGGCCTCCTCCAGGGTCTCCGGCAGCAGGTATTCGATGTGCGGCAGCATCACGCGCCCCCCTCGCCCGCATCGGCCGGTCCATCCTTGCATCCCGGTGCGTTCCCCAGAGGCACCGCCCCCCTGCCGCCCGCGCCTTCCCCCGCGGACGAACCAGTACCTCGGCCCCCCGGCCCCCCGGCCCCTTCCACCATCCAGCCCGCAGCCGTATTCACCGCTTCGATGATCTTGTTGTAGCCCGTGCAGCGGCAGAGGTTTCCGCTCAGCCCCCTACGGATCTCTTCCTCGGAAGGTTGGGGGTTGGCCTGCAGCAGCGCGTAGGCGGACATCTCCATGCCCGGGGTGCAGAAACCGCACTGGATGGCGGCCCCTTCCACAAATGCCTTCTGGATGGGATGGAGCTCATCGCCGGCCGGAGCCAGGCCCTCCACAGTGAGCACCTGCCGCCCGTTGGCATCCATGGCCATGGTGAGGCAGGAGACCACGGGACGGCCGTCCAGGATGACGGTGCAGGCACCACAATCCCCGTGCCCGCAGCCCACCTTGGTCCCGGTGAGCCCAAGGTCTTCCCGCAGCACCTCCGCGAGCGTCCGCCAGGGATCCACCGCCAAATCGTACGTGTCGCCGTTGACTGTGAGCGAGATGGGGACCTTCACGCCGCTCTCCCCTCGAAAGGTATTGTTATCAGACCTTTTCGCTCATTCTAGTCTCGTTGCGCGGCGTGTCAAGCCCCAATTTGGATTTCGGGGCGGAACCCGCCCCCCGGCGGGTTCCGCCCCGTTCCCCCGTCCCCCCGTCAAGCCACGCCCCCCGGCGCCTCCCCACTTATCGCTGCTGAGACTCCTGTAGCGCGGTGAGTATCCGCTCCGGAGTGATACAGAGCTCGCACATGCGGACACCGATAGCATCGTGCACGGCATTGGCAATGGCAGCGGCACTGCTGATCATGGTGGCTTCCCCCAAGCCCTTGGCCCCGAAAGGACCCGTGGGCTCGTGGCTCTCCACCAATACCGGGATCAACTCCGGCACGTCATCGGCGCGAAGCACCTTGTAGTCTCGGAAGCCGGGATTGACCACCCGCCCCTCCTCAATGATGAGGCCCTCTGTCAACGCGTACCCCACTCCCATGGTGAGGCCGCCGGTGATCTGGCCCTCGCAATGCGCAGGATTGATGGCAGCACCTATGTCAAAGGCCCCCACCATCTTCACCACTTTCACCTGCCCCGTCTCCGTGTCCACCTCGACTTCAGCGAAGGTGGCTCCGAACACAGGCGGCTGGGCCTCAGTCACCCCGGACTCACTGCCGATGACCTGATGGCACCGCGAGAAGTCCCCCACCTGGAAATGGCGCATGAGCGTGGGGAGATCCACAGACGTGTCCGGCGCCTCCGCATCCCTCACCGCGCCGTCCGTGATCGTCAACCGGCTTGCCGACGTCCCCAGATACTCGGCCGCCAGGTCCAGCACCTTTGCGCGGGCGTCGGCCGCGGCCCGCATGACCGCCACCCCACCGCAGTAGGTCTGACGGCTGCCGTGGGTACCGGCATCCAGCGGGGCCACCGCCGTGTCAGTATCGGAGACCGTGACGTCCTCCAAGCGAACGCCCAACACCTCGGCCGCTATCTGCGCCAGCACCGTGCGGTTGCCCTGACCGTCGTCCGCGCAGGCCGTGAGGAGATCGATGGAGCCATCCACGTTGACCATGACAATGGCGGACGATGGATCCGGCAGCCCAAAGCGGGCACCCGTGCCGTGCTGATGGGCGGCCAGCCCTATGCCCCGCTTGATGCCGGACACACCACTCGGAGTGGCATTACCGGCCGTCTCCAGCGCGGCAGGCGCCGGCTTCCGCTCACGCCACCCTTTCCAACCGATCGCCTCCGCGCCCCGCCACAGGCACTCCTTGAAACCGTCGCTTCCTACCTGAACCCCGAACACCGGGTCCACTTCTCCCGCACCCCGATAGTTCTTGATGCGCAGTTCTATGGGATCCATGCCGATTGCTTCGGCCAGAGCATCGATCTGCTGTTCCTGCGCGAAGTTGAATTGCGGGTTGCCATAGCCACGGAAGGCACCGCCCAGCACCTTGTTGGTGAAGACGCAGGTGCCCTCGAAACGGTAGTTGGGGACACGGTAGAAACCCACGCCGGTGCCCAGGGCGTCCGCCAGCACGCTCACGAAGTGCGTGCCGTAGCCACCCACGTCCATGACGATGTGGGCATCCGCTGCCACCAGAAGGCCGTCACGCGTGACGCCCGATCTCATGTCTATGGTGAAGGGATGGCGGGATTCCGTGGTGGAGAAGTCCTCTTCTCGACTGAAGGCCAGCCGCACCGGGCGCCCCGCCTTGCGGGCCAGGAAGGTGCACATCAGTTCCGAGCCCGGCACCACGCCGGCGCGGCTACCGAAAGCGCCCCCCACGTAAGGCCGGATCACGCGGATGCGGGATACCGGCAGATTGTGCGTCAGCCCCAAGTACATCAGCACCCAGTGCGGTACCTGCGACGCCGACCACAGGGTGAGGCGTCCGCTGCTGTAGTCCGCGATGCAGGTGGCACAGGGCTCCAGGCTGGCATGCTTCTGCTTGGAGGTGACGTAGCGATGCTCCACCACCACGTCCGCCTGCGCGAAACCCTGCTCAAGGTCCCCATACTCTTTGAGCACATGGAACCCCACGTTGCCGCGGGCATGGATCTTGATATCGTCACGTGCCAAGGCCTCGAACGGGTCAAATACGTGCGGCAGCACCTCGTACTCCACGTTGATCACGTCGAGCGCTTCTGCCGCAGCTTCCTCGTTCTCCGCCGCCACAGCCAGGACCGGGTCGCCGACGAAACGGACCTTGTCATCCTGCATGAAGAGCTTCTTGATCTCTTTCTCGCTGCGCAGGTTGAACCAGGTGCCCACCACCCGCGGCACTTCGCCCGCCGGGAGAATGACGCGCACCCCAGGTACCTTCCAGGCTCGAGATGCATCAATGGATATCACCCGCGCGTGCGGGTGAGGACTGCGCAGAATTCGAGCGTGCAGCATGCCCTCCAGGTTCAGATCGGGTGCGAAGCGAGCATGGCCGGTAGCCTTGTCCACGGCATCAATGCGCACCGCCCGGGTGCCGACGACCTTGAGAGGGGCGATAGTGGTTTCCAGGGGGGTCATCTCGCATCCTCCCGCATCTGTCGGGCCGCGGCCAGAATGGCTTTGACCGGTTTGTCGTAGCCGGTGCACCGACAGATGTTGCCGGAGATGGCCCGTCGCACCGCTCCTTCACTGGGATCGAGCTCCCGGTCCAGCAACGCCTTGGCGGCCAGGATCATGCCGGGAGTACAGTACCCGCATTGGATGGCGGCTTCACGGATGAAGGCCTCCTGCAGTGGGTGAAGCGTGCCCTCCGCGGAAAGGCCTTCGATAGTAAGGATCTCGCAGCCGTCAGCCTGTGCCGCCAGCATCAGACAGGAGGAGACCGCTTTGCCGTCTAGGAGCACGGTGCAGGTACCGCACTCCCCTTCGCCGCAGCCCTCCTTCACACCCAGCAGCCCCAGACGCCCGCGTAGGATGTCAACCAAGCGCTCGTGAGGCTCAACCAGGAGTTCCCTGCGGGCACCGTTCACAACCATGCTCACCCTGCTCGCCGTCATGCCCGGCACCTCCCCCACGCAGTCTCCAGAGCCCGCCGCACCAGCACCGCCACCATCTGCCGCCGATAGGAGGCAGAGGCGCGGATATCGTCAATGGGCCGTGCCTCGCGCGCGGCTATCTCCCCCGCCTGCCTCACCACGTCCGCCGTGAGTTCCTTGCCGGTCAAGAAGGAGGCCGCTTCCGTGGCCAACATGGGAGTACCCGCCACCGCTCCCAGCGCAATCCGCGCGTGACGGCACTCGCCTCCCTCCATCCGGACCACCACAGCGGTGCTCACCGTGGCGATATCCACGGCGGTCTGGTGGCGCCGCAGCTTCAGGAACGCACCCGCTTCCCCCACCTGCGGTGGCGGCAGGTGAACGGCAACCACGATCTCATCGGGGTGGAGACACGTCTGCCCGGGCCCGCGGAACAGCTTCTCGATGGGGATGAAGCGACGGATACCGGAGCCCGCCGTCTCCACCTTGCCCTCTGCGGCAAGAACCGCCACGGCCAGATCAGCGGCCGGCGAACCGTTGCTGAGGTTCCCGCCCAACGTGGCCCGGTTCCGCACCGTGGGCGTGCCCAGGGCCGCTGCGGCTTCACTCAGCACGCCCCAGCACCCACGTCCCACCACGCGCACGTCCTCTTCCAAAGCAGCCGCGGTGACGCAGGCCCCCACGCGCAGGCCCCCACGCTCTTCCTCCTCTACACCATCGAGGCCCAGGCGGGAGACATCCACCAGCAACTCCAGCTCTTCCGGTCTGCGCACCAGAAGATCGGTTCCGCCCGCTATCACACCTGCGCCCGGCCCGTGGTCGACAAGCAGGCGCACCGCCTCCTCCACCGACTGCGGCGCCGCATACTCTTCCGGCGCAAATCCCCTGGTCACCGCCGCACCTCCCGCCTAACGAATGCCCCTCAGCATGCCACCGCTTCCGCGCCGGCCCCGGCGCGCCTCCGCCCACACAACAGCAAACCGTTGAACTATAGATGATCTATATACAGACTAAATCGCGCACCCTCCCCATGTCAAGAGGAAAGGGCATCCGGAGGCGAAGATGTGACACCCACTGGAGGCGAAGGTCTCCACTGTTGACACCGGGTTTCGATATTATTGTGATATCATACGAGTAGCTGTGAGCCCGAGGAACCGCACGAAGAAGGAGGAAGCCACATGGCCGAGAATGGTACACAGCCCAACAGAGAGGTCCCGCGGAAGACACTGAGCGGATGGCTGGCCCTGCCGCTGACCCTCGTGCTGCTCCTCGGCGGCCTGGCGCTGGGCATCCTGGCCTTTGTGACGGGCACGGCCGAGGATATTGTCTGGTGGATGCTCGCCGTGGGCATGGTGGGAATGATCCTGGGGTTCATCAGTTTTGGAGGTTACTTCACCCTGCAGCCGAATGAGGCGCGCGTGCTCCTCCTCTTCGGCGAGTACAAGGGGACAGTGCGGGAGCACGGCTTCCACTTCGCCAACCCCTTCTACTCCAACGGGCCGGCCGGCACACAGGGTGAGGAGGCGGCGGCAAAGGCCCGACAGATGAGCGGCATCCCGGGAGCATCCGGCAAGCAGGCACCACGCGCACAGCGGCAGGGACCCAGACGCTACAAGATCTCCCTGCGGGCACGCACGCTCAACATGGAGAAGATCAAGGTCAACGACAAGCGGGGGAACCCCATCGAGATAGCGGCCGTGGTGGTGTGGAGGGTCGGCGATACGGCCCAAGCCATGTTTGATGTGGACGACTACGAGAACTACGTGGCCACACAGAGCGAGACCGCGCTGCGCCATTTGGCCGGCAACTACGCGTATGACCACGGGGAGGAGACGGAGGGCGCGCATGAGATCACTCTGCGCAGCGATCTGGAAGAGGTCTCCGTGGCACTGCGGCACGAGCTGCAGGACAGGCTGGCCAAGGCAGGCGTGATCGTGGAGGAGGCACGCCTCACTCACCTGGCCTACTCACCGGAGATAGCACAGGCCATGCTGCGCCGGCAACAGGCGGAAGCGGTGATAGCGGCCCGGCAGAAGATCGTGCACGGCGCGGTCAGCATGGTGGACATGGCCCTGCGCGAATTGTCCGAGCGCTCTGTGGTGGAACTGGACGACGAACGCAAGGCTTCCATGGTCAGCAACCTCATGGTGGTGCTCTGCGGGGAGTCTGAGGTTCACCCGGTCGTGAACACGGGTACTCTGTACGCGTAACCGTGGCAGGCCGGAAGCATTTCGCGCTGCGCATTGACCCCACGTTGTGGGACGAGTTGGAGGCGTGGGCGCAGGACGAGTTGCGTAGCGTCAACGGCCAGATTGAATACATCCTGCGCGAGGCGGTCAAGAAACGTCGCTCCCGCTGCACGCCGTCAGGTTCCGGGGCCGTTCAGGCGCCGGAACCGCGGACCACGCGGAAACGCAACGGCAGCGCCTGAGGAAAGGTGGCAGCTAGTGGCTGGAGAATTCGTCATCAAGGACTGCGCCTTGGCCACCATTTCCGTGGGGCGCCGGGTCCAGACCCTGCGGGAGCTTCGCAACGCCGTGCGCGATGTCCCCGCGGATTCCATCTACCACCACTTCTGGGGAACACTGCTCCGTCCCAGCTACTCGGAGAGAGAGTACAACAACGACTTCGCCGCCTGGGCAAAGCGCTCCCTCCACGATCAGCAACTGGCGGAGCGGCTGGCCGTGATCGATCCCACGGGCTTCCCGGACATCGAGGCACTGCGGGCGGCTCTGGTGGAGGAGCTGGAAGAGTGCCTGGACGAATGCACGGTTATCCCCACGGCGGCGCTGACAGAGCAGCTCTATTTCCTGCGCGGGCTTCTGGTGGTCTTCGACACCCACCGGCGGCTGGCCGCTCCGGAGGAACTCCCGGCCGCTGCGGCGCAGATGTCGACCGCCAGCATCTTCTACCACTTCATCGACGCCCGCGGACGAACGGAGGCCGGCGTGGATGACTTCCGCGCCTGGCTGACCTGCCTTGAAGACCCCCACGAGGAGTTGCAGTCCCGGTTGGCTTCTCTCGATCCCTACTTCGGCTCGCTCGCCTCACTGCGCACCCGCCTCACCCGGCTCTTCGCACAGTACTTCCAGGTCCCGACCACCGTGGTGCACCCGTGAGCCCCCGGCTGGAGTCCTACGTGCCCGTGGTGGGTCGGTCCGTGATCGACCAGCTGGAGCAGTTGGCCCGCCCGCTGCACGGCGCGCGCGTGGTCCATGTCAATAGCACCCGGGTGGGAGGCGGGGTGGCCGAGATCCTGGAGAAGATGGTCCCCTTCATGAATGAGTTGGGCATGGAGGCCTCGTGGGAGGTGATCGAAGGCGACCAGACTTTCTACGCTACCACCAAGACCTTCCACAACGCGCTGCAGGGTGAGCCGGTGGCTCCCGTGAACCGGGAGTTGCAGCACTACGAGGACATGAATGCCGCCAACGCCCAAAGACTGGGCACCACCCTGCGCCAGGCCGACTTCGTCTTCATCCACGATCCACAACCCGCCGCCCTGCTCAGCCGGTTCCCCGATCGCCGCGGACGATGGATATGGCGCTGCCACATCGATCTCAGCCATCCCTCCCGTCCCGTGTGGAAGTACCTGCGCGGGCAGGTGGCCGGCTACGACGCCAGCGTCTTCTCCTTGCCGGACTTCGCTCAGGTGCTGCCGCACCCGGTATTCATCATCCCACCCAGTATCGATCCCCTGAGCGAGAAGAACATTGAGCTCTCCCAGGAGGAGGTCCGGGCCACGGTGGCCGGTGTGGGCATCAACCCCGATCGGCCGCTGGTGGTGCAGATCTCGCGCTTCGACCGTTTCAAGGACCCGCTGGGGGTCATCAACTCGTATCTGCTGGCGAGTCGCTTCGCCCCGGAACTGCAGCTGGTGCTGGCCGGAGGCGGGGCCAGTGACGACCCGGAGGGTGAGACCGTGCTGGAGGAGGTGAATCGCACCGCCGCGGACCTACCGGGAGTCTGCGTCCTGCCTCTCCCCACCACCGAAACATCGCCCCGGATCGTGAACGCACTGCAGCGGGCTGCGGACATCATCATGCAGAAGTCGCTGCGAGAGGGCTTCGGCCTCACCGTCACCGAAGGCATGTGGAAAGGACGACCGGTCATCGGCGGCAACGCCGGTGGTATCCGGCTGCAGGTCGTCAACCATCAGACCGGGTTCTTGGTGGATACCCCGGAAGGGGCGGCCCTGCGCATCCGCTACCTGCTGTTCAACGAGGAGGAGCGCCTGCGAATGGGCGAACGCGCTCGGGAATTCGTAAGGGAGAACTTCTTGATAACCCGTCACCTGCGAGAGTACCTCACGCTGATGGTCGCGCTTCATCATAAGACGGTTCAAGGGCGTATTGAGTTGTAGCAACCGCTCGCCCACTCGCCCACTGCCAAGCTCTCCCCTCAGGGGAATCCAAAAGGAGAGAACGTGACCAGTACCCGGCGAAACAGGCTCATCGTAGTCTCCAACCGGCTGCCCTTCGCGCTCAGCCACTCGCCCGACGGAAGCCCCAGCGTCAGACCCGGCTCCGGGGGGCTGGTCACGGCTCTGCTGCCTGTATTGCGCAACCGGGGTGGAACCTGGCTGGGCTGGCCGGGAACCTCGGAGGAGATCCCGCGGCTGCGCACGGCAGTGGCGAGAGCCAGCCGGGACTTGGGTTGCACCTTCGTGCCCATCACCATCTCCCGGAGCGAGTACGAGCAGTACTACCTGGGGTATTCCAACGAGAGCATCTGGCCCCTGTTCCATGATCTGCCTTCGCAGTGCCGCTTTGACCCCCCGTATTGGCAGGCCTACGGTGAGGTCAACCGTCGCTTCGCCGAGCAGACAGCCCGCATCGCCTCTCCCGACGATTTCATTTGGGTCCACGACTACCAACTGATGATGGTGGGTGCAGAACTGCGTCGCCTCGGCCGCTTCCAGACGCTGGCCTTCTTCCTGCACATACCCTTCCCAGCACCCGACATCTTCATGAAGCTCCCGGAACGGCTGACTCTCTTGCGCGGCCTGCTGGAATTCGATCTGCTCGGCTTCCAGACCCAGCGGGACCGCCGCAACTTCATCCAGTGCGTGCGCCAGCTCATCCGGGGAACGAAAGTGCGCGCTGTGGGCTCCCTGCACCGGGTGTGGCTGGACGAACGGGAAGTGCACCTGGGGGCTTTCCCCATCAGCATTGACTACGCTTGGTTCAGCCGCCGCGCCAGCGAGCGCGACACGCGACGCGAGGCCGCCAAGATTCGCCAGAACCTGGCCGGACGCCACATCATCCTGGGAGTTGACCGTCTGGACACGACCAAGGGCATCCCCCATCGCCTGGAAGCCTTCCATCGCTTCCTGATACAGCACCCCGAGATACACGGCAAGGTCAATCTCATCCAGGTGGTTGTGCCCAGTCGCACGGGTATCCCCACATACGACGCGCTCAAGGAGGAGATCGAGCGCTTGGTGGGCCGCATCAACGGCGAGTTCACGCGCTGCGGCTGGGTGCCGGTGCACTACATGTTCCGCGGCCTCCCCGCCACCGACCTCCTGGCCTACTACCGCGCCAGCCACGCCGCTCTGGTCACGCCCCTCAAGGACGGGATGAACCTGGTGGCTAAGGAGTACTGCACCTGCAACGAAAAGGCCCGCGGCGTACTCATCCTCAGCCAATTCGCCGGAGTGTCGGCCGAGCTGGGTCGCCAGAGCCTGGTGGTCAACCCCAACGACGTGCAGCAAACCGCCGATGCGATCTGGCAGGCCATCACCATGCCGGAAGACGAGCGGCACGAGCGCATGCGGCGCATGAGACGGGTGATCCGCACCCACGACATCTTCTGGTGGGTGGATTCCTTCATGCGCGCGGCCATCGACCGACAGTTGCATGACTTCCCCGTGCTGGACGACTACATCCCGGAGTTGGAGGACACGGGCAACGATGCGTGGGGGGGGATCTCCCCCGATCAGTTCGGGCCCGTGCCCGAGATGAGCGAACGGTAGCGGGCGGCCGATTCCTCGGGGGAGATGCGGAGCACGGAGAAACCCGTGGCCAGCTCGAACCCCGCTTTCACCGCCCCCGAGGAATGAGGCGCTATCTCCAGGTGGAGATGGAAGTCCCGGCCGGGAGGCCCGCTGAACAGCATGAGGTTGTAGCAGGGGGTGAGCTGCTCCACTGCAGAGGCCACGTCTCGCACCATCCGGGCCAGCGAGCGGCCGGCGGCTTCGCCCAGCGCATCGAGACGGGCGACGTGCCGCAGGGCAAGGATCCACACCTCGTTCTCCCATTGCGGAGCGAAGGGGCAGAAGGCCACGAAATGATCGTTGACCGCCACCATGCGCGGCCCTGCCATCTCACTTGCCACCACCCGGCAGAAACCGCACTCCGCGGCAGCCGTCTGCCTGCACTTCACCTTCATCGGCGCCGGCACCAACGGCAGCGCAACTATCTGCGAATGGCTATGCTCCCGCGACGCGCCCGCCAGAGCGCCCTGGTTCTTGAACACCTCCACCCATGCCGTTCCCGGCTCCGCCTCCAGCGCGGCGATGCGCGCGCGGTAGGCTCGGAAGGCATCCGCCCACTCCGCCGTGCTGAAACTCCCAGGGGTGAGGTCGTGCCGGGCCGACTCCACCACCACCTCGTGGCCGCCCCGGGAAGGTCGCACCCGGTAGAGCGGCGGCGCCGCGGCGGCCTCAGCCGCCGCGGCATCCGCATCACCGGGCAGGATGGGGAAGCGGTTGCGAAAGACTCGCAACCTCCAAGAGGATCCACCCGCGGGGGCGTGCGGGTCGGCCCCGCCGAATTCCAGCAGGGAGGGGGGCGTACGATCCTCGTTGCCGGGACAGAAGTCGCAGGCTTCTGACCACCTGCCCGGCGTCACGCCGGCCGAAGCCTCTGCACCGGCCACATCGTGGCCGCGGCTATTGCGGCGGGAAGCGATGAGCGACCACCGATCGAAGAAGTAATCCCGGCGCATGGACCCCTCGACCCCTTTCGACAGACTACAACCACACGTTTCGTGCCCACTCTACGCCATTTCCCCGGTGGGCTCAGGCACCTGCCGAAGAGGTAGACTGGGTGTCATGGAGCCGACAGCCCCTGATACCCCAAAGGTGGTTCGAACCGTCTGTGCCTTCGCGCGACACCCGGGGCCGGATACGGTGTCCAAGCTGCAGCGCGTCTCCCAACGCTTGGTGGAAGCCGGTTACCAGGTACAAACGCTGCGCATCTGCTCACCCGGCAAAGACGTCACCTCCCTGCAGAAGGCGGTGGGCGACCCGTGCGTCATGCTGGGAGCGGGGACTCTGGACTTCGCAGCCGCACTGGAGATCCTGCCCCACTTCCTCCTCACGGATCGCGTTTCCTTCAACCTGGATCTGGGGAACACGCCGGTTACCCTGGACCACGCCCGTGTCCTCTTCCGGATCATAGAGGATTACCCGGGCAACACCTTCCGCTTCGCCTATACCTTCAACAATCCACCCTCCAGCCCTTACTTCCCCTCCGCCCGCTTCGAACGCGAGGGCTTCGCCGTGGGCCTCCAGCCCACCAACCTGGCCGCCGGCCAGAGCACGCTGGAGGGATGGCTGCAGAATGTGGAAAAGGCCTGGTGGGAAGTGGAGTCGTTGCTGAAGGATGAGCCCGGCTACTTGGGGCTCGACTCCTCGGTAGCCCCGCTGTTCCGAGGCGCAGGCAGCCTGATAGGGCTCGCCCGCCGCCTGGAGGGCAGCTTCGACCGCTCCGTCACCTCGGACTTCTACCTGCGCATCACCGATTTCCTGCGCCGGCGCAACCCCCGCCCCGTGGGGCTCTGCGGGCTCATGTTGCCCTGCTTGGAGGACTTCGAGTTGGCCGACGAGTACCAAGCCGGGCGGTTCCCCCTGGAGCGCAACCTGTTTCTCTCCATGCATTGTGGGCTGGGGGTGGACACCTACCCCGTGGGCGTGGACGAGGACCCGGAACGCGTGGCCCAGGTGCTGCGCCTGGTCCAAGGGCTGTCTCACCGGCACGGCAAGCCCCTTTCGGTGCGCTTGGTGTCAGACGGCTCCGCAGGGATTGGGCAGACGACGGATTTCCGAAACCAGTACCTGGCGAACGTGGTAATCCGGCCACTCTGATCTCCCACCAAGAGAAAGGTCAAGGCACGCGAGTGACCACGCGGGGATGGACTCATACCGATCGCTGGCACCGGGGAGAGGGAAGCCCCACCCCGCTGGGTGCCGCGTACCTGGAGCAAGAACAGGCCATCAACTTCGCCCTCTACTCCAAGTTCGCCCACGGGGTCACGCTGCTACTCTACCGGGAGTCCGACCCCGTCCACCCTTGCCTCACCTTCCAGCTGGATCCCGCCCGCCACAAAAGCGGCCGCATCTGGCACTGCCGGTTGCCACTGGAGGACGTGCAAGGCGCCACACTCTACGCCTACGCGGTCAGCGGCCCCTGGACACCGACGGCAGGTCATCGTTTCGACCGGGAGAAGGTGCTACTGGACCCTTTCGCGCGCAGCGTCTTCTTCCCGCCCAACTACGACCGCCGGGCCTGCGCCCGGCCGGGTCCCACCGCGGGGAAGGCGCCCCTCGGCCGGCTTCCCGAGCCGGACGAACGCTTTGACTGGGGAGCCACCCCCTGCCCGCGGCACGGTCACGATGCCATCGTCTACGAGATGCACGTCAAGGGCTTCACCGCTTCGCCCACCTCTGAGTTGCCCGCGAGCCTACGCGGAACCTACCTGGGGGTTATCGAGAAGATCCCCTACTTACAGCACCTAGGCATCACGGTGGTGGAGTTGCTGCCTGTTCAACAGTATGACCCGCAGGAAGGCAACTACTGGGGCTATATGACCCTCAACTTCTTCGCACCCCACGCCGGCTACGCCGCCGGAGATCCGGTGCCCGAGTTCAAGCAGATGGTTCGCGCGCTCCACGAGGCCGGCATTGAGGTCTGGTTGGACGTGGTCTACAACCACACGTCCGAGTTTGGCGAGGCCGGCCCCACGTACTGCTACCGCGGCTTGGACAACAAGAGCTACTACCTCATGGATCCCGCCACCGGCGAGTACCGTGACTTCGCCGGGTGCGGCAACGTGCTGCGCACAGCTCACCCTGTGGTACGCGGCTTGGTGGAGCAGAGCGTCCGCCACTGGGCGCGGGACATGCGCGTGGACGGCTTCCGCTTTGACCTGGCCTCGGTCTTCACCCGCGACCTCAAGGGGGATGTGGAATCGGACGATCCTGCCATCATCGCGGAACTCAGCACGCTCGGCTACCATAGGGACTTGGTCATGGTGGCCGAAGCCTGGGACCTGGAGGCATACCAACTGGGACGCGGCTTCCCCGGTTTCAGCTGGCGTCAGTGGAACGGGCGCTTCCAAGACGACGTGCGGGCCTTCGTCCGCGGGGATCCGGGGCAGGTACCCAACGTCATGCGCCGTCTCTACGGCAGCGATGACCTTTTCCCCGACACCCTGCAGGACTGTTTCCACCCCTTCCAGAGCATCAACTACGTCACGTCTCACGACGGCTTCACGCTATACGATCTCGTCTCCTACAACCGCAGGCACAATGAAGCCAACGGCCTGGGCAACAGCGATGGGCGGGAGGACAACCTGAGCTGGAACTGCGGCTGGGAAGGCAACGAGGATGTTCCGCCCGCTGTGGCCACTCTACGTCGGAGGCAGGCACGCAATCTCTTCGCGCTGCTCATGCTGGCGGCGGGCACTCCCATGTTCGTGGCCGGCGATGAGTTCCTGCGCACGCAACACGGCAACAACAACCCCTTCAACCAGGACAACGAGACGTCCTGGCTAGATTGGGGTCGCCTGCAGACCGAGGCCGATTTCTTTCGCTTTGCCCGACTCATGATCGCCTTCCGCAAAGCCCATCCCTCCCTGGGACGCAACAGATTCTGGCGCGAGGACGTCCATTGGCACGGAGTGGCTCCGGAACCCGATCTGAGTTGGGACTCGCACAGCTTTGCCTTCTACCTGGACGGCACTTCCCACCACGACGACGATCTCTACGTCATCGTCAACGGCTGGAGCGAACCACTGGCCTTCCCCCTCCACCAGGGAACACCCCAAGAATGGCTGCGGGTGGTGGACACGGCGCAGCCGTCGCCGGAGGACATCACCGAAGCGGGCAGCGAACGCCGCCTGGCTGCGCCCACCCTGCAGACGGCACCTCGTTCCGTGGTGGTCCTGCGCCGGCCCCGGTAGCCACTCGGGGAGCCATCAAGCCGGCAGCACCGGCAGCCCAACTTCCGCCGGGCACTGGCCGCCAAGCAGTCGCGGTTCATGGGCCTGGACTTGGATGCGGAGGCGCACCTGGTGCACCTGGTGGTGACCTGCGGCAGCACTGAGGCCATGATGAGCGCGCTGCTCACGGCCTGCGCGCCTGGAGACCGCGTCATTGTGTTCTCGCCCTTCTACGAGAACCACGGGGCCGACAGCATCCTGAGCGGAGCGGTGCCCCTCTCTGTGGAGTTGCGCCCCCCGGACTTCCGTTTTGACCCGGATGAGCTACGGCGCGCCTTCCAGCAGCGACCCAAGGCCCTGGCGCTCTGCAACCCCTCCAACCCTTCCGGTCACGTGTTCTCGCCGGAGGAGTTGCAGCAGATCGCCGACCTGGCCCAGGATGCTCACATGTCACCCGGGCGACCGCGTCGCAGCTTCCGGCACAGTTCACTCAGCGTTTGGATCTCATCCAAGGTGAGCGCGCAGAGCTCTTCCGCGATGTGATTCATGTGCCGGGGAAGGAAGTTGCTGATGAGAGCCTCCCCGGTCAGTGTGAGCCGGACCTCGATCATACGACGATCCACGCGACCCGGTATGCGCTCCACCAGCCCACGCTGCTCCAGGTGGTCGATGACCAGTGTCATGTTGCCGCTGCTGTGCGCCAGAATGCGCTGAGCGATGTCACGCTGGCAACTGGGCCCCCTGTTGTAGAGCACCTCAAGCGCGGCAAACTGGCTGAAGGTGAGGCCCACGGCCACCAGGTCCTCGTTGACACGCGCCTGCACGTCACTGCCGGCTCTGGTCAACTCAACATAGGCCCGGCAGGCCTGGCCTACGATGTCTTCCGAATCGGACGGGTCCTCAGCTTGATAGCCGGGTACTTCCATTTCCGCCATGATGCAGGCCACCTGGGAAGCAGTCTCTGACTTCCCGTCACTATAGACAACCTAGTCTCTCCAGGTCAAGCTAGCACTACCTGAACTAGTCGATACTCAACGAACTTGAGGCATCCTACTGCACCCAGCCGACGCCGCCACCATCTCCTCGCCCGCCGTCTCCTGGTTCACAGAGCCCCTCAGCACGCTACAGAGATGCCTGTATGACCTCTGCCACCCGCTCCGCCACCGGTTGCCCGTAACTGGGGGAGAGGGGCAACGTCAGAATACGCGGTGCCACAGACTCCACTGTCTCCAGACCGTCTATCCTCACGCGCCCGGAGCGAGCCTCCTCCTGTATGTTGCTGAAGGAGTGCGCCGGAGGATAGTGGATCGATGACTGGATCCGATGCTCGCGCAATCCCTCTATCACCCGGCCACGAACCTCATCGTCAGGAAGCAGGATCACCATGAGGTGATGCGAAGAGCGGGCCGGAAAAGGCCACTGGTCCGGCTCTCCGAAGCCACTGAAGGGGATCTCTACTCCGGGCACACCGGCCAGGAAGGCCCGATAGTACTCCACCAGCTGCGCCCGAGCCTGATTGAACTCCGCCAGTTTCCGGAGTTGGACCGCCGCCAAAGCCGCCTCGATCTCGGTCAGACGGTAGTTGTACCCCAACAACACCACGTCATAGGAATGGGCGTGCCCTTTGTGCCGATCCAGCGTCTGCGCCGTCATCCCGTGCGACCGCATAAGCCGGGCGGCGCGGGCGATCTCCTCATCATTGGTGGTCAGCATGCCTCCTTCGCCACTGGCCATGTTCTTGTTGGAGAAGAAGCTGAACGCAGCCACGTCCCCCAGGCTGCCGGCCGGCCGGCCCCGGTACTCCGCCCCCGGGGCGTGGGCCCCGTCCTCTACTACGGCCAGCCCATGCGCCTGCGCGATGCGGTGCACGGCATCCATGTTGCAGGGGTAGCCACCGTAATGCATGACCATGACGGCTTTGGTGCGCGGCGTAATCTTGGCCTCCACGTCGGCCGGGGAGATGGTGAGATCCTGCGGGGAGGTCACGTCTGCCAGCACAGGGACCGCCCCCGTGTAGCGCACGGCATTGACTCCGGCGATGAACGTGAGGTCCGGAACGATGACCTCATCCCCCGGTCCCACGCCCACGCCCAGCAGAGCCAGGTGCAGGGCCACCGTGCAGTTGGCCACCGCCACCGCGTGACGGGTGCCGGCCAGCTCAGCAAAAGCCTCTTCGAAGGTGGCGGTGCGCTCTCCCATGGTCAACCAGCGGGAGTGCAACACCTCCAGCACCGCCCTCTCCTCCTCCGGTCCGTACTCCAGTTCGGATAGCGGAATATCCCACATCATGCGTCCTCTCCCAGGAAATCGGCCCGGTGGGCCTCCAGTTCCTCCTGTGCGCGGGCCAGATCATCGTGGCGACCGATGTCCAGCCAGTATCCGCTGAACGGCACGGACCGCACCCGGCTGCCCGCCGCCAGCAGGCGGAGCACCAGGTCTGGGAAGTCAAGGCGCTCTCCCGGCGTAATGAAGGTCAGCACATCCGGCGAGAAGGCATATACCCCCATACTGACCAGGTAGCGGTGAACGGGCTTCTCCGCGTACCCGGTGACGTATCCCGCCTCGTTGGACTGCACCACCCCAAAGTCCACCTGGTTGGTGCGTTCATAGGTAGCGATGGAGGCCGGCGCGCCGGCCACGCTGTGCGCGTCAAGAAAGGCGCCAAGGTCCAGGGAGGTGAGCACATCCCCGTTCATGACCAGGAAATCCCGGTCCAACCCGGAGATCAGCGCCAGCGGCCCGGCGGTGCCCAAGGGCTCACGTTCGCGCGCGTAGACCAACTCCACGCCCAATGAGCTTCCGTCACCAAAGTAGGCCTCGATGAGTTGGGACAGGTGGCCAACAGCCAGCACCACCTGCCGGAACCCGTACCGCCGCAGTTGCCGCAGGACCAACTCCAGTATGGGCATGTCCCCCAGCGGCATGAGCGGCTTGGGCATAACCACCGTATAGGGAGCCAGGCGAGTCCCACGCCCTCCCGCCAGCACCACGGCCAGCCGGGACCCCCGCACTGCCGGGGTGCTCATACCTGGTATCCCTCCCGGTAGCGATCCTGATGCTCACGAATCCAATCCACCGTGCAACGCAGCCCTTCCTCCAGAGGCACCTGGGGGCGCCACCCCATGCGCTCGCGGGCCAAGCTGTTGTCGCATAGGAGGCGCTCGACCTCGGAGCCGGCCGGCCGGGTACGCGCCTCCTCGCTCACGATGGGCAGATCCTCCCGGCCCATGACACGCAGGATGGTTCGCGCCAGATCCCCGATGCTGATCTCTGCTCCCGACCCCACGTTGGTAACCTGGCCCAGGCAGGCGTCACATCCGGCCACGGCCAGGAAGCCGGACACGGTGTCCTCCACGAATGTGAGATCCCGCCTGGGATGGAGGCTGCCCAAGTGAACCGGGCCCTCCCTCAGAGCCTGGGTGATGATGGTGGGGATGACCGCGCGCGCGGACTGACGTGGGCCATACGTGTTGAAAGGTCGAATGGTGGCCACCGGAGTGCCGAAGGCTAAGAAAAAGCTCTCGGCTATCTTGTCCGCCCCAATCTTGGAAGCCGAATAGGGCGACTGACCCTGCAGAGGATGCGTCTCCGGGATGGGAGCGATGCGGGCCGTTCCGTACACCTCGCTGGTGGAGGTGTGCACCATGCGCTCCACCTGGAACTCGCGCACCGCGGACAAGACATTGTAGGTGCCCATGACATTTGTCTCCACCACTTCCCGCGGGTGCAGATAGCTATAGGGAATGGCGATGAGGGCCGCCAGGTGGAATACCAGATCCACACCCCGCACCACCTCTCTCACCGCTTCCCCATCGCGGAGGTCACCGGCTACCACTCTGATGTGTTGGAGGATGCCCGGCGCCAGCTCATCGAGTAGGCCCCAAGCGCCACTCGACGTATAGCGGACCAGAGCTACGACATCATGGCCTTCACGGACCAAGCGCTGGGCCAGATGCGACCCAATGAACCCTCCCGCTCCGGTGAGCGCTACTTTCATGACGGACCAGCCTTTCTGAGGTCCGCGTTATGATAGCCGACCCTCCCCGGCAGCGGACGCCTATGGCCGCTAGGCTTTGGCCGGCCGGCGGCGCCCGCCTCTCCCGGCCAGGCCCAGCATTCTCAGAACCAGCGCCACGGTGACGCCCAGTACGATGGCTTCCTTGGTGCCAAGCAGCACGCGAGCTCCCTCTCCCAGTGTGGCCTTGCCGGCCACCAGCAACCCCAGGTGGCTGTGCCTCACCTCCGCTTTGCCGGTCAGCAACGCCACACCACCCCCCGTGGTGAGATTCAACCTATTCCCAGCGGCTACCAAGACCCCTCCACCCTGTTCCACCGTCATATCGTTCCCGGTGGCCACCACGCCGGCGCCCACCCGCCGCAGCGAGGCGTTTTCGCCCGCCAGAGACCACCGGCAGTACCCGTTGGCCAGAGAGGCGTCCTCGCTCGCCAGTAGAGCCACCGCTCCCCCGTTCTTCAAGCTGATATTGCCGCCTCGAACCAAGCCCATGACGCCGTTGGCCACGCTCACCTCGTCCGCGTGCACCAACCCGGCCAGGCTGACCCCTTTGGAGCTCGTACTCATCATCGGATACCCACCTCCCGCCTACCGCTGGTTCTCGGCCATGCCGCCCGATTGCCCAGCCCCTGGACGTAGTCTGCTCGCAGGTGTATATCACAAGCCCGTCACCGAACAAGGCACGGGTGGCTGCTGCTACGAATTCAACTCCACACGCAGGAATACGCAACGCAAGGAAGTACAGAGATTGAGACGCCCTCTGGGGGATGGGCTCCAGAGGGCGCAAGGAGAAAGGGAGGGGGCTGAGGGACAGGTAGTCTGAGCTTCCTGAACGGGGCCGCTCCCCTGTCATGGAGTATCGGCCTTCTCGCGCCGATACTTGAGCAATCAGTCCCACTCTTTCTCCATATCTACCGCGATGTCCGTCCATCCCAAACTGCACCGCCTCAGAAGAAGCCGTTCCCGCATGTCGCCGGCCAGAAAGGCCATCACCTCAGCCAAGCCGGTCACACCCCCCGGGAGCACCAGATGCCGGACCAGGGCCTCCGCCACGTGGCGGGTGATGGCCGGCAGATCACGGCTCATGGTACCCGGGGACCCGCACCATGCAGACCGCCAGCGCGGCACACCTGTCCGGCGGCGCGCCGCAATCCACGGCCACCAACCTGGCGCCCTCGTCCTCCTGGGGCGGCTCGAAGGCCGCCCTCTGTGCCGCGTAGATCTCCCAGCGCCCGTCCGACGGCTCGCCCTCCTGCTCCAGCCTCTGCTCCAACCGCCGCCTCACCACCTGCTCTGCGGCCCTGGCCTCTATGAACACGGTCTCGACACCTGTCCGCCGCGCCGCGTCGATCGTGTGCAGGCGGTCGGCGCGGCGGCTCCAAGAGGCGTCGATGATAACGGAGCGCCCGGCCTGCAGCATGGCCACGGCCCGGCGGACAGCCTCGGCATACGTGCGGGCGGTGGTCTCCGCGGAGTAGAGCCCTGCTCCGAACTCCTCGAAATGGTGCTCGTCCGGGGGCACGCCCGCCAACTCCTTTCGGATGACATCCATCTGCAGCACTTCCGCTCCCAGGGACTGGGCAATGCGGCGGGAGAGAACGCTCTTCCCCGTGCCCATCAGGCCGCCCACCAGCAGCAAGGTGGGCCTTTCGAGGCGGGCAGCGTAGCGGAAGGCCAGAGCAAAGTAGCGGGTGGCAGTGCCGGCGGCAGCGGCGCGGTCGGCCGCGGAGATGGCAGGATCGTCCAACCGGAAGCTGACAACCTTCCCCCTCACGTAGGCCCGATAGCAGGCGAAGAAGTTGAGGAGGCGCGGAAGTTCCCCATCACCCGAGGCATCGACGTAAGCGAGCACGAACCTCCGCGCCAACTCCTCGTAGCCGTTGAACTCCAGGTCCATGGCCAGGAAGGCCACCTCCAGCCCCACATCGCCGTAGCGAAAACGCTTGTTGAACTCGATGCAGTCGAAGATAGTGATGTCATCGGCCGCCACGGTGGGGCCGGTCCCAGTCAGGCAGATGTGCTCCAAGTGCAGATCTCCGTGGCAGTCACGTATGCGGTGCTCCTTCACGCGACGCTCCAACAGAGACCTGTTGGCCTCAAAAAACTGCTCGTCGTACAGAGAGAGGAACCGGCGCTGCCAGGCAGGGATGGTAACCCCGACGTAGCGCTCTGTCTGCTCGAAGTTCTCCCGGCTGTTGTGGCGCACTGAGGCGGGGCCGCCTATCTCGTCTACCTCTCCCCCCGTATCCGCTTCAGCATGGAAGGCGGCGACCTTGCGTGCGATGGCCTCCATAACCTCCGGCCCCACCTGTCCTCTCGGCAGAAGGTTCTTGAGCATGCGCTCCTCGGGCAGACGGGCCATCTTCAGAACATACTCAACCACCCGGCCTTCAGCTACCGCTGTCCCAGCCACCGCCGGAAATGTCGCCCCCAACGAATGCGCGTCTCCCAACCTGAGGCCTTCCACAACCGGGGCGCCGCCACGGACCGGCGGACCGGCCCCGGCCGGGGCGCGGCCGGCGTTGGTCGGCTCAGTCTCCAGGATGGGCAGCACGGCCAGATAGGCGTGCGGGGCCAACCGGCGGTTGAGCCGCATCTCCTCCAAGCAGTAGAAGCGGCGCCTCGCTAGGCTGGCAAAGTCCAAGAAACCGAAATCCACAGGCTTTTTCACCTTGTAGACGTAGTCTCCCGCCAGGAATATGTAGGAGATGTGGGTCTGGATCAGTTCGACCGACGCCGCCGCCTCCGGGTAGAAGCCCGGAGTCATCATGGAGGGAATCAAGCGGGGGTCGGTCTCAGCCGGAACCGCCGGCCCGGGTGGCTCCGACGCTTGAGGAACGGGCACGGCGGTCCGGCCGCTGCCCCCCGCCCTCGCCACGCCGCTCACGGGCGCACCTCACCCATGACGAACTCCCCCAGCGCGTCCACGATCAACTCGTGCACGTGACCGTCATCCCGACTGCGTGTCCTCCCCAGCAACCCTTTCCTCCATCTCTCCGGGAGACTGCGTTCCCCGTGAAGTGCACCCACAACCGCATCCACCAGCGCTGCCACCGAGTCATTGTCCTCACAATCGTTGACCGCCCGCACAATCGCTTCCCCCGGATCCCCCCG
Source organism: Gaiellales bacterium (assembly GCA_012719395.1). Classification (GTDB taxonomy): domain Bacteria; phylum Actinomycetota; class Thermoleophilia; order RBG-16-64-13; family RBG-16-64-13; genus JAAYAL01. Next base: position 24,085 of record JAAYAL010000073.1, on the reverse strand, counting down.
TGCCGCCACAGGATGTACAAGACCGAGAGGATGGTCTCCCGTAGATCCGACCCCGATCCCCACCAGTGGCAGGCCTGCTCCGCAACCGGCATCCTCTGCAACACCACGGGGATGACCCGCTGAACCATGCGGCACAGCCCCCGCCCTCCGAGACGCCGGGCACCCAGATCGTCGACCTCCACATCATCGTCATGCTCGAGGCAGGAAGCGCAGCAAGGATTCCAGCGTCCAGAAGGCCAGTTGCGTCTCGTCCGAGGGCATGCCCACCCCACGGTTGCCGGCACTCAAGCTGGGCAGATAGCTGCGGATTTCTCCATAGAGACTGCGCCGCCACTCGGGGCGGATGCCCTCCAAGCCGTTGCCCAAGGCATCGCCGACGGCCAGGCCCAGAAGCATGCCCCCCACGCGCGAGACGGCCGGCGCAGAGCGCGCTGTCGGCGGTGGCAGCGGGATCGTGCTGCGATCCCACTCCGAAAAAAGCATCTCCTTGTCGGCCTTGAGGAAATCTCGCGGTTCCATACCCTGAGTCTACATTTCCCGAGCCTCACGGGTGGAACAGCCGGCCAAGCCCTTACTTCGCCCCTTTCAGCTCCGCCCCGATCCTTTTCAGCCCAAGCGCCTTGTAGGTGAGCAGGGTGTCCGTCCTCACCAGCCTCCCGGCCAGGAGAACGAACAGGTAGGCGGTCACCGCCAGCGCCGCCAGACCCCCCAAAAGCTGCAGAAGGGGAACCGGCGTTGCCGCCAACCGGGTGGGCATACTCACCGGCGAGGTGAGGGGGAAGAGGCTGAGGAAGGTGGTCAGGGAGCCGTTGGGATCCCGTATGAGCGCGTTGCTCATGAAAAGGGGTACCAGAAGCGGCAGTATGGCCACCATCACGAACTGATTGCCTTCGCGGGCACCCGGCGCCAGAGCACCCAGGGCTCCCAGCACCGATGCATAGAGAATGAAGCCGAAGACGAAGTAGCCCGCCGCCCACGCGGCGAATGACGCGGGAAGGCGGACAGGCGTACCCGCCGCGGCCAACGAGTCCCCGTAGGCCGATAGCGCAAGCAGGCCACCCCCCACCCAGAGAGCCACCTGGAACAGCGAGATGGCGCACAGGCCCAGGATCTTGCCGGTCATGAGCTCGCGCGGCCGCACGCTGAGCAACAGCACCTCCGCCGTGCGGTTCTCCTTCTCCTTCGCCATGCTCTGCAGCATGTACGTTCCGCTCATGATGAGCACGAAGTAGAAGATGAGCAGCGCCGCGTACGGCACGTAGAAGGCAAGTGGATTGTCGTCCGCGGCGCCGGCGCCGGCGCCGGCGCCGCCTTCGGCCAAGGAGGTGGATTCCAAGTCAGGTAGGGGGTTGAAGATCAACCGGGCCCTGTCGGCGTCGCGGCCCAGCAGATTGTAGTCGAGAGCGTACAACAACACTGTGGGGAGGGCGGCGGGGTCGAGCGGGCGGTAGCGCTCGGACACGATGCGCACCGTGCCACCCTGCAGGTAGTCCGCGGGGATAACCACATAGCGTTCGATCCGCCCCGAGCCGATGGCCTCCTGCGCCGATGGCTCATCCGGCAAGGAGAGCAGCATGGCCTCAGTCACCTGGGGAGGCAACTCCTCCACCAGGCCGCTCTGGTCCACGTAGCCCACCGGGCGTTCAGACGACGGATCGGGCAGCAACTGCTCCCCCACGCTCAGCGTGTCACCGGCCAGCAGCTGCAAGCCGAAGGTCAGAGCCAGCACCAGTGCGGGGAAAAGGAACGTGCTCAGCCAGAAGGACTTCTTGGAGATGGTGGAGGCGATCTCGTTGCGGAAGACCAACAGCATCTTGCGCATGTGGCTACCCCCTCATCCCCGTGAGCGGGCCGCCTCCAGCAGCCCGCTCAACCTCATGTGCTGACCGTACCGGAGCATGCCGCGCCGGAAGACGCGGGGGGCCACCTGTAGCACCGCCACCGCCGAAGCGACCAACAGGGCCCAAGCCAATGCAACCTGCCACCATGGGATAGCGGTGGCGCCCCAACGCAGCGCAATGGTGAAGAAGGATGTGGGCGGGAACAGGGTCAGAAGCACCAAGAGCACGCTGTCCGGGTTGGTGAGCACCAAGGCGAAGAAGAACACCGGGAGCAGGAAAAGGAACTGGAGGAAGCCGGAGATTTGCTGCCCTTGGCGCAGATCGGCCACGGCGGCACCGATTGCCACCATGATCCCGCCCTCCAGCACGAAGGCCGGAATGAAGAACAGGGCGGTGACTCCCAGGAACGCCCAGGGAACAGACAGGTTGCGCAGCGGCTCGAAGTAGTTCCCGGCAATGACCAGGGCGGCAACGGCCATGACCGCCCAAACAAGCACCTGGGTGAGCGCGATCCCGATCAGACCCAGCGACTTGCCCACCATGAGCTGTCTGGCGGTGAGTGAAGTGGCCATCACCTCAATGGTGCGGTTCTCCTTCTCATCAGTCACCGCCTGCAGCAGGTACCCGGCCGAGCTCATCACCGCAAACACAAACAGGAAGCCAACCGCCACCGGCAGAAGGAAGCGGACCACGCTGGCCGGTTCGCTCTGGGCCTCCTTGCCCAACTGCTGCGACACCACCTGGCCCGGCCCTCCCAGCACGCGCTCCTGCTCCTCGGGGCTCAGACCCGCCACCAGCTGCTGAGACAGGAAATCGGCGAACGCCTGCTGCATCCGATCCGACGGTGATCGGGACAGGAAGAAGAGCTCAACCTTGCCACCGACCAAGTAGTCCTCCGGTATGACGTAGTAGCCCTCGATGCCACCCGCTTCAAGGGCGCTCCGGGCCCCGTCGTCGCTCGGGTACGGTAGGAGGCCGGCCACGGGCGAGGGAGTGGAGACGATCCCGGCCAGGTCCACGTACCCCACATCGCCCTCCGCGCCCGCCCTCTCGGTGGTGGCGATGGCGATGGCCATCACGCCTACGATCAGCACGGGCAGCCCCAGAGTCATAAGTAGGAAAGTGCGCCGTCTGACGGCCTTCAGGTACTCATAGCGCGCGACCAGCCACAGCCTGCTAGTAGCCACGGTTGGCTTGTCCGTAGCGCTGAGACAGTTCCACGTCCACGGCATCCGTCTGCTCGTCGTCGACCGACTCCTCGGCCGGGTCCAACGAACCATCCCAGGAGGGCTCCTCCGGCTCGGGAGCCGTCCCGGTCGGCGGGCCCGCCGCCTGCCGGCGTGCCGTGGGCCTCACCTGCTCGTCTTGGTGCCCCCTCATGGTGGACAGCACGGCCGGATCCACGTAGTTGCCGCCTTCAGTGACCACCTTCACAAAAATGTCGTCCAACGAAGGCTCAGCGATCTCAAAGCGCTCCACCTTCACGCCCTCACGAGCGGCCAGCGCCCTGAACACATCCTGGGGTGATGTGCCCGTGGCCAGGGACAGCCGGTACTCCCCCTCGTATTCGCGTGTCTCCAGCACCCCGGGCAGGCCGGAGAAGTCCCCCTTGCCCGCCACCGCCACGGCGTTGCCGGCGAAGCCACGTCGGATGGTATCCACCTCTCCGTACAGAACGCATGCGCCCTTGTTGATGAGAGCAATGCGGCTGCACAGCGCCTCCACCTGATACATCTGGTGAGTGGACATGATCACGGTGCGCCCCGCACGCCGCTGCTCCTCCACAATGTCCATTACGATCCGCGTGTTGACCGGGTCCAGGCCTGCGAAGGGCTCATCGATCACCAAGACATCCGGCTCGTGGAGCAGCGCTGCGATGATCTGCGCCTTCTGCTGCATTCCCTTGCTCAACTCCTGAACCTTCTTGGCGCGATGCTGGTCAAGGTCCAGTCGACTCAGCCAGGCAGGCAGTTTCTCCCGAGCCTGTGCCTCCGGCATGCCCTTGAGCGTGGCGAAGTAGATCAGCGTGAGATCGAGGCGCTGGTCCCGATAGAGCCCGCGCTCCTCGGGGAGGTAGCCGATGCGATCCCGGCGCGCCGCATCCAAGGGCCCACCCAGGATGGAGACCGTGCCCTCATCCGCCCTGAAGATGTCCATCATGATGCGGATGGTGGTGGTCTTGCCGGCGCCGTTGGGCCCCAGCAGGCCGAAGATCTCCCCCGGATAGACCTCAAAGGACACGTCGTCCACGGCGCACGTCTCGCCGAAGGACTTGCTCACGTGGGAAACCACGACAGAGGGACCCACCCCGAAACCTCCTGTCCATTTGCCTTGGGCGAGTATACGAGCAAAGGCTGGAACCGGGCAACCCATCCCGGTCACGGCACATCCGGCCCAGTATCACTTGTTGTATTGTGAGCCATGATCTATTGTCATTAGAAGGCACAACCACCTGCACGGGAGGTGCGCACACGTGAAGCTGAAAGGATTCCTGACAAGTCGCTGGGGGCCCATCATCACCGGCCTCGTGGTAGGAGTGCTGGCCCCCATACTGGTGTTCGCCGGTAACCCGGGGAACATGGGCGTCTGCGTGGCCTGCTTCACCAGGGACATCGCGGGTGCCTTGGGGCTGCACCGCGCGGGGGTGGTGCAATACATCCGCCCGGAGATCATCGGCATCGTCATAGGATCGTTCGGCTCAGCCCTGGCCTTCCGCGAATTCCGGCCGCGCACCGGTTCCGGGACTATCGTGCGCTTCTTCCTGGGAATGTTCGCCATGATCGGCGCGCTGGTCTTCCTGGGTTGTCCCTGGCGTGCATATCTGCGTTTGGCAGGGGGCGACGGCAACGCCCTCTTCGGCATCCTGGGGCTGGCCGCGGGTATCGCCGTGGGCGTCTTCTTCCTGAATAGGGGATTCAGCCTCGGCCGGAGCCGGCCTGCCCCCAAGGCTATGGGCTGGGTCATGCCGGTGCTGATGGTGGTGCTCCTCATCCTGCTGTTGGCCGCTCCGCTCTTCGGACGGGATGCGGAAGGCAAGGCCGTGGGCCCCATCTTCTTCTCGGCCGAAGGCCCCGGCAGCCAAGCGGCGCCCATCATACTGGCGCTGGCCGTGGGTCTGGTGATCGGGGTCCTGGCACAACGCAGCCGCTTCTGTACCGTGGGAGCCATCCGGGATCTCATGCTGACCAAGAGCTTCCACCTCTTCAACGGCATCGTGGCGCTCATCGTGGCCGCTTTCGTCACCAATCTCATCCTGGGGCAGTTCCACGCCGGTTTCTCCGGGCAACCGGTGGCGCACACCAACCAGCTCTGGAACACGCTAGGCATGGTGCTGGCCGGGCTGGCCTTCACCCTGGCTGGGGGGTGCCCGGGCAGGCAGTTGATCATGTCGGGCGAGGGCGATGGCGACTCCGGCATCTTCGTGCTGGGCATGCTGGCCGGAGCCTTCGTAGCCCACACTTTCAGCACGGCCAGTTCGGCAAAGGGAGTGGCCGCGTTCGGGCCCTGGGCGGTCATCGTAGGATTGGTGATCTGCATCGCCATCGGTCTGACCATGCGCGAGCGCGCCCTCAAGCCCTGAGAGGAGGAACAACTATGGGAAACGAAGTCCCGACCGAAAGCACCACGGCGGACCACGTGACAGTGGACGCCCGTGGCTTGTCCTGCCCGGAGCCCGTCATCATGACCATGGAGGCCATGAAGTCCGCCGGGGCCGGTACCTCCATCGAGATACTGGTTGACACGGCCACCTCCCGCAACAACGTCATGCTCGCCGCTGACAACCGGAGCTGGCAATGCGAAGCCACGGAGGACGCCGAGGGCACCTTTCACATGATGTTGAAGAAGTGACACTGCTGAGGCGGCGGCCCGCTCGGGCCGCCGCCTTCCGCGAGCCCACCCGCCACTTCCGCTTCTCCGCCAACGGCATCACACACCAGATCGAGGAATCGCGCCGCGTCTCCTTCTACTTCGTCCTCATCACCCAGATCCGCGGCCTGGCGGGCCAATAGCGCCTGGCCGGCCATCCCGGCGTCACCCGCACCGCAGTGGTGTGATGGTGCCATGCCGGAGGCAAGGAAGTGCACGTGGAGCACGGAACACCCATCCGATCGACTCTCCCATGAGGCGCTCGCATCTTCGGGGACCATGCCGCCGGTCTACTCTCCCCCGGTTCCCTCCGCTCCCCGGTCGCCCAGCTCCCCCTCGGCCGACAGGCCCGTCACTGCGGCCATGACCTGCACCAGCACGTCGACAAAGCCTGCGCGATTGGCGTCGTCACCCCGGTCCTGCAGGCCCACTTCCTGCAGCAACCATGGCGCGGCCGCCACGTAGCCGAACACGGCGGCGCCCATACCCACGGCCAGCATCTTCAGCTCGTCCTCGCTCAGCAACGTCTCCTGCCGCCTGAGCCAACCCATGAGGATGATGAGCGGAGAAGCCACCTCTTCCTGTACGCTCTCGGACCCCAGACCGTCCATCTGCGCCCGCAGGAGCAGGAGTATCGTGGTGCGGCTCTCCTGCAGCACGTAGTCGATCGCGCCACGCAGCGACTCCAGAGAGGGGGCAAGAGGAGCAGCGGGGCCGACTCCGCGCACGGGGCCCACGATCTCCATCTCCCGCCGCAGGATCTCCGCCACCATCTGCTGCTTGGTGCCGAAGTAGCGGTGCACCAGAGGATGCGTCACCCCGGCTGCACTCGCGATGTCGCGCACGCTGACCCCGGCCACCCCATGCTGCGCAAAGAGGCCGCGCGCCGCCTCCAGGATGCGCTGATGGGTCTCCACCGATGAACCCCGCGGAGTATTCACGTTTCTATCCCACCCCCTACACGGATGCATGCGCTGCACCCGATCCTTGCCACAACAACCGGGGGGCGCCGGGGTGACCCCGGCGCCCCCCGGCACCTCCTCACTCCAGTCCACGTGGGGCCGCCACCAGCGGCCTCCATCACGCCCTATCTGCTATGCGCCACCCCCGGCGGCAGCGTCCGCATCTCCGCCAGCTTCTGGCGCGCGTAGGGGATCAGGCCACCGGCGTCCACGATGGCCTGCCGCGCCGCCGGCAGGGGCTCGATGGTGAACTCCTTGCCGCTGGTCTCGTTGACTATCTTGTCCCCCAGAAACTCTAGTTCGTCACCTTCCGCGGCCTCCAGGCCCGGAGCGATCACGGTGCGCAGTCCCAGGTTGATGGAGTTCTGCAAGAAGATGCGGGAGAAGTTGTTGGCCACCACGATGAGGTCGTAGCCCTTGAGACAGGAGGCCGCCTGCTCACGGGAGCTGCCGCAACCGAAGTTCTTGGCCGCCACGATGCAGCTCCCCGGCTCAATCTCGCCGCTCTTCAGCTTGGCGTTGATCTCCACCTCATCCGCGAAAGCGTACTGCGGCGTTTCCGTGGGCAGCACGGTGGCCATGAAACGGCCAGGGTAGATGATGTCAGTGGAGATGTCGTCACCAAGCTTGAACACTACCTTGGCCATGTCAGGCACCCACCTTCCGCGGATCGGTGATCACACCGGTGACGGCGCTCGCGGCCGCGGTGGCCGGCGAGCACAGATAGACCTCGCCCTTGGGATTGCCCATGCGGCCCTTGAAGTTGCGGTTGGTGGTGGCCAGCGCCACTTCCCCGTCGCCCAGGGCGCCCTGGTGCACGCCCAGGCAGCAACCGCAACCCGAGTTCATGATGACGGCGCCGGCGTCCGCCAGGTCGGCCAGCACGCCCGAGCGCAGCGCCTGCTTGTAGATCTTCCAGGAGGCCGGGAAGACCAGCATGCGTGTGCCCTTGGCCACCGTCTTGCCGCGCAGCAGGCGGGCCGCTATCTCCAGGTCGTCCAGGCGACCGTTGGTGCAGGAGCCGATGACGATCTGCTGCACCTTCAGCCCCTCCACCTCACCCACGCCGCAGACATTGTCCACCGTGTGAGGCTTGGCGATCTGGGGCCCCAACTCCGCGACATCGATCTCCACCACCTGCTCGTACACCGCGTCTGCGTCCGGCTGCACCACGTCCAGATCGTCGGTGACGCCCGCTTCCCGGCGCAGGTAGAGCTCGGTCTCCTCGTCCGCCGGGATAATGCCGGCGGTGGCGCCCGCCTCCATGGACATGTTGGACACGGTGAGGCGGCCGGAGACCGGCATGTTGCGGATGGCGCTCCCGTGATACTCCAGCACCCGGAAGTTGGCGCCTTCCGCTGAGATCTTCCCGATCAGATACAGGATCAGGTCCTTGGGCGATACCCACTGCCCGAAGGAGCCGTTGGCCACCACCTTGATGGTAGCTGGAACTTCCACGTTCAGCACCTTGCCCAGCGCCCACACCGCCGCCATCTCCGTGGCGCCCAGCCCAAAGGCAAAGGCGCCCACCGCCCCGTGACTGGTGGTATGGCTGTCCGTTCCCACCACCACGTAGCCCGGGCGGACGTAGCCGTACTCGGGGAGGATCTGGTGGCAGATGCCGCCCTGGTCCGCGCGGACATCGTGGAACTTGCTGATACCCTGCGCCGCCACGAAATCGCGGATCCTCTTCTGGTTGGTGGCGGTCTTCGAGCTCTCCGCCGGGACCCGGTGGTCGAAGATGATGGCGATCTTGGAGGGATCCCACACCGTGGGCTCTAACCCGGTACCCTCGAAGATCTCCTGGAACTGGTTGATGACCAGAGCCGCGTTCTCGTGCGACATGGCCAGATCCACGGCGGGCTCCACCACATCGCCCACCCGCACCTGGGCCTGGCCGGTGGCCCGGGCCAGAATCTTCTCAACGACGGTCATACCCACGGCCGCCTCCTAACCTACGATCTTGCTGGTATCCCCGTACTTGCTGGCGATGCGCTGCTCGGGCAGGTACCTGTCCTCCAGCGCCTTGTAGTCCTTGAGACCCACAAAGTCGGTGTACTCCTCAAAGGAGGCCACCCACTGCGTCTGGCCGGGCAGCGTGCCGGTGGGAGAAGCTTTGAGGGCGGTGAAGAAGTCCATCAGCGCCTTCTGCGTCACCATGATGGAGGCCACGGGGATGGACACGCGACCCACGCCCATGGCAGCCAGGTCCGGGATGGGGATCAGCTCGGTCTTCATGCCGGAGATGGCGTCCATCAGATTGACGGACAGCGGCCCGTTGAGGGACGTGACTGCAGTCTCCACGTCCGCGCGGGCCCTGATGCCATCGATGAAGCCCAGGTCTGCCCCCGCCGCCAGGTACAGGTTGCAGCGACGGATGGCCTCCTCCAAGCCGGCCACGGCAAAGACGTCGGTGCGGGCGTTGATGATGAAGTCGGGGTCCAGAGCGTCACGAACCTCGGCGCAGGCCTTGACCTTGCCCGCCATCTCCTCGGCGTCGATGACCTCCTTGCCCGCCATGTGACCACAGCGCTTGGGGAAGATCTGGTCCTCGATGTTCATGCCGGCCACGCCCATCTGGATGAGGCGCTCCGTGATGTAGGCGGCGTTGACGGCATTGCCGCCCCCGGTGTCCACGTCCGCCATCACCGGGATCTTCACCGCTTGGGCGATGTTCCAGGTGATATCCAACACGTCTTTCATCTGCAGCAAGCCCACATCCGGCTTGGCCAGGAAGGAGCCGGCCAGCCCGTAGCCGGAGACCTGGATGGCTTCGAAACCACACTGCTCAATAGCCTTCGCGCTCAGCGCATCGTGCGCGCCGGGAACCGCCACCGCACGGCGATCCATGATGGCCTTCCTCAGGACGGTGGTCCTCTTCATGTCCTCTCCTTGCTTCCCACAATCTCGATGGTGTCCGCTTGCGTGTCGTTGGCGCGGCTCAGAGTTTCGCGGCGATAGCGCGGGCCATGTCCATGGTCGAGTCATCCCCGCCCATGTCATAGGTACGCACCTCGCCCTCGGCGATGACCTCAGCCACGGCGCCCTCCACGGCTGCGGCCGCCTGCGTCTCCCCCAGCCACTCCAGCATCATCTTGGCCGCCAAGATGGAGGCAATGGGGTTGACTTTGTTCTGGCCGGCGTATTTGGGCGCGGACCCATGCGTGGGCTCAAAGACGGCCATGTCCTCACCGATGTTGCCCGAGCAACCGAAGCCCAGGCCCCCCACCATCTGCGCGCAGAGGTCACTGATGATGTCCCCGTACAGGTTGGGGGCCACCAGCACGTCGTAATTGAGGGGGTTCTTGAGCAGCCACATGCACATGGCATCGATGTTGGCGTCATCCACCTGGATCTCCGGGAATTCATTGGCCACATCCCGGCAGGTCTCCAAAAACATGCCGTCAGTGAAGCGCACCACGTTGGCCTTGTGAACGATGGTGACCTTCTTGCGCTTGTTCTTGATGGCGAACTTGAAGGCGGCGCGGGCAATGCGCTCACAGCCCCTTCTTGTGTTTATCTTGCACGAGACTGCATACTGATCCCCCGGCAGGTTCTTGTAGGGGGAGAAGTTGATGGAATACTCGGCCAGGGCCTCCGCCACGTGGAAATTGACCGGGAAGAACTCGACGCCGGAGTAGAGGTCCTCCGTGTTTTCCCGAAACACCACGATGTCGATGGCGTCATTGTGGTTGAGAGGGTTACCGGGATATGCCTTGCAGGGCCGCTCGCAGATGAAAAGATCGAGCACCTGCCGCATGCGCACGATAGGCGAACGATACACTCTCTTCTGTCCGCGCAGTTCCGGGATCAGCTCCATCTCCGCCGCCGAGGCCGGCTTGGAGGTGATGGCACCAAACATGGCTGCGTCGGCCGCGCGCAGCAGATCGATGGTACGCATGGGCAACGCATCGCCCTCCGTGCACCAGAAGTCCCACCCGATATCGCCGTGAATATAGTCTGCGTTCAAATGTATGGAATCCAGGACGACTTTGGTGGCGTCGAGAACCTCCTGCCCTATACCGTCGCCGGGAAGCCAAGCGATTTTGTAGCTCGACATGCCCCACTCTCCCTCGTTACTGCTGGACGCTTAGCGCGATAACGTACCGGAGTTCAGCCGATTCGTCAACCGAGCACCCACGCGGGAATCTGCATATTCGCTGCATATTGTGTAGGGCAGATGCAACTTCACCTCTGCACCGGCCTCTCGGCAACCTCAACCGGATTCGCCGGGATTCGCCCGCAGACCGCGAGGGCGTGCGGCCGGCAGATCGCGGGGCAGGATCGCGGAACAGGTCCCTTGGTTGCGCCGCGCCGGAGTCGACATCTCGGCCATCGGGATTGGCGGCACCCCCAGCCACCACCCCAACGCCGCCACCATCGCCAGCGGCCGGACCGGCCACGCGGCTCTGTAGCGCTGACCTTCCCGCTCACGCCTTCCCGAGCGTCAACCCCGCCCGCAGACCGGCGATATTGCCTTCCGCCACCGCCCGCTTCTGCAAGGCGCGGGCAGCCATTTCGAACACCTCCACCGGGAAGAGGTTCTCCCGGGCCAGCGCCGCACCGAAGGCGACGGGGCCGATGGCCAGCTTGCCCACCTCCTTGGCCGTGGCATTCAGCGGCAGGGCGATAATCTGTCCCGGGCTGTCCACGGCAGGCGCCAGGGACTCGTCCACGTAGATCCGTGCGGTGGGCGAGCACTTCTTGAGCTTGCGCGCCACCTGGGTAAGGCCTTCCCGGGCCAGCAGCAGCACGATGTCCGGGTCATCGATGCCGGTGTAGTTGATCTCGTGGGGCGAGATGATCACCTCCGAGACCGAGTGGCCGGTACGCACGGTGATGGGGTAGTCATCCTTCTGGGTGGCGTTCAGGCCGCTCATGATGGCGGCAGCACCCACCAGCGTGGCGGCGGAGCGTATCTTCTGCCCGGCACCTCCGGCCATCAGAATGCCTACCTTGTGGTCCAGTTCGCTCTTGCCCACCACTTGCAGCCCCTTGGGGGGGGCGGGCGCGGCAGGAGTGTCCGTAAGATAGAGATCACGCCAGGCCCGAGCGTACTCCGGCCGGGTGCCTCGGTAGAGCACGCCGGCAGGCATCTCCAGTTCCTCCATCATATTCTCGATGGCCCGCTTGTTGAGGGCCATTCGCCCACCGACGTAGGCAATGCAGAAGTCCCAGATGTCCACCAGTGCAAAGCCCGGCGTCTGTATGGCCTCCACCAAAAGGTCTACCTGCCCCTCGCCAAAGACACTGGTGCGGGCAAGGAAGGAGGGTTTGGAGGGCCGGAGCGTCTCCAGGAGATCCAGCGGCACCTCCAGGTTGCCCTTGGACGTGGTGGCGGTGACGGCCTCGAGCGGCGTGGTACAGGAGTGCTGGCCGCCGGTCATGCCGTAATTGAAGTTGTTGGCCACGATCAGCGTGATACCCAGGTTGCGCCGCGCTACGGACAGCAGGTGCGCACCACCGATACCGGCGCCGCCGTCCCCCATGATGGCGATCACGGTGAGGTCGGGATCGGCCAGCTTGATCCCGGAGGCATAGGTGATGACCCGACCGTGGAGGCCGTGAAAGGCGTTCATATCGTAGTACTTGTCGATGATGCCGATGCAGCCGATGTCGGTAACCAGCACCACCCTATTCTTGGGCAGGTTGAGGCGGCGCAGGGCTTCGTCCAGGTACCCGGCGATCTTGATGTGGCCGCAGCCGGGGCAGAAGCCGTAGGGCAGCATCTCCGGCAGCACGTAGGAGGGGCAGGCCTCTGGAGCCTGTTCTTCTTCGCGCAGATCCTCGAGCGGTTCCGGGCTCACAGCAGGCCCCCTCTCTCCAGGATCTCAGAGGGTGTCACCAGCGTGGTATTCATTCTGTTGATGGGGATTATCTCCCTGCCGGCGGCCAGGCAGCGAATCTCTTCCACGTACTGTCCCAGGTTCATCTCCGGGACAATCACCCGGCTGACGCCCTCCAGAGCCCGCAGGATGGCCTTCTCCTGCACCGGGAATATGGTCTTGAGAACCAACAGCGATACCCGCCTGCCGGCAGCACGGGCCTTCTTCACCGCAGCCCGGGCGGAACGCGCAGAAACGCCGTAGGCCAGAATGAGCGTCTCGGCCCCCGGCTCCAACTCCTCATCGTACAGACCCATCTCCTCGGCATGAGCCTCGATCTTGCGTTGGTAGTGCTCCACCATGGCCCCGATGATCTCCGGGTCACCGGTGAGATAGGCACGCTGGTCGTGGGTGGAGGTGGTGTAACGCACCAAGTGCGGGCCGCCGATGGGACTCATGAGCGGCACCTGGTCCGGCGCCGAACAGGCGTGGGGTTCGTAGACGCAATCCACCGCCGCCACCGGGCGGGCGAAGGCAGGTGGCGCCTCGGCTCTGGCCCGATCGTAGTCGAAGACCTCGCGGATCATGGCCACTTCTTTCTGGGAGGCGAGGAACACCGGCGCACGGTAACGCTCCGCGAAGTTGAAAGCGGCCACCGTCAGCGTATAGCAGTCCTGCACGTTCTCCGGAGCCAAGATGATCATGGGCAGGCCGCCGGAGGTCACCCAGCGCATGAACTCAATGTCACCGTCGGCCCCCTTGGTGGCCGAACCGGTGGCCGGGCCTTGGCGCTGCACATTGACGATAACGAGTGGCGTCTCCCCCATGATGGCCAGCCCCACGTTCTCGGAGTAGAGGCTGATACCGGGCCCCGAGGTGGCGGTCATGGCCTTGTAGCCGGTCATGGCCGCGCCGATGCACATGCCGATGGAGGCGATCTCATCCTCGCCCTGCACTGCCACTCCACCCACTTTCGGCAGTTCCCTCATCATGGACACCAGGATTGAACTGGCCGGGGTGATGGGGTAGCCGGCAAAGAAGCGGCAGCCGGCGTCAATGGCACCGCGCACCACGGCGTCATTGCCCTCGATGAACTCGATCATTCCGTCTCTCCTGTTGCATCGTGCAGCGGTCTCCAGACCAGCGGGGAGACAGAGACCCCAGACAGTAGTGGGAACTCGCTCGGCCTGACCCCCACGGCATCCCGTACGGCAGTACGGAGACACACGCACTTTTCCGAACGGGGTTCCGCCTATGCAACCCCATGCGGCATTGGTGTACGTCTCGCGCGGCGCACCACGACCGCAGCCCGGCACGCAGACGCCGCCCCCTATTGAAACATCTGCAGGCCCTTTCCTGGTAGCATGCCGGCATGATTCGTGCGTGCTCCGCCCTTCAACCCCCCAGCAGCGCCGCTGCCTAGCGGTCGCCTTGTGGCACCCCTGCGCGTCGAGCAAATCCCGCTAGGAAGCTCGCGTCTGCGGGATTTCGTTGAGTTCCCCTGGCGTCTGTATCGGGGAGACCGCTTCTGGAGTCCCCCCCTGCGGGCCGATCTCTTGGGCAGCAAGGCACTGGGCATGACCGGGATGCTGACCCTGCAGAACGACTACCACCGCACGGCCATGGTCACTCACTTCCTGGCTTGGCGGGGTGACGAGGTGGTGGGTCGGGTGTCGGCGGCCATCAACCACCGCTTCAACGACTGGTACAAGGACCGCTTCGGCTTCTTCGGCTTCTTCGACACCATCAATGACTTCGATGTCACCCGCGCGCTGCTCGACGCGGCCCGCGAGTGGATGGCCGCCAAGGGCGCGCGCATCATGCGCGGACCTGGAGAGTACAGCAATGCCACACACGAGCGGCAGGGTGTGCTGATAGACGGGTTTCAGAGCGAGCCGTGCGTGGAGCAGACTCACAACTACCCGTACTACGGGGAACTGCTGGAGAGATACGGCCTCCACAAGAGCAAGGACTACCACGCGTACATCACGGACGTCTGCGCACCCTCGGATCCACGGCTGCCCCAGATAGCGCACCTGGCCGCCACACGGCGAGGCATCGACGTCCGTCCCATTGATCCGCGCCGGCTTCAGGAGGAGATCCGGCTCGTCATCAGCATCTACAACGAGGCTTGGTCGCAGAACTGGGGCTTCCTCCCCATCACTGAGGGCGAGGCAGACGCTCTGGCCGCGACGCTCAAGCCCATCCTTGACCCCGGCCTCACCCAGTTCGCCTGCGTGAACGGAGAGCCGGCGGCCGTCTTCGGCGCCTTCCCGGACCCCAACTGGGCCTTGCGCCCCCGGTGGCGATGGTACGGGGATTCGGACGCCATACGCACCGCCCGCCTGCTGCGCATGCGCCGGCACATACCCCGCATGCGGCTCATATTCTTCGGCATCAGGCCGCCCTACCGCCGTCTGGGCATAGACGCGTTGCTGTATCACACGGTGAAGCAATACGCTCAGTCCCGCAACATCCGCTGGTGCGATATGTCGCTCCTGCTGGAGGACAACCACATGATCATCCGGGCCTGCGAGTTCATGGGCGGGCACCGCTACAAGACCTGGCGCATCTACGACATGCCGGTCTAGCCGCCGAACCGGAAACTGCCGCCGCCAGGCCGAAACCGCCGTCGTCGAGCCGGAAACCGGCGCCGCCGCATGCTCCGTGCCACCGCGAAGTGCAGCGACTAGATTATTTGTAGAAATGATACGGTATGGATGTGGAGCATGTTCACATATGAACATGCAAGAAGACAATTGCTTGACGAATAGCAGGAGTTGCGATACAAGCTAAACTTGATGGAGTAACCTTCTCCATCGCGGAGCTCCCAAGGGGGAAAGGGGGTAGGGCACCAGTGTACTCACCGCCAGAGACTGGCTCCCAGAACCGTGGCATCGTTGAATCCGTCCGGGGCAGCGTCATCATTGCCCGGTTCCCGGAAGGTCTGCCCGCCATCGACAACCGCCTTCTCGCAGGAGATGATGGCGCCGTTGTGGCCGAGGTGGTAACGCACCTGAGTGAGGACTCCGTGCAGGCGGTAGCCCTCACACCCGTCCAAGGCCTCTCTCGCGGAGCGCCTGCCATTGACTCGGGAACCCCCATACAGGTTCCGGTAGGCGAGCGGCTGCTGGGACGCATGTTCAATGTGTTCGGGGACGCCATCGACGGCAAGGAGGCCGTCAGCGGCGGGGAATGGAGGTCCATCCACAGCGACCCCGTCAGCCTCACGCAGCAGGTCACCAAGTCGGAGATCTTTGCCACCGGCATCAAAGCCGTGGACGTCATGGCGCCCTTGGAGCGTGGCGGCAAAGCAGGCCTCTTTGGCGGGGCCGGCGTGGGGAAGACCGTGCTCATCACCGAGATGATCCACAACGTGGTGGGCCAGTACGAAGGCACCTCCATCTTCTGCGGTATCGGCGAGCGCTCACGCGAGGGCGAAGAGCTGTATCGCGAGATGCGGGACGCGGGCGTGTTGGACAACACGGTCATGATCTTCGGCCAGATGAACGAGCCTCCGGGTGCCCGCTTCCGCGTGGGCCACGCCGGCCTCACCATGGCCGAGTACTTCCGCGAAGACCTCAAACGGGACGTGCTCCTGCTGATCGACAACATCTTCCGCTTCATCCAGGCGGGCCAAGAGGTGTCCGGGCTGCTGGGCGAACTGCCCTCCCGTGTAGGCTACCAGCCCACGCTGGCCACGGAGCTGGCAGAGCTGGAGGAGCGCATCTGCACCACGCAGAACGGCGCCATCACTTCGGTGCAGGCTGTGTACGTGCCGGCGGACGACTTCACCGACCCCTCGGCCGTCCACACCTTCTCCCACCTGTCCTCCACCATCGTCCTCTCGCGCAAGCGGTCCTCAGAGGGTCTCTATCCCGCCATTGACCCGTTGGCATCCGGCTCCAAGATGCTGGTGCCGGCCGTGGTGGGGCGCCGGCACTACGACGTGTCGCGCGAGGTGAGACGCACACTGGCCTCGTACGAGGAGCTGAAGGACATCATTGCCATGTTGGGTCTGGAGGAGCTGTCGCAGGAGGACCGCAAGACCGTCTTCCGAGCACGCCGCCTGGAGCGCTTCCTGACGCAGCCTTTCTTCACCACGGAGCAGTTCACCAGTTACGAAGGCAAGATGGTCAGCCTGGAGGACGCGCTGACCGGCTGCGAGCGGATCCTGAACGATGACTTCATGGACTACCCGGAGTCGGTCCTGTACATGATCGGCACCATCGACGAGGCCAGGATCGGGCAATGAGGCTGAGGGTGCTTCTCCCCACGCAGGTCCTGCTCGACCGCGAGGTCAGCAAGCTGACGGCGGAGGCGGAGGAGGGCGCGTTCGGCATGCTGCCGCGCCACATTGACTTTGTGACCATGCTGGAGCCGGGGATCCTCACCTACACGCTGGTGGAGGGCCCGGAGGAGTTCATGGCCATTGACGAGGGGGTGCTGGTCAAGTGCGGCACTGATGTCAGCATCTCCACGCGCCGGGCGGTGCGCAGCCCGCAGCTGGACGCGCTCCGCGAGGCGGTGCGGGAGGAATTCCGGATACAGGATGATCGGGAAAAGGCCACCAAGTCCGCCTTGGCCAAGCTGCAGGCGGATTTCGTCCGCAGATTCCTCGACATGGGGAAGGTGAGCTAATGGCTGACGATCCGCGGGGGGGCGGTTCACCGCCTCCCTCCGGCCTTCCGGACGCGACAGAGCAGCCCGTCGGCGGCGGCGTCCCAACGCCGGCCTGGGAACGAGCCGACGAGGCGCGCCAACCGCAGGAGCAACCGCTGACTGCGGATGACCGGTTCCGGGAGCACGTCGGCGCCAAACAGGCCCGCAAGCTCCTGCGTCGCAAAGAGGGCGAGCACAGCATCTGGTTCGGGTTGGGCATGTTCGGAGTGGTTGGTTGGTCGGTGGCCATTCCCACCATGATAGGCGTGGGTTTGGGCTACTGGATCGACCGCGCCTGGCCGGGCAGGATCTCCTGGACGCTCACGCTCATGGTGATAGGACTCTGCCTGGGCAGTCTGAACGCCTGGTATTGGGTGCAGCGGCAGCGCCGAGCCATCGTGGAACGGGAACGCGAACTGGAGGAGCAGGAAAGGCAACTGCAGCAGCGGGACCACCATTCGGGTAACGGGGCCTAGGAGCAGGTCGTGCCGGTCACCGCGCAGATCCACTTCCTCCTCCTGTCTCTTGTCGCCGGCATGCTGCTGGCCGGGATCCAGTTCACCGGCCTGTGGCTGACCATCAAGCGTCTGCCCCGCTCCAGCCGCCCGTCAGTTCTGGCCATGGGAAGCCACTTCCTGCGGCTGGCCATCACCCTGGCCGGCTTGGCGGCCATCGCGTTGGCGGGGGATTGGGTTCATCTGGTGGCGGCGCTCGTAGGCTTCGTCCTGGGCCGGGTGGTGGTCACCTACTTCTGGAGCGCCCGATCGTCGAGAGGGGAGGCTGCCTAGCAGATGCACGAGGAATCGCTCCACATCACGCCGGACCTCACGGTCTACTGGCAGAGCGGCTTCTTCAAGTTGAACGCCACCATCGTCATGACCTGGGTGGTCATGGCCATCCTGGTCATTGGATCGTACTTGATCACCAGACGCCTCAGCACGGGCACCAAGGTCTCTGGCTGGCAGAACCTGCTGGAGACCCTCGTGACAGGCGTACGCGGCCAGATCCAGGCGGTGGCCGAACAGGACCCAGCGCCGTATCTGCCCTTCGTGGGCACGCTCTTCATCTTCATCCTGTTCGCCAATATCATGGCCCCCATCCCCATCTACGAGTCTCCCACGGGATCGCTGTCACTGACTGCCGGGCTGGCTCTTCTGGTGTTTCTCGCAGTGCCATATTTTGGGATCAGAAAGCGTGGGTTCCATTACTTTGGCAGCTACGTGAAACCTGCCTTCTTCATGGCTCCCCTCCACGTCATCAGCGAGATCTCGCGGACCATCTCGCTCGCCGTTCGTCTTTTCGGCAACGTCATGAGCGAGACCATGGTGGTGGGAGTTCTGCTCTCCATCGTCCCCTTCGTCGTCCCCATGGTGATGGAGGTTCTGGGCCTGCTGACAGGCACCATCCAGGCCTATATCTTCGCCACCCTGACCACAGTCTTCATCGCGGCGGGAACCAGTGGCGAGCACTAGCACCCACGGCACCACCCTTCAGGTTCAGGAATGTCCCAACGAAAGGGGGAAGTAGAGTTCATGGATAACCTCGGATGGATTGGCGTAGCATCACTGATCGCAGCAGGCCTCACCATCGCGGTTGGCTGCATCGCACCGGCCTTGTCTCAGGGCAAGGCGGTGGCGCAGAGCGTCGCCTCTATCGCCCAGCAGCCGGATGAGGCGGGCACCATCTCGCGAACACTGTTCGTGGGCCTCGCCATGATCGAGTCGCTGGCAATCTATTGCCTGGTGATCTCGATCATCATCATCTTCGTGAATCCCTTCTGGAGTGCGGTGAAAGGTGGCTGAGGCCGGTCCCACACGAGGCCCCCTGAACCACTAGCAAGGGAAAGCTGCCGTGCTCATCGATTGGTTCACAGTAGTTGCGGAAGTCATCAACTTCCTCATCCTGCTGTGGCTCCTGAAGCGCTTCCTGTACAAACCTATCTTGAATGCCATGGCCAAACGTGAGTCAACCATGACGGCACGTGAGCAGGAAGCGATAGCAGCACTCGATCTCGGTCGGGAGCAGCAGGAGAAATATGACACGCTCCTGAACCAGATCTCCTCCGACCGCGAGGAAATCCTGGCTCAAGCGCACCTGGATGCCGATGATCGCCGTCGGGAGCTCACACAGCAGGCGGCCTCCGATGTGGCCGCCCTTGAGGCACGTTGGAAGGAAAGCCTTGGGCGTGAACGACTGGCCTTCTCACAGGCTTTGTCTCAACGAGCAGGCGAGAAGATATGCAACATCGCCCAGCTCGCCCTGGCCGACCTGGCCGAGGAAGACCTCGAGCATCACATCGTAGAAGTATTCACGGGCAAGCTCGGGGACCTGGAAGTATCCCAGCGCAGCCGGCTGATGGATACTATCCGCAAATCGAACTATCGCGTCACCATCACCACTTCCTTTCGCCTGGACGACACACAGCGCGCGGGAATCCACGAAGCGCTCAAGGGCCTTATGGGACGCGACGTCGCCATTACCTATGAGACATCCGAGGGAGTCATCTGCGGAGTCGACCTCAGGGCCAGCGAATACCGCTTGGCCTTCAGTCTGGGCGACTACCTGGAACGCCTGCGGACCGAACTGTCAGAGGAGCTGCAGGTGGAGCTCTCCGCGCGTGAAGGGGGGTGATTGGAGCTGAACGGCGAGACACATGACGAACTGAAGCAGGTGCTGGACGGAGTTCTGGCTGCCACCGATAGTGCGCTCGAGCGCCATCGGGCAGAGCTCAGACTCCAGGAGATAGGCACCGCCACCTATGTGGGCAAAGGTGTGGCGCAGGTCGCAGGCCTGCCGGAGGTGAAGTCGGAGGAGTTGATCAGCTTCCCGGGGGGCCTGTACGGCATGGCCTTCAACCTGGACCCCGCCCAAGTGGGCGTCATCCTGCTGGACCGCAGCGAGGACTTGGCGGCCGGCGTGGAAGTGACGCGCACCATGCGCGTGCTGGACGTGCCCGTGGGCACGGCGCTGCTCGGTCGTGTAGTCGACGGCCTCGGCCGGCCACTGGACGATGGTGGGACCATCGTCACCTCGGAACGCCGGCCCGTGGAGCGCCCCGCTCCTCCCATCATGCACCGCGACCCGGTTATCGTCCCCCTACAGACCGGGCTCAAGGTGGTGGATGCAGCCATCCCCATCGGCCGCGGCCAGCGCGAGCTGATCATCGGCGACCGCCAGACCGGCAAGACCGCTATTGCCACCGACACCATCATCAACCAGGCTGGAAAGGACGTCATCTGCATCTATTGCGCCATCGGGCAGCGGGCGGCCTCTGTGGCCAAGGTCATCGCCGACCTGCGCGAGCATGACGCCATGGACTACAGCATCGTAGTCAACGCCGGCGGAGAGGATCCGCCCGGACTGCAGTTCATCACTCCCTATGCAGCCACGGCCATCGGCGAATACTTCATGGAGCAGGGTCGGGATGTGCTCGTCATCTATGACGATCTGTCCAACCACGCCCGCGCGTACCGCGAGCTGTCGCTACTGCTGCGCCGCCCGCCGGGCCGCGAGGCCTTCCCGGGTGACGTGTTCTACATCCACTCCCGCCTTCTTGAACGTTCCACGCACCTTCGGCCCGAGTACGGCGGCGGGTCATTGACGGCACTCCCCATCGTGGCCACGGAGGCGCAGAACATCTCGGCCTACATCCCCACCAACATCATCTCCATCACCGACGGCCAGATCTACCTCTCGCCGGATCTCTTCTCCAAGGGCATCCTGCCGGCGGTGGACGTGGGCCGGTCCGTATCACGCGTGGGAGGCAAGGCGCAATTGCCGGCTTACCGCCTGGTGGCCGGTGACCTTCGCCTGTCCTACTCGCAGTTCGAAGCCATGGAGACGTTCGCGCGCTTCAGTACCCAGCTCGACTCGGCCACGCAGCAGATGCTGGATCGCGGCCGGCGCGTCCGCGAAGTCCTCAAGCAGAACGAAGCTTCGCCGCTCTCCGCCGCCGCGCAGCTGGCCACGCTCCTAGCACTCAATAGCGGCCTCTACGACCGCTTGGAGGTGGATCAGGTGCTCGAGGCCGAGAAGGTCGTCATCGACTCCATCCTGCGCGAAGCCCCGGACGTGGCCTCCCGCATCCAGGCGGGCCAAAAGATGACGGACGAGGACCGTAATACCATCCTGGTGAAGGCTCAAACCGCGCTCGAAGCCGCCTTCCCGGTGGAGTCGGAGAGCGAGCCGGCCGCCCAGACCGCCTGATCATGGAAACCGCCGAGCAACTGAAGAAGAAGATAGGCAGCGCAGAGGATCTGCGCGACCTGGTGCGCACCATGAAGATGCTGGCGGTCACCAACATCCGGCGTTTCCAAGAAGCGGTGGATGCCCTGGCCGACTACTACAAGACCATAGAGATGGGCCTGCAGATTGCCCTCCAGAGCGGCAGGTATGACCTGGGACGCTGGCAGGAGGACCCCGCCGGCAAAGGCCGGCTGGGCCTGGTGGTCTTCGGGACCGACCAGGGGTTGTGCGGGCGCTACAACGAAATCGCGGTGGACCACACCAAGGAAGTGGTGGAGGTTGCCTGCGAAGGCGAGAGACCGCGAGGCATCCTGTGCGTGGGTCTGCGCCCCGCGCTGTCCCTGGAACACGTCTACCACGCCGTGGACTACACCTTTCCCGTGCCGGGCTTCCCCACCGGGGTCACCCGTGTGGTCCAAGAGATCGTGCTCACCGTGCAGAAGTGGCAGGCAAAGGACATCACGCGGGTGATCGTGGTGCACAACGAGATGCTGCGCGGCGTCTACTATCGCCCAACGCATATGCCCCTGCTGCCCCTGGACAAGGCGTGGTTCACCACCCACCTGGAGAAACCCTGGCCCAACAAGCGCGTTCTTCCCACCTTTCGGCAGGAGCCCGTGGCGCTGCTTTCCTCCCTCATCCGGCAGTACCTTTTCTTCTCCCTCTACCGCGCCCAGGTGGAATCCCTGGCCAGCGAGAACGCCGCGCGCTTCCTGTCCATGCAAACGGCAGAGAAGAACATCGAGGATCGCTTGGAGGAACTGCGCGTGACTGCCAACCAGCAACGCCAGAATTCCATTACCGAAGAACTGCTGGACATTGTGGCCGGCTACGAGGCCCTGGGTGGCAGCAAGATACAGATGGCACCCGCGTAGGTGCGTGGCGGCGCCGGCCCCAGGCCGGCGCCGCCACGCACCTCGCGGCCGCCCCCCGGTGCCACCGACGAGAACAGCTCGACACTCACGGTCGGCCCGCGTATCCTTGCGGCGCGACTTTCCGTTACCTTCTAATGCAGCGTTCGCTCCCGGCCGATAATGCTTCTCGAGGTTGCGGTGGCGCTGTGCGAGTCACGAGCCGCCCAATGCTCTCGTCGAGTTGAGCCGACGCAATGCGAGACGCGGCCCGGCGCTGGCTGAGGAGGCCACTCAGGCATGGGGCACACTCTTTCTCTCGAGAGATTTCGGAGCCGATCGCCCATCCGTGGGTACGCATCTTCCTCCGGCGGCTTCACGCTGATAGAGACCCTGGTCGCTGGGCTGGTCTTGGTGGTCGGCCTGATCGCCATCGCTCAGTTCTTCGCGTCGGCCGCGTCGCGCATCACGGAGTCCGACGTGCGCAGCCTACTGATGCAGGTGGCCAACCGAGAGATCGAGGACATCCGCGCGCTCCCGTACGAGGATGTGGGCACGACCGATGGAAATCCCCTAGGGGTCCTTTCCCCCACTGCAACCCGGGACGAAGACGGCGTCCAGGTACAGATCACGCGTGAGGTGATCTACGTCACCGACTCAAGCTACTCGGGGCCGTACCCCGCTAACTACCGCCGGGTCACGGTCACCGCAAGCTCGTCGCAACACCCTGAGCTGGCACCCGTGGTTGTGAGCTCTTTCGTCGCCGGCGGCGCGCCGGGGGGGACATTGGACATACTCGTGACTCGCGCCAACGGAGACCCCATCCCTGATGCACAGATCACGGTGACCAACACGCATCTCAGCCCAAATGTCAACATCTCTTCGTCCGCCATGAGGACCGACTCGAATGGGAGACTCGTCATTCCGGGGCTCACTCCCGACGCCACCCAGAGCTATCACGTGATTGCGAGCAAATCCGGATACAACCTTGATTGGACCGACCCCGACGTCGTCGTCAACGACGGAGTCCCTTACGCGTCCGTCACTTTGATCCTTGAACCGCTCTCCTCCCTCGTCATCCACCTCATCGATCCGGCCGCAATGCCCATTGCGGGCAAGATCTTGACCATCACCGGCCCCTGGAACTTCAATCAGCAGGGGGTCACTGTAGAAGACGGCACTCTGACATTCAGCAACATCCCCTACTCACCCTCCGCAAACCTGTACAATGTTGCTCTGGAGTCCGGCCAGGGATACGAGCCGGCTTCACAAAACGTCGATCTGCCATCCGGAACCACACTGCATGTAGATCTGGTCGCGAACCCGCTGACCACAACCACCACGGATCCCGCCAGCACAACCACCACCGTCTCCCCCAGCAGCACAACCACTACCACCGCACCGCTCGGAAGCCTCTTGGTGATCGTGCGGAGCACCGATTGGTGGGGGTGGGATCACAACCAAAGCGGCGCCTTCGTGAAATTGGGCGACTACCCTGAACAGAGAACGAACGACCGGGGCAGGACCACCTTCAGTGACCTACCTCTCGGCACCTACCCTCTCGTCGTGCGCAAGACAGGCTTCGACGAATATATTGGCGAAGTGACGATAACAGGCGACAACGCCCCGGAGATCATCTACATTACGAGAAAATGATAGCGTCTCGTCTTGTCCATAGGCGGAAAGCCCTGCTGGCCACGGAGGGCGGCTTCACGCTCATTGAGCTGCTGGTGGTGATCCTTGTTGCCGGAGTGCTTACCAGCGCCATCCTCGGGGTCTTTGTCGCGTCCCTCCGCGCCTTCACTGTAGAGGGCATCCGCATCCAGAACCAG
>JAAYAL010000072.1 GCA_012719395.1 Gaiellales bacterium | reverse complement strand
GGGGGACCGCGTGGTCCGCACCATGGCGATGCTCATCTCTTCCGTGATGCTCTTCAGCCGCTTCTGGAGGATGGAAACCAGGATGCGGTCGATGGGGATGCTCTTGTCGACTTGATAATCCTTCATCAGGCGGCCTCCACGTCCTTGAGGACTCGCGCCAGAACCTTGGCTTCGTTTTCGTTGACGTAGACGGTGTATGTCCCCAGCTTGTCCACCACCACGCTGAACTCAGGAGTGACGAAGGTAGTGGTGTTGACCTGCTCGACAACGCAAGGGCCGTTGAGGCGCATACCGAAGTTGAGGGCAAAGCCGTCATAGACCGGGACTTCCTGGAAGGCCTTGGCCGAAGGCACGTAGACCGAGCGGCTGTTCTTGTAGGCGGGGGAGGGGTCAGGGCCCGCATAGGGCTGCGCCAACAGCTTCGGCTTCTCCGTATCGCCCACGGCGGTCAGGCGCATATTGATGAGCTCCACCGGCGTGCCGCGGTCCTCCAGAGAGTACCCATAGAGGGCGTCGTGAGCCTGGTGGAAACGCTTGGCCACTTCAGCCAGATCGCCCTTGCTCACGTCGTCAAAGGTCAGGCCGACCGAGACTTCGTGGTATTGGCGGATGTACCTGAGGTCCAGCTGCAGAATGTAGGACACTCGGTCCTTAGGAATGCCTTCCTCATCCAGCAGCTTGTCGCCCTCGGCCTTCATCTCAGCGTACAGCGCCTGGAACTTGGCCACATCCAGGGCGTCCAGCGTGGTGGCGTAGGTGCGCACGAAGTCGTGCTTCAGGTCGCTGCGCAGCATGCCGGCAGCGCAGAAGATGGAGGACTCACGCGGAACCAGGATCTCCGGGATGGACAGCGCCAGAGCGATTTGGCAGGCATGGTTGGGGCCCGCACCGCCGGCGGTGACCAGCGGAAAGTCGCGGGGGTCGTAGCCGGCCTTCACCGCGATCTCGCGCACGGCCGACGCCATGCCCACGTTGATCACTTCGTACATACCGGCTGCGGCTTCTTCCCAGCTCATCCCGAGCTTGTCTGCAATGCGGCTTTGGATGGCACTCTTGGCTGCATCCACTGAGAGCTTCATCTTGCCGCCGGCGAAGAAGTCCGGATCAAGGTAACCCAGAGCAAGGTCGGCGTCAGAGCAGGTAGGCTCAGTGCCGCCCAACTGGTAGCAGGCCGGGCCGGGATCGGCACCCGCGCTTTGCGGGCCCATGCGGAGCAGGCCGACTTCATCAATCCACCCGATGGAACCGCCACCGGCACCAATGGTGACCACGTCAAGCATTGGCCAGCTGATGCGCAGCCGTTCGATCTCGCCTTCCGTGGTGGTCAACGGCTTCTTGTCTTTGATGAGCGCCACATCGAAGGAGGTGCCGCCCATGTCACAGGTGATGACGTCCGGGAAGTCCTGACCGTCCGCGTAGGCCAAACCGGCTACCGGGCCTCCGGCCGGGCCGGAGAGCAGGGTCAGGCCGGGGATGCGCATGGCCACTTCGGGGCTGATCACGCCACCGTTGGAAGCCATGATCAGAAGGATGCCCTTGAAGTCGTACTTGCCAAGCTTGTTCAGCAGGCCGAGCTTCGGGCCAAGGTACAGTTCCAGCACAGGGCCGATATAGGCGTTGAGGGCCGTCGTGGAAACCCTGTCATAGAAACGGATGGCCGGCAGGATCTCGGATGACACGGAGAGAAACGCTTCCGGCATCATCTCCTTGACCAGTTCCGCGGTTCGCTTCTCGTGGTCGGGATTGGCGAAGGAGTTCATGAAGCAAATGGCGATGGCCTTGCAGTCCTCGCTCTTCAGGTACTCGATCTCCTTGCGCAGCCAGGCCTCATCCAGAGGCGTCACCACGTTGCCCTTGTAGTCCAAGCGCTCTCTCACCGGACGACGCAGATAGCGCTCCACCACCGGGCGGGCATTCTCGAAGTGGTTGTTGTACTGCTCTTCGCGGATCCCCCGCCGCATCTCCAGCGCGTCACGAACGCCCTCCGTGGTGAGAAGGCCGGTCTTGGCGCCCCGGTAGGTGAGGGTGGCGTTGGTGGTGACGGTCGTGCCGTGCACAATGGTGGACACCTGATCCAGGAAGTCCGCCGTGCTCATGTTGCGATCCTTAGCCATCTCCTCGATGCCGCTGATGGTGGCGATGGACGGGTCCTTCGGGGTGGAGAGGACCTTGTAGATATGGGCGGTGCCGTCGTCTTCCGCGAGCAGGAAGTCGGTGAAGGTCCCGCCGACGTCGATACCAATCTTGTAGGCCATTCTTACGCTCCGCATGTCGGGAGTACTGCTTCCATAGAGTAGGCGCCCGGCTATGACAGCCGGGCGCCCCTGTGCGTCCTAGATAACGTTCGGCTCCTTATAGGGACCGAAGACATCCAAGAAGACGTCGGACATCTCGCCCACCGTGCAGTAGGCCAGGCAGGCTTCCTTCAGGTACGGCATGACGTTCTTGCCCGCCCGAGCGGCCTCGGCCAACTCAGAGAGGCGCTGCGCCACCAGCTTGTCATCGCGCGTGCGGCGCACTTCCTTGAGGTTGGCAATCTGCGTGTCCTGCCACGCCTCGTTGTATTCGTGCAGCTGGACTTCTTCCTCGCGGCTGGTGGTGTACTTGTTGACGCCCACCTTGATGAGCTCACCGCGCTCGATGCCCATTTCCCATTCGTAAGCCTGGCGTGCCAGCTTGCGACCGATGTAGCCGTTCTTGACGTTCTCCACCATGCCGCCCCGGCCCTCGATGTCGGCCATCTCCTCAAGGATCTTCTGCTCCATCTCCTTGGTGATGGTCTCGATGAAGTACGAGCCTGCCAACGGGTCGACAGTGTCTCGGAGGCCCACCTCTTCCATGAGGATCTGGCAGGTGCGCAGTGACAGAAGGGCGGCCCGCTCACTGGGGATGGCGTAGGCCTCGTCGAAGGAGCAGAGGGCCGTGGACTGGGCACCGGACAGCGCCGCCGCCAGAGCGTAGAAGGCACCACGCATGATGTTGTTCTCAGGCTCCGCCTTCATGAGCCCGCTGCCGCCGCCGGCGAAGAGGCCTTTCAGCATAAGGTCGGAGGGCTTCTCCACGCCGTAGCGTTCTTTCAGGTTGCGCGACCAGACTTTGCGCCCGGCGCGGAACTTGGCTACCTGCTCCCAGAGGTTGCCGTAGATGTTGAGGTTGTAGCTGATGCGGCCGGCGAACTGCTTGGCATCGTAGCCGCGCTTGACCACCTCATCGATATAGGTGTTGGCGATCAGGAAAGCGTAGGCCATCTCCTGGGCGGAGTTGGCGCCGGATTCCCGGATGTGATAGCCACAGATGCTGGTGGGATAGGTGCGCGGCTGAGCGGTGATAGCGTACTCGATGGTGTCACCGATGAGCTTGACGGCCGCGTCCAGATCGTACAACCAGGCGCCCCGGCCCAGCACTTCTTTGATGATGTCGTTCTGGGGAGTGCAGGAGATCCTGGAGGTGTCAAAGCCGTACTTCTCCGCCACCGCTTCATACATGGCCATCATGATGGAGGCCACGGCGTTGATGGTGAGGCCGGTGCCCACCTTGTGCATATCGATGCCTTCGAAGGCGATCTCGAAGTCACGCAGAGAGTCGATGGCCATGCCCACACGACCAACCTCACCGGCGGCCCGGGGGTCATCGGAATCGAGGCCCATCTGCGTGGGCAAATCGAAGGCCACGTTCAAGCCTGTCTGCCCCGCGCCCAACAGCATGCGCCAGCGTTCGTTGGTCTCCTTGGGAGTCCCGAAGCCCGCGTACTGCCGTGTGGTCCACTCACGCGAACGGTAGCCCTGGGCAAAGTTGTTGCGCGTAAACGGGAAAGTCCCCGGCTGCCCAAGGTCAGCGTCATAGTCGAAGCCAACCGCCGCCAAGTCGGCCGGCCCATAGACAGGCTTGACCTCAATGCCGGACGGGTAGACAACCTTCTCCACCTCGTCCTTCTGATTCTTGAAATAGCGTGCAACGTCAGACATCTCTCACCCCCGCCTAGTTCACGTTCGCCTGCATCCAGGCGATGGCTTCGTCAATGGGGGTGCCACCGGGGAAGATCCCGACCACGCCCATGTCCTTCAGCGCCGGGATGTCCCGAGAGGGGATGACGCCGCCCACGGCCACCTTGATGTCACCGGCGCCCTCCTCCTTGAGCCTCTCCACCACTTCCTTGCAGATGTGGAGGTGCCCACCGGTCATCACCGAGAGGCCGATGATGTCGGCATCCTCTTGGATGGCCGTGTTGACGATGCTGTCCACACTCTGATGCAACCCGGTATAGATGACCTCCATACCGGCCTCCTTCAGGGCCAAGGCAACGACCTTGGCTCCGCGATCGTGGCCGTCCAGACCCGGCTTGGCCACGACCACCTTGATCCTCTTGTCACCCACAGCACGCTCTCCCTGATGTGTGGTCTTGTCTGCCCGATCAGCTCTTCAGGGCCTTGACTTCGTTGATGATCTCCGGCAGCACCTGCAGCGCGTCCCCGGTGATGCCGTAGTCCGCGTACTCGAACATGATGGCGTTCGGGTCCGTGTTGATGGCCACGACCACCTTCGAGGTGTCCATGCCCATGATGTGGTGCGTAGCACCGGAGATACCACAGGCGAAGTAGAGCCCGGGCGAAACAGTCTTGCCCGACTTGCCCACCTGGATGGAGTGATCCGCGCCCTTCCAAGACGCGTCCACCAGAGCCCTGGTCACACCCCAAGCCCCACCGAGAAGGTCGGCGAGCTCTTCAAGTAGCACCAGGTTCTCCTCGCCCTTCATGCCCCGGCCACCGCAGATGACAACCGCCGCCTCGGTGATGTCGATCTTCTTCGCGGCATCCACGGTGCGCTCTACCACAGGCGCACGGTCGGCGGCCGCCGCCACCGACTTCTCTTCGTACGCCGTGGCGGCTACCGGAGGGGCATCGGTGGCAAAGGAGTTCGGGCGGAACGCAACCAGAGCCTGACCGCCCTCCAGCGCTAGGTCCATGTAGGCCTTCCCGCCCTGGGCCGGCCGGTGCACCACGTAGCCGCCTTCTTTCTTCAACCCCATCCCCGCAGTGATAGCCTGCACGCCCAGCCGGGCGGCAATACGCGGGAGAAGGTCGCGTGTCCGCTGGCCTTCGCCAAAGAGCACCAGATCCGGCTTGGCCTCGCCGATGAGCTGCGACAGCGCGTCAACCCAGGGATCCGCCGCGTAGGGAGACAGGTTGTCGCCCGACACACTCAGAATCTTGGCAGCCAGACCATCCAGTTGAGCTTTGTTCGCGGCATCGTCGCCCACCAACACGGCAGTCGCCTCTTCCCCCATGGCACGAGCCTGAGAGAGAAGCTCAAAAGTGCTGGGGCGAAACCCCTCGCCGGCGGCTTCAGCAATTACCCACAATCCCATGCCGACCTCCTTACAGAGCCTTGGCTTCGTCCCGCAGGAGCTGTACCAGTTGCGAGGCAGCTTCAGCAGGTTCGCCGGGGATCATCTTGATGGCGGAGCGTTTGGCGGGCGGCTGGTACCCGAGCACCTTGGGCCCGGGCTCAGCTTCTACACCCAGATCGGCCAGGCTGCTCTTCTCAATCTTGGCCTTCATGGCCTTCATGACACCGGTGACGGCGGGCACGCGCGGCTCGTACAGCCCCTTCTCCGCGGTGACCACGGCGGGCAGGGGCAGGTCAACAACCTCAACCCCCGTATCGGTGTGCCGCGAGACCCGGACGCTCCCATCGGAAGCCTCCAGGCTCACGATCCCCACCACACAGGGCACGCCCAGGAGCTCGGCCACCATGGGCCCAACCAGGCCGGCTTCGTCATCCGTGGCCTGCTTGCCGGCAAGGACAAGGTCGAAGCCCTCCTTCTGCACGAAAGCAGCCAGAGCACGGGCCACGGTCAGCGGGCCGGCATCGGCCAGGGCCGGGTCTTCAATGTGAAATGCGCCCGGGATGCCCATGGCCAGCGCCCGGCGCAGTGCATCCACGCCCGCCCCGGCCGACACGGCGTAGGTCTCAGCCCCGGCTGACTCTTTCAGCTTGAGCGCCGCCTCCACGGCGATTTCGTCGAAGAAATTGAGCACGCGGCGCTTCTCGATATCGAGTGACGTTCCCCCACCGGCTACCTTGACCTGAGCCTCAAGGTCCGGCACCTCTTTGGCTAGAACGGCTACCTTCACGGCTTACCTCCGTTGTGGGCGCGAGGGCCCGCCGGCCCTCGCGCCTCGTTCCTCTCCCACGCCGACCGCTAGAGCCGGGGCTGCCACTTCCCCTTGACCATCTGGCCACCGATGAAGTCACGGATGATCTCCTGCGTCCCGCCTCCGTAGAGGAGGAAGCGGGCATCACGGAAGTAACGCTGCGGCCCGTACTCGCGGGCAAATCCGTTGCCACCGTAGATGCGCATGACTTCGTCGACGGCGGTCATACACATCTCGCACGCGAACCACTTGGTGAGGAAGGCCTCTTCGCGGGGGTTGGGACCGCGGCCGGCCTTCTCCTCGTCGATCATCCACGCCGTGCGGAAGACCATGAGCTTGGCCGCCTCCAGGTGGGCGGCGATGCGGGCGAACTTCTCCCGGATGAGCTGGTACTCGCCGATGGTCCGCCCGAAGGCCTTGCGCGCCCGTGCGTACTCCAAGGCGTCCTTGAGAGCCGTGACCGTAATGCCGATGGCCTGGGAGGCCGTCATGCAGCGCACCTCATTGAGGATGTCGGTGAGGTGCTGCGCGCCGCGCCCCACCTCGTCGCCCAGGAAATGGTCCTCGGGCACAAAGACGTTGTCGAAGATGAGCTCGCCGGTGATGGGACCCTGGGCTCCCAGCTTGTGCAGGATCTGCCCGTGCGAGAAGCCCTCGAACCCCTTCTCGATCAGGAAGAAGTCCAGCCCCCTTGCCCCTTTGGACGGGTCGGTCTGGCAGATGACGGTGCAGAAGTCGCAGATGGGGCCGTTGGTGATCCAGTTCTTGGTGCCGTTGATGACCCAGCCACCGTCCACCTTGGTGGCAGAGGTGCGGGTGGCGCCCACGTCAGTCCCGGATTGGTCCTCCGTGAAGCAGATGACCCCGATCTTCTTGCCCTGGATAGCCGGGATCATGAGACGGTTGATGATGTCTTCGTTACCGAAGCGGTGCAGGAAGTACGTGCCCATCAGCATGTTCATGGTCACGGCCATGGCGAAGCCGCAGGAGGCCCGTGCCAACTCCTGGTAGAAGAGCTGAGCGGTGACGGTGTCCACGTCCATGCCGCCCACGTCCTCGGGATAGCGCAGCCCCAGGTAACCGAGAGAAGTGAACTCATTCCACACGTCCCAAGGGAAATCGTCGGGATGCTCGTCGATGTCTTCCACCTTGGGCATGATGATGCGATCCACGGCGTCGGCCACGGTCTGCCGGAAAAACTCTTGTTCTTCAGTGAGCTGGAATTCCACGTATCCCTCCCTTTAGCCTTGCAAACTGAGAATCGTCCCCGCTGCTAGATGGCCCCCTCGGCCTTGGCGGCCTCGTACTGTTCCTTGCTCCAGCCAAGCTCGCCCACGACGATCTTCTCGTTGTCCTGGCCCAGCCGCGGCGGGAAGGACATCTTCATGTCGTTTTCCTTGAGCCACTCGGTGGTGACCGGCGCCGGCGCCATGGTGATCTCGAAACCGGTGCTGTCTTCCACGGACTTCACCAGATGCGGTTTCACAAAGGGATCTTCCACCACGTCCGTGATGTCGTTGACCTTGGAGGCGGCGATGGTGTTCTCGTTGAACAGCTTGAGCAGGTCTGCAGTGCTGTACTTCTTGGTGCACTCGGCGATGGCCGGCATCAAGGTGGCCATGTCCTTCACGCGGCCCTTGTTGGCCTCCCATTCCGGCTTGGCCAGCCCCTCAAAGCCGGGCAGCGTCACCAGGCGGCCCCACTGCAGGTCGTTGCCCACGGCCACGTAGGCCCAGCCGTCAGAGGTGGGAAACACGTTGACGGGGGAGAAGAATTCGTGGGTGTTGCCGCGACGGTGCATGGTGATGCCAAACGTCTTGTACATGGTGACGGGCTGCAGCAGCCAAGACACCGTGGACTGCATCATGGCCACGTCGATGCGGCTCCCTTCACCGGTCACCGCACGCTTGTAGAGAGCCTTCATGATCTCGCCGTAGGCGTGGTTACTGGTGCCCAGGTCGGGGATATAGACACCGCACACCTGCGGCTCGCCACCCGGGATGCCGGTGAGGTCCATGAGACCACCGCGCGCCTGGAGGACCGGATCGTAGGCCGCCTCGTTCGAATCCGGGCCGAAGCCGTTCAGGCTCACCCAGATGATGTCCGGCTTAATGGCCTTGACCTCTTCGTAGTCGATACCCAGCTTGCTGATGGTCTTGGGCAGGGTGTTGACGGCGAAGACATCGACGTTCAGCTTGACAAGGAGGTCCTTGAGGATCTCCTTGGCCTTGGGCTGCGCCAAGTCGAGGGTGATGGCCTCTTTCCCCGAGTTGAACGCCATGAAGTAGCTGCACATCGAGGACTCGCCCTCGCGGTAGGGCTTTCCGATCTTGCGATTGGGATCCGAGAACTTGGGATGTTCGAAGCGTATAACCCGGGCCCCTTCCTGGGCGAAACGCCAACTCAGATACGGGAGTACGGTGGCTTGTTCCATGGACAGGAAGGTGATGTTACGAAACGGGTTTGCCATCTCTAGCCTCTTCCTTGATCGGGGACTACGCCCACTACACACAAAAGACCGAGGCTGCCCGGACGAAGCCGGCGTACGAGAGCACCTCGCGAAGCTCTCCCGGCCGGCCCCCACCTACACCGGCCACGGTGCGTGGCTGCGAGCCGAGCGCCTGTTGTCGCCTGCTGCCGCCTGGTCCAATCACCGGGCTGGCAGCCCACTTCCTCGATCCGCGCCTTCTCCATAAGAAAGAAATCCTTGGTCTGGAGCGGGCTGCATTATAGACATCGCAGCCTAAGGCTGTCAAGCTGTATTGGGCTACACAAAGCCATAAATCCCGTTTCACGTGAAGTAGTTTTGGGTCGACTAGCTTGACATGAAGCCATTTGTAGAGCACAGATATGTACATCAGTATCCCCTATGAGGTCATTGCCTTAGCTTTGCTCAGCGGACGGTGTAGTATGAACAACTGCACTCCGATGCGGCACAGGTTCCCCATGGAGATCAACGCGGATACCAGAACCGACGACATCCTCGAGCGCCTAGCGGCGGCCCGAAGCATCTTCCGCAACCACGGCATCGACCCGGACCTGGTCGCCGGGCTCACGCTGGCCGAAGCGGCTTCACGATCCGGCCGGGACGTGAGCCGTCTGGTCCAGAGCCTGCGGGCCACCTACCAGATGCGAAACAACCCGCGTGCGTGGCCGGAGGAGTGGTCCACTGGTACCCCAGAGGAGATCATCCAAGTGGTGGAGGACCTTTACCACGAGGCGCTTCGCCGTTTCCTTCCCCAAATAGGCGCCCGGCTCTCAGTGCTGCTGCGGGAGCGCGGAGAGGACTACCCCGAACTCTTCGACGTGGGCCGGGTTTTCGAGCGCTTCTGCCGCCAGGTGCAGGGGCATATCGAACAGGAGACCACTCTCATCTTCCCTTCGCTCTGCTCGGACCATGCACGGGAGGAGAACGCTCGTTCTCTGGCCAAGAGCATGAAGGCGGACCACGGCGCTATCGCCCTAACCCTTAGAGACATGCGCGACCTCACCCTCAACTACCCGCTGCGCCGCACAAGCGACACCAACGTCGCCGGCCTGTACGAGATGTGGAGGGAAGCGGAGAGCCTCATCTCCCGGGCTATGTATCTCGAAGAGAACTGGCTGCTCCCCCTGGCGGCCGAGAGCACGGAGTAAGGTCCAGCGCCGTGGGCGGCTTCTCGGGGCTGCCGGACAAACCGGCCGACCTAATAGACTACATACGGGAGGCATATCACCGTCACGGCCTGCGCACGCTGGACAGGGCTGGAGAGTTGCTCAGCTCCGCGCTCATCGCAGATGGGGAGACATGCCAAGAGCTCTACGAGGTGGGTCGCCTCCTGGAGCGCTACCGTCTCCTGTTGTGCGCCCATCTCACCCTCCAGGAGAGCGTGCTCTTCGCCGAGGCCCTGAGACCGGACCGCTCCGTTGCCGCCGCCGAGCGCATCGGGGAGAGTGTGCGTCTGGACCTGGCTGCACTCGCGAAGATCACCCATGACCTCCGGATGATCACTCTGGAATACACCGGGCTGCCCCGGGGATGCTCGGACGCCGCACCGCTGCTCTCCGCCCTGCGCGAGCTGGAAGCGGACGGCCGCCGTCATCTCTACGTGGAGCGGGAGATCCTAGTCCCCCTGCTACGCGACGACTCCGCTTCCTGAGCCTGCCGCGAAGGCCTGTGGCCCGCTCGCGAAGAGGTTCCCACCGTGAGCATCCACGGCCACCAATGCCGGCATGTCATCCACAACCAGTCGGCGTAGGGCCTCCGTGCCCAATTCCGGATAGGCAACGACGGTGGCTTCGACAATATGACGCGCCAGCAGCGCACCGGCGCCACCCGTCACCACGAAGTAGACCGCGTGCGCTCGGCACATGGCTTCCTGTACCTGCGGCCCCCGCGGCCCCTTGCCGACCATCCCCCGCAGCCCCTGCTGCAGCAGCGGCGGCGTGTAGGGGTCCATACGTCCCGAAGTGGTGGGACCGGCGGCACCCACGGCACGGCCGGGGGGAGCAGGTGTGGGCCCCACGTAGTAGATGACCTGACCATGCAGGTCCAGCGGCAGCCGCCCGCCTCCACGCAGCGCCTCCACCATCTTGCGGTGTGCGGCGTCGCGTGCCGCGTACAACACCCCGCTGAGAAGCACCCTGTCACCCGCCCGCAGCGACATGACCGTGTGCTCGTCAAGCGGGATTCGCAGCCTGCGGGCCGACTCCCCTTCCGCCGACGTCACACCCACACCTCCCGATGGCGCTGGGAATGGCACTGGATATTCACCGCCACCGGCAGCGAGGCAATGTGGCACGGTGCCTCTTCGACAAAGACATCCAGGACCGTCACTTCGCCGCCCAGCCCCATGGGGCCGATTCCCAGACGGTTGCACGCCTGCTCCAGCTCGTCCTCCAATTCGCCCAGTCGCGGCTCGTGGTGGTGGGAGCCGAGAGGGCGCAGCAACGCGCGCTTGGCCAGAAGAGGAGCGAGCTCGAAGTTGCCGCCTATCCCCACGCCCACGATCAGTGGCGGGCAGGCACTCGCCCCGCCGGCCGACACCGCCTCCACCACCGTGGCCACCACCCCTGACCGGCCGCGAGAGGGCTCCAACATGGCCAGCACGCTCTTGTTCTCGGCCCCGGCGCCTTTGGCCAACGCCACGAGACGGACGCGATCGCCGGGGACAAGACGATAGTGGATCACAGCCGGTGTATTGTCCTTGGTGTTGACGCGGGCGCCCGCCGGGTCGCTCACGCATGACATCCGCAGCAGGCGTTGCGTGTAGGCCGTGCGCACGCCCGACTGGATGGCCTCCTCCCACGACCCTCCCACCAGGCACACCTCTTGGCCCACGTCTGCGAAGACCACAGCCAGCCCCGTGTCCTGGCACAACGGCAGGGACTCGGCCGCAGCCACTTCTGCGTTGGCGATGAGATCGTCAAGCACCTGGCGCCCCGTCTCCGACCGCTCCTTGTCCCGCGCGGCTCGCAGAGCCGCTTCCACATCCGGGGCCAGGGAGCAGCACGCCTTCCCAAACAGAGAGGCGACGACGCTACTGATCCGCTCTGCACTGATTTCCCGCATAACGCCTCATGATAGACTTGGCATCGCGATTCTACGACCTTCTTCTGTGAGAGCAATATGCGCGTTCTGTCCGGCATCCAGCCCTCTGGGCGCCTCCACATCGGCAACTACTTCGGCGCCCTGCGCCAGCACTTGGCCCTGCAAGAGGACAACGAGTGCCTCTACTTCATGGCTTCGTACCATTCCCTCACCACGGTGCAGGACGGCAAGCTGCTGCGCGCCTACACCACGGACGTTGCGCTCGACTACCTCACTTTCGGCCTTGATCCCGCCCGCACTCTGATGTTCTGCCAGCAGGATGTGCCGGAAGTCACAGAGCTGGCCTGGGTATTCAGTTGTGTGACACCCATGGGCCTGTTGGAAAGGGCTCATTCCTATAAGGATAAGGTCGCGCACGGCATCATGCCGAACGTGGGCCTCTTCACCTACCCCGTGCTCATGGCCGCAGACATTCTCATCTACCGCTCGGACGTGGTCCCAGTGGGGATGGACCAGAAGCAGCACATTGAGATCACCCGCGACATCGCCACGAAGTTCAACAACCAGTTCGGCGGCATCTTCCCGCTGCCTGATGGGTACATTCTGGAAGAGACCGCGGTGGTGCCGGGCATAGACGGACGCAAGATGTCAAAGAGCTACGGCAACGAGGTTGAGATGTTCCTCGAGCCCAAGGCACTCCGCAAGAAGATCATGTCCATAGTGACCGATTCGTCCCCGGTTGAGGCGCCCAAGGACCCGGAAGGCTCCATACCGTTCCTCTACCTGAAGCTGCTTCTCCCGCCCGAGGAGATCGAGTACTGGAGGGAGCGTTACAAGGCCGGGGGCTTGGGGTACGGGGAGGTCAAGCAGCGCCTCTATGAGGCACTGGAGGACTACTTCGGACCGTACCGCGAGAAGAGACGCGAACTGGCCAGAGACACCGCATATGTGGAAGACGTGCTGCGCGAAGGAGCGCGCAGGGCACGCCTCCTCGCGAACGAGACCATGGAGCTGGTGCGGGAGGCGATAGGCCTCCCCATTTCGTACAAGCAGCCCTGAGCATGCGCACACACTCTGCACCTCTGTCCTTCGTGGTTAT
This sequence comes from Gaiellales bacterium, assembly GCA_012719395.1. Taxonomy (GTDB): domain Bacteria; phylum Actinomycetota; class Thermoleophilia; order RBG-16-64-13; family RBG-16-64-13; genus JAAYAL01. The sequence continues at coordinate 47,903 of JAAYAL010000072.1, read as the reverse complement.
CGGGGGTGGCCCGGCCGGCAACCAAGCGGCCACCTGCGCGGCCCGCTTGGGCGCACGTGTGACACTCATCGAGAGAGACATCATGGGGGGCGCCGCCCACCTCTTGGACTGCATTCCCTCCAAGGCCATGATCGCGTCCGGAGCAGCGGTGGCCTATACACGGCACATCGGAGAGATGGGCGTGACGGCGGTGCAGAGCGAGATGGACCTGTCGTCCATGCGAGACAGGGTGGAGGCCATCCGCTTCCGCATGGAAGAGTCGCTGTGCGGGCTGCTTCGCAGTCAGGGTGCGCGTCTCATCCGCGGCACTGCGCGGCTGGATGGCGCCCACCGGGTGCTGGTGGAGAGTGAGGGCCGCCAAGAGGCCATCGACGCCGACGCCATCCTCATCAGCACTGGGAGCAGACCCCGCATACCGGACTTCTGCGTCCCGGACGGGAAGCGGGTGCTCACCACCCGGGACTGCTATCCGCCGCCCGAATTGCCCGAACACGTGATCGTGGTTGGATCGGGAGTCACCGGCGTGGAATTCGTGCACATGTTCTCCTCGCTGGGATCCGCCGTCACCCTGATCGTGAGCCGGCAGCAAGTGCTTCCCAACCGCGATCCCGAAGTGGCGGCCGTCCTTGAGCAGGAGTTCCTGGACAGGGGAGTCAACCTGCTCAAAGGCGCGCGGGCCAGTGCCGTCGAGGCAACGGTGGACAGCGTGTCGGTCGCCTGCGACGATGGAAGGCGCGTCAACGGCTCGCATGTGGTCCTCACCATCGGCTCCATACCCAACACGGAGGATCTAGGACTGGAAACCGCGGGCGTGGCCGTCGACAGGAACGGCTACATACCCATCACCCCGCAGTGCCAGACGAATGTGCCGCACATCTACGCGGCGGGGGACGTGAGCGGCAAGCTGCCGCTGTCGTCGGTGGCCACCATGCAGGGGAGACGGGTCGCCAATCATGTGATGGGGGCGAATCTGCTTGATCAACGCCGCATCGACTACGACAAAGCCGCCTCGGCCATCTTCACGGACCCGGAGATCGCAGACGTGGGGCTCGCCGAAGCGGATGCCTTCGCCGGTGGACGCAAGATCCGCGTGACCAAGGTTCCTTTTTCCACCACGGCCAAAGCGCTGATCGACAATGAAGCCAGAGGCTTCGTCAAGATCATCAGCGATCCGGCTACCGGCGTGGTGCTGGGAGGGTCGATCGTGGGGAAGCATGCCGCCGAATTGATATCCGTCATCGCACTGGCTGTCACCGCCAACCTGCGCGTGAGCGACATCGCGGACAGCCTCTTCGTGCACCCCGCGCTGTCCGAGGCCTTGGCCGAAGCCGCGGACTAGGGACACGTGCGTAGCCCGCTCAACCCAATCGACCTCACTCAACCGGTACGTCCGGACATGCCTCGCTATCCGGGGGACAACCTCTCCGTGCGTTTCACTCCCGTCGCCACGCATGAGGTGGACGGCTACGGCGCCACTGGGGTGCTCCTGGGGACGCACAGCGGCACACACCTGGATGCTCCCCGGCACTTCCTCGCCCAAGGCCGGACTGTTGACCAAGTGAATCTCTCTCGCGTATGCGGTAGAGCTCGCGTGTTGGACGTGCGCAGCGAGCCGGAGACGGAGATCACCCCGTCGCGACTCGAACAGGCATGCGGCGGCACCGGCCAACCGGCACCGGGGGAACTGGTTCTCCTGTGGACCGGGTGGGACAAGCACTTCGGCACCCCCTTCATGACGCGGTTCCCCTTTCTGGGGATGGAGGCGGCACACCTGCTCGTGGACTGGGGTGTATCACTGGTGGGCACCGACACGCTCAGCGTTGATTCCTTCCGAGCGAAGCGCTTCGTGGTGCACGATGTGCTCCTGGGGGCGGACAGGCTCATCGTGGAGAACCTGTGCCATCTGGACCGCCTGGAACCGGGCACCGTCAACTGCTGCCTGCTGCCTCTACCGTTCAGCGGATTGGACGGCTCCCCCGTACGCGCTATCGCCTGGCGCTGAACGCGCCGCGCCTCACGATCCGGCGCGTCCCACCGGCTGGATCCCCTACTGGGCCCCCAGTGGCCCACGGTCCCCGGAGAAAGTCAGGCTGCCATTGAACCACGGCGGACGGTACACGAGGGTGGGCTTGCCCCCTTCGCTGACCACGTAGGTCAAGATGAGATCCAGCGAAGTCCCTGGAAGCAGCGAACGCGCAGCCGGCCCGCTGCGGGCCCGATCCATCGCCGCCGCCCCCGGCACGTCCAGCGTGAAGTCGGCCGGGTCCACCCGCACCGCCCCATCAGCTGCGTTCCTCACCTTCACAAATGCCTGGCAGAACACTTCATTGCCCACGAGCGAGAATCCGGCACCCGGTTCAACAGGGAACTGCGGCGAGGAGGGATGCTCGGTCAGCATGAGAGTGGGAACCGAAACGGTCACATCGCCCACCACAGCCTCCTCGCCCACCTGGAACTCGAGCTGGGTGGGCTTTCCCGAGCCCGTGCCGGTGACGACGGTGGTGGATGAGGACCCCCCCGTGTCATCACAGCCCCACAGCACCAGAGCGAGAAGGGCCGGTAGGAGAGAGGCGAGCAGCCGACGACACTTCCCTGTCCTCTGCGGCGCCGGCCTGTTCATACTCTCCACTGTTCATACTCTCCACTGGTCTACACGTGCACATGGTGGTACGCATGGTACTTGAAGATTGACCGCATTGACCCCGGGTAAGCCGCGGACGGCGGCGATTGCATTACGTGCTGCCGACTCAGCCATCTTACGTCTCGTTGCTACTGTGGCGCTGCCCACATGTGGGAGCAGGACCACGTTGGTGAGGCCTTCCAGCCCCGGCGTGATCACGGGCTCGTTCTCATATACGTCGAGAGCCGCAGCAAACAGGTGGCCCTGACGCAGCGTCTCTGCGAGGGCCGCCTCATCCACCACGGGGCCGCGGGCGGCGTTGACCAGGATGGCGTCCCACTTCATGGCCGCCAACTCGGGAGCACTTATCAAATGGCGGGTTTCCGGCCCCAGCGGAACGTGGAGCGAGACCACGTCGGCCGAGGCGAGCAGGGCGTGGAGATTCGCGGCGAAACCCCACTGTTCCCCACCAGGCACCGCCTCAGCCGGCAGCGGCCCGGATCTCCGCGTGTACAACACGCGCATGCCGAAGCCGGCAGCCCGCCGCGCCACCGCCCGCCCAATCCGGCCCATACCGACAATGCCCAGAACGCCACCGGTCAATTCTTTCCCCAGCAGGAGAGAGGGGCTCCAGCCGGTGAACCGCCCAGAGCGAACCAGTGCGTCTCCCTCCACCACCCGCCGGGCCGCCGCCAGGATGAGGGCCCAGGTCAGCTCCGCCGTGGCCTCGGTGAGCACGTCGGGCGTGGTGGCGACCAAGACTCCTCGCTTGGTGGCGGCCGTCACATCGATGTTGTCGAACCCAACCGCGAAGTTGGACACAACCCGCAGCTCAGCTCCGGCCGCCGACAACACCGCGGCGTCTATACGATCCGCCAGCGTGCAGACGATGGCGCTGGCCCCCGGCACTCCCTCCAGGATCTCCCGGGACGTGAGGGGGCGATCCCCCAAATTACCGCACAACTCGAATACCTCGCCAAGGAGCGAGGGGGCAGGCTCAGGCAGCAGCCGCGTCACAAATGCGCGAGGCCGACCGCGGGACATCTATTCGCCCAGACAGTCGCGCAAGAAGGGCATGAGTGTCTCTTTTGCCATGGCAGCACCGGGCCCTTTCAGGATGTCGCTCCCATGGTCGCCGCCCAACACCAGGGCAATGTGCTTCGGTTCGTTGGCCAACTGGAAGAGCTTCTGCGTGTCCGCGGCCCCTTGCTCCTCCTCACTCGCCAGGAACAGCTGGGGCGCCGCCACCTTGGAGACATACGGCTCGGCATCCAAGCCCTGGAATGTGAGTGGTGCCGACAGGGCCACGACACCGGCTAGCTCATCGTCGGCCGCTTCCACGATGGCCGCCGTGCCCCCCATGGAAGCGCCGACGACCACCACGGCGCGTGCGCCCTGCTGCTTCATCTCAGCCACCGCCGCTCGGACATCTTCCACCATACCGGCCGCCCCTCTGGCACCACTGGAGGTCCCATACCCGCGAAAGTCAAATGTCAACACCAGGTATCCGGCTTCAGCCAGTTCAGCCGCAACGCCGTACCAACCGGTCTGGTCTCTGCCGTTCATGTGGGCAAGCACGACACCGCGTTGGCCGGCTCCGAAGACCTTGCCGGACAGCGTCACCCCATCCTTCGTGGTGAAGGTCACACTTCGGCCCGGAAGCAAACCCGATTGCCCCCCACAGCCAAGCACGCCAAACAGACACGCAACAAGTACCATAGAACTGAGTAGACACGGCAGAAACAGCCACCGGGAATGGCGCCGGGGTATGGGGAAGCCAAACATGATAGCCACAGTCTCCTTGCTCGGGCACCACCCGCAATCAGTGCGAACCGGCATGCCCCCGCGGGCCGGCCATGTGCCGCAAGCTTACCCACTGCCCCAGGGATTGGCCAGCCGGGAAACCAGGATGCCATGACGGCACGAGGACCTATACGGGTAGGCACCTGCTCCTGGACGGACCGCACCATGGCCTCGGCATGGTATCCAGACCACGTGACCTCGGCCGAGGACCGCCTCCGCTATTACTCCTCCTTTTTCAATACCGTGGAAGTGGACTCCACTTTCTACGGCCTCCCCAGCGAACGCACGGCCGCACTCTGGGCGACACGCACACCCCCGGGCTTCACCTTCCACGTCAAGGCGTTCGCCATGATGACCCGGCATGCGGCACGCCCGGAGCAACTGGCCCCGGATATGCGCACACTCGATGAGTACCACCTAGACCGCAATGGACGCATCGTCCATCCTTCTGCAGCCTTTCGTGAGCTCGTGTTTCGCAGGTTCCGCCGCGCCCTGGACCCATTGCGCTCGGCTCACAAACTCGGCGTGATCCTCCTGCAATTCCCTCCCTACCTCACGGCCGGGACACAATCCCGCAACTACATCGCGCAGGCGGTGGACTGGCTCCGCCCCGACCACGCGGCCGTGGAGTTCCGTCATTCGTCCTGGCTGGCCGAAGGAGAGGCTCCCCGCACCATGCAGTGGCTGCGCGAGCTGGGCGCCAGCTACGTGAGCGTTGACGAGCCGCGTCTCCAAGGACACACTGTCCTCCCGCCCGTGGCCGTGTCCACGCACGCTGAGATCAGCTATGTCCGGCTGCACGGCCGGAACCAGGCTACCTGGAACACCAGGGTGGCCAGCGCCGCCGAGCGCTTCCTGTACTTGTACACGGAGGAGGAGCTCAAAGAATGGATCCCGAAAGTGAAGGCTCTGAGCGCCGCCTCTCGGGAGACTTTCGTGATGTTCAACAACTGCTACGCGGACTATGCGCCCCGGAACGCACGCCAGTTGATGTCCCTGCTCGACCAAACGGAGTAAGGAGTTCGCCATGCCTCGACTACCGAAACTGACACCGGATACTCTCCAGTTCGTACTCCTCTCCTTCGAGGGCCCCGATCAGTACTCCATGGCTGGAGGGCTGGGCGTGCGAATGAAAGAGCTGGGGCTGGAGCTCGCAAGACTGGGATTCGAGACCCATCACATCTTTGTAGGCGACCCCAAGCTGGCCGCCCGCAGCAAGCCGCACAAGAATCTGACACTGCACCGCTGGAGCCGCTGGCTCTCCGCCCACTACCCCGAGGGCGTGTACGCCGGGGAGGAGTCGAAGCTGCGCGATTGGAACACCAGCGTCCCCCCCTTCGTGGCCGCCGACCTCGTCCGCCCCGCCGCTCAGCAGGGGAAGGCAACCGCGGTGCTGACGGAGGAATGGCACACCGCCCATTCTGCCTGCCTGATCTCGGACGAGTTGTGGCGCAGTGGGCTTAGGGACCAGGCCATCATTCTATGGAACGCCAACAACATTTTCGGTTTTGACTGGATAGACTGGGGCCGGCTGGGATACTGCACGCAGATCACCACGGTCTCCCGCTACATGAAGCACATCATGTGGAGCCGATCCACCAATCCCCTGGTCATCCCCAACGGCATCCCGGCCGGGCGCATCCGCGCGGTCCCCGCAGAAGCCGTCCATTCCTTGCGGGCTGCGGTGGGGAGCGAGGAGCTGCTGTTCAAGATAGGCCGCTGGAGCCCCGACAAGCGATGGAACATGGCCGTGGAAGCACTGGCCGAGGAACGGTTGCGCGGGCGAGATGTGAGCATGGTGATACGCGGTGGCATCGAGCCGCACGCGCTGGAGGTGATGCACAACGCCCACCGGCGGGGGCTGAAGATTGTGGACGTGCGCCTGCCGGAGAAGCCGGGCGAGGCAGTGGCGGCACTCGCCGAGCTGCCCCGAGCCGATATCTACAACGTCCAGTCGTTCATGAGTGACGAGGTCATCTCCATGTTCTACGCCGCCAGCGATGCTGTGCTGGCGAACTCGGGGCACGAGCCCTTCGGGCTGGTGGGTCTGGAGGTGATGGCCGTGGGCGGCGTGGCGTTCGTGGGGTCTACAGGTGAGGACTATGCCGTCCCCTACCTGAACGCCGTGGTCCTTGATTCCGACGATCCCACGGAGATACGTGTGGCGCTCCAGTTCCTGAGGGAACACCCCGATGTGCGGGAGCAGATGCGGAAAGAGGGCCGAGCCACGGCGGACAGCTTCACCTGGAAGAAGATCATCGAGGACGCGCTCATACAGAAGCTCAAGTACGTCGCCGTGCGCCAGGACGTGCGCGCCACGCCCTGGCCGCTGATGGACACCGCCGGCTACGAAGGCGGCTTCGCGCCAAACCAACCCTAGGAGTCGACGTGGCCGATACGCTCGTCACATACTGCGTGGTTCACCAACCCCGCCGCCTCCGACTCCCCGCCCGGCCCCTTCCGGCGGATCTACCTCCCAGGCAGTGGGCGGAGCACCTGTTCGACGACGCCATGAACCGCCGTTACCTGGAGAAGGTGGCCCGCTGGTGCTACTACCCCGCGGCGGAGATGTTCCAGTCCATGCTGGACAACGGCTTCAAGCTGGGGGTCGGCTTCTCTGTCAGCGTTCTCTGGCAGATGCGCCGGTGGGACCGGCGCCTGTGCAACGTGTTTCGCAGGCTGGTTTCGCATCCCAACTGCGAATTGGTGGGGGTGGAGCCGTATCACAGCTTCGCCTTCGCCTTCGATATCGAACTGTTCAAGAAGGAAATGGCCCGCGGCAAGGCCTACGCCGAGGAGTTCTTCGACAAGGAGATCTCGGTCACCGACACCACTGAGATGGTGATGAACAGTGAAGTCTATTTTGCGCTGCAGCAGAGCGGTTACCGGGGGGCGATGATGGATGGGCGGCCCTGGGTCATGGAGTGGCGGGAGCCCACCCGCCTCTACAGCCACGCGGGCCGGGATCTCGCACTATTCTGCCGGCACTACGAGTTGTCGGACGACGTCGGCTATCGTTTCAGCAATCGCACCTGGGAAGGGTACCCGCTGACGGCCGACCGCTACGCCGCCCAACTCCGCGACACCTGGGGACGCATGGTCTTCCTGGCGTGGGATTTCGAGACCTTCGGCGAGCACCACAACGTGGACACCGGCATCTTCTCCTTCATGACCCACCTGGGTGGAGAGGTCAAGAAGCAGGGGATAGAGTGCCTGCTCCCCAGCGAAGCCGTCAGCCGCTTCAGCGGCGACATGCCCGACCTGCCGTTGCCCGTCTTCGGCACCACTTGGGCAGGCTCGGGCGGGATGGAATTCTTCCTGGGCAATGCCTCCCAACAGGCCATCTACAGGCTCATGAACTCCGCGCTCAACAAAGCGAAGCTCGCCCGCCGCAAAGAGGTCATGGACCTCGCGCTGTGGTTGCTGCAATCAGACAACCTGCACCTCATTCAGTGGGCGGGGCGCAGCGGAAGCGAGGCGGAGGTGTCGGCCTACTTCACTCCAGACGAATGGTGGAAGCTGGGCGGGGATCGCATCCTCGTGGAACAGCAGAATGTCTACAAGAGCTTCATCCAGGCGTTGGACCCGCTGATGTGAGATACCTGCCGAGATACCTGCCGTGCGCACCAGAGGTCCAGCCATGAACTGCATCTACCTCGCCCTGGGTATCCACAATCATCAGCCGGTGGGCAACTTCGCCTGGGTATTCGAGAAGAACTACCGGACCGCTTATCTCCCTTTCCTCAACGTCATGGAAGATTCCACCGCGTTGCCCTTCTCGCTGCATACGTCCGGGCCACTGCTGCAATGGCTCCTGGAGTGCCACCCCGAGTACGTGAGCCGTGTGCGGAATCTGGTGGAGGCGGGGAGAGTGGAGATCAAGGGTGGTTGTCTCTACGAGGCGATCCTCCCCCTGCTGCCGCGCGAGGATCGAAGCGAGCAACTCCGGCGATTCAGCGCACTCCTAGAGGACACCTTCGGCGCCCGCCCGGAGGGAGCCTGGCTACCGGAGCGAGTCTGGGAGCCGGATCTGCCGCGCGACCTGCGGGAGGCGGGTTTGGAGTACACGGTGGTCGACGACTCGCATTTCGCCTCCGCCGGCATATCGGGGCGGCTGAGTCGCGGTTACTTCCTCACCGAGGACCAGGGCTATCGCTTTGACCTCTTTCCCATCAACAAGGAACTACGCTACCTCATACCTTTCCACGAGCCGATTGAGATAGTGGGATTTATGCGCGAAGCACTCGAGGCGGACAAGGCGGCACGTGCCGAGGGAGACCTTGCCGCGGACGCCCCTCCGCCGCTTCTCGTCTACGACGATGACGGTGAGAAGTTTGGAGCGTGGCCCGAGACCTCCCATCACGTCTACGGGAAGAAGTGGCTCCAGCGCTTCCTGCGCGAGATAGAAGGTGCGGCGCGCGAAGGTTGGCTGCGCGTGACAACACCCGGTGCCTACCGTAGAGAATCTGCTCCCTTGGGGCGAGTGTATCTGCCACCGGGATCCTATTCGGAGATGCTGGAATGGTCCGGTGGCTTCTTCCGCAACTTCCTCTCCCGCTACGAGGAGGCCAACCGCATGCACAAGCGCATGCTGGAGGTGAGCGCCCGCACCCGTGTGGGGGCGGGAGCCGGGCCCGAGGCCGCGGCCGCACGCGAAGCGCTGCTGCGCGCGCAGTGCAACGATGCCTACTGGCACGGCATCTTCGGCGGCCTTTATCTCCCTCACCTGCGTCAGGCCACCTACGCCAACCTCCTTGAGGCGGAATCCCTGCTGCCACCCGGCCCGGCGGCCTCCTTCCACGACATCGACATGGATGGTCACGCCGAGGTCCGCCTCCGTTCGCGCACCCTCTTGGCATTCGTCTCGCCGGCCCGGGGAGGCTCACTCGTGTCACTCGACCACCTGCCTTCGCGTGCCTCCCTGCTGGACACGCTGCACCGGCTCCACGAAACCGAGCACGACCGGCTGCGGGATACCGCCGCCACGCCCGCGAAGGGCGCCCCGGGAGCGACCAGCATCCACAGGCGGGCACACACAGCCGAGCCGGGGCTGGAGCGACACCTTCACGAAGACCGAGCCCTGCGCGACTCCCTGCGCGACCACTTCTACCTACCGGGCTTCGGCTGGGAGGATCTCCTGTCCGGCTCTGCCCAGGAACTGGGCGAGACGGCCCCACCTACCTACGTTGCTGAGCTGCCGGATGAGACGCGGTGCGTCGTAGCGCTGCAGGCCGGCACCACCGTGGCCGGGTACCCCGTCGCCATGGAGAAGCGGCTGGAGTTGGCCGACAACCCCAGCCGGCTCCTGGTGAACTACCACTTGGCCGTCGGCCCGCCGCCGGGCGACAGGCCGAGCCATCATCTGCCCCGGCGTTCAAGTGCAGTCCCGGCCCATTGCCCGTCCTTCGCGTGCTTCGCCCCAGAGCTCAACCTGAATCTGCTGGGAGCCTGGTCGGATGACTACTACGTCCTCCTCAATGGCGAGCGCCCGCCCTCACCCCGTTTGGCTGACGGGGGAACGCACCATGACACGACAGAGATCACGCTGGTGGATCCCAACCGGCAGCTTCGTGTGTCACTTGCCTGGCCGAAGACGGCACCCGCCACACTACATCGTTACGGGGTCATCACTGTATCCTCCAGCGAGCGAGGTTATGAGATGATCGCTCAGGCCACCTGCCTCACACCCACCTGGAACCTGGTGCTGGAGGCCGGCACCGAGTTGGCGCTGGAATTGGTGCTCACGATCACCCGGCAGGCGGAATGAGGGCACCATGGAGGTCCTGACCTTTCTCAGCGATTTCGGATGGGGGCAGGGCTACGTTGCCGCCTGCGAGCTCGTCATCGCCCGCCTGGCACCTGCAGCCCGCATCATCCACCTCTCTCACGACGTGGCACCCGGCGCCGTCCTCCGCGGAGCCGAACTCCTGCGACGCACACTACCCTTGGGGCCCGCCGGTGTGCACCTGGCTGTGATCGACCCCGGGGTTGGCTCGGGCAGACGAGCGCTGTGCCTGGGGGCGGGCCGAGGTGACTACTTCGTCGGCCCCGACAACGGCCTTCTCTTTCCCGCCGTGGAGGCTCTGGGAGGCATCACCGGCTACTGGGAACTGGTGCCGACGCGCGTCAGGACCCTGGCTCAGCAACCGAACCGGCTTTCCTCCACCTTTCACGGCCGGGATCTCTTCGCGCCCGCGGCCGCGCTCCTGGCCACCGGCCGGCCCGCGTCGGCACTGGGCGACCCCGTTGACCCGGCCACGCTGGTGAGGCCCTTATCGCCCAAGCCGCAATGGAAGGGCGGCGGCGTGTGGGCGGAAGTGACTGAGATCGATCGGTTCGGAAACATCCAATTGGGTGTCAGTTTCGCCCAGATCCTCGACCGCCTGACATGGCACCATGGAGATCATGTCTGGGTGGCGCTCGGCCAGGATCCCGTCCATACGGCCCAGTTGGCCGCGACCTTCGGCGAGCTGAAGAGCGGGGACCTGGGTCTGCTGGCGGATTCCTGGGGCAATGCCGCTCTGGCCTGCAATCAAGCGGCCGCCGCCGCCCTGCTGGGAGTCACGGACGGTGCGATCGTGGGCCTGATTCCAAAAGAACCCTCCAAAGGAGTGACACAACATGCCTCAGGGTGAATCGCCCAGAGACCAGCAGCCCCCTTCGGTCAGAGATCGGCTGGCGGCGATGCGACCCGATCTCGGGGGTGTTCTGCGCTCCCATCACGCTCCTGGCTTCCGGCACAAACAGGTTTTGCAGCATCTGATGGCTTCCACCGGCGTTCCCTTCGCCGCCAACACGTCTCTGCCGCTGTGTCTACGGACCGCGCTGGACGCCTGTGGGCACAGCACACTACGACTGCTGAAGCAGCAGGACGCAGCAGATGGAAGCAGCAAGTTGCTCTTGGCCTGCGCCGACGAGGCGCACATAGAGGCCGTGGTCATGCGCTACCCGCGGCGCAACACGGTATGCGTCTCTTCACAGGCCGGCTGCCCCTTGGCCTGCGCCTTCTGCGCCACCGGGCGTGCCGGGTTCCGCCGCAACCTGACACCGGCCGAGATCGTCGACCAGGGACGGGAGGCGGCGGCCCTCCTCGGCCGGGAGGGCCGCCGCCTGAGCAACGTCGTGTTCATGGGCATGGGCGAACCCCTGCTCAACCTCGACGCCGTTCTGGTGGCCATTCGGGAGTTCTCCGCGCCCGACGGGCTGGGCATCGGGCGCCGCTCCATCTCCGTGTCCACCGTGGGCATCCCCCAAGCCATGGTCCGACTGGCAGAGGAAACGCCTCAGGTGCACCTGGCCTTGTCGCTTCACGCGCCGGATGACCGGATACGCTCTTCCCTCATGCCCGTGGCCAAGCGCTACTCCCTCCGCCAGGTCCTGGATGCCACCAGCGAGCACTTCCGCCTCACCCATCGCAAGCTGCTGGTTGAGTATGTCCTGCTCCAGGGGATCAACGATTCGCCGGTGCAGGCCCGGCAGTTGGCCACGCTACTGCGCGGCAGAGTGGTCACTGTTAACCTCCTGGCCTGGAACCGCGTAGAGGGCCCCTTTCGTCCCTCACCCCCAGAGGACATCCAGGCCTTCTCTGAGGAACTGACCGCCAGGGGGATCGAGACGGTTGTGCGGGCGGGAAGAGGGCAGATGGTGCATGGCGCCTGCGGTCAACTCGCCGCCCATCGATGATGTAGTCCCCCGTGTGGGATCCCCGGCTACCGTTGTGTGGCATCATTTGGCAATGTAGGGAGGGAGCCCAACCTGTCATTCTTGGCGAGCGGCTCACCACGAGGGGATGACACAGCGTGAAACGGATGTGGGCGTGGGTGATCACCGGCTGTGTGGTAGTCCTCCTGCTGCTGCCCATGCCCGTCGCTGAGCGCTTCACCTCCCCCACGCAAGACGGTCAGTACCTCACCAACCCCGCGCGCTCCTATCAGTTTGCCTTCGCCGCCACTCGGGCCTCCACCGAGGCCAAGCTGGGAAGATCAGGTCGAGCTCTGGAGGAGGCCCAGAGGGCGATGCAGTCGACTCCCTTCACGGTCACGAAGGTGGAACTGTTGTTCTTCCCCCAAGCCCAAGCCTACGATTACGTCAGCCATTCCGGGCAGACGCTTCAAGCGGATCACGTTCACGAGTTCGCGTGGGAGATCTGGGGTCTGCCCGCTGACGGAGTGGGTGTGGATGACCAGCCTGACGTGATAGGTCTACTGGATTACCAGACGGGGGAACTCCTGGCCTCGCTCGCCGCGAACGACTGACCCGAAGTTCCCGCCCGGCGGTCCCGCGCGGATTACGCCCTTATGCGAGGCGCCACCGACGGCCGAACCAACACCAGTGACACACTCTCGTCGAAGGGGACAACGGTGAGGCCGAATTCGCGGAATTCCATGTCGACGTTATCCAGCATGCCGCCGCCGGCCGCGGCGCCCAACCGGGTAACCGCCCCCACCACATCCGCCACCAGCGCTGCAATGGCCTCCCCGTCCACGGCTCCCGACTCGGCAGAGGCAATGAGAAATCCCTGTCCCGAGACAAGCAGCGCGGCCGTGACTCCCGGTAGATCCAGATACCCGGCCACAACCTCCCGCAGGCGATCAACACCGCCGGGCGGGCCCCCCTCGCTGGGCAGAGAACCCTCCCGACGCTCCTCGATGGGGAATGTGGGAGGCGCCCCCTTCGGGTACTCCGCGCCCTTTCCCAACCTCCTCTCCGCCTGCGCCAATTGCATCCGTACCACCATGACCGCGTTCTCGGCCTCTTCCCGGGCTGCAAAGCCGAGCCGAAGGCTGCAGGGGCGCCCTTGCAGCTCAGAGAGGTACATGCATCCCCGGGCCAGGGGGGCGCCGGAGTCACCCGCAACGAGGCCGGTCGTTGGCCACGAGATGAGCATGTCGCCCAACAGAAAGAGCTGACTGATTTCTTCGCGATCCAGACCTACACCGATGGTCACCTCATACGCATCGGCGCAGGGAGCCCAGTCCACCTTTGATTCCATAGACCCATAATAGGGCGGAAAGCATCCGGCGGCCAGCGACGTTCTCGGCCGCGGTTTCGTTCTCTCAGCGAACCAGCCGGTAGGTGACAGTCACCGTGGCCTCGATTTCCATCTGGCCGGGGTTGACGGGGACGGTTTGCGCCAGCGCCGCCTCAGCAGACCGATCCTCGGCGTACAACACGGGGGAAGTGGTGTGTCCCTCCGAAATCGACACTACGTCGCCCAGCTTGAGGCCCGCCGCCGTACCCAGAGCCTCCGCTTTGGTGCGTGCCGAGGCTAATGCCTTGACCAGGGCTTCAGAGGCTGCAGGCGTGTTATCACCCAGACGCCATTCCGGGCCGCTGATGGTGTTGGCACCTGCAGCTGCTCCCACCTCGAGCACCTTTGCGACCAGGGCCGTATCAGAGAGGCGGATGGTGACCTGATTCTCTGCTCGAAACCCCTGGGTCTTCTGTTCTCCCGTTTGGGGATCATAGGTCACCATTGGAGAGAGACTCACGTTCCGGGTTGTGATGCTCTGTTCTGGGACTCCCGCGCTTCTGACGGCCTCCACGACGGCAGTCATCGCACCGGAGTTGGCCTCCAGAGCTTCGGCCGCACCAGGCGCTTCATTTTGTACGCCAAGCGTAATAATGCCCTCATCCGGGGTCGCCGACCGGCAGCCGGTGCCGTTGACGGTCACCGTGTCCACCAACTGCGTTTGGGATTCCGACGATACGGCAGTTGCGGCGCCGGATTGAGACGGACTGCAACCGGACAAGAGTAGGGCCATGAGACCTATGGTCCCCAAAACGGCGACGGACGCAGCGTGCCGCCTTCCTCTACCTTTGGTCATTGCGCGCACCTTTCCTCGCTGTGTTCCATGCGGGCTTCCGCATAGCGGTTGGACACACGCAACTCGGACTTCGTTCCCACCTCGGCGAGGAGGGCATGACGGTTCTCGGTGAGGGAACCTTGGCGGCCTCACTTGCCGCTGAGCCGGCGCAGGATGAGCTCCAACTCCTTCTGCGTAGCAAAAGGCACTTCAATGCGGCCCCCGCCCGCTTTCCATGTGATGCGGGGCCAAACCCCCAGCAGGCGGTGCATTTCAGCCCGCACCGGTTCCGTCAACTCAGGCCCGGGGAGCGACGCAGGTGGTGGCGTGGAGAGAGAACCGGCAGACAAAGCCCGCCGAACCTCTGCCTCCACCGCCCGAACCGACAGTCCGCGGGCGGCGGCCCTCCGCGCCAGCTTCACCTGGTCACCTCTTGCGCGCAGCCCGAGCAGAGCCCGCCCATGACCCTCGCTGAGAGCGCCCTGCGCCAGCAGATCCTGCACTTCTTTGGGCAGTTCCAGGAGACGGAGCTTGTTGCTCAGAGCCGGACGGCTGCGACCCAGCCTCCCGGCCAGCGCCTCCTGCGTGGACCCCAAGTCGTCCAGAAGAACCTGCAGTGCGTAGGCCTCGTCCACCGGGTTGAGCGCGCGGCGCATGACGTTCTCCACCAGAGCTATCTCCAGGCTCTCCACGTCCGATGCCGGTCGCACGATGGCGGGGACAACTGTGAAGCCGGCCAGCTGTGCCGCGCGCCACCGCCTCTCTCCGGCTATCAGCTCATACCCCTCCTCCAGTGGCCGCACGATGATGGGCTGCACGACGCCCAACGACTGCATGGAGCGGGCCAGCTCCTCCAGGCTCTCCCTGTCCATGTCACGCCGCGGCTGCCGTGGGTTGGGGCGGACACTCCCCACGGATAGCTCCACGATGCCGGAGATGACCCCGTCCGAGACCCGAGAGCCGTCGTTCTTGGCCTCCACTGCCGGCTCCCCCAGCAACTCGGCCAGACCCCGACCCAGACCGCTTCTCTTAGGAGGCACCAGAAACCAACTCCTTCGCGAGGTCGAAGTAGGCGTCGGCCCCGGCGCAATGAGGATCGAGCAGTGATACCGGCAGACCGAATGAGGGAGCCTCGGCCAGCCGGATATTGCGAGGTATGACTGTGCGGTAGGTCAATGTGGGGAAGTGCGCCCGGACCTCATCCTCCACCTGTTTGGCCAGATTCGTGCGGTAATCGACCATGGTGATGACCACCCCCGCGATCCGCAACGGGGGGTTGAGCCTGTGGCGAATGGCTTCGATGGTGTTGAGCAATTGGATCAGACCCTCCAGCGCATAGTACTCCGCCTGCACCGGGATGAGCACGGCATCCGCGGCGACCAAGGCGTTCACGGTGAGAAGATCGAGAGACGGGGGGCAGTCGATGAACACGTAGGCGAAAGGCTCCACCCCGTCTGCGCTCGACGCCGGCGTGGCCGGCGCGTCACGCAAGGCCTCCCGCAACCGGAACTCCCTCCGTTCCATCTGCGGGAGGATGACCGCCGCCCCGGCCATGTCCGGAGACGCCGGCGAGATGAAGAGGTTTTCCACGCGGGTGGGGAGGATCACGCCGGCCAAGTCCGCCTCGCCGAGGAGGAGCTCAAGCGTGGTGGGGACTGCGTCGACGGGCCGTAGGCCAACACCGGCCGTGGAGTTGCTCTGCGGATCCGCGTCCACCAGCAAGACGCGTTCGCCGGCCTGCGCCAGCGTCGCGGCCAGATTGATGGCCGTGGTGGTCTTTCCCACGCCGCCCTTCTGGTTTGTCACGGCATAGATCAAGCCTCCGCCTCCCTCTCCGGTCCGCACCCCAACGGCTTCTTGGCGGGCATTCCGACCCCCCGAGGATACTGCAGCGGTGTAGGCCGGCGCTTCCGGGCCACGACCAAGCGCCGGGCTTGAGCTTCGGCGAAGGGTACCACGACCCTTTCCTCCACCTGGTCAGCCCCCAGTATAGCGAGAGCGGCCAACCCGGCGGCACGCTCCGAAGGGGACAATAGGCCTTTCATCGCCACCACCACGCCACCCAGGCGGACCAACGGCACGCAGAGCTCGGCCACCAGGCTGAGCGATCCTACCGCACGCGCGACGACGACATCGAACGACTCCCTGTGCGCACCGTGTCCGATCTCTTCCGCCCGGCCGCGGAGGACCCGCAGATTACTGAGCCCCAACCTCTCCGCCGTCTGCGTGATGAAGGCGCACTTCTTACCGACCGATTCCACCGCGGTTATCTGGGCCCCGCTCAGCGCCGTCGCCAGGACCAAGGCCGGGAAGCCACCGCCCGAGCCCACATCCGCCACGGTGAGCGGAGTCCGCCCGAAAATGTCGATGTCCAGAAGACTCAAGCTGTCCATGAAGTGCCCGCGCTCGATGTCCTCCGGAGTTCGCAGCGCCGTGACGTTGATCCGGCTCTGGAGCACCGCGTCTCCCAAGCGCGACAGTCGCTCCAAAGCCGCGTCATCCAGGCCTCGCGCCCGATAAGTCTCCCTTTCGGCCAGGATCATCCCACGTGGCCGCCGTCAGGGGGGACAGCCGCCTGCGGCCGAGACGTGGCACCGCCCTTCAGACGGTGAAGGTGAACCAGCAGGACTGAGATGTCGGCGGGGGAGACGCCGGAAATGCGCGAGGCGTCCCCTACGGTCTCGGGACGGAAGCGTTCCAGCTTCTGCCTTGCCTCTATGGTGACTCCCTGCATCGCGGAGTAGTCGAACTCGGGTGGGATGGGAATGCACTCCGTGGAGCGCCTGCGGGCGATATCCGCCAATTGTCGCCGAATGTAGCCGTCGTACTGGGCCCGCACTGCTATCTGTTCCGCTACCTGGGGGCTGACCACGCCCAACACCCGGCGATCGGCGGCCCTCAACAAGGCAACAAGAGCATCGAAAGTGACCTCCGGCCTTCGCAGCAGTTGGAATGCCGGCTGCGATTCCTGCAGCGGGGAACTTCCCAGTTCTGCGAGGGCAGCGTTGGCCTCTGCGCTCGCGCGCACATTCATGGCCATCAGCCGGGTTTCCACACGTTGAACTGAGCGTATGTGTTCCTCCACAGCGTGGAGTTGCTGTGAGGAGATGAGCCCCAGGCCGTGGCCCAGAGGTGCCAAGCGCTCCGCCGCATTGTCGTGGCGCAGAAGCAGCCGATGCTCAGCTCGGGAGGTGAACATCCGGTACGGCTCGTCCAACTCCTTGGTGACCAGATCATCGATGAGCACCCCAACGTAAGCCTGATCGCGCCTCAGTACGAACGGAGGTTCACCTTTGACTTGAAGCGCGGCATTGATGCCCGCAATGATGCCCTGCGCTGCCGCTTCCTCGTAACCTGAGGTCCCGTTGAGCTGTCCGGCAGAGAACAGCCCGCGCACGGCGCGCACCTCCAGCGAATGGCTCAACTGGTAGGGGGGCAGGAAATCGTACTCCACGGCGTAACCCGGCCTGACCAGCCGGGCGGACTCCAACCCCGGCGTGGCCTTGATGATGCTCTCCTGCACAGGAACCGGAAGGCTCGTGGTCAGGCCCTGCAGATACATCTCCCAGGTCCCCGCCCCTTCGGGCTCCACAAACACCGGATGGCGATCCTTCTCCGGGAAGTTGATGACCTTACGATCGATGGAGGGGCAATAGCGTGGGCCCTTGCCGCTGACCGCGCCCGTGCGGATGGGGCTGAGATGGAGGTTGTCCGCCACCACCTGATGGGTGCGCGGAGTGGTGTATGTCAAGTAGCAGGGGAGTTGGCGCCGAGCCATGGGCCGTAGCCAATGCGAGAACCCCGAATCGCGAGGCTCCCCGGGCTGCAGCAGCATCCTCCCGGTATCGATGGTGCGCCCATCGATGCGAGGTGGTGTGGCCGATTGAAATCGGCCCAGCTCCAACCCGGCCGCCCGCAGGCTGTTGGACAACTCTGTGGCCGGAAGTTCACCCACCCGTCCCGCCGCCGCGCTCCACCGCCCCACAACGATCCGGCCGTTGAGGAAAGTGCCCGTAGCCAGCACCACCGCCCGGGCCGGCAAGACACGGCCGTCGGCCAAACGCACAGCCGTCACTGTTTCACGTGAAACGACGATCCCGGCAGCCTCGCCCTGAACCACCGCCAAACCGTGCGTGCCCGACAGGGTTCGTTTCATCCAATCTTCGTACACCCGTTTGTCAGTCTGAGCGCGCAGGGCTCGAACTGCCGGCCCCTTTGAGGTATTGAGCATCTTCAGTTGCACAAACGCCCGATCCGTGTTCCTGCCCTGCTCGCCCCCCAACGCGTCGACTTCCCTCGTCAATTGCCCCTTGCCCACGCCGCCCACGGCCGGATTGCACGGCATGAGCGCGATCTTGTCCAGTTGGAGCGTCACCAGCGCCGTTCGGCAGCCCATGCGCGCAGACGCCAGAGCCGCTTCACACCCGGCATGCCCGGCGCCCACCACCACGACATCGTACCCGCTCACCTCTTCTACGCCTCACTCAGATACGCGCTCACGCGCTCTGCCGCTTCTTGCCCGCTCAGCAGACTTTCCCAACAGGTGGCGCATCCTGCCACCCGCCCGGCCGCCCATACGGTCGTCGTCCCCTTCAGCCGTCTCCCGCGCGAGGAGCAGGGGTCGAAAACAATCTGCTCCGCCTCGACCAGATATGGCGGTCTGGTGACGGCCAATCCGGCCGCCAGAAACGGCCCGGGATCGAGCCCGGGTGACAGATACCACTCCTCCAGCTCTTCCCCTACCGGGAACAGCCCCCTGCCGTCGGCCTGCACCAGTGCTTTCCGCCTCCGCTGCGACGGGGGCGCGATGGCCAGATCCGGCGTCGGTCTCCGGTCTTCCGGCATGGCGTCCACGCTATCCTCCCCCGCCTGCAGCCCCGCCAACTCGCGCACTTCGGCTCGGGGTCCCCCAGCTCTGCGCAGGCCTTCCCACCACAGATCCACCTGCCCGCCCATTCCTGACTGCGCGTCCATGTCCGGGTCACAGTAGCAGCCACCCACCTCCAGCCGGCTGAGCTTGGTCCGCACGCCGGCCTGGCGCAAATGCTCGCTCAGATCATCCGCCGGCACCTCCCCGTAGCGGCCTCCGCCCAGCAGCTGCCGCCCCACACGGCTGCGGCCTCGCAGGCCCAGCCCCGGCGCGAGCACACAGGCCCGCGCCGTGAACTCCTCCTCCAGTGCCGTCCGCACCCTGGCTCTCAGGCCTTGGAGTGCGCCCACTTTCACTTCCTCCACTGCCACAACCAAGCCTTGCCGGAGGTCAATGCGGCCCATCACCTCCAATTCCCACTTCAGTCGGAGCGACAGCCGGCGCGGATCCACCACCGCTGCGCCGCCGTTCTCCTCCACGAGCAACTCGTCCCGCCACGCCCGGCCGGCACCACGAGGCAGCCCCTTCACCACCTGGCGGAAGTGGGCAGGCACGGTCCCTACCACCGGCCCGTAGCCGGGCAGGCCCACAACGTCCAGGCTGCTGCTCAGAACCACCACGCTGTATCCCGCCTCAGCGCAACCCAAGGCGCACGAGGTCCCCGAGACACCACCACCAACCACAACCACGTCGTAGATGCGGAACGCCTCCCTCATTTCCCTATGCAGAAGCGCCGAAATACCTCGTCCAGGACTTCTTCCCCCACTTCCTCACCGGTGATGCGCCCCAGGCTGACGACCGCCGCCCGCACATCTTCGGCCACCAATTCTTCCCGCCGCCCGCTGCGCAATCCATCCGCCGCCGCACGCGCCGCTGCGGCGGCCTCTTCGGCCAAGCGCACCTGCCGTTCGGTAGTGAGCAACACATCGTGCGGCCGTATGCCGGTGCCGTGCATCACCAGGTCCCGTATGCACTCGCGCAGCTCCGACAGACCCTCTTCCGTGAGGGCAGACACTGGGCAGCACCGTAGTGCACCACCCCAACCCCCCCCTTCCGCCGCCTGCCCAGGTTGCAGGACCGCCAGCAGACCGGCCACTGCCTCCGCAGACCTGCCCTGTACCAGATCCAGCTTGTTGGCCACCACGATGGTTCGCCCCGCATCCCAGCCGCCGGGCGGAGCCTCCGGCACCAGCGAGACCCCTGTCCGCCCGGTTGCTTTCGCGGCCGAACCGCATTCCACCCGGCTCAGATCCGCGACTACGAGCACCACATCAGCAGATCGGAGGATGCTCTCCGTCCGCTCCACCCCCAACTGCTCCAGCCGGTCCTCCGTGCTGCGCAGCCCCGCGGTATCCACCAGCGTCACGGGCAGGCCCGCGATCTCCACCATTTCCTCGATGCTGTCGCGCGTGGTGCCCGGCATTTCCGAGACAATGGCCCTCTCCCTCATCACCAGAGCATTCAGGAGGCTGCTCTTGCCCACATTGGGTCGTCCCACGATGGCCACACGGATACCCTCCTGCAGGTAGCGTGCCTGCAGGCCCGTGGCGATCAGCGTCTCAAGCTCCTCCGCCACGCCCTCGACATCACGCGCGAGAGAGGGGCGGTCCAACCCACCCACGTCCTCTTCTGAGAAATCGATCTGGGCCTCCACGCGCGCCAGCTCCTCCACCAAACGATGCCGTAGCCCGCGTACGCGTTCCGATAGCCCCCCCTCCATTTGCCGCAGCGCAACCTGCAGGGCCGCCTGGGAACGAGCAGCGATCAGATCGGCCACAGCTTCCGCCTGGGCGAGGTCCAGACGACCGTTCAGAAAGGCGCGCTTGGTGAACTCGCCCGGCTCCGCCGGGCGCGCCCCTGCAGCGAGAAGCGCCCGCATGACCGCCCGCTGCACCACCCAGCTGCCATGGCAGTGGAACTCCACCAGATCCTCGCCCGTATACGTGTGGGGCCCATACATGGCCGCGAGCAGCACCTCATCGATGACCGCACCGCTCCCCGGCTCCACGGCGTGCCCCAGAACCAGGCGCCGCTCTTCCGCTCCACCAGGGAACCCCTTCCCGCCTGAGCGACGGAACACCCTGGACGCCACCGCCAGACTACGGGGCCCGCTCACCCGGATGATGGAGATGGCCCCCCTGCCGGGCGCAGTCGAGACCGCGACTATGCTTTCCTCCATCGGCAGGCTCACTTCAGGCGGTCCTTCCGGCGATGTGTCGGCGCGCGTCATCGGCGCCACCCCCGGAGGACAGTTCAGTGCGCCGGCGAGATGACCACAGCGCGGGTTGGCTCCCGGCCCTGGCTCTCGGTGACAACTTCCTGCCACTCCTTGAGAACCAGATGCACGATCTTGCGCTCGGCGGCCGTCATAGGCTCCAGTTGCACCGGCCGGCCCCGCCGCACAACTTCCTCAGCCCTGCGCACCGCCACCTTCTCGATGCTCTGGCGACGACGCTCCTTGTAGCCTTCAGCGTCCACCACCACGCGCTTGCGAGCCGCCGGATTGGGATACAGGATGACGTTGGCAAGATACTCCAAGGCATCGATCGCCTGTCCCCTCTTGCCGATGAGAATGCCGAGATCCTCCCCACTCACGTCGGCCGAGAGCACGTCCGCCCTCTCAACGATCCGTACCTTGCCCTCCACGCCCATGCCGTCCATGACAGTGGTGAGGAGTTCGCGCAGCCGCGCCGACCCCGCTTCCGGGATCCACTCCTCGCCATTTGCCTCTTCGTCGTTCTCCGCCACGTCGAACGCGTCCGCTTCCTCCGCCGCCGGGAATTCCGACTCCTCCAACAGCAGCGTGACCTCCACAAGGGCATCCGTCCCCTCTACCCCCAAGTAGCCGGGTTCCGGTTGCACGAGCACGTCCACACGATACTGGTCGTCGCGCAGTTCGCCCGGTGCGATGTCGAGTTCAGCAAGGGCGCGCTGGGTGGCCATTGCCACCGAGGGGCCGTTAGCTCTTGCGACTTTTCGTCTTGCCGGTCGCGGCCGGCTTCTTCCTGGTGTCACTGCCCGCTTTCCCTCCACTCGCCGCGGGCGCCACTTCCGGCGCCTTCACCAGCTTCATGACCACATACTGCTGCCCGATGGTCCACAAGTTGGATGTGAACCAGTAGATCAGGAGGCCGGCCGGCCACTTTCCGATATACGTGATGATGCCGACCCCGATGGGCATGATGTACATCATCATGCGCTGAGTGGGATCCTTGGTCGTCATCATGAACGAGCTCAAGAACTGACTGCCCGCGTAGACGACGAGCAGCGGAAGGTCGAATTTGGTGATGTTCTCGGCTATCTGCAGCCAAGAAGGCGCGTCCGCCCAGGCACCGATCCACAGCCAGTGATTGTCTCCTGGGAACTCCTGTCCCCGCAGCATGTAGAAGAGGGCGAAAAACACGGGCATCTGCAGAAGGAGCGGCAGACATGAACCCATAGGATTGAACTTGTTCTCTTTATAGAACTCCATCAGCTTCTGATTTAGAAGCTCTCTATTGTCCTTATACTTCTCTTGAAGCTCTTTTATCTTAGGCTGCAGTACCTGCATGGCACGCATGCTCTTTATCTGGCGATACGTAAGAGGAATAAGTATGATTCTGACGATGATGGTCAAGACAACAATGGACCAGCCCCAACTCAAACCAATATTGTCGTGGAAGAACTTGAGAATCCAATATAGCGCGTCAACAATAGGTGAAAGGATAGATTCCACTACGCCCCCTCCCCCGGACGGCTCCCGTGGGCACACCGAAAGACAGTCTGGGCTTCAACCGGATCATAGCCCCCCATGCTGAAGGGATTGCAGCGAAGCACCCTCCATGTCGCCAGCACGAAGCCTTTCAACGGCCCGAACCGGCGCAAGGCGTCAAGAGCGTACTGCGAACACGAAGGGTAGTACCTGCAACGCGCTGGAAAGAGCGGCGAGATACGCCTCTGATAGAAGCGCACAGGCGCCGCAAGCATGCCGATGCCGATACCGTCTATAGCCGTCCGTCCCCTTCTTCGCTCCAGAGCGATCCCTTGCGCAGCACTTCCACCATCTTGCCGCGAACCCCTTCCAGGCCACGCTCCTCTACGAGGGGGCCCAAGTCCGTCCGGGCGATGAACACCAGATCGAAACCCGGTTTGATGACTCCCTCCAGCGAGCGGAAGGATTCACGCAGTAGACGCTTGACCTTGTTGCGCGTCACGGACGAACCGAGTCGTTTGGACACCGAGAAACCCACGCGAGCCGTCTGCGCGCCGGCTGATGTCTCCTTCTGGGCCTGGTCAGCGGCCTGCGGAAAGAAGTACAGAACCATGTAGCGGTTAGCCACGGATCGCCCGGCCCGGTAGACGCGCTGGAAGTCCTGCGACCGGGACAGCCGGCTTCTGCGCCGGACCAAAGCTCCTAGACGCTCAGTCGCTTGCGCCCCTTGAGGCGGCGGCGCTTGATGACGGCGCGACCGGCTGCAGTGCTCATCCGCTTCCGGAATCCGTGAGTCTTGCTGCGTTTCCGCTTATTGGGCTGGTATGTTCTCTTCACTTCCCCGAACTCCTGGGCGGTCTGGTCATGGTCATTCCGGCGCCGGTGCGGAGAGCCTACCTTCCCACGCGGCATCCGGGAACGTCTCGCAAAGGCAATGAATGATACTTGCTGTGCCCAGGGCGGTCAACCATCTGAGACCGGCGGGGCTGCCAAGCGGCCGGCGGCGCCGGCCTGGTCCCGAGAGATCAGCGGGTCCGTACGCCCAGAGCGGACTCCACAGCCTGTGGATTACGTAGACAATCCGTTCGCAGCGAGACAGGGGCATATCTGCATGGACGGAAGTCGACCGCCGCCGTGCGCTGACGGTAGGTCTTCGCACACACCACTCACCGCTGTCCGCGGTTTTTCCCCGCAAATCCTACCACTCGCCCGGAATCATCATTCTCGACGCATACGTCCTGTTTTCCACCCTATACAAAACCGCAGCCATTACGATGTCGAAAATGCACGTCTGCACCGACGACAGTGAAATGTGCAATCCACAGTTTCCCCAGACTAGCGGGCAAATCACCCTTTCTCCCGCCCCGACCGGCCACCCTTGTCCACAACTGTGGAAGACGCTGTGGATAACCAATAAAATGCCTGCAAATGCGCACTCAGGTGGGCAGCAAATGCGACCAGGACTCGCCGCGGGCAAGCCCGAAAGGCCCCAGTCGCGCCGCCTTTGGCGCAACCCCTGCCTGTGGAAAAGAGGGCGAACTGCGGATAGAATGAGGCTCCATTTCAACCATTCGGCGGTGCCCGGTGATCGGGCAGGTGCCCGGTGCTCAGCGGGTGGCAGATGTTCACGGAGGAGATCCGTTCACAGCTCGTAGAGGTGGGATCGGTGGGGGAAGAAACGGGCGCGTCCCTGGACGCGGGCGCACCGCGGATAGCTGTCTACGACGCCGACGGCGCCCCACCTCGGGTGGTCCCTGTACCGGAAAGCCGCTTACCCGAGCTCATCGACACCTTGACCACGCGCACCTACGACCTGGCGCACCAGCAAGGAAGCCGGCTCCCGTACACCGTGCTGCGTGAGGTGGTGGAGAACCTGATCCACGCCTGGTTTGAGGACGTGGTCATTACCATTCTCGATGGCGGAAACACGATCCGCATTTCGGATCGCGGGCCGGGAATCGAGGAGAAGGTGAAGGTCTTGGAGCCGGGGTTCACCACTGCAGGACCCAAGCTCAAACGCTATATCAAGGGTGTAGGCTCCGGGTTGCCCGTGGCCAAGGAGCTGCTGGCCCACCTCGACGGACTGTTGGAGATAGAGGACAATCTGGGCACGGGCACGGTGGTGACCCTGTCCCTTCCCACCAGCGCTCCGCCTCCCGTGATCCCCTCTCCCCCGCTCAGCGAAGCCCCCTTGAGCGAGCGACAACTCAAGATCCTCTTTCTCCTGGTGGAACTGGGCGCCACGGGTCCCTCCCGCTTGGCGAAGGAGCTTTCCATCTCCGCCTCTACCGCCTATCGGGACCTCGTTGTCTTGGAGGGCTTCCGCTTGGTAAGGGCGGACACGGAGGGGCGTCGCACCATCACACAAGAGGGCCTCCGTCATCTGGACGGGGTACTATAGAGCTCGCGTTCGGACCTTCCCCCACACGGGAGCATCGTGGAAACCCATCACGCGGATCTCATATGGCAGGAAGCCCTCGCCCTCCTCTCGCAGCGGGTCAATGAAGGGACCTATCGTATCTGGTTCGCGCCCACGGTAGGCCTCGGTTTCAAGGATGAGACCTTTCTGGTAGGCGTGGGCTCGGAGTTCGCCCGGGACTGGATTCAAACGCGTTTTGCCGGGCTGATCGGCGAGTGCCTCTCTCAGGTGCTGGGGGACCACGTGTTGTGCCACGTCGTTGTCTCAGACGAAGTAGCGGACACGCACGTCTCTCCCCCCAGCTCCCCGGGTTCGCCCCCTCCTACTGTTGTCGAGTCTTCCACCGATCCACAGGTTCCCTCCTCGCCTTCCTCTCGGCTCCGTGGATTGAATGAGAGATACACTTTTGAGAGTTTCGTGACCGGCCCCTCCAACCGGTTTGCTCAGGCCGCGGCGCTCGCGGCCGCGGAATCACCGGGCACTGCCTACAACCCGCTCTTCATCTATGGAGGCGTAGGGTTGGGGAAGACCCACTTGCTGCAGGCCATCGGGCACTACGTGCTGCGCAACTCCCCCGAACTTCGCGTCCGTTTCCTGACCATTGAGCTCTTCACCAATGATTTCATCAACTCGCTGCGCGACGAAAAGATAGAAGGCTTCAAGAGGCGGTACCGCGAGAATGACGTGCTTCTCATCGATGATGTCCAGTTCCTGGAACGTAAGGAGCAGACGCAGGAGGAGTTCTTCCACACCTTCAACTCCCTCTATGAAGCGGGGAAGCAAATCGTCCTGACCTGTGACCGCCACCCCAAGGCTCTGAAGACCCTGGAGGACCGGCTGGTCTCCCGATTCAGCATGGGCTTGATCACAGACATTCAGGCTCCGGACCTCGAGACGCGCATCGCCATTCTTCGCAAGCGCGTCCAGCACGACGGGCTCACGGTCACGGATGACGAGGTGCTCACCCTCATTGCCACCCGCGTCCCTGCCAACGTCCGCGAGCTGGAGGGTTGTCTCACCCGAGTGGCGGCGTTTGCTTCCTTCACCGGTCGCCCTGTAGACCTTGCGTTGGCACGGGATGTGCTCAAGGACATCCCCGAAGGAGCCGGGGTGAAGGTCACCGTGGAGCACATCATCTCCGTGGTGTGTCAAGCCACCGGTATCTCTCACGCCGAAGTTGTAGGCGACAAGCGCTCCCGACCCATCGTGCACGCTCGCCATCTTGCCATGTACCTGGCCCGTGAGCTCACCGACGTCAGCCTGCCCCAGATAGGAGAGCGCTTCGGAGGACGGGACCACACCACTGTCCTTCATGCTGTGGACAAACTCTCCAAGCTCTTGCATGAGGACCGCGGGGTCTACGATCAGATTCAGCAGTTAACCACCCGCATCAAGACTCCAAAGTGACCCTGGGCGCCCACACCGTCACTTATCCCCGGCACCTCTGCAGAACACTGTGCACAGCGTGTTCATACTCCCCCTGCCGCATTGGTGCAGGTGCGGCCACCCTCGTCAAACCCGTCAGTTCTCCCGTCGCTTCCACAACCCAATCCACGTCACCACCGGCAGTGCACCCCACGACGGCCGAGTTATCCACCATTTCCACAGCTCTCATGACTACTACTACCTCTCTTTCAATAAAGAAATTCAATAGAAGACACGTCGTTCTGTACCACAGCGTGTTCACACACTCTGAGCGGGAGGACCACCCATGCGCATAGTCACCAGCAAGGCGGACCTGGTTGAGGCTCTCGGCATCGTTGGCAGAGCGGTGTCCACCCGGAGCTCCATTCAAGTGCTCACCGGTGTGTTGGTGGAGGCGGAAGGCGCCGGTATCACCCTGACCGCCACAGATATGGAGATATCGGTGAGAGCTCCCCTTCGGGGTGTGGTGGAGGCAACCGGGGCGGCTGTTCTCCCGGCGCGGATCTTGGCGGAGATCGCGAAGACGTTGTCCCCGCGCGAGGTAACCCTCGAGAGGAAGGCGGGTGAGCAACAGGTTGACCTGAGCTGTGGCGAAGCGTTGTTCTCGCTGCGCATTCTCCCGGCGGAGGATTTCCCCCGTCTCCCCTTGTTCCCGATAGAAGAGGGCTTCACGGTGGCGAAGGAGAGCTTCTTGGCCACAGTTGACAGAGTGGCCGCTTCCGCCTCACGTGATG
This sequence comes from Gaiellales bacterium, assembly GCA_012719395.1. Lineage (GTDB taxonomy): Bacteria > Actinomycetota > Thermoleophilia > RBG-16-64-13 > RBG-16-64-13 > JAAYAL01. The sequence goes on along the minus strand of JAAYAL010000072.1, from coordinate 20,535 downwards.
AGACGCGACCGGTGTTGATGGGTGTGCTGGTTCAAGTGGCGAAAAACGTAGTGCGCATGGTGGCAACGGACAGCTACCGGTTGAGCGTGAAAGAGACCCCAGTAGAAGCATCGGTCAAAGAAAAGATACAGGCGATTGTGCCGGCGCGCTGCTTGACGGAGCTGTCACGTGTCGCCGCCGGTGTGGCGGCGGACAGTATCACCGTCGTGCCTACGCACAACCAGATACTGTTCCAAGCGGGAGAGGTGCTCATCATCTCGCGGCTCATCGACGGCCAGTTTCCCAACCACAAGCAACTCATCCCGGAGAACTTCGAGAGCGAAGCTATCGCCGATAGGGAGGAGTTCATGGAAAGCCTCAAGCGCGTGAGTCTGCTGGCCCCCAAGAGCGCCCCCGTCCGGCTGCAGTTTGAGGGAAACACCCTCACCATCTCGGCGCAGTCGCAGGATGTAGGCGCCGCTCGGGAAAGCATGCCTGTTCAGTACCAAGGTGAGCCCTTGGAGATTGGGTTCAACCCAGACTTTCTGCTGGCCGGAGCCGCCGGTGTGGAAGAGGAAGATCTGCATATGAGGTTCATCAGCCCGCTGCGCCCCGGCCTCTTGCGCGGGCAAGCGGACGATTTCCTGTACCTCATCATGCCCATCCGCTTGGGGGAATAGGTGGGTGAACCGTCCTCCAGCCCTGCGCAGCCGCGTCGAGTCTCGGTACGGCCGGGAACCACCCTGGGCCAGTTGCTCAAGCTGACGGCGTCCGTCGGCACCGGCGGGGAGGCCAAGGCACGGATTGAAGCAGGCGAGGTGCGGGTGAACAGCAATGTGGAGCGGAGGCGGGGACGGAAACTCGTGGGGGACGACCGGGTGGAAATCGGCGGGCGGACCTTTGTGATCCAGGTGAGGTCTGATGCTGGTCGGCCGGGTACGCCTGATCAACGTCCGTAGCCACTCCGACATCACCCTCGGCTTTCGGCCTCGCCTCAACATCATCCACGGGCGCAACGGTGCAGGGAAGACGAGCGTGGTTGAGGGGGTCCTACTGGCCCTGCAGGCGAGGTCGCCCCGGACCTTCCGTGTGACCGATGTCATACGCAAAGGCTCCACGTACCTGCGGGCCGAAGTGCAGTTGGTGGCGGATGAGGAGTGCGAGGACGCACAAGCCCCGCCCTGCGCGGAGGTTGCTTTTGCGTTGTCATCCGACGGGACAAAACGGTGCTACACAAACGGTTCCCCTCTCGCGAACATGGACCGCTGGGCACAACTGGCGCCACTCAGCGTGTTCTTGCCTGATGACGTGCGGTTGGTGAAGGGCAGCCCGGGGCGCAGGCGTACCTTCATGGATGCGCTCTTTGCGAAACGGTCGGTCCAGTACAGGGAGGCGGTCTCCCGTTACGGCGGAGCGCTGGCGCAGCGGAACGCCCTCCTGCAGGGCGGCACCGTTGATGCGCAGCACAAGCCCTGGGAGGCCATCCTGGCCCAGGAAGGGCATCTGTTGGTGAAGCTGCGCACCGAGGGCCTGGCCGCCTTCGCCCGCACTGCATCCGGGGTCCACCGGGCGCTGGCCGCCCGCCCGGCGGAGTTGCGCTTGGTCTACAGGACGAATGCGGCAGATCTCAGTGTTGAGGAGTATCGGGCGGCTCTGGCGGGACGGCGGGCGTCCGATCGCAGGCTCTCCTTCACGCACCTCGGCCCCCACCGCGACGACGTGAGGCTGGTGGTGGACGGAGTGGACCTGCGTGAGGCGGGCTCGCAGGGCGAGCAGCGACTGGGCCTGCTGACGCTACTACTGGCACAGAGGGAATGGGCGCAGGGGGGAGGGGCTCGCCCCATTCTGCTGCTGGACGATGTCATGAGCGAACTGGATGCGGAGAGACGTCGGGCGTTGCTGGCCATGGTGGTGACCTGCGGACAGAGCATCATCACCACCACTGATCTCCATCACTTCACCGAGGGGGAGTTGGCCGGGGCGAATGTGGTGGAGGTGGGGGGCTGTTGTGGGTGAGTTTGATCGCCTGGGAGACCTCCTGGGAGCTGTGGCGCCGGAACGCAGATCGGAGCCGGCACGGCTGGCCGAGAACTGGCCCTCAGTCGTCGGAGCAGAGATCGCCCGCAATGCCGTGCCCACGTCTCTGCGGGCGGGGAAGCTGATCGTGGCGGCGTCCTCGCCGGCGTGGGCCCAGACCCTGCAGCTCATGAGTCCGCAGGTGATTGAGCGGCTCAATGCCGTGCTGGGCGAGGATGCGGTGCGGGAAATGGTGGTCCGCAGCGCCGGGTGGCCGGGTGATCCCGGTGCAGACGCACCTGCGGCGGGAGGCGTTGCTGGGGCGACGCGGGCTGTGGGAGCATCCGGCTTGAGTGAGGACGACGAAGCGGCGGTGGCCGAGGTGGAGCGCGCGGCCTGTGATCCCGTGCTGGGCGCCAGGCTGGCCGCTCTCATGCGCGCCACGCTTCTGCGCGCCAAGAGTGCACGGTCCGGATAAGTCGACGAGACGGTGGACTGCACGAGCCGTCGCGGACGCCCGTGGTGGAACAGTACTGCTGGGAGCGTACGTCGCCTCGGGAGCCGGGGCCGGCTTGTGCTATCATAGCCGGGGCAGGAATACGCCTTCCCAGGGTCAATTCCCCCCTCCTTTCGGGCGATTCTGCCCCGTTATGACCACCGCACGCATTGCGTTGTTGAAAAGGGGTCTCATACCCAGTGACTAGTCCCAGTTATGACGCGGGAGACATCCAGGTACTTGAAGGACTGGACCCCGTGCGCAGGCGTCCAGGGATGTACATCGGCTCCACCGGCCACCGTGGTTTGCATCACCTCGTCTACGAAGTAGTTGACAACTCGGTGGACGAAGCTCTGGTTGGCGCGTGCTCCGCCATCTCCATCACCATCAAGCCGGATTCCTCGGTGCGCGTGGAGGACGACGGGCGTGGTATCCCCGTGAAGGTCATGCCACAGTTTGGCAAGTCCGCCCTGGAAGTGGTCATGACCAAGCTGCATGCCGGCGGCAAATTTGGCGGCGGCGGGTACAAGGTATCAGGCGGTCTGCACGGGGTGGGCGTGTCGGTCGTGAACGCGTTGTCGCAATGGCTCACGGTTGAAGTGCGCCGTGACGGGCACTGCTATCGCCAGCGTTACACGCGGGGGGTGCCTGATGCGGACATGAGAGTGGTGGGTTCCAGCGAGGGCTCCACGGGTACCACTATCCACTTCCTGCCGGACCTCGAGATCTTCGACGATCTGAATTTCAACTTCACCACGCTTGCCCAGCGCCTGCGGGAAGTGGCCTTCTTGAACTCCGGCCTCCAGATCACTCTGACGGACGAGCGTCCGGAGCCTGAGCCACAGGCGGAGGCGGTGGACGAGGAGGGGGGAGGGAATCCGCAGCCCGCAGTCGCTCAGAATCCGCCCGTGGCCTCCGTTCAAGTGGAAGTGGCGTCGTCGCCCGAAGTGGTGGAGGGCGCCGAGGGGCCCAGCGGCCTGCCGCCGGAGAAGGTGACGCCGGTTGCAGCCAAAGAACCGCGGCAGGTGGTGTTCTGCTACGAGGGCGGGATAGTGGATTTCGTCCGCCACATCAATGCCCAGAAGGATCCCATTCACGATTCCGTCATTCACTTCGAGGCCAACGACGCTGTTGCGGGCTACCAGATGGAAATGGCCATGCAGTGGAACGCGGGCTATCTGGACAACGTGTTCTCCTTCGCCAACAACATCAACACCCACGAGGGTGGCACTCACCTCTCCGGTGCACGCTCCGCCATCACCCGCACCCTCAACGACTACGCCCGCTCCAAGAGTCTCTTGAAGGAGAAGGAGGAGAACTTCTCGGGCGAGGACGTACGCGAGGGATTGGCCGCCATCATCAGCGTGAAGCTTCGTGACCCTCAGTTTGAGGGGCAGACCAAGACCAAGCTGGGCAACTCGGACATGCGTGGCTTTGTGGAGAGCGTGATCAACCAGATGTTCTCCGAGTTTCTCGAGGAGAACCCGGCGGAGGCCAAGAAGATCGTCGGCAAGGTCACCGCGGCCACACACGCCAGGATGGCGGCCCGCAAGGCTCGGGATCTCACTCGGCGCAAGAACGTGCTGGAGAACACCACTCTGCCGGGCAAACTGGCAGATTGCTCCATCCGCGAGCCCTCGGCCGGCGAGCTGTACCTGGTGGAGGGGGACTCGGCCGGGGGGTCGGCCAAGCAGGCCCGCGACCGTAGCTTTCAGGCCATCCTTCCGCTGCGGGGCAAGATCATCAACGTGGAGAAGGCCAGGGTCAGCAAGATCCTGTCCAACAATGAGGTCCAGGCCATGGTGGCGGCCATCGGTACCGGCTTGGGCGAAGACTTCAACCTGGACGGGGCCCGTTACCACAAGATCGTCATCATGACGGATGCCGACGTGGACGGCGCCCACATCCGCACCCTCATCCTCACTTTCCTCTTCCGCAACATGAGCGAGCTCATCGAGGCCGGGTATGTCTACATCGCACAGCCCCCTCTGTTTCGCGTCGCTCACAAGAAGCAGGACTACTACTGCTTCACCGAGCGGCAGTTGGAGGAAGTGCTGAACCGCGTGGGCCGCAACGGTTCTTCCGTGCAGCGCTTCAAAGGCCTGGGCGAGATGAACCCAGAGCAGTTGTGGGATACCACCATGAGCCCCAACAACCGCACGCTGCTCAGAGTGACGGTGGACGACGCCGCCCTTGCCGACGACGTGTTCACCATGCTCATGGGAGACAAGGTGGAGCCGAGGCGGGACTTCATTGAGCAGAACGCCAAGTACGTGCGTAATCTGGACGTGTAGGTAGGCGGGTCGGCACATGCTGGAGACGCTGGAAGGGAAGATAGAGCAGGTCGAGATTGCCGAGGAGATGCGCTCCTCGTACTTGGACTACGCCATGAGCGTCATCGTGGGCCGCGCCTTGCCGGACGTGCGGGACGGGCTCAAGCCGGTGCACCGGCGCGTCCTCTTCGGCATGCACGACTCAGGCATGCAGCCCAACCGCCCCTACCGCAAGTGCGCACGTATCGTGGGCGACGTCATGGGCAGCTTCCACCCCCATGGTGACGCCTCCATCTACGACACGCTGGTGCGGCTGGCACAGGATTTCTCCACCCGGTATCCGTTGGTGGATGGGCACGGCAACTTCGGATCCGTCGACGGCGACTCCGCCGCCGCCATGCGCTACACAGAATGCCGCCTGGCCAAGATTGCCACGGAAATGATGCGGGACATCGAGGCGGAGACGGTCGACTTCGTCCCCAACTATGACGAGAGCCGGGAAGAGCCCGCCGTTCTGCCCTCTCGTTTCCCACATCTGCTGGTCAATGGCAGCTCCGGCATCGCCGTGGGCATGGCCACCAACATCCCGCCTCACAACCTGGGTGAAGCCATCGACGCCACCGTGGCCCTCATTGACGACCCCACGCTGGACAGTGCGGCACTCATGAAGTGGTTGCATGGGCCGGACTTCCCCACCGGGGCCACCATCATCGGCCGCGACGGTATCCGTGAGGCATATGAGACGGGGCGCGGCCGCGTGGTGGTGCGGGCCAAGGTACACAGTGAGCCGCTGAAGCAGGGAAAGTCCGCGCTCATCGTCACCGAGATTCCCTATCAGGTCAACAAGGCCCAGTTGATCGAGAAGATTGCCGAACTGGTCCGGGAGAAGAAGCTCAGCGAGATCTCGGACCTGCGTGACGAATCGGACCGCTCCGGCATGCGCGTGGTCATCGAGCTCAAACGTGATGCCATCCCCAAGGTGGTTCTCAACAAGCTGTACAAGCACACCGCGCTCCAGTCCACCTTCGGCATCATCAACATCGCCTTGGTGGACGGGGTGCCGCGGGTTCTGACCCTGCGGGATATGTTGAAGCACTACGTTGCCCATCAGAAGGACGTGATCGTCCGCCGCACGCGGCACGAGCTGGAGAAGGCTCGAAAACGCGCCCATATCCTCGAGGGCCTTCTTATTGCCGCCTCCAACCTGGACGAGATCATCCGCATCATCCGCTCCAGCGAAGACACCGAAGCGGCCAAGGCCAACCTCATAGCCCGCTTCGGTCTCTCGGACGAGCAGTCGCAGGCCATCGTGGATCTTCGTCTCCGCCAATTGACTGCGCTGGAACGGCACAAAGTGGAAGAGGAGCATCGGGATCTGGTGGAGCGCATCGCCTATCTGGAGGGCGTGCTGTCCAGCGAGATGAAGGTCCTTCAGATCGTGCGGGAGGAACTGCTCGAGGTCAAGGCCATGTACAGGGACGAGCGGCGCACGGAGATAGCTCCCTCGGAGGGTGATATCGACATTGAGGACATGATCGCCGTGGAGGACATGGTGATATGTGTCACCCGCTCCGGTTACGTCAAGCGTCTGCCCGTCTCCACCTATCGCACTCAGCATCGCGGCGGCATGGGCGTCACCGGCATGGATCTCAAAGACGGCGATTATATCGAGCACCTTTTCATCACCACCACGCATCACTTTCTGCTATTCGTGACCTCGCGGGGCAAGATCTACCGGCTCAAGGTGCATGAGCTGCCGCAGGGCAGCCGACAAAGCAAGGGCCGGGCGCTCGTCAACCTCCTCCCCTTGGCTTCCGGTGAGGAGGTGAAGGCTGTGATAGCCACCAAGGACTTCCGGGATGCGGAGTCCTTGGTGTTCGCCACCCGCCGCGGCATGGTGAAGAAGACCGCCTTCCTGGAGTACGACACGCGTCTGCGGGCCGACGGCCTCATTGCCGTCAATCTGCGTGAAGGCGACGAGCTCATCGCCGTTGAGCTCACCAGCGGGGAGGATGATCTCATCCTGGTCTCTTCGGAAGGGAAAGCCATACGCTTCCCGGAGTCCAACGTGCATTCCACCGGCCGTGACACCATGGGCGTTAGAGGCATGGCGCTGCCTCCCGGCCACAGAGTGGTGGGCATGTGCACGGCACGGAGTGATCTGGACCTGGGTCTTGACCTGGTATGTGTGACATCGGGCGGGTACGGCAAGCGCACCCCTATCAGCGAGTACCGTACGCAGCAGCGGGGTGGGATGGGCCTCATCACCATCAAGGACGCCCCGGACCGGGGTGATCTCATCGCGGTGTGCCCCGTGCAGGAGAATCACGAGTTGGTGCTGGTGAGCCAGGATGGTGTCGTCATTCGCTTCCCGGTCAGCAGCATCTCCAGCACCGGACGGAGGACCATGGGAGTCCGCATCATGAAGCTGGGAGAGGGCGATCGGGTGTCCAGTGTGGCGCGAGTGGTGGCCGAATCTGATTCCGGCAGCAACAGGGATGAGGACGCGGGCGAGGGCGCGGGCGAGCCGGAGGGCTTTGCCGGCTGACCACTGCCCCCGAGAGGCGGGCGCCGCCAGGCCGGGGTGGGTGACCCTTGGTATATACTTCTGGCCACTGATGAATCTGCTTGCAGGGGGATAGTCTCATGCCCTTATTCTTCTGGGATTGGACGCTGTTTCTGCTGGTCCCGGCCCTTCTGCTGTCCATATTCGCCCAGTTCCGTGTGAACTCCACTTTCCGCCGCTATCAGGAAGTGCCCTCCGCCCGCGGCCTCACCGGCGCCCAGGGCGCGCGGATGCTGCTTGACTCCGCCGGGCTTGGGCACGTGGGCATCGAAGTCTCGGGAGGCACACTGAGCGACCACTACGATCCTCGCTCCAAGACGCTCACACTCAGCAACGGAGTGGCCGGGGGCAAGTCCCTGGCCGCGCTGGGCGTGGCGGCGCATGAGGCCGGGCATGCGTTGCAGGACGCGGAGGGGTACGCCTTTCTCCGGGCCCGTGGCTGGATGGTGCAGGGGGCCTCTCTGGGTAGCAACCTGGGGTTCTTCCTGTTCTTCTTGGGCCTGGTCTTCGGGCGCAACGAGCTCATGATGAACATCGGCATCCTGCTGTTCTCAGTGTTCGTGCTCTTCACGCTGGTCACCATCCCCGTGGAGCTCAATGCATCGCGCCGAGCGTTGGCGGGCCTCGAATCCCACAGCATCTTGCTCCCGGACGAGATCCCCGCAGCCCGCAGCGTGCTGAATGCCGCTGCGCTGACCTACCTGGCAGCCGCAATGATGGCCGTGCTCAACCTGCTGCGCTTGGTGCTGATCAGCCGAAATCGCTAGCTGGCTGGGCCCAGGAAGCGCTGCACGGTCTCCAGCACCTGGGAAGGCGGAGGGCCCACCGGCGCCGGACGAGCCGGCGGTAAGGATTTTGCGCTTCTCTGGCGAACATCAATCCGGTGGACGTCCTCATGATCATGCTCACCAGCGCCCGCGTCACCCGAGTGTAGGGTAATGTCCCTTCCCAGACTCCTGCTCGCCCCTACCCACCGGACAGGTATTGCCTCGGGCGTGGCCGCGGTCTTGGCTGAGATCGCGGGCCGCAGCCAAACGCATACCCGCCTGCATCATCTGGGCGTTCCTGCTCCCTGCCACATCTGGGACCGTTGGGAGGGGTCGTCCTTCCTGGATCCCGGGCTGTACGGCATGCAGGCGGCGGTGGATCTTTACTCCCTGACCGTGGCCGGGGCGGATGTCTCCTTGCTCTGCACGGCCTACGGCCTGTTCGATCCCGGTCCTGCCGGAGTGTGGACGCCGGAACAGCTTGCTATCCGGCTGGACGCACCGGTGGTGCTGCTCCTGGATTGCCGGGGCTGGGGCCCAACGGTCGGCGCCGTGGTGGAGGGATTGCGCATCCGCGCCAGAGACATCAATCTGGCCGGGTTGCTGCTCACAGGATTGCGGGACCGCCTCCACGCGGAGGAGATGGTGCGAGTCCTTCGCCGGCCCGATCTGCCGGTGGTGGGCTGCTTCTTCCAGGGAGACCCGCTGACCTGGGACGGCACTCGTGCCGGCCTTTCCGACGGGCCTCCCGCGGGGAGCCTCATGAGCCTGGTGCGCGAGCGTATCAACATGGGGATCCTGGAGAACATAGCAGGACAGCGTGGGTTCCTCCCCCCTCATCCGACCTCGCGCCCTCGGGAGCGGGAGGGGCCGCTGGTCCTGGTGGCGGCGGGAAGAGGTTTCACGCCCTGGAGCCGCGACTGCATCGAACTGCTGCGCTCGGCCGGTGCGCGCGTACGCCGCCTGGATCTGATGACGGACACCGGCTGCCCCGAGCACACAGCCGGGATCATCATTGCCGGGTATCTGTGGCAGGAGGAGATCGGCGAATTAGCGGCCAATCGCGTGCTGATGCAGGACCTCCGCCAGAGACTGGAGGAGAAGGTCCCCTTCGTGGCCATGGGCGGCGGTTTGACCTATCTTCTCTCCCGCGTGCGCGATGCCTTTGGCCGGGCACACGAGATGGCCGGGATCCTGCCCGGGGAAGCGGAGATCCTGGACGAGGTCGATGAGCCGGCGTATTTCCAGGTCCGTGCCGAGCGCGACAACGTGCTGCTGGAACAGGGAGAAGAAGTCACCGGCTGGGTGGTGCAGGACACGGAGTTGTTGGAGGAGCCGGTCACCCTGGGCTACGCTCTGAGTCTGTCGCAGGACGGGTGGACGCGCAGGCTATACGAAGGCGCGTCCACCCCCCGGCTCCTGTGCAGCCGCCTGCTCATCCACTTCGCGTCCTGCCGCTCGGCTGCGGCCCGGTTCGTTGCCGCCTGCCGGGAGTTCGAAGCCGGTCAGAGCGATGGCGTGCGCAATTTGCGCAGGTCTTGAGGCTCCGCCATCGGCTCCAGTAGAATGCGGTGGCCGGCGAAGTCGATCTGCTGCACACGCGCGCCGAGTCTGGCTTCGTCTCCCAGCAGGTCCGTCAGCCGCAACCACCCATCCTCGGCCACGAGCGAGATGACATTTTCCATATACAGCTCGGCCTTGCCGTCACGCATGAGATACGCATGGGATTCGCACATATATAATGTTCCCTTCTTCTCTGGGGCTATGAGCAAAGGAGTGACACAATCGTGATCGCCGACGACGCCGTCATCAAGCAATACCGTGAGCAGATCTCAGACAATGATCTCAAGATACTCGAAGCGCTCAACAAACGCATCCAACTCGTGGCCAAGCTGAAGACGTACAAGGAATCCCAGAGCATCAGCTTCGTTGACCCGGCGCGGGAGGACTGGGTCATGACCTACCTGTCGCGTTCCAACCGCGGCCCCATCTCAAGGGAAGGGCTGGAAGAGGTCTTCCGGATGATCTTGGCCCTCACCAAGAAAGAGGTGGCGCGGAAAGAGGACTGCTAACCTACAAAGTCCTCCGGGCTGATCTGCTCCAGGAAGTCGCGGAACTCTTTAACGATCTCCTCGGTGTCTTCGGGTTCCTGCTCAAACTCTATGCCACTGCTCTCCAGCAGCTCCTGCGCGGCGAAGATGGGCGACTCAGTTCGGACGGCAAGGGCGATGGCGTCCGAGGGCCGCGAGTCCACGCTGATCTGCCGGTCGCCCGCCTCCAAGTGCAAAAGGGCATAGAACGTGTTGTCCTTGAGCTCGGTCACCACCACACGCACTAGGCGCGCGGATAGGTTCGAGAGGATGTTGGTCATGAGATCGTGGGTCATGGGGCGCGGCAATTCCGTGTTCTGGAGTTTCATGAGGATGGCTGCTGCCTCTGGTTGGCCTATCCAGATGGGCAGGAACCTCGTCCCCTCCTCCACTCGGAGTAAGACGATAGGCTGACGGTTGGCGTCGAAACTGACGCCGTATACCACCATTTTCTCGAAGCCTTCCACCAGTGACCTCCACCGTTCCGCGCTGGGCGGTGTCTGACCCAAGCTTACCGCAGCGCGCGGGCGGGGACACCTGTTTCGCTTGACATCGGCGGCGTTGAGGGTAAACTTCGTAGCCCGCGTGGGCCTATAGCTCAGTTGGTTAGAGCGCATCCCTGATAAGGATGAGGTCGGTGGTTCGACTCCACTTAGGCCCACTCTTTCTTCCTTGGGGGATTAGCTCAGCTGGGAGAGCGCCGCCCTTGCAAGGCGGAGGTCGCCGGTTCGATCCCGGTATCCTCCACTGTCTGCACCCCTTGCTCCTCTGAAGAAATCATCCGTTCCGCCGCCCTGGTTTCCCGCCGCCGCGTTTCGTGTTCGTTTCATTACTGCAATTCAGCAAAACCTATTGCAGCGCCGTTGCATTGGCAGTATGCTGCAATCAAGGTTACGGAAAGAACACGAGTAAGGATGGCGCACGGGAATGCCGGAACGTCAAAAAGCCAAGTACCGGATCGTGGTATTCGGCCTGCTGGCGGTTCTCGGTCCCCCGGCCTTCGGTTTCAGAGTAGGCGCTCTTGTTGCTCTCTACTCGGTTCTGCTGGTGGCCTACTCGCTGTGGTCATTGCGTCTCACGGTTGTCTTCCCGAATGACGCCTCTCTCGGTTATCTCCTGTGTCTTTTCGACGCGGCCTTGGTGATGCCGTTGCTGGTGTGGGGCGCATCATTCTGGCTGGTCGTGCCGCTGTCGATTCTTTGGTGTGCCGGGTTGGCGGCATCGATTCGATCTGCCGGAGCCGCGGGGAGGGAAGGTCGCGTGGAGAAGGGCCTGCGCAAGGCGGTCGAGCTGGAGACTGATTCCACTGGTCACATGTCGCGTACCGCCTTCGTCGAGGAACTGCGCGGGCTCTACGTGCAGCGGGTGGAGTCCTTTGGCCTGCTGGTCGTGCGACTGCAGCGCTATCAGGAGGTTCGGGTCCTAATGGGGGCCGAGGCGGCCGGGCAGGTGTTGGGAGCGCTCAGCCGGCGGGTCCAGCGCGAGGCGGGTGCCGGCGCGCGCGGGTACCACATCACTGAGGACCGCATCGCATTCATCTTGGTGGGCCAGGCTCTGGAGGAAGCGGGGCCGGTGGCGGCCAGGGCCCGGAAGGCGGCCAATGCAAGGCTCGTGAACGGGCAGAAGCTGGAAGCTCTGGTGGGCTATTCCTCCTATCCGCTTGACGGGCTCTCCCCCAAGGACCTTCTTCTCGCTGCCGATCGCCGGGCGGCCGAGGTGGGGCAACACGTGGCCATGCGGCCGGTCGCCGCCGCCGGCTCCCGCTTGGCCACCTCGTAGCGCTCCCGTCGCGCGCCCCACATCCCCTGTGCTACAGTCCCTTCCAGGGGTACGGCTGTGGCGAGATTTCGTGACAAGAAGATCGGTGTGCTGCTGGGAGGCCTTTCCTCCGAGCGAGAGGTGTCCCTGCGCTCGGGTGCCAACTGCCTGCAGGCGCTGCGCCGTTTGGGCTATGAAGCCGTGGGTGTAGATGTAGGCCGGGACGTGGCCTGCCGACTTCGAGAGTCGCAAGTGGACGTGGCCTTCCTGGCCCTTCACGGGCGCTACGGGGAGGACGGCACCGTCCAAGGGCTCCTGGAGATGCTGGCTGTGCCTTACACGGGGTCGGGAGTGCTGGCATCGGCTCTGGCTATGCACAAGGTGGCATGCAAGAAGGTGTGCCGGCAGAGTGGCGTGCCCACTCCGGACTGGATAGATTACCGGCGGGGCGACGATGTTGAGGCCATCGCCCGGAGATGCGGCGCAGGAATCGGGCTCCCCGTGATCGTGAAGCCTGTGCAGGAGGGCTCCAGCGTGGGCGTGGCCAAGGTGACCGTGCCGGAGGAGTTGCCGGGGGTGCTCCGCGAGGCTGCGGACTGCTTTGGAAGCATCATGATTGAGCGTTTCGTCCCGGGTAAGGAGATCACGGTGGGGGTGGTCGAGGGCGCCGACGGCGTGATATCTCTGCCCATCCTGGAACTGGTGCCGAAGAACGAGTTCTATGACTACGAGGCGAAGTACACACACGGCATGACGGAGTTCATCATCCCGGCTCGGCTGGAGTCAGCCACTTACGCGGCTGCCGGGGAGTACGCCTGTCTCGCGTTCCAGGCCGTGGGATGCCGCGGCTATGCGCGCGTGGATTTCATGGTGGATGAGGAGGGTGTGCCCCAGTTCACGGAGGTCAACACGTTGCCGGGCATGACTGATCTCTCCGACCTACCGGCCCAGGCGCGCCACGCGGGCATCTCCTACGATGAACTGGTGGAGATGATCCTGGACACGGCTGCCTTGGACGCTGACTTCCTCGGCGGCCCATCCGCAGAGACATGAGCATGCCGGGCCGCACGGGTGGGTTTTCGGATGTGCGGTCGCTTCTGGAGGGGGTTCGCACCGGTGCCATGTCGGTGGACCAGGCCCTTTCTCTCTTTCCGCTACTGCAGATTCACCAATTGGATGATTTCGCCCGGTTGGATCTGGGTCGCGCCACGCGCAAAGGGGTGCCCGAGGTCATCTTCTCCCCCGGGAAATCGGACGAGGCCTTCGTGGCCATCGTGCAGGCCTTCGTGGGAGACGGCGGGGTGGCGCTGGCGGCCAGAGTGACTCCGGCCCGTGCCGCGCTGGTGGAGAGAGCGCTGGGCGGGGCGCCGGTTGCAGAGAACCCAACGGCGGCCGTCTGTACCTATCACGAGCAGGCGGGCACCCTGGTAGCGGCCGCGGCTGGCTATGTTCCGCCCAGTGGTCGGGGGGTGGTGGGGATCATCAGCGCCGGCACGGCCGACGTGTCGGCGGCGGAGGAAGCCGGGATGGTGGCCACGCATATGGGCTGCCGCGTGCTTCGTGCGCACGACGTGGGTGTGGCGGGGGTGCACCGCCTGCTTGAGCCGTTGGCGGACATGGTCGCCGAAGGGGTACAGGTCTTGGTGGTGGCGGCGGGCATGGAAGGGGCACTTCCCTCCGTGGTGGCCGGGCTGGTGGATATCCCGGTAATAGGGCTTCCCACTTCCACCGGCTACGGCATGGGCGGGGCCGGTACGGCGGCACTGCTGTCCATCTTGCAGACATGCACTCCAGGGTTGGTGGCAGTCAACATTGATAACGGTGTAGGGGCGGGGGCGGCCGCGGGCCTCATCGCCCGTGGACAAGCTGGGCAGCGGTCGTAAGAATGGGCCCGAAGCACGCCCCTGTGCTGCGCTCGGGGTCGTGCTGCCCCGGCGGTCGTCGCGGCCACCGCTGAGGAGGTCGGCGCTTCCGGGGTTTTCCCGGCTCAGGCTTCCGTGGGCCAGGGCGTGTAGATGAACTCCTCCGCCGGCTCTGCGCGGAAGCCGAAGAAGTGCTCCAAATGATCGGCAATCCTGACTGCTGCCTTCCCGTCGCCATAGGGACTCACGGCGTTGGCCATGGCCTCGTAGGCGGGCCGATCCGTGATCAGCTCGCTGATGGACTCCTCAATGGCACGGGAATCAGTACCTACCAGCCGCGCCGTGCCTGCTTCCAACCCCTCGGGTCGCTCGGTGACATCACGCATGACCAGCACCGGCTTGCCCAGGGCGGGAGCCTCTTCCTGGATTCCCCCCGAGTCCGTGATGACAAGATCCACGGCCTTCATCAGGTGCACGAAGGCGCGGTAGGGCTGCGGTTCGACGAAGACCACCCCCGGCTCGGTGCCAAGTATGGAGCGGAAGGTCTGGCGGACCACTGGGTTGAGGTGGATGGGGAAGATGAAGGTGAGATCCTCGTGTCGGCGGCAACTGGCGGCTATGGCGCGGGCTATGGACTGCATGGGCATGCCCCAGCTCTCCCTGCGGTGGACCGTCACCAACACCTTAGGGCCGGGTCTGGTCAGGCCGGCCAGCAACTGGGGCTCGTACTCCGGCAGCGGAGTGTCCGCCGTCTCCAGCAACGCGTCAATCACCGTGTTCCCGGTGACGATGATGTTCTGGGTGGGAGCCCCTTCGGCCAGCAGAGCCTGGCGGGCGGCCTCGGTGGGTGCCAGGAGGGTCTCGGCCAGCCGGTCCGTCAGCCGGCGGTTGGCCTCCTCAGGATAGGGATTGTAGATGCTATCGGTACGCAAGCCGGCCTCTACATGGGCCACCGGTATCTGGCGGTAGAAGGCGGCCACCGCTGCGGCGAAGGTGGTGGTGGTGTCACCGTGCACCAGGACCATATGCGGCTGCTCCGTTTCCAGCAGCGGCTCCAGCCCTTGCAGGACTGCAGTGGTGACATGGGTGAGCGACTGGCTCTGGCGCATGATATCCAAGTCGTAGTCCACGGGGATGCCGAAGGTCTCGATGACCTGGTCCAGCATCTCCCGGTGTTGGGCGGTGACACAGGTGATGACCCGGAATCGTTCCCTTCGCGATAACTCCTTGACAACAGGAGCCATCTTGATGGCTTCCGGCCGTGTTCCGAAGGTGATAAAGAGAGTGCGCATGGCTCCTGTCTTCCGTCTGGGCTAGAATCCTTGGGCCTCCATTATCCGCGTTCCGCGTGCCAACGGAGAGTCCGCATGAGTTCAATTGTAGACAAGCAGGGCCGGTTTCTCGGCAAAGTCAGCCTTGTGGATGTGGTGATCATCCTGGTGGTGGTTGCTCTGGTGCTCCTTGCTTTCGTGCGCTTCTCACAGCCGGCGGCTGCCGAGGTGCCCATCGTCACCACCTTGGCCATGGAGAAGGTTCGTTTTCCCACCGTGTCGGTTCTGGACGAGGGGAAGGATGTGTACGATGAGGGCGGCGCCCTACTGGGGCAGATCGAATCTGTGACTGTGACGCCCACACCCTTGGATGTGATACGCGAGCTTCCCGTTGATGCCCCGGCGCCCCCGGCCGGTGACCTCGTGGAGAAGGGGGCTTCGGAGATCTATTCAGACGTGTCCATCACAATCCAGGGAGTGGGACAGGCTCTGCCTGAATCCTACGTTGTGGGTGGGGTCACGTTGCGCGTGGGCAAGGCATTGGCCGTCCATGGGCAAGGCTTTGACATCAAGACCGTCATCATGGGGATCGAGGTGGTCGAGTCTTGAGTATCTGGACGGTCTCGATGGCGGGGCGCGCCGCTGAGACCGCAGGCCGGGTCTTCAGTCGCTCCTGGAGCGTATCGGGAAGCCGGCGGCTGGCGTGCGGGTTGCTGCGCGGGATGGGGCCGTGGTTCGGGGGCAGTCGGCTCCTTTCCACAGATCGCAGTCGGCTCACTCTCCTTTCCACCCAAGGTGGTCTTGTCCCCGGCGGGTCTCCACCCGCTGCGGCCGGCGAAACGCGTGCCGTGAGTGTGCTCACCCGCTTGTTCCACTTTCTTCACGCGCTGCTGGGGCATTCCTGGCTCGGCCGGGGTCTGCGGGTCCTGGGCGCCTCCTGGGATGGCTCACGGCTGGCGGGAGGTCGGTGGCTGGTGCCGGCGGGCGGGGGACTGATAGGCACCACGGGTGCGTGGGCGGTAGGTGCGCTCAGAGGTGGGGAATGGCTGACCGTGTTGGCGGCTGGGCTGCTGCTCCTGGCCGGCTTGGGCCTGGCCGGGTTGGCTGCTTTCCCCAGCGCGGCGCGGGCCTCCCTATGCGGGCGCCTGGCTCAGAAGGTGGGTTTCTTGGGGACGTCATCCGGGGTGATGAGTGGGGAGTCGGCCCGCGGCCTGGGGGTGAGCGCGGCGGCGGCGCTGGGCGCCGCCGCCCTCATGGCCTACGTGACGTCCCGGAACGGCGCAGGGGCGTTGTTGATGTGGGCCTTGGTGGCATTGGCGGTCGGCGGCGTGTTCTTGCTCTATCGACCGGAGGCGCTGTTGCCTCTGTTGGCCGCCTTCCCCTGGGTGGACTGGGCGGTGCGCCGCGTCTTGGGCCCCGGTCTAGGCGGATACTGGGATGAAGCCTTGCTGCTGGGCGCTCTGCTGGCCGTCCTGTTCTCGGCCGTGGTCCTGGGGCGCTCATCTCTCCGTTCCGTTCCCGCGCTGCTCCCCCTGGTGGTGGGGGTCGTGCTGGCCGCGGCGTCGCTGGTGGTCAATCAGGTGCCGGACAACGTGGCCCAGTTCGCCCTCCGTATTACCTTTCAGCCGTTCCTCTTCTACCTCGCCGCCGCCTGGTGCCCCAAAGAGAGGCGGTGGGTCAAGGCGGCAGTGACGGTGTTCCTGGCCGGTTGTGTGCTGATGGCTTTGCACGGTCTCTATCAGTACGTCAGCGGCGCTCCCATGCCTGCCGGCTGGGTGGACACGCACGAGGACATCGGGACGCGCGCCTACTCCATAGTGGAGAACCCCAACGGGTTGGGCAACTACCTGTTGCTGGGCACGCTGCTCTCGGCGGCCTTGGCGCTGTCGCACATCCGCCGCCGCTGGCGTGTGACGGCCGCCGGCGTGACGGTGGTGTTGCTGGCGGCCCTTGCTGTCACTTTCAGCCGGGGCTCGTATTTCGGCCTGGCGGCGGGGGTAGCGGCTATGGTGTTGCTGGCCTTTCGTCACTGGATCGGGCGCCTGGCGGTGCTGACGGTGGCGGGCCTCATCGTCATGCCGCAGAAGTTCATCGACCGTGTGCTTTTCGGCTTCAGCAGCTACTACCTGACGCTGAGCCAGGCGAACGGGCGCCTGTACGTGTGGAAGATCGCGCTGCATCGGCTGGCCGATCACCCCTGGTGGGGCGTGGGCTTGGGGACACTGGGCGGGACCAGTGCCGTCACCGCCGGCTACTCGCGGCTGTGGATTGACAACTTCTACCTGCAACTTCTAGCGGAGGGAGGGCTGCCACTCCTTCTGGTCTTCCTGTGGATGCTGACCCGCGTCGCCAAGGGCATTGTGGCCGCGTGGCGGGCCCAGAAGGATCCGTTCTTCCGGTCGGTGGGCGCTGGAGCCTTCGGTGCGTTCGTGGCGGTGACGGTTGCCGCCGTCTTCACGAGCTCTTGGGAGACGCTGGCGGTTGGTGCAGGATTCTGGTTCCTCGCCGGGTTGGCGTCCTCTCTTCCTTGCGCCGATGAGCCGGCGGCAGAGCTGCCGCTGGCCCGGGATCTAAGGCCGGTATCGGCAGTGTCTCTGCGGCTGAGGGCGGACACGGCTGGAGGGAGTATGTGAGGATAGTTCATGTCATTGGAGGGGGGGACACCGGCGGTGTGATGACCCATCTGCTTCCCCTGCTTGAGGCTCTGCGCAGCCACGTGGAGCTGCGCTTGCTGTGCATCGGGGGCGGGGGCTTGGCCGACCAGGCAGCGGAGCGGGGGCTGGACGTGGAGGTCGTGCCCGTTCACAGTGCCTTCGACCCCTCCATGCTGGGGAGCATTCCTCGCGTGCTCAAGGGTTCCCGCTGGGACGTCGTGCACACGCACGGCTCGCGGGCCAACATCCCGCTGCGCCTGCTGCGCCCTTTGCTCCGCCCGTCGTGGAGGCTGGCCACCACCGTCCACTCCGACTTGGCGCACGACTACCAGAGTTCCGCCCGCGGCACGGCCTACACGGCACTGGACATGGCCACGCTGCCTATGGTGGATCAGCTGATCTGTGTATCCGCCAGCCTACGTAGGCGTCTGGCGAGACGGGGCTATCCGGCCGCCAGGATGCCGGTGATCAGACCGGCTCTGGCTCCGGACCCCACCCGTCCCGGACCGGATCGGCGACAGTGGGATCTCCTGACAGACATGGGCACCGGCCGTGTGTCTCTGGAGCCCGTGGCCGGTCTTCCCGCGGCGATGCGCGCCGTAGACACCCCCGACGCCCTCTGGATAGGAACCGTGGCGCGCATGGTGCCCGTCAAGGACATCGATCTCATGCTGGACGCTTCCGCCGTTCTGCTGGAGGCGCTTCCCCAGGCGCGCGTGGCTATCGTGGGGGACGGGCCGGAGCGGGCCAGGCTGGAGGCGCGAGCCGCCGCCATGGGCCTGGGGCGGCAGGTGGCGTTCACCGGGCGCGTGGAGAGCATATGGCCGGCTCTTGCCCGCTGCTCAGCCTACTGGCTCACTTCGGTCTCCGAGGGGCTGCCGCTCTCCATCATGGAGGCCATGGCTACGGGGTTGCCGGTGGTGGCCACGGATGTGGGTGGTGTGGCGGAGGTGGTGGAGCAGGGTGTGATGGGGATCTTGGTGAGGAGGGAAGGGGCTGCCACACCGGAAGCCCTGGCCGCGGCCGCGGCGGCCCTCCTGACGGACAGGGAGCGCAGCCGGGAGATGGGCCTCGCGGGAGCGGCCCGGGTGGCGCGGGACTTCGTGCCGAGTAACGCCGCCTGTCTCTATGTCCGGGTGTACGAGCGCATGCTGGGTGAGAGGAGCGCCTGAGGTGTTGAGAGGAAGAGATATCGTTGTGCTGTCGTCGCTGGACTACATGGCCCATTGGACCAGTAAGCAGCAGATCATGCACCGCTTGGCCCCCACCAACCGCGTGCTCTACGTGGAAGAGCCGGTAACCATGGCGGCGCCTTTCAAGGTCCCCGAGCGCTGGACTCGCTGGGCGGCGGTTCCCCCCACCCTTCGCCGGGCGGAATTCGATCTTTGGACGCTGACGCCTCCCCCGGTCCTACCCTTCGGCAACGTGCGTCCCCAGATCAACCGTGTCAACCAGCGCATCATGGCTTCCTACATCCGTTGGGCGTTGCCGCGTCTGGGGCTCCGCGACTACATTCTGTGGAGCTACCTGCCCGCGACCGTCTCCATCCTTCCCCACTTGGACCCGGCGGCCGTGGTCTACCATTGCGTGGACGAGCATTCTGCCTTCCCCGGCTTTGTGACACCAGAGGTGGTATGGAGATATGACCAAGAGCTCTGTGCCCGGGCGGATCTGGTGGTTTGTACGGCCGACAATCTTCGCGCAGCCCGGGCGGGATCCAACCCGTACGTTTATCATGTGCCCAACGCGGGCGATGTGGAGCATTTCAAGCAGGCGCTCGATCCGGCCCTGCCTCTGCCCGCCGACGCCGCGTGTTATCCGGCGCCTCGTCTCGGTGTGATCGGCGTGCACGATGAACGCTTGGACGTCCAGGCTGTCAAGGCCATCGCCCAAGCCGATCCCGGCTGGAATGTCCTCATCATTGGCCCCATTCGCCCGGGTGACGTGGACGAAGCCACCCTGCGCTCACTTCCCAACGTGCACCTGCTGGGACGCAAGCAGGTGGCGGAGTTGCCGGCCTACGTGAAGGGCCTGGATGTGGCCCTCATTCCCTACAAGACCGGTGAGCTCACGCGCAACATCTTCCCGCTCAAGCTGTTCGAGTACCTGGCGGGTGGGGTACCGGTGGTGGTGAGCGGGTTGCCGGAACTGGAGCGGTACCGGGGCCAGATAGATATCGCTGCGGGGCCGTCCGATTTCCCGGAGGTCATCCGTCGCGTGTTGGCTGAGGACTCGCCGGAGAAGCGGGCCGCCCGGGTGCGGTTGGCCGAGCAGAACAGTTGGGACCACCGCGTGGAGGCCATCTCGGATCTGGTGGAGGCCATGCTGGTCCGCAAGGGTTTGGCCGAGGGTGCGCGATGAGAATCCTGCTGCCCACCATGCGCGACGTTGGTCAGGTGGGCGGGACCACCACCCACCTCGACATGCTGAGTCGGGGCCTCAACGAGATCGGCCACGAGGCCCACGTGCTGTATCTGGGGGCCAAGATCCCGGCGGCGGCGCGCAACCTGGGCATCGTGTGGCCGGCCGGCGCCCTGAACCGGGCGCGGCGTGGCTGGGGCATGGTGTACGCTTCCTGGTTGCGCGGGCAAGTGATCAGCCGGCTGGCGGAGCGGGAACTGGCTCGAGACGCGGCCCAGCAGGCCCAGACCGAGCCACCGGGCAGGGGGTGGGAGGTCCTCAACGCGCAGGACGTCTACTCGGTTCCGGGTCTGCGCGTGGTTGCGGATCGCTTCAGCCTGCCCCTCGTGCTCACGCTGCACGGCTACCCGCTGTACGAATCGCTCTCCGAAGGCTACACCTC
>JAAYAL010000071.1 GCA_012719395.1 Gaiellales bacterium | reverse complement strand
GCGCCGGCCATCGCCAACGCCCTCTATGACGCCGTGGGTATCCGTCTCAACCGGTTGCCCATGACGCCTGACCGTATCCTGGAGGCCATCTGGGCCAAGGAGGGGCGGTCGGTGGCGTAGGGCCGTCCGACACGTGCGTGCAGGGTGGTCCCGTACGCGGGGCAACCCTGCACGGGTGGACGGGCTATGCTGTCCGGGGAGAGAAGCTAACAAGGAGGTGTCGGCTGCGGGGAGACTACAGGGGTAGGCAATATCGAGGGTCTTGCGCCGCTCGGCGGCCGAGCCAAATGGGTTCAATCCGAGAGATGCCACACAGTACTGTCAAGGATGGGGAGAGTTTCATGAAGAAAGCTAGTTGGATCGTAGCAGTAGTCCTCGTATTCTCAGTCTTCGGCCTCGTCCTCGCCGGCTGCGGCGGGGAGACCACCACCACTACGGCTGCTGCCACCACCACGGCACCGGCCGGCGACGAAACCACCACGACAGCAGGTGGCGAAACCACCGCCACCACCGCGGGCGAGCCCGTTGAGCTGTCCTTTGCGTTCTTCGCGCCCGAGACCAGCTTCCCGGGTGTTGCATCGCTCTGGTGGATCGACGAAATCGGCAAGGCCACGAATGGTCAGGTGACGGTCAAGTGGTTCCCGGGTGGCACCCTGCTGACCGCGAAGAACATGTATGACGGCGTGCTGACCGGCGTAGCGGACATCGGGCTCTCCTGCCCCACGTATGAGCCCGGACGTTTCCCGCTGCTGTCCCTCAATGACCTGCCCGGGCTTTACACCACCGGCCTGCAGGGCAGCCTTGCGATCTACGATGTGGTGCAGGCCAACCTGGACGCGGCTGAACTGAAGGACTTTCATGTTGTGACCGCGTTCTCCATGGAACCGGCCTACATCATGTCCACCGACAAGTATGAGACGCTGGCCAGCCTCAAGGGTGCCGAACTCCGCACGCCGGGCGGCCCCAAGATCCTGGAAGCCTTGGGCGCGGTTGAGGTGGGTATGCCGCAGTCTGAGATCGCGCAGGCCCTGCAGACCAACGTGATCGCGGGCCTCATGTCCTCCCGCGAAGTGCTGAAGGACTTCAAGTACGCCGAAAAATGCAAGTACATCATCGATTATCCCTTGGGCCAGGTTACCTTCCTCGCGGTCATGACCAAGGCCAAGTACGATTCTCTACCTGAGTACGTGCAGAAGGCTATCGACGATCTCGCTCAGCCGTTCGCCGAGAAGGGTGGCGAGGTCATGGATGCGGCGGTCAAGACGTCACTGGAATGGTCCACCGCCGAGCAGGGCCTCCAGACGGTAGAGCTCTCGGCCGAGGAGAAGGCCAAGTTCGATGCCGCACTTGCCCCGCTGACAGATTCGTTCATCGCCTCTGTGGCAGCCAAGGGCCTGCCGGCCGAGGACTTCTACAAGCAACTGCAGGAAGCCGGCGCGAAGAACAAGTAGCAGGAGTTGGGGGAGGCTGTTGCCCTTGGGGGAATGGTCTCACCAGGTCTGAAAAGGGTCTCCGGCCGGCTACGCCGGCCGGAGACCCCGAATCCGGGGAAAAGCGTGAGGTCCTGACGCGACCGGCTCGTAGGGGCGGGCCCGCTGAAGGCCGAGAAGAAAGGAGGGAGGAGTGCTGGATAAGATTAGTGCCGGCTATAACAAGTTCGGCGACTGGCTAGGCATCCTCTCCAATATCATTCTTGTGGGCGGGATGTTGCTGACGGTGGGCAACATCCTGCTGCGTCAGTTCGGCAGCCCGTTCGGGGGGACGGCTGAAGTGATAGGCTACGCCGCGGCGACTCTGACTGCGCTGGCTCTGATCTACTCGCAGAAGAAGAAGGCGCATGTGGCCATCGACGTGCTGGCCTCCCACTTCGCGAAGCGACCGCGGGCCATCCTGAACGGTGTCTGGTACCTGATCGGCACGGTCATGTTCGCGATGGCCGCGTGGCAGGTCTTCGTGCGCGCCGGCATGATGCAACGCAGTGGCATTCTGTCCGACACGCTGCAGATAGCGTACTATCCCTTCCTGTGGATCCTGGGCATATGCGTCGCTCTCTTTGCGATCCGCCTGCTCATCGACGCTCTCCTCAGGTTCAAGGAGGCGATCGGCAAATGAGTGACGTGACAGTTGCCCTCTTGGGCATTCTCATTCTTGTGGTACTCATGCTGCTGGAGATGCCGGTTGCCTTCTGCATGTTTGTGGTCGGGTTCCTTGGCTTGTGGATCATCCAGGGTCGCGCGCAGGCCTTCAACATCATCGGCTCGGACATCTGGGAGCAGTTCTCGTCCTACGGCATGAGTGTGGTGCCGTTCTTCATCCTCATGGGGAATATCGCCTTCCGCTCAGGCGTGACCAATGACCTGTTCCATGCGGCCTATTCGTGGGTGGGTTCTGTGCGCGGTGGCATGGGCGTGACCACCGTCATCGCATCGGCCTTCTTCGGGGCCATCTGCGGCTCCAATGCCGCGACCGCTGCCACCATGGGCACCATTGCCCTGCCCATGATGAGCAAGTTCGGCTACGACGACTCGCTCAACACGGGGTCGGTGGCCGTGGGTGGGACGTTGGGGGTCATGATTCCGCCCAGCGTGGTGCTCATCGTCATCGGTATTCAGTACAATCTTTCCATCGCCAAGCTTTTCGTGGCGGAGTTGCCGGCCGGCCTTCTGTTGACCGTGATGTTCGCCATCACCGTGCTCCTTCTGTGCTGGCGGAATCCCAAACTCGGGCCCGCCGGACCCAGGACCACGTTCGGCGAGAAGATAAAGGCCCTCCTTGGGGTGATCGAGACCCTGCTCCTGTTCGTTCTGGTCATTGGAGGCATGTTCGCGGGTTGGTTCACTCCCACCGAGGGTGGGGCCGTGGGCTGCTTCGGGGCCATCATCATCGGAGTGGCGCGCGGCAAGCTGAAGTGGCCGGCCTTCAAGCAGGCACTGTGGGACACCATCAGCACGTCCACCATGGTCATCCTGCTCGTGGCCTCCGCTGTGGTGCTGGGGCGTTTCCTCACCGCCGCGTATCTTCCGTCGGCCCTGGCGGAATGGGTCACCAGTATCAACGCTCCCAATCTGGCCGTGCTGCTCGTGATCATCATCGTGTACGTTCTCGGCGGCATGTTCAGCGATGCCCTGGGTTTCCTGACCTTGAGTGTCCCGGTGTTCTTCCCGCTGGCGGAGGCGTTGGGCTACAACATCGTGTGGTTTGCCGTCCTGGTGACGGTTGTCACCACGTTCGGCGCCATCTCGCCGCCGGTGGGTGTGAACCTGTACGTGGTCAAGAATCTGCGGCCGGACATCCCTATCGCCACCATCATGAAGGGGGCGATGTGGTTCGTACCAGCGTACATATTGGTGATCGTCCTGTTGATTGCGATACCGCAGTTGATCACGGCGGTGGTGAGCGCCGCCTAACAGGCGCCGGAGATTCTGTGTTGCCGGTGGGGGGACGGAGCAGCAAGCAAAGTAACGGAGGCATACATGTTCAAGAATGCGTACATTCCCTACAAGGGCTACTACTCCTCCCCCTTTGTCCGGTGGCAGGGTAGCTTCTCCACCGCTCACCCGGTGAAGTTGGCCGGCGCCACCTGCAAGCGGTGGATCGCCGAGCGTCATCCGGGCTGGGATCCCATGAAGATCGACTATGTCTTCATGGGCACCACCGTGGCCATGAAGCACGCCTTCTGGAACGGTCCCTGGGTGGCCGCGCTGTTGGGCGCCGAGCGCACGGTGGGTGTGTGGCTGAGCCTGGCCTGCGCCACTGGGACCACGGCCGTTTTCCAGGCCGCTATGGCGTGCGAAGTGGGCGCGGCGGAGTGGGCGCAGTGCGTCCTCTGTGACCGCGTTTCCAACGGGCCGCATACCGTGTGGCCCAACCCGCTGGGCCCCGGTGGTTACCCGGAGCGCGAAGACTGGGTGATGGACAATTTCGCCGCCGATCCTTGGACCGGCCAGATCGCCATGGTGACCACGGCCGACTACGTGGCTCAGGACGAGGGCATCACCAAGGAAGAGTGCGACGAGATGTCATGGGTGCGTTACCGGCAGTACCAGGACGGTATTGCCAACGACCGGGAGTTCCAGAAGCGCTACATGTTCCCGGTTGAGGTGCAGGTGGGCAAGAAGACTATCGTGGTGGAAGCCGACGAGGGGATCACCGCCACTTCGCCGGAAGCCATTGCCAAGCTGAAGCCCGTCAATGACTGGGGCGTGCACTCTTTCGCCGCGCAGACGCACCCGGCCGACGGCAACGCCTCGCTTGCCGTGTGTTCGCGGGAGAAGGCGAAGGAACTGGCGGAAGATGGCCCAGAGATCCAGATCATCTCCTTCGGCTACGCCCGCGCCCCCAAGGCGCGTATGGGTGCCGCACCGGTGCCGGCCACCGAGATGGCGCTGGCGAAGGCCGGCCTGAAGGCTTCAGACATCAAGGCGTGGAAGACGCACAGCCCCTTCGCGGTCAACGATGTGAATATGGCCAAGAAGTTTGGTATCGACCCGTACAAGAACTTCAACGATTACGGCTGTTCGCTCATTTACGGGCACCCGCATGCCGCGACCATGTGCCGGCACATCATTGAGGTGATCGAGCAGTTGGTCATCCAGGGCGGCGGCTACGGCGCGGCTTCCGGCTGCGCCGCCGGCGACACCGGCGCCACCCTCATCGTCAAAGTCGGATAGTAAGGAGCCTTCCGCATGGCAGACAGCACCCTCTACCCCGGGTTCAAGAACCCGCTGCTGGGCGCGCCGCGGAAGACTCTGCCCAAGCACGTCGCCATGGTCGGGGCCGGCACCATCGGCCCCGACATCGGCTACTACTTGAAGGCAGCGCTTCCCGACATCAAGCTCACGTTGATCGACGTGGTGGAGAAGCCCTTGGAGGCCGCGAAGGCGCGCTACGAGGGCTACGCGGGCAAGGCCGTCCAGAAGGGCAAGATGAAGCAGGAGGCGGCGGACAAGATCCTTGCCAACATTGTGTACACCACCAACTATGATGACATTGCGGACGCCGAGTTGGTGATCGAGGCCGCCACCGAGAGTATTCCGCTCAAGAAGAAGATCTTCGGCATGATAGAGGATCGAGTGGCGGCGGACGCCGTCATCACCTCGAACACCAGCTCCATTCCCGCGGCGGTCATCTTTTCCGACATGAAGCACCCGGAACGGACCACGGTTACCCACTTCTTCGCTCCGGCTTGGCGCAACCCGGCGGTAGAGGTGATCACCTGGGCCAAGGGTGACCGCTGGGTGGTGGACTACCTGCGCTGGCTCTTTGCGGCCACCGGCAAGACTCCCGTGGTGACGGCTGACGTGATGTGCTTCATGCTGGATCGCATCTTCGACAACTGGTGCAACGAGGCCGCCCTGCTTCTGCCCGAGGCCACCTCCAAGCAGATTGACACTGTGGCGGAGAAGTACGTCTATGCCGGTCCGTTCTTTGTTCTGAACATGGCCAACGGGAACCCCATCATTGTCGAGACCAACGAGCGACAGATGGAAGAGAGTCCGGCATACAAGCCCGCGAACGTCTTCAACAGCGTGGATCGCTGGATCACGAAGAAGCCAGGCGAGAAGACGGAGATGACCGCGGGGCAGCAGGAGCTCGTGAACGATCGTCTCCTCGGGATCCTCTACAGCCAGTCTCTGGATGTGGTGGCTCGCGAGATAGGCACCCCCGAAGACCTCGACCTGGGATGCGCACTGGCGCTCGGGTTCCGCAAGGGGCCGCTGGAATTGGCAGGGGAGCTCGGCTACGACGAGATCAAGCGCATCATGGAGCGGCTTGACAAGGAACGCCACGGCCTGCCCGGTCTGAGCGTGATTGATCAACTGCCGGGCATGATCGATTTCAAGCAGTACATTCTGGTTGACCGGCTCGAGGACGTGATTCTCATCACCATCCGTCGTCCGGCACAGATGAATGCGCTGACCGATCGCGTGACGGATGAGATCCTGTCCGTGTTGAAGCAGTACGAGGGCGATGCCTCGGTGGCCGGGTTTGTTGTCACCGGTTACGGGACGCGTGCCTTCTGCGCCGGCGCGGATATCGGTCGGTTCCCGGAGATGCTTGGCGATACGGCCGCCTCTGCGCAGTACGCGCGCGACTGCTCCCGACTCCTGGTGCACATCGACCAGATGAAGAAGCCGGTGGTGGCGGCCGTCAACGGTATGGCCCTGGGCGGGGGCGCGGAGCTCGCCATGCGATGCCACGCGCTGGTGGCAACCCCTAGAGCCATGTTCCAGTTCCCGGAGATCACCTTGGGCATCCTGCCCGGCATCGGTGGTCTGGTCATCCCCTATCGCAAGTGGCCACAGGCCGCCGCGAAGTTCACGGCCATGCTCGCCCGCGGCGACCGCATGAGCGCGAAGGAGGCGCAGCAGCTGGGTGTGGTGGCTGCACTGGAGGAGGACTACGAGAAGCTCGTGCAGCTGGCCGTGGCCAAAGTGCGCGAGTTGAAGGGCATGGTGCCGTTGAGCCTGCCCGAGACTGTGGACATCCCCCCGGAAGCCGTGGTGGACCAGGAAGCCGCGGGCATGGATGGGACGCCTCTCTCCAAGGAGGCGGTGGGCATCATCCTCACGGCAATTCGCGGCGGCGTGAAGGCTCCGAGCTTGGCGGCCGCACTGGAAGTCGGCTACAAGGCATTCGGGGAAATCGCGGCGACCCCGGCGGCGAAGGAAGGCATCGGCTCGTTCCTGAACGGCAAGAAGCCTGATTTCTCCGGCATGTAGGAGCTGCCCTCGTATCAAACACCTGAACAGAAGAAGTGCGGTGTCGGAACTCAGGCTCCGACACCGCACTTCTCTTCCCGGCTCTGCGCGGGCGTGCCTGTGGTTGTGGCTTTGTTGCGCTGCTCAAAACCCCAGTGCAAAGCCTCATAGGGCCTCCAAGAAAAACTGGCCGTCCAGCCAAAAAGAAATCTTGCATTGACTGAACCTGGTGCTATACTGGCGCCGGTGACTGACTGGTCGGTTGGTCAGTTGCCGCGCAGGTGGGAAACGGGTGTACCGCACTGCGGCCCCCGGTGAAGCCCGCACAGCGCGGTACCCTTGCGCCTGACGAGCAGAGGTGAGCGATGAGACGTCCTGGGCCAATCGAGTACGAGGTCTACCTCATCGGCGTCGAGGAAGAGAAGTGCGAATCCTGCGGCCAGTGCGTGTTCATATGTCCCACAGATGTCTGGGAGATGAAGGACGGGATTGCGGTGCCGGTGAGGCCTGAATCCTGCCTCGGCTGCATGGGGTGCGTGGGCGTGTGCCCCGGAGCTGCGATCACCATAACCGAAATCTAGTACCCAAAGACCTACGGCGAGGTACGGAGGATGTCTGAAGCGGAAAAGGAATCGGTCCTGATTGTAGGGGGAGGCATCGCTGGTATCACGGCTGCCCTCAACGTGGCGGACTACGGCTACAAAGCCTACCTGCTGGATGACACACCCAGCATCGGTGGCCTCATGGCCCGGCTGGACAAGACGTTCCCCACCAACGACTGCTCCATCTGCATCGAAGCCCCCAAGATGTATGAGGTCAAGAGCCACGAGAACATCGAGATCGTGGCCAATGCGGACGTGCGGAAGGTGGAGGCGGTGGACGGTCACTTCAAGGTGCGCGTCCTCAAACGAGCCATCTTCATCGACGAAGAGAAGTGCAACGCCTGCGGCAAATGCGTGGAGAAGTGCCCGGTGACCATCCCCGACGAGTTGGATGCGCGCATCGGTGGCACGCGCAAGCTGATCTCCGTGCCCTTCCCGCAGGCAGTACCCAACATGAACTATGTGAACATCCTGTGCCGCACGGGCAAGATGCGGGACAAGGGTGCCTGTGTCGGTGGGTGCGTGGTGGACTGCAGCCAATGCCGGGAGTGCGGCGTGGCCATGTGCGTGAAGGCCTGCCGGGATGAGGGCAAGGGTGCCGTCATGCTGTGGCAGAAGGACCAATGGCTGGACCTGAAGGTCAAGAGCATCATCGTGGCCACCGGCGTTAAGACGGCTCCGCTGGAGAAGGGCACCTGGGGCCTGGATGTGTACCCCAATGTCATCGACTACATGAACTTCGAGCGGACCATGAACTCCGGCGGTCCCACGCTGGGCGAGATCGTGCGTCCTTCCGATGGGCATCACGCCCACAAGATCGCGTGGATCCAGTGCGCCGGCCGTGGCGAGAAGGGGCTGAACTACTGCTCCAAGGTCTGCTGCATGGTTGCCGCCAAGCAGACCATCATCACCAAGGAGCACGACCCCAACGTGGAGTGCGCCGTCTTCTACAACAACCAGACCTGCTACGGCAAGGGCTTTGACGAGTTCTACAAGAAGGCCTCCTCCCTGGGCGTTCGGTACATCGTGGGCAAACCGTTCGATGTGACGGAGGACCCTGAGACCCACAATCTGACCATTCGCTACGAGGACGAATCCACGGGCGAGATCAAGGAAGAGGAATTCGAGATGCTGGTGCTCTCGACCGGCCTGGTGCCGAACGAGCGCAACGAGCGGCTGGCGAAGGTTCTCAAGATCGAACTGGATCACAACGGGTTCTTCAAGGAAGCAGAGCCCTTGAGCAAGCCCCTGGAGACGGCAGTTCCCGGCATCTACCTCGCCGGAGGGGCCACGGGACCCATCGACATCTCTGAATCGGTGGCACAGGCGACCGCGGCCGGCATGAAGGCCGTTTCCAAAAGGTGATGGGCATGAGCGACGAGACTGAAGTCAAGAAAGAGGCCGCGGGGACCGGGGAAGAAGAAGCCCGCGTAGGCGTTTTCGTCTGCGATTGTGGTTCCAATATCCAGGGAGCAGTACGCTGCGCCGACGTGCGGGATTTCGCCGCCGACCTTCCGGGCGTCGTATCGGCTGAAGAAGGCAAATGGATCTGTTCCGTTGACTTCCTCAACCGGATGAAGGCGTCCGTCCAGGAGAACAACCTGAACCGCGTGGTGGTGGCCTGTTGCACCCCGCGCACGCACGAGAAGCTCTTCCGGAAGACCGTGGCTGAAGCCGGGATGAACCCGTACCAGCTGGAGTTCGTGAGCACGCGCGAGCAGGTGTCCTGGGTGCATCGCACGAACCAGGACGTGGCCACAGACAAGGCCAAAGACCTGGTCAAGATGGGTGTGGCCAAGGCCCGCCTCTTGGAGCCAGGTGAAGAGATCCGCCTCCCTGTGGGGCAGAAGTGCCTCATCATCGGTGGCGGGGCGGCCGGCCTGACCGCGGCTGCGGCCGTTGCCTCCCAGGGCTACCAGGTCTACCTGGTGGAGCGCGAGAAGGAGCTGGGTGGCCTTCTGAACAAGATCGGCACTGTGGCCCCCGAGGGCGATGTGGCCGCCGAGCTCAAGGCCACACTGGTGGATGCGGTCAAGAAATACGACAACGTCACCATCTTCACGGGCGCCAAGATCGAGAACATCGAGGGCTACATCGGCAACTACAAGGTCAAGGTCTCGGTTGACGGCCAGGAGACCGAGTTTGGCGCCGACACCATCATCGTGGCCACCGGCATGGCCGAGATCGACTGCATGGGCCAATTCCTCTACGGCGAAGACCCCAATGTGGTGACCCAGCTGCAGCTGGAAGGCATGCTGAAAGACGGTGCGGTCCAGGGCAAGAAGAAGAACGTGGTCTTCATCCAGTGCGTGAACTCCCGGAATGAGCAGCGCGGCTGCTGCACTGTGGGTTGCTCCGTTTCGGTCAAGAACGCCCGTGCCATCAAGCAGGCGGACCCGGATGCCAACGTGTACGTGGTCTATCGCGACATGATCACGGTCAAGGAAGAATACGTCCACCTCAAGGAAGTCATGAAGGAGGGCGTCAACTTCGTCCGCTACGACGTGGAGAAGCCGCCGGTGGTGCAGAAGGCGGACGGCAGCCTGGCAGTGAAGGTATACGACGTCCTGCTGGGGCAAGAAGTGGAGTTGCCGGCGGACCTGGTGGTGCTGACCACTGGTTTCTGCGGCCCGGAGGGTGTCTCGGATCTGCGCGGCCTGCTGAAGGTCTCGGCCAATGCGGACAACTTCTATCAGGAACAGCACATCAAGTTGGGTCCGCTGGACTTCGCCGCCGCCGGTATCTACCTGGCCGGCTCCGCCCGCAACCCCAAGCCAATGAAGGACGTGCGGGACGAGGGTTACGGCGCGGCCATGCGCGCTTCCATTCCTATGACCCGCGGCTTCGTGGAAGCCGAAGGCATCGTGGCCAAGATCGACCACACCAACTGCATCGAGTGCGGCATCTGCTCCAAGAAGTGCCCCTACGGCGCCATCAAGCTGGGCGGCGAGAAGGGCAAAACCCCGCAGGTCATCGAAGCGCTCTGCAAGGGCTGCGGCACCTGCGCGGCCGACTGCCCCAAGGAATGCATCCAGATCGTCCACTTCACGGATGAGCAGCTCATGGCTGCGGTGGATGCGGCCCTGGAGGAGAACCCCGAGAAGAAAGTCATCGCGTTCGTGTGCCACTGGTGCGCCCACGGCGCGGTGGATATCGCGGGTGTGGGACGCATGGAGTACCCCACTCCCGTGCGCATTGTGCGGGTCATGTGCTCGGCGCGGGTGGCCCAGCGCTTCGTGCAGCACGCGCTTGACAAGGGCGCGGCGGGCGTTCTGGTGGCAGGGTGTGAGTTCCCCACCTGCCACTACATCACCGGCAACTACGAGTGCAAGGACCGGCTTGAGAAGCTCCGCAAGAAGCTGGACAAGAAGGGCTACGACACCAGCAAGGTCTGGGAGGTCTGGCTTTCCGCCGCCATGGGACCCAAGTGGGTGGCCACGCAGAAGGAAATGGTCAAGGCCCTGGGCCTCGAGTAGCAGCCGGCACGCAGTACGTGAAGAGAGACCACTGAGTCACGAGGTGAGGTAGTGGCAGCACCGGACGTTCAGAAGATAAGGGAGCCGATTGTCTCCTGCGAGCAGTGCGGAACGTGCTCCTCCGCATGCCCGGTCACCGGTGTGGACGGTTTCAATATCCGTCGCATCGAGCATGCCGTGCAGCTCAATCTGCTCGACATGGTAGCCAAAACCGGGGTGCAATGGGTCTGCACTATGTGCGGCCGTTGCGAAGAGGTGTGCCCCAACGGCTACCTCATCATGGATACCACGCGCGGACTGCGCAAGCTGACGCCTGCAGAGCTCATGCCTTCTGTGGCGCCCTGCCAGGACACCTGTCCCGCGCACATCAATATCCCGCAGTATCTGCGCCTCATCGCGGAGGGGAAGCCGGCGGAGGCCTACGCGGTGATCCGCGAGAAGGTGCCGTTCCCCGGCGTGCTCGGCCGCGTCTGCGCGCATCCCTGCGAGACAACCTGCAAGCGTGCGGCGGTCAACGAACCCATCCAGATCTGCGCGCTCAAGCGCTATGCAGCAGACCATGCGGATGGGGCCGGCGACTACCTGGGAGTTACGGCGCCGGATACCGGCAAGAAGGTGGCGGTCATCGGTGCCGGTCCGGCCGGTCTGACCACGGCCTTCTACCTTCGTAAGAAGGGGCACGCGGTAACCGTGTTCGAAGAGAAGGACAAGGCCGGCGGCATGATGCGCTACGGCATCCCGTTCTCCCGGCTCCCGGAAGACATCCTGGACAAGGAGATCGCCGACATCGCCGGCCTGGGCGTGGAGATCAAGCTTGGTCGGAAGCTGGGTCGCGATTTCGGCATTGATGATCTCAAGGCCCAGGGTTACGAGGCCATCTTCCTGGCTCCCGGCCTGCAGTTGAGCCGCAAGATACAGCTGGAAGGCTCCGACGCGGCGGATGTCCTCTGGGGTGTTGAGTTCCTGAAGGACGTGGCGGACGGCAAGGCGGTGGCGCTCAAGCCCAAGGTGGTCGTGATCGGCGGCGGCAACGTGGCGGTTGACGTGGCCATGACCGCGCTCCGTTGTGGTGCCGAGTCTGTGGTCATGGCCTCCCTTGAGTCGAGGGAGGAGATGCCGGCCTTTGAGTGGGAGATCGAAGAGGCGGTTGAGGAGGGCGTGGACCTGTTGCCCGGTTGGGGTCCCAGCCGCATCCTCACCGACGGTGGGAGCATCAAGCAGGTGGAGTTGGTACAGTGCACGTCCGTCTTCGATGATGCGGGAGCGTTCTGCCCCATGTTCGGGGAGGACAAGAAGATCGTGGACGCGGATCAGGTGATCCTGGCCATTGGGCAGGCGGCGGATCTGGGATTCGCGGCTGAGAGAGCGGATGCTCCCGTGAAGGGTGGGCTGCTGGAGGTGGATACCGCAAGCCAGGCAGCGTCCCAGGGCGTCTACGCCGGTGGCGATGCTTCCACGAAGGCGCCCGGTGTTCCCGGCACCATCATCGAGGCAATCGCAGCGGGGCGGCGTGCCGCTTCTACCATTGACCAAGCTTTGGGCGGAGACGGGGCCATCGACGAGCAGCTCTGGAAGGGGCAGGGTCCGGATGTGGCCGCGTACGAGCGCCGTCGGATCGAGGGTTTTGCCTCGGCTCCCCGTGGGGAGTACGAGAAGCTGCCGGTGGAGGAGCGCAAGGGCAACTTCAACGAAGTGGCCAGGTGCTTCGAGGCAGACGCGGCGGTGCAGGAAGCAAAGCGCTGCCTGCAGTGTGATCTGGAAGTCAAGCTGGCCCTCAATGGCTCCGGCCCGGCCGCCTGAGGACGGCAGGGCCGACCAACATACGGACGCAGACATAGGCCGCCCGCCGGCATCATCGCGGGCTGATCAGAGGAAGGGAGGTGATAGGGTTCGCTTTATATGACCTGGTAAAGCGACCGTATTTACCCGTTTGCCTGCAGTCGGAGGAAGAGGAAACGAGACTATGAAGAGCAAGTACTTTGATGAGTGGAGGGCGAAATACGAGACGATGCCGGGCGCGAAGAAGTACCCGCACGTCTTCAGCCCCATCACGATCGGCAAACTCGAGATTCCGTGCCGGATCAAGTACGCCGCCACTGAGGACAACCTCAATACGCATGACGGCTACATCACCAAGGAAGACATCGCCTACATGGCCGCTCGGGCCAAGGGCGTTGCCGGTGGTATCTGCACCATGCAGGGTGTTACCACCGATGAGCTGAAGATGGGCCAGGGCTACAAGGGCCAGGCCTGCGCCGCCGACCGGAAGTTCCTTCCCGGTCTCACCGAGATGGCCAACGCCATCAAGGAACAGAAGGCCGTGTCCAACTACCAGCTGATGCACTGCGGTCGCGTCGGTGGCCACTGGGCCAAGAAGGCCGAAGGCCCCTCCGCCGTTCCGCAACGGCTCCGCCTGTTTGAGCCGGTAGAAGAGATGTCCCACGCCCGCATCCTGGAATGCATCGATCAGCACGCCTTCTCGGCCGAGCTCGGTGTGGAAGCCGGGTTCGAGATCATGGAGATCTCCGGCATCGTCGGCTACCTGCTTTCGAACTACCTCAACACCTACACCAACCGCCGCACCGATGAGTATGGTGGCGACACGGTTGAGAAGCGCTTCAAGTTCGTGGGCGACATCATCCGCAAGGTGAAGGCCGCCATCCCCGAGGACATGCCGCTCATCATCCGCCTCTGCGCATGGGAGCAGCTGGACGACGTCAACGGCAACACCATGGAAGAGTCGCTGAAGACCTACCTCATGGCGAATGAAGCCGGCTGCGACTCCATCTCCATCACAGTTGGTTGGCAGGAATCCACCGTTCCGGTCATCAGCCGCGACGTGGATCAGGGCTCCTGGCTATGGGTTCCGAAGAAGGCCAAGGAATTCGGCCTGAAGGCCCCGGTCTCCATGGCCTACCGCCTGTTCAAGGCCGAGATGGCCGACAAGGCCATTGCCGACGGCGTCATTGACTACTGGGAGAACTGCCGTCCGCAGATCGCCGACCCGCTCATGCCTCTGAAGTTCCTGGAAGGGCGTGAAGAGGACATCCGCTGGTGCGTGGCCTGCAACGTCTGCCTCGCCCGTCTGTTCCGCGATGCTCCCATGACCTGCTACATCAATCCCACCTGCGCGCATGAGTCGCA
The DNA here is from genome assembly GCA_012719395.1 of Gaiellales bacterium. Classification (GTDB taxonomy): domain Bacteria; phylum Actinomycetota; class Thermoleophilia; order RBG-16-64-13; family RBG-16-64-13; genus JAAYAL01. The sequence continues at coordinate 30,285 of JAAYAL010000071.1, read as the reverse complement.
GCCTGACTGGTACCCCGAGAACGTCCACACCGATGATCCCAAGAGCATCTGGGTGGTTGGCGCCGGCGTTGCCGGTCTGGAAGCGGCTTGGACCGCCGCCGAGCGGGGGCACAAGGTCACCGTGTTCGACAAGAACGCGGAAGCGGGAGGCACGCTGCTCGATGCTCGTCAGGCTCCGTACAACGACTACGAGTTGTACGACGTCACCACCCACTTCGGTCTGGCGCAATGCCAGAAGCGCGGTGTTGAGTTCAAGTACAACACCGAAGTGACCGCCGATATGATCGCTGATGAGCTGCCGGATGCCGTGGTCATCGCTACAGGCGCCGAGTACAGCAAGCCTGCCGCCTGGGAAGGCGAGAACATCATCTCGCTGCACGAGGCCATCAACGACCTCAAGCCGGTTGGCGACAACGTTGTGGTTTGGGGCAACAAGAAGCCGGCCATCGGCTGTGCTCTCGCCTTGGCGAAGAAGGGCAAGAAGGTCACCATTGTCGGCGAAGAGAAGACCACCGGCAAGGACATCAACCCGTCCTTCCGTTGGCGCTACGCCATCTTCCTCGCTCAGAACGGTGTCAAGGTCTATAGCGACGCCACCATCAAGGAAATCGGGGATGGCGAAGCCATCGTGCGGTACTACGATGGCGTCAAGTTCCCGGTGAAGGCGGACACCATTGTGTACGCCGAGCGGGTGTCGAACAACGCGCTGAAGGAAGCCTGCCAGGAGAATGGCATCGAGTTCCGCCTCATTGGCGATGCTGCCACTCCTCGCGGCGTATCCGGGGCTGTGCACGACGGTTACAAGACCGGTCTCCGGATCTGAGAGGGAGGAAACCACTAATGGCGTTCGATGCGGAAAAAGAGATCACCAGTCTCTGGCGCGCGTTCCACGGCGTCCAAGACGATCAGAGGCGGACATTCTATCAGTGGCGGCAAGCCGCTCTGGAACTGCTGGGCGACAAGGCCGACCCGATGGAGGTTGCCGACAAGGCCTGGGAAGTTATCGGTATAGATACGGCCAAGAGCTACTTCCCGCGGACAAACCTGTCCAAGCCGAACTGGCTGCAGAGTCTGGCGAGCAACATCGTTGCCACCTGGATGATGCGTGGGGCCAAGATCCACATGGAAAAGGGTGAGAACGACAACGAAGTGTTCATCATCTGGGATCGGTGCCCGTATCCGACCACTGCGAAGTCCTACGGTGCCAGCATGGAAGAGGACCTCGCCGGGTGCAACCGCGGCCTGGAAGTCATCGTGGAGCAGCTTGCTGCTTTCACCAACAAGAAGCTGAAGATCGAGACCACGAAGGCGATCCCGAAGGGCGAAGGTGCCTGTGTCCGTCGTCTTTGGGTTGAGGAATAGGTAGGAGAGCCAATGGCAGCGCAAATCGACTACGAAAAGTGCACGATGTGTGGCGGCCTGCAGGACACGCGTTGTGTTGAGGCCTGCCCTGACAACGCCCTCCGCGTGCAAGACGGTCGCCCAGTTCTGACCGAGGCCTTGTGCGAAGACTGCAACGAGTGCGGCAAGGCCTGCCCGGACAAGGCAATCAACATCCCGTTGGAGATGGTCACCTTCTAGTCGTCAGGCTCTGACTGACTGCAGGTGTGGCGGTCCGGCCCGCAGGGGCCGGACCGCCACCGACCTACGTCGAGTGTCTCTAGGGCCTCTGCCGCGCGGTCTGCGGCCGCGCCGAGTGGGGGCCTTTGAAATTCAGGAGGTGCACTGTGCCGAAGATCAACAAGATTGACCACATTTGCATGTGCGTGAAGGATCTGGATGCCGCCAAGAAGATGTGGGAACCCATCCTGGGCAAGGAAGGCCCGGATGACCCGTATGAGGATCTCCCGTCGAAGATCCGGGTGGCCCGCTATTGGATCGGCGGCGTCGGCTTCGAGCTGATGGAAGACATCGATGGCACGGGCGACGTGGCCAAGTGGATAGAGCGTCACGGCGAGTCCATCAACATCGTCGGTTTCAACGTGGACAGCACTGCTGAGGCGGTAGAGGAACTCAAGGGCAAGGGCTATTCCATCATCAAGTTCGGTGAGTACGGCGAGCTAATTCCCTTCCGGGATTGCCAGTACTCCTTCGTGCATCCCAAGCAGACGAATGGCATCCTGGTGGAACTCATCGACTACAAGTGGGAAGAGCTCCAGAAGTAACTGGTTGCCGATAGGAGAGAAACGGGTTCGGACGCAGGGTCGCGGGTGATTGTCTCTATGATGAGTGGTGGGCCCTGCGTTCGGATCACCTCCGGGGCGCGTGAAATGTCGGCTGCGGCGGGGGGTGGCTGGTGAGCCCGCGTGCGTCGGAGGAGGAGCGGCGGGAAGGGATTGTCAAGGCGGCGCAGAAGCTCATCCTGAAGAACGGCTATGGGCACACCACTCTGGGGCAGGTGGCGGTGCAGGCCGGCGTGAGCAAGGGCTTGATCTCGTACTACTTCCCCAAGAAGGAACATCTGTTCCTTGCCGTGCTGGAGAGCATCGTGGACCGACTGCGTCGGGACTTGGAGGCGTGCTGCCGCGAAGAGCTGCCTGCCTGGGAACAGGTGAAGTTGAATCTGAAGAATCTCTTCGGCAGCGAGAGGCGTACACGTAGTTACTACACCGTGCTCATCGATTTTCTGGCAGAAGCGCCACGGGAGAAGGCGGTTCGCGACTACACTCGAGTGATATACCAGACCCACCTTTCGTACATGGAGCGGACGGTGGCGCATGGGATCGCGCGTGGCGAATTCCGACGCACGGACGCCCACGCTGCGGCCTCCATGCTGATCGCGGCCATGGAAGGACTCATACTTCAGTGGCTATACAACCCAGAGAGGCTCAGCCTCAACGACGCCTACCGCATCTGCGAGCAGTATGCGGCGGAGTCCCTGCTTTCGCCCGGTGTAGCGTGCAGCCTGCCGAAGAGGGAGGGTGCCGCGTTGCGGCTGCGCTCTACCGGGCGCAAATAGCCGAGATCTCCAGTCGGGCTCCCCGAGGCAGAGCGGCCACCTGGTAGGTTTCGCGAGCGGGCGGTTCCGTTGGGAAGAAACGGGCATACGTCTCGTTGAAGTCCTGGAAATCCGCGAGGTCCGTCATGAGGCAGGTGGTCTTGACCACGTCGGTGGGCGTGAAGCCGGCCGCCTCGACGATGGACATCACGTTCCGCAGGGCCTGCTCGGTGAGTTCCGCGATGCCGCCGGCGGGGAACCGGTCGGTGGCGGGGTCAAGGGGTAGCTGGCCGCTGACAAACAGCATGCTGCCCACCATCAACGCCTGCGAGTATGGGCCAATGGCGCGTGGGGCGCGATCGGTGGCGATGGTACGTTTCAAAGGTCTCTCCCAGTCTGTTCCACGCGGGGGACGGTCACACATCCATCCGGCAGCACCGCTATGCGGAGGCCGGATGCTGAGCCGGAACGCGCTACCGCCTCTTGCAGTGCTGTCTGCAGATCGGCGAACGGTGTGAAGAAGGCGGCACGGGCGGTTTCGTCGGGTAGATGAGTCACGGAGAAGATGTTGATCCGGGCGGCGGCGGCGGCCAGCCGGTTGGCCTTGTGGTATCCCAGCAGGTAGTGGTCCGCGATACGGCGCTGAGCTTCCGCCGGAGTGGCCGAGGAGGCCAAGAGGTCGAAATAGCGTGGATCGCCGATGCCGTGGCGGCAGGAACTCACCAGGATCAGCGTCCCTCCGTCTCGAATGGCGCGGGCGGCGTTGTCCACGGCTTTCTGCGACTGGTAGAGGTCGTAATCCATGGGGGGCGCGGCTGCGCTGACCACGATGTCTGCAGCCTCGGGGAGTGAGGCCACATATCTGCGATCAGCCTCGGCCACAGCCGCCTCAAAGGTGGCGTGCAGAGGGCCTGCGGCCAGGAAAGCGATGTGCTGGTGTTGGTCCAGCACAACCTGGAGTGACAGGAGGTCGGGAAGCGGCAGCAGAGAGATTGCTTCCTCGGCATCCTCGTGCATCGGGTTGCCGGTGAGGCATAGCACGTCTGCCGCGGGTTGCAAGGCCAGGCAATGGTTTGCCTCAATGGTGTCGAACCCGGCCAGGCCCGGCATGAGCGATTTCCGGCCGCCCGTGTAGCCCGCGAAGTAGTGCGGTTCCACGGAGTTCACCAGGAGGAGTGAGCCGGAATCCAGCACGCGGCGATCGATATGGACGGGAGTCCCGCGGGAGGTGGTGCCCACCTCTACGTGCGCGCTGTTCAGCTGTGCATCATGCCATTCGACAAGGTGCGGCCACCGCGAGTCCGGCAGCCCATGGAGAATATGACGCACATCCTCAGCTCCGCCTGGGCGGTGGGAGCCGGTGGCTATGAGGACGCGAACAGCGCCAAGGGCCGGCCGCTCGGGGAGGAGCCCCATCATCACCAGGTGGGCCAAGATGCGTCCACTGGGGGTAGGTCGGGTAGCATCGTTGAGGACGATCGTCAGTGGTCTTGACTGGGTGGGTGAACGGAGAGGCCACGAGTTGCCCAGCCCGGCGGTCCGAAGCGCGCGTGTCATGACGGCATCCTCCGGGAGGGAGGGAAGAACCGCGGGCTCGAGCACCCTGACGGTGGCGCCGGCGGGCGGCAGGGCCTCCGCCCAGCCATCGCCAAACGGAACTCTAATCAGCTTCTCCACGTGGACTCAGGCCGGCCGGTACGGAGAGATGCCATACAGGCCGGCCAGGAACTCGGCCGGGTGCATGGTCCAGGCGCCGGTGCCCTGGTGGATCTGCATGCGGCAGGAGCTGCAGTCGGAAAGCACCAGGTCGGGCCGGATCTCAGCTATCCGCTGGAACACGGGGCGCCCCGTTTCCATGGAGAAATCGAAAGAGCCCGCCTTGGTGCCGAAGGTCCCGGCCATGCCGCAGCAACCGGCCTCCAGCCTGGTGAGGTCCACGCCGGGTATCTCGCGCAGCAGGTCCCAGAAGGAAAGGCCGACGTTCTGCGCCTTCAGGTGACAAGGGTCGTGGTAGGCGAGCCGGAGCGAGGTTGGTGCGGGCTGCATGGCCACGTCCGGGTTCGCCCTCCGCCACGCGGCGAGGAACTCACCCAGGTCACGGGTGGCTTTGGCAACCACCGCCACGGCCGGATCATCCAGGTAGTCGGCGTAGTGAGCCTTGAAAGCCAGGGACGCCGTGGGTTCCCCGCTCACCAACAGTGAGCCCGCTTGGACGTGAGGTAGCGCAGAGTGCACGTTGAAGGTGGCGGTTTGCCGGGCTCTGTCGGGAAGTCCGTAGGCCATCTCCAAGATGCCGCTGCTCCGTTGAGCGGGGAAGACCACATCAACTCCGTGCGCGCGCAGCAGGCGCTCCATGATGAGCCCCAACTCCGGGTCGTTGAAGTTGACGTACATTTCGCAAAAAAAGGCGACCTGGCCGCGATAGACCCCCGGTGCGGCCTTCCCGCCTTGGCGATCGCGTGCCGCCACCTGCTGCGTGAGAGTCCGGCCGGCGAAACGCGGCAACCGACGGCGCTGATCGATACCGGCCACCTTCTGACCGATGCCGCGAACCGCCGCCTGCGCCAGCAAGGGGTTGGCCACCGGTGCCAGTGCTTGGCCGGCGCGGTAGACCAGCCCGGCATTACCCAGGAGGAGTTCCGCGGGCCCCGGTCGCCGGCCGCCGCGAATCTTGCTCTTTGCTTCCAACATGAGTTTGGGGATGTTCACATTGGAGGGGCATTCCACGGCGCACATACCGCACTCTATGCAGTAGTCGGTGACGGCGCGCATGGCGTCGGTGGTGTACGTATTGTAGGGGTGGAGCTTGCCGCTGATGATGTTGCGCAGCAGGTTGGCCTTGGCCCGCGGGGAGGCGTGCTCGCGCCGCGTGGCCTTGTACGTGGGGCACATGGTGGTGCCTACCGCACTCTTGCACTGGCCACAGCCGTGGCATTTCTCGATCTCGCGCTCATATTCTCCGTCCGGAAAGCGCAGAAGCGTGCTCTGCTCGTACGTCCAGTAGTTGGGGCCGTAGCGGAGGTTGTAGCTGACGCCCGCGGTTTCGGCCGGTCCGACTATCTTCTTTCCCGGATTGAGTATGCCGGTAGGGTCAAAAGCATGTTTGATGGCTGTGAAGATACTGTAGACCTGATCACCGTACACTCGGCGCACAAACTTGGAGCGGACAATGCCGTCCCCGTGCTCTCCCGAGGGTGTGCCCTTGATCTCCAGTACCATGTCAATGACGTCGTCCAGCATGGACTGCATGAGGTCAAGGTCCTCTGCTTCTTTCAGGTTCAGCACCGGACGCGTGTGGATGTTCCCATCACCGGCGTGCCCGTACATGATGGCTTCCGAGCCCGAGCGAGCGATGATCTTGGCCAGATTGCTCATGTAGTGCGCCAGGACATCCGGGTGTACCGTGCAGTCCTCAATGAACTCGGCGATGCGCTTGGGGCCCGGCAGTTTGTTCAGCAGGGGCACTGCCGCCTGACGGACCGCCCACAGCTTCTTCTGCTCCGCGGGATCCAGGGCAGGCTTGATGGCCATCACGTCACCGCCGGTCAGCAAGGAGCCGAGGGAGTCCAGCTGTTCCGAGAGCTGCGTGTCATCCGCTGCTTCGAATTCCACCAGTAGGGCGCTGTCCGCCTCCGCCGGGACCATGGCGTTGATCTGAGGATCGTTGCGGCGCACGAAGCGGAGGAAGCCGCCATCCATGATCTCGAGCGACGTCGGTTTCAGGCCCAGTATGGGGAACACGGCCTCGCCGGCGGAGAAGACGTTGGGGAAATACACCATGGCGATGGCTCGCCGGCCGGGGAGGGGGACAAGGTTGAGCTTGGCCTCAGTCACCAGCCCCAGAGTTCCTTCCGCCCCTATGAAGATTTTGTGGAGGTTGACGATATCGTTCTCCAGAACTTCTTCCACACGGTAGCCTGAGGCGTTCTTGGGGGCCCTGGGCAGAGAAGCCTTGATGGAGTCGGCATTCGTCTGCAGCAACTCCACCATGTCGGCGAAGGCCGTGGCGGCCAGGCTGTTGCCGGCTATGAGCTGCGCGAACTGAGCGGAGTCACGCGGGACCGGTCCCGCGTGGAACACCTGTCCATCATGCAGCGCCACGTGCAGATCCAGGACGTGGTCCTTGGTCCCACCGTAGGCGACCGAGCGGGAGCCGGAGGAATTACAGCCGATCATCCCGCCGAGGCTGCAATAGTTCTCGCTGGAGGGGTTGGGCGCGAAGAAACGGCCGTATGCCTTGGCCCGCGCATTCAGTTCGCCCATGATGACCCCCGGCTCAACCCGAGCCCAGGAGCCATCAGACGCGAATTCCAGGATGCGGTTCATGTAGCGGGTGAAGTCCACCTGCAGGCCCCGGCCGATGGCGGCGCCGGCCAAGCCCGAGCCGGCGCCCCGTGCAACAAGCGGCACGCCGTTCTGGGAGGCGTACTGAACCAAGCGGGCGACATCCTCGGCATCATGAGGAGCCACTACCCCGAGCGGCTCGATTTGGTAGATGGAGCCATCCGTGGCGTACAGGTGGCGACTGATGGCATCGAATTCAACATCGCCACGAATCAGGTGACGAAGGTCTTTCTCCAGCGCGTTGATGGTGGGTCTCATGTGCGGTAGGTCCCTTGCTGGTGGTTCATGGGAGAGTTACGGAATGATACCAACGCGGAACAGCCACCGTACGAGCGGCCTTGGGGGCCCGTGGCTGCGAGTGCCGGCGGATGAGACAATATGCGGAATCTCAAGAGCGCGCCATCGGCGGCACTGATGGCTGGCCGGTGGGCGCCTTACCGTCAAGGAGGTGAGCGATGCTTAACATCCTCAAGACTACCTCTGAGGGTCTTGAACGCCTGGAGGATATCGAGCCCGGTGCCTGGATAGACCTGGTTAGTCCCAGCGAAGAGGAGCTGGCCGGAGTGTCAGAGGCGTTGGGCATTCCGCTCTCCTTCCTGTCAGGCCCGTTGGACCGGGAAGAGAAGTCGCGCATAGACGTGGAGGACGAGCTTGACTTGGTCCACGTGATCGTAGACATCCCGGTGGTGGAGCGCACACCCTCCGAGCAAGGGTATGACACCATCCCTTTGGGGATCCTGCTCCACCCCGACTGCATCGTGACCACCTGTTTGCAGACCAACCCCATCCTGGGGGACTTCGAGCGTGGCGCGGTGAAGGGGTTCACCACAAGCAAGAGAACGCGCTTCCTTCTTCAGGTTCTTCTGAGGGTCTCCAGTTTCTACCTCCGTTACCTGAAGCGCATCGACCGCGAGACCGACAAACTGGAGCGCGAATTGCGCGCTTCTCAGAAGAACGAGGAGATATTCGACCTGCTGACGCTGGAGAAGGCTTTGGTGTACTTCAGCACGTCGCTGCGCTCCAATGAGGCCGTGCTTCAGAAGCTGGTGCGCACCAAAGAGATACGCATGTACGAGGAGGACCAAGATCTCCTTGAGGATGTCATCATCGAGAACAAGCAGGCGATAGAAATGGCGCAGATCTATTCCAACATTCTGTCGGGCATGATGGACGCTTTCGCGTCGGTCATTTCCAACAACCTGAACATAGTGATGAAACTGTTGACCTCCATCACTATTATCATAGCTGTTCCTACGCTCGTGGCTTCAGTCTTTGGTATGAATGTCCACCTTCCGTTCGAAAAGAGCCCGATTGCCTTTGTGGTGATTGTGCTCATCTCCGTGGGACTGGCGGGGGCGGCGGCGGCAATCTTCTGGCGCAAGCGATATCTGTAGCAGTGTGCCGAGGCCGGCGGGCCGATGTCGGCGGCTGAAAGGAACAGCCGATGATGGAAGTGGTTGTGTTGGGCTCCGCTGGTTGGTTCCCCCGGCCAGAGCGCCAGACCACGTGCGTGTGTGTACGAACCCCCTCCACTCTCTGCCTGTTCGACGTGGGGAGCGGGCTGGCACGGCTGGCGCAGCCTGAGTATGCCTGGCTTCTCCAAGGCGATTTCGAGGTAGCCGTGTTCCTCACGCATTTGCATCTGGACCATATCGTGGGGGTGACGTATCTCGCGGCCTTGTTCCCCGGGCGCCGGACCACGTTGTTCGTTCCCGACGTGCGGCGCGCGGGGGACGGACCGGTCTGGTTGCAGCGTCTGGTCCGGCCCCCCTTCTTCCCGCATACGCTGAGTGAGTTCCCCCTCCCCCTGCAGCTGAAGAGGGCGCAGCTGGGAGCGGTCTCCATCGGGGAGTGCGAGGTCACGGCGCGCCTGCAGAGGCACCCCGGTGGCTCCCTGGGATATCGGTTGGGAGATGCCCTTGTTGTGCTGACTGACTGCTCACCCAGCGAGGACGCGGGGGCCTTCGCCCACGGAGCCCGCGTTCTCATTCACGAGGCCTGGACGGCGCTGCCCGACCCGGCCGGCACGAACCCCGCGCCCCATAGTTCTGCCGGGGAGGCGGCGGAGGTGGCCGCGCAAGGCGAGGTCGGTGAACTGCTGCTGTGCCATCTCCACCCTCTGCTTGCGGCCGGCGACTTGGAGAGAGTTCTGACGGCGGCGAGGGCCGTGTTTCCCCTCACCTATCTGGCCGAAGATGGGATGCGCCGTTCGGTCAGGTGCTCGAAGGCTCCTTCTTCTCTACCTTGAGCACTCGTGGTGGTGGCGCCATTACCACCGAGACATCGCCGTCCGCGTCTACCAGCGTCTCCACGGGGATGATCTGCATACGGCGTGATCCGAGAAGGACGATGAAGGCCGATGCGATGAACACCACGCCCGCCGGTGCCGCAATCCCGTAGGTGCCCGAGACCATCTGCACCAGCAGGAACCACCACCCCCTCAGCCAGCCGATGCCGGTTGTGACAACCAGATAGGCATAGACGGCCAGAGATGCTAGTAGCCCCGCCAGCAAGATGTGAGCATTGGTGCGCAGCTGCGGCCACCAGGGGACCGCGGCGCTGGGTGGTTCGAGGAAGCATGTGCAGAAAGGCCACAGCCAGGCGGCGCTGATGGCTCCCAAGAGCGAGAAAGGCGAGCTGCTCACCAACAACGCCAGACCGATTTCCAGGAGGACCAGGCCTCCGGTCAGCTTGGCCATCTCCGTCACGGCACGAGGTTCTTGCGGCCGTAGGTAGCCGAGGAAGTGGCGAAGCAAGACGAATGCCAGGAGGAAGAGTGAGAGCAACACGAGCGTTATCGGCCACTGGGGCTGGACGGCAGAGCCGCTGACAGGGACGGCATGGCGGGCGTAGATGGGCAGAAGTCCGATCCGAGCCGTCAGGCACCCGAGCAGTGGCATCAAGCCCAGCGGGAGCAGGAAAGACGCGAGATTCCTCAGGTGCCGCAGCCATCCTGCCGGCTTCAGTCGGGTGACGAGCAGCCAGGCCGCGGCCATGAGTAAGGGGGGGACAAGAAAGATGAGGCCCAGGATGTTCAAAGTGGTCTTGGTGATGAAGCGGCCGGATCCCAGCACGACGGCTGTTCCAGGGTCGCGGGGGAACGCTCCGGCTTGATCGAGCGCCAGGATGAGCCGCTCCACGGCCGCCCCCTGGCTGGATAGGCCGGCAGCAGTCACTGCCCCCTCACCACGGTCGTAGATGGTGAGAGAGGCGATCCCCCGGCTCAGTCCTGCCACCTGTTCTCCGTGGAGAACCTGCAAGGCCTGGCTGGCAATCTGCTGCTGCAAGTTGGGGACGCGCAGGTCGACATTGATCTGGCCAAGTATGTTGGTGGCCAACTCCACCATCCACCCTGGTGTGCTGCTCCCCGGTCCGATGGTGCCGGCGTAGAGCGTGTCGCGGCCTTCCATGCCGAGAGCCTGAATCGAGACCAACGCCTGGACGTCCGCGCGCCTTTCGTAGTTCGCGAGGAAGGCCGCGGCTCCCAGGCTGCCTTGCACTCCACCCTCCGTGGAAAGGAAGACAAGCGTCTTGTCATGGGCCCGTTCGGCGAACACACGCGCCAGGTCGAGGAGTGTGGCGGTCCCTGAGGCCTGCGCCAGCGGAGAGACCTGGGCGTCCTCCAGCGCGTCTCGCGGCGAGCTGATAACGATTGTCTCCGGGTCGGCCCCGGCAAGGATCACGGCGATGTTTGTGACCGTCACGTCTTGCATTCCGTGGGGCATGGTGTACTGGAAGCGAGCAAACTCGATTCCCTGCGAAGAGAGGACGTCTTCATACCATGCCGTCGCCCCCAAAGCCTCTTGTGATCCCAGCTGCCGGTCAGGGTACAGTCGCGCCAGCGATTGGGCCCGCTGGAAGGCCCGTTGGGAGTCGAAGAACGTGAGGTCGGTCGGGATCTCTACGGCGGCGGAAGGGGTGGAGATGGACAAGAAGACGAGCACGAGAACCGCGAGCACGACAAGGACACTCACGGCATATGCGGTCTTCCTCCACTGCCAGATCCGGTCGGCAATACGCCGCCGAGCGGGGAGTTGCACTACATCCGCCTCCCTTGTACGAACAGAGCGGTATTCTAAGGACGAATCACGGCGAGGGCAAGCTCTGTGGTCGACGGGGGTGCTGCATGATCAGTATCGAGCGGGCGCGAAAGCTCATCTTGAGTGAGTGTGAGCCGCTGCCGGCGGAGACACTGCCGCTGTCGGCGGTCTTGGGACGGGTGTTGTGCTCGCCTGCTGTCGCCGACGTGGACATCCCCCCCTTCGACAACTCCGCTATGGATGGTTATGCCGTGAGGGCAGCGGACACCGTGGGCGCTTTGCCGGGCTCTCCTGTCAGCCTGCGGATCGTTGACACCATCGCCGCCGGCAGGGTGGGTACAGTGGAGGTCATGCCGGGGTGTGCGGCCAAGATCATGACCGGCGCCCCCATGCCCCGTGGCGCGGATGCGGTGGTGGAATCGGAAGCCACGCGTGAAGCCACGGGCGCAGTGGAGGTGGTGCGAACCGTTGCACGGCGGGAGAACGTGCGCCCGAAAGGAGAGGACTCTGCTGTAGGCTCCGTGGTTCTGGATGAGGGGCACGTGCTTGGCCCTGCCGAGATTGGCGTGCTGGCAAGCATAGGCCGGCGAGAGGTACGTGTCTTCGGACGCCCGTCCGTGTCCATCCTGGCAACAGGCAGCGAGTTGGTGGAGCCGGGATCGCCATTGGCTCCCGGGCAGATCCGCAATTCCAACAGCTACACGGCCGAGGCACAGTGCCGGGAGCTGGGCTTGGAGCCGGCGAGGCTCGGCATTGCACGAGATGACTACCAGGTCACAGTTGATCTGATGAGGAGCGGCCTGAGTGGCGACATCCTCATCACCTCGGGCGGCGTCTCCGTGGGTGAGTTCGACTTCGTCAAGCAGGCTCAGGACGATCTGGGCGTACAACGTCGTCTGTGGCGGGTGGCCATGAAGCCGGGCAAACCGCTCTCCTTCGGTGTATTCGAACGGCCCGACGGGCGCCGTTGCTTGGTCTTTGGCGTTCCAGGGAACCCGGCGGCGGCTATGGTGTCATTTGAGCTGTTCATACGCCCGGCGGTGCTGCGCATGATGGGGCGGCAGGCAGTGGCTCGTCCGGAGCAGAGGGCTGTCCTGGCCCAGGACGAGTCCCCCACGGCAGATTGGGTGCGGGTGGTGCGCATGCACGTCTCCCGCGACGCCGGGCTCCTCATGGCCTATTCCACGGGCGCTCAGGGTTCCGGCCGGCTACGGTCGATGGTGGGGGCCAACGCACTGGCCTTTGTCCCGCCCGGCAGGAGGCTTCTCGCCGGCGAAGAGGTGGCCGTGCTGGTGTTGGGGGAGGATTTGGCTGAGGTATGACGGTGCGTCATTGCGGCGCGTCCCCGGGAGGGGTAAGATGAGGGTGCTATGAATGGTGTGGCTGAATTTGATGAGGAATCAAGCCCGGTGGCGGTTGCTGCCGGGCTTTAATTTTTCGGCAAGGCCTCCAGACATCCCGAAAGGAGACGTGATGGCCAACCACTTCACTCCGGAGGAGCTGGCGAAGGACTTGGGCATGGATGCGCGGGAACTCATTGCATTCTGTCTGCGCGAAAGCATTCCGATCTACAAGGGGAAAGTGGATCGCAGCCTGCTCACCGCTGTGATGAGGTCAAAGGGTCTCGCTGTGCCGGCCCCTCAGCCCGCTGCCTGCTGACAGCGCCTCGCGGAGGCGCGCCTCCGCGGCGCGACAAGTGCGCCTAGCCTTCGCCCGGGCAGGTGGGGGAGGCTAGGCCAACCGCCTTGAGAAGCTGTTGTCGCCATCCCTCAAGGCCGCTCTGAGAACCACCGGGACTCGTTGTGGGGTCGCTCTCGAGAGACAGCCGTACGACCGCTGCCTCCGGGTTCTCCAGAAGCCAGCGTCGTACCGCCAGCATGGCATCCACTTCGAGCTGATCCACGGCAACTGGAAACGAGGGCGGGGCTGGGTCGGCCAGGGCTCGGAGCGCTACGCCCAGCTCAAGTGGTGCCGTCGAGCTTGTCATGCTGATACTCGAGCACAGCCTGCCCTCCCACACAAGATCAACGTGGACGCCATCTTCTCCCGCTCCCGTGTCGGCCCAGACCACCGCGAGGTTGAGCCCCAGCGCCTCGTGGAGGGCGCTGCAGGCGCGTCGGGTGGCCTGCAGGTGCTCGAGGGCCCGTTGTACATCGCCTGCCTCCTCGAAGCGCCCCTGCTGGGACAGACGACCGCGTAGCGCTATGGCGGCGCGCTCCGGGTCGGCCGTGAACGCCGGTGGCGGGTCCAGGAGATCCCAAGGCTCGCCGGCGAGCCACCGTAAGAGGCAGAGGAGGAGTGCGTCGTGGGTGCGAACGGCATCGGATTTGCCCGTGCAGGGTGCAAGGCAGTGTTTGGTCTGCCCGAACGTGCAGAGGACACCCCTTAGCCCGGTGCAGCGCCGGATGGGGTAGCAGCGCTGGAGGAGATCGATGGCGGCTCTCAGCCGACCGGGGCTTCGAAATGGGCCAAGGACCACAGAGCCGCGGGGTGCGGCGCGCCGGGGGCTGGTGTACAGGCGCAATCCGTGTCCACGCGGGGAGGCCTTGAGGTAGAGGTACTTCTCCGGCCGTTGGCCCAGCACGTTGCACGGCGGACGGTGTTCAAGGATGAGTTCCTGTTCCCGGACCACCGCCTTCAGCGGAGAGCCCGTTTCCTCCCAATCGATCCGCTGGAGGCGGCGCAGCGCTTGGCGGATTTTCCGCGAGTGGTCAGGGGAGGCGATGAAGTACGACCGAACTCGGTCGCGCAGGCGGTTCGCCTTGCCCACGTAGAGAATCTGCCCGGCTTCGTCCTTGAAGAGGTAGGTGCCGGGAACGCGGGGTATGTCGCGGGTCAGGGCGAGCTTGTGACGGTCACGCTTGTGTGCAGGGTCGATGTAGCTGCGGGCCTGGTTCAGGTTGGTGATACCGCGTTCCTGCAATCGACCCAGAAGCGTCAGGAAGACGTGGGCGGTGGCGGAGGCGTCCTCCAGGGCGCGATGGAAATTCGACACCGGCGACCCCAGCGCAACAGCCAGTGTGGCCAAGCGGTGGTTCGGCACACCTGGCGCAAGCAAACGCGAGAGCCTGAGGGTGTCAATGGCCCCGTCGCCCAGGCGGTGGCCGTTGAGGCGGCCCAACTCGTAGTTCAAGAACGCCAAGTCAAAGTGGGCATTGTGGCCCACGAAGACGGCTCCACGCATGAAGTCCATGAGTGCGGGCAGCACTTGGTCTATACGCGGCGCACGGCACACCATGTCCTGCGTGATGCCGGTGAGCTCAACGATCTTGGGCGGGATAGGGCGCTGAGGGTTGATGAGGCTGTGAAAGGACGATACCTGCTGCAAACCCTCGATTCGAACGGCCCCGATCTCGGTGATCTTGGCCGGGCCCGGCCTACTGCCGGTGGTCTCCACATCCACCACCACGAAGCTGACGCTGGCCAGATCGGGGTCAATCGCCTCCCAGTCCAGCAGCCCAATGGCTTGTGGGCTCTGCCAGCAGAAACGGGCGTCCTGCTGTACCAGCGCGTCCATGATCTGGTAGCAGATGCCGGAAGGGGCCTGCTCTTCTTTGGCCGCGAGCAGCGTGCGCGCGGCGGAGAGGAAGTCAACGGGCTCCCCGCTGAGCGCGAGGAGATCGTAGAGATCGTTGGCGAGAGTAAGGGAGAGTTGAAGCTGCATACTCCAGGGCTTTGTCTTGAAAAGCCCAGACCCATCAAGCAGAATACTACAACCTGCTTGGAGTTGCTGAATGCTTGATAAGGCGCATATCCAAACCATCATCCCCCATCGTGACCCCTTTCTCCTGCTTGACCGCGTGCTGGAACTGAAGCCAGGGGTCAGGGTGGTTGCTGAGAAGGCGCTCACGGGGGAAGAGGAGTTCTTTCGGGGGCATTTCCCCGGGTTCCCGGTGATGCCCGGGGTTCTTCTGATAGAGGCGCTGGCCCAGGCGGGGGCAGTGGCTGTGCTCTCCCTCCCAGAATTCGCGGGCAAACTGGCCGTATTCGGCGGTGTGGAGAAAGCCCGTTTTCGCCGGAATGTTCTCCCGGGCGATACCCTGATGTTGGAAGTGGACGTGACGCGTATGCGGGGTCCGGTAGGTCAGGGTCAGGGGAAGGCGTCGGTGCGCGGGGCTTCTGTCTGTTCCGCGCTCATCACCTTCGCCATCACGGACAGACACTGAGCGAGTGACGCCGGCGGCGGGCCTCACGGGGGCCACCATATCTGGGCTCGGTGCCTACCTTCCCCAAAGGGTGATCACCAATGATGAGCTCTCACTGACGCTCGACACCTCCGACGAGTGGATCAGCCAGCGCACCGGGATTCACGCCCGGCGCAGGGCTGCGGTGGGGCAGGCGTCTTCCGATCTGGCCTTGCCCGCAGGGCAAGCTGCGCTCACCCAGGCAGGCTTGGTGCCGGAAGACGTAGACCTGGTGATCATGGCCTCCATCTCTCCGGACCACCTCATGCCGGCTGCAGCTGCCCGTGTGGCCTTCGGGCTGGGGGCCGTCAACGCCGGGTCGCTGGACGTGTCGGCCGGATGCTCCGGTTTCGTCTATGCGCTGTCGCTGGCGGCCGGCCTTGTAATCTCGTCCATGATGCGTCACGTGCTGGTGGTGGCCGGCGAGGCCATCTCTCGCGTGTTGGATTGGGAGGACAGATCTACCGCGGTCCTGTTCGGCGATGCCGGCGGGGCGGCCTTGGTCTCTGCCACGAATGGCGTCGGGGGCCTACTGGCCTTCGATCTGGGCACGGACGGATCGGGGGCGGACCTGCTGAGCATTCCTGCCGGAGGTTCGCGGCTCCCGGCCAGCCATGCGACTGTGGACGGCCGGCTGCACTTCATGAAGATGAACGGCCGCGAGGTCTACCGGTTTGCCACCCGCGTGGTCCCCCGCTCCGCGCGCGCGGTCCTGAACAGGGCGGGTGCACAGATCGAGGACGTGGCGCTGATCGTGCCGCATCAGGCCAACACCAGGATCATCCAGGCCGTGACACATAAGCTGCATGCTCCCTGGGAGCGGGTGTTCATCAACTTGGATCGCTACGGCAATACTTCGTGCGCGTCCATCCCGCTGAGCCTATTGGAGGCGCATGAGCATGGGCGGGTGCAGGCGGGGGATCTCGTCCTGCTGTTGGGATTTGGAGCCGGGCTGAGCTGGGGATCGTGCCTGCTGCGTTGGGGAGGGCTTTCCAGGGGGGAGGCATTGTGAGCGGAGTGCTCTTCTTGTTCCCGGGCCAGGGAAGCCAGTCCGTAGGGATGACGGGGTGGCTTGCCTCGTACGAGGGTGCCGCCCGCGTCTTGGTGGCCGCGGCGGCGGCTGTGCCCTTTGATCTGGCCTCCGTGTGCGAGGACGGACCTCCTGAGCTGCTCACCCGAACGGACATTGCCCAGCCGGCCATCTTCACCACCAGCATGGCCACTTGGGCGGCGCTGACCGACCTCTCGCGTTGGGACACGGCACGCCCGGCGATTGGGAGCATCTTCATGGGCCACTCGCTTGGTGACTACGGGGCGGTGGTAGCCGCCGGCATTCTGCAGCCGGATCAGGCGCTGCAGGTGGTGGTGCAACGGGGCCGGGCCATGAAGGAGGCAGGGGAGGGCGGCCGCGGCGGTATGATGGCAGTTTTGGGCGGTTCTGACGCCGTGGTGGACGAGCTCTGTCGGGGTATCGACGGTTTGTGGCCTGCCAACTACAACTCTCCGGGCCAAGTGGTTGTTTCCGGGACAGAGACCGCGCTGCAGCGTTTCCAGCCGGCCGTTCTGGCGGCGGGTGCACGAAAGGTGGTTCGCTTGGCCGTATCCGGGGCGTTCCACAGCCCATTGATGGCGCAAGCGTCCGCAACCGTGGCCAAGGCACTCGCGGACATAGAGGTGTCCGACACGGCTGAGAGCGGTTCCTTCTTCTCCAGCACGGAGGTGGCATTCGTCAGACCGGGAGAGGTGGCGCGGGTGATGGCGAGGCAGGTGGTGGCGCCGGTCAGGTTTGCACAGAGTGTGGCGGCGGTTCGGGAGCAGGTGGAATTGGTGGTGGAAGTGGGTCCCGGGAGAGTGTTGGGCGGACTGGTGAAGAAGATCGCGCCCGGCCTCACCGTCATCAGCACCAATGACGAGAAGTCTTTGCTCACCGCGGCTGAGGCGCTGGGTGATCTGAGGGCTCAAGGAGGGCGGCGGTGAGCGATGCGGCAGGGAAGAGCTTGACCGGCAGGGTGGCGTTGGTAACGGGCTCCGCTCGGGGGATCGGGAGGGCGATCGCCATTCGTCTGGGCGAACTGGGGGCCGATGTGGCGGTCAACGACGTGGCGGCTGCGGAGGTGGCAGCGCTGGAGACAGTCCGTGCCTTGCAGGGACTGGGCGTCAAGGCTGTCTGTGAGTTCGCCGACGTGACGCAAGAGGAAGCTGTTGTCGCCATGGTGGCGGCGGTGGAGCGTTCGCTTGGCCCCATCGAGATTCTCGTGAACAACGCCGGCATCACCAGGGATGGCATGTTTGCCCGAATGAGTGAAGAAGACTGGGACCGCGTCATGTCCGTCAGCCTCAAGGGGTCGTTCTTGGTGAGCAAAGCGGTCACCCGCGGCATGATGAAGCGCCGTAACGGCGTCATCGTGAACCTGAGCAGCGTGGTGGGGATGCGGGGCAATGCGGGACAGACGAATTATGCGGCAGCCAAGGCGGGTCTGATCGGCTTGACCAAGAGCCTGGCCCGGGAGCTTGCTCCTCGCAACGTGCGTGTCAACGCTGTTGCCCCGGGCTTCATTGAGACGGAGATGACGCTGGCCTTGCCGGAGACTGCCCAGGAAGCCATCATCACAGCCACGCCCTTGAGTCGGGCGGGCCGCCCGGTGGATGTGGCGGAGTTGGTGGCCTTCCTGGCGGGAGACGCGGCCTCCTTCATCACCGGAGCCGTGATCCCGGTGGACGGTGGTCTGGGCATGTAGGGAGGAGGGCCAATGGCGGCACCACAGGGTGCTTGTGAACGGCGTGTGGTGGTGACGGGGCTGGGAGTGGTCTCCCCCGTCGGCCAAGGGAAGCGCGAGTTCTTCGATTCTCTCCTGGCGGGCAGGTCGGGCGTGGTTACCATTTCTCGTTTCGACGCTTCCGGTTTCCCCGTTCGCATAGCCGCGGAGGTCAGGGGCTTTGACCCCACGGCGTTTGCGGACCGCAAGGCGGTCAAGCGCATGGATCGTTACGCGCAACTGGCGGTGGCAGCCGGCATGATGGCATACGGGGACGCCTCCCTCTCTCTGAGTGCTGAAGAGACGCGGAAGTGCGGAGTGATGATCGGGTCCGGGATAGGTGGGTTGCAAACCTTCCAGGATCAGACCGCCACGCTGCTGCGTCGCGGACCGGCACGGGTGAGCCCTTTCTTCATCCCCATGATGATCCCCAACATGGCCTCCGCCCACCTGTCGATGGCATTGGGGCTCAAGGGGCCCATCAGCGCTGCCTGTACTGCCTGCGCCGCCAGCACCAACGCACTGGGGGACGCTTTCGAGGTCATCCGGCGCGGCGATGCGGACATCATGCTGGCCGGGGGGGCCGAGGCTCCCGTGACTGAGACCGGCGTGGCGGGTTTCGCGGCGCTTCGCGCGCTCTCGACCCGCAACGATGATCCTTCCGGTGCCAGTCGTCCCTTCGACGCCGAGCGTGATGGGTTCGTGATGGGTGAAGGCGCGGCGGTCATGGTTCTGGAGGAGAGGGGGCGGGCGATACGGCGGGGAGCACACGTCTACGCTGAGTTTCTAGGCTACGGTATGTCGGCCGACGCCTTCCACCTTACGGAACCGGATGAGACCGGCGAGTCGCCCGCGGCCGCCATGCGCATGGCCCTGGCCAAGGCCGGGATCGCCCCGTCACAACTCGACTACATCAACGCCCATGGGACCTCCACTCCTCTGGGAGATGCCATGGAAACGCGAGCCATTCGGCTGGTCATGGGCGCGGCGGCGGATCGAGTGCTGGTCAGTTCCACCAAGAGCATGATCGGCCACTGCCTGGGAGCGGCAGGCGCCATTGAGGCCGTGGCTACCGTAATGAGCATCGCCGAGGGAGTGGTGCATCCCACCATCAACCTGGTGCATCCGGACCCCAGGTGTGATCTCGATTTCGTGCCTCTGATTCCCCGGCGTGCGTCCGTCCGCTACGCGGCTTCCAATGGCTTCGGGTTCGGCGGCATCAACGCCAGCGTGGTTCTTGGGGCGCCCGGTGACTGAGTCTGAAGTCCCACGGGAAGGAGTGGTGGCTGGAGGCATGCTCGACTCGGGGGAGGCACGGGTGGTGGATGGCCCGGCGGATGTGTGCGTGGAAGCGTGTCCGCATTGCGAGCGTCTGGTGCTCCCGGAGGTGCTCAAGGCTTCTCTCAACGTCTGCCCGCTGTGTGGCTATCATCGCCCTCTGAGTGCCTTGGAGCGCATCGCCCAACTGGCCGACCTTGGTGGGTGGGACGAGGTGGGATCTGATCTCCAGCCACTGGATCCATTGGGTTTTCGAGATCTCCGCCCCTACAGGGATCGGATTCGTGCCGCCCAGGCTTCGACCGGCCTGCGGGAGGCTTTCGTGGGCGGGCGGTGCAACATACTTCAGCAGCCGGCAGCCCTGGGGGTGTTCGATTTTCGCTTCCTGGGTGGATCAATGGGCTCCGTGGTGGGGGAGGCCATTATCAGGCTGGTGAACCGAGCGGTGGCCGACAGGGTCACACTGGTCATGGTGACCTCCTCCGGAGGAGCGCGCATGCAGGAGGGCATTCTGTCGCTCATGCAAATGGCCAAGACGGTAGTGGCTCTGGAGGATCTACGGGCGAGTCGTCTCCCCTTCATATCCGTGCTGGCTGATCCCACCACGGGCGGGGTGCTGGCCAGTGTTGCCACGTTGGCGGACGTGATCATCGCTGAGCCCGGCGCTTTTCTCTCTTTCGCGGGACCGCGTGTGATCGAGCAGACCACCAGGGAGAAACTCCCTGAAGGCTTCGGCAGGGCAGAGGAGTCGCTCTCATATGGGCAGGTGGACATGGTGGTGCCGCGCAGCGAGCTGAAGCGGCGGATTGCGGCCCTCATCGTGTTGTTGCAGGGAGGTGAGGAAACACGTATCCGGAAGGTTGGATCGGATGAGAAAAGGCCCTGGTGGAGAAGCGGAACGCTTGGTCGAACAGCTGCGCGAGCTGAAGAGCTTGCCCGCCCTGCCCGGAGTTGGCTACGGCGAGGAGATAGCTAGGTTACAGCGGAGACTGGAGGAGCTGCGGGGAGAGGAGTCGCCAACCGTCGCCTGGAAAACGGTGCAGGCGGCACGGGCGCAGGGCAGGCCGCAAACGCTGGAGTACCTCTCCCACCTGGCACCCGACTTCATCGAGCTACACGGCGATAGGTTGGCGGGGGACGATCCGGCCATCGTCGGCGGCGTTGGGAGTGTTGCGGGCAAGGCCATGGTCTTCTTGGGTCACCAGAAGGGCCGCGACCTCAAGGAGAGGCAGCAGCGGAACTTCGGGATGGCCCGTCCGGAAGGGTACCGCAAGGCTCAGCGTCTCGCCCTCCTCGCCGAACGGCATTCGCTCCCGGTGGTGTGCCTCATTGACACGCCCGGTGCGTTCCCGGGTGTGGAGGCGGAACGTGGAGGCCAGGCGGGAGCCATCGCCCGCACACTGCAGGTATTCGCAGGTCTTCAGTCACCCACGGTGGCCTTTGTCATAGGGGAGGGTGGTTCGGGGGGCGCGCTGGCCCTGGGTCTCTGCGACCGGGTCTTCATGCTGGAGACCGCCATCTACTCCGTCATCAGCCCTGAGGCCTGTGCGGCCCTCGTTTGGCGGGATGCGTCGGAGGCGCCCCGAGCGGCCGAGGCACTCCACTTGACGGCTCCTGACCTGCTGACTCTGGGCGTCATTGACGGCATCATCTCCGAACCGCGCAGGGGGGTGGCGGGGCAGGCCCGCGTCATGTCACGGCGGCTCAAGCGGACGCTGTCTTCTTCCTTGGAGGAGTTGGGGGCCGTGCCGCCCGAAGTACGCCGCCGCTTACGGCGTCAGCGCTACCTGAACTTGGGTGTCTTCGCCGGGTAGGTTGAGGCCGGGCTAGGTTGTGGCGGGGGCCAAATAGGTGATCCAGTCATCCGGGAGCTCTCCAGTGCCCGGCATCAGCAGCTCGGAGAGAGACGGCGGTCGGGGACGGGTGTGGAGCGCCATCCCTATCTCTCCCAACAATCTGGCTCCTTTCCTGACGTTGCAGGGCGCACAGGAGGTCACCAGGTTCTCCCAGGTGGTGCGGCCCCCTCGGCTTGTGGGAACGATGTGATCGAGGGTCAGTTGGCGCGTGCTTCCACAGTACTGACAGCGGAAGCCGTCACGGGCCATCACCGCCCGCCGGGATATGCGTCGCCTTTCGCCCGGGGGGATCTTGACATAGGTCCGCAGTCGGACAACGGTGGGTCGTGCCAGCGAGAGCTTCTCGGACCGGACGCGATGGGAAGTTGACTCCAGGACTTCGGCTCGATCCTTCAGTACAAGGATGAGGGCCCGCTTGAGGGAGCACACGTTGATGGGCTCGTACGTGGTGTTCAGAACCAAGACGTGTCGGGGCACACGCACCTCTCTCTTGCCGTCCGCTGAATTGTAGCGAACGGGAAGCTATGGCTCAATAGAGGGGACGGGCGCGTGAGACGGAGTGAGCGGCATTGGTAGAATCTGGGGACATGGAACCACTGGAGCTCTTCACCCCCTCAATGGAGGAGCGGCTCGACCGTCTCGCCCCCTTGGCTGCACGGATGCGGCCACGCACTCTGCAGCAGGTGGTGGGCCAGGACCATCTGGTCGGCCCTCGCGGTGTGCTGCGCAAGGCACTCGAAGCAGGATCGGTTGGGTCCATGGTCTTCTATGGCCCCCCCGGCACCGGCAAGACTACTCTGGCGCGCTTGGTCGCGGCTCAGTTGCGGGCCGAGTTCGAGGAGCTCTCTGCTGTGGATTCGGGTGTGGCGCAGGTCAGGGGGGTGCTGGAACGCGCCCGCCGCCGCTTGGGTGAGCGGGGCCTTCGCACGGTTCTCTTCATCGATGAGATACATCGGTTCTCCAAAGCGCAACAGGACGCGCTGCTCCACGCCGTGGAAGACGGGCTGGTGGTTCTCATCGGCGCTACGACGGAGAACCCTCATTTCGAGGTTATCCCCGCGCTGCTCTCACGGTGCCGACTTCTTCCCTTCAGACCGCTGGAGCCAGACGCGACGGCTTCACTTATCACTCGTGCCTTGACAGAGGGTTTCCTTCCCCCGGATTCGCCCGGCGTGGGCAAAGGGCCGATGCAGAGCATTGTGTCCATGGGCCAAGGAGATGCCCGTCGCAGCTTGAGCATCCTGGAGACGGCCTTGCAGTTGGCTCGCGCAAAAGGGCTGGAGAAGCTGGACGCGGAGACTCTGGCCGAGAGCGTCCAAAGGCCGCTGGTGGCCTACGGCCGCCTGGGGGATGCTCACTACAACTACGCCTCGGCCTTCATCAAGAGCCTGCGTGGTTCCGATCCGGACGCCGCGCTCTACTATTTGGCCGTGCTGCTTTCGGGAGGTGAGGATCCGAAGTTCATTGCCCGCCGGCTGGTTGTTTTCGCCAGTGAAGACATTGGGAACGCTGATCCGCGTGCGCTGGAAGTGGCGGTGGCAGTGTCACGTGCGGTGGAGTTGGTGGGTGTGCCCGAGTGCCGCATCAACCTGGCTCAAGCGGTCACATACTTGAGCTGCGCCCCCAAATCCAACGCCTCCTACCTGGCCATACAGGAGGCGCTTGCCGAGGTGGAGTCCACGGGACCGCTTGCACCCCCCATCTACCTCCAGGATGCGCGCTCCGGCCAGGCACGGGCGTTTCGCTCTGAGGAGACGTACGTTTACCCTCATGATCACGGAGGCTACGTGACACAGGCCTACCTGCCCGAATCGCTGCGGGACCGCACCTTCTATTCGCCGGGAAACCGAGGATATGAGGACCGTATGCGCGAATTCTTAGAAAGGATGAGAACACTGAGATTCCAAGACGGCCGGCTCAGCTCTGATCGGCACGCGGATCAAGAGGAAGGGTAGCGCCGTGGGCAAAGGTCGTGTGCTGTGACAGGAGCCGCCCTCTTGGCTGGGCTTGTCGTGGCCTTGCTCGTTGTCCTGGCGGTGGTGGTCTACTACGGTGTTCGGCTGGCGCGGGCTTCGCGGCAGGCGGCCGCCAGCGCTGATCGCCTCCGGGAGTTCGTGCGCAATCAGGAGGTGGCCGCCCAGACCGGCACCGACAGGTTGCTCGGCCAGGAACCGACTGCGGTCAACCAGCCGGTTCCCCTTGCTGCCCAGCCGGCTGCATCCCCTACCTCGGCCGTGGCAGGCGGGGAGGTGGTGGTTTCGGATGCCCGGGTTGGGTTGGCAGGTGTGGCGGACGCTCCTGTCTACATGACCTGTGACCAGCAGGGCACGGTGCAGGTGCAACTGGGGGCAAAGCCGTTGACCCCCCTGTCGTACGTGCTGGATCCCAGGGCGCATCATGCCCTTCGGGTTGTGGTTGGTCATGCCACGGCGAGATTTGGACAATCGTGGTCGGTACTGGCGTGGGATGATCCACGGGGAAGCCTCACGCTTCGCCGGCTTTCGTGAAAGGAAATGAAGGGCCTGAGAGCAGGCCCAACTTCGGGAGGGAGGGTTCTGCGGTGAGGGGACTGTACAAATACTTGGTGGGCGGCCTGGTGGGTGCCGCGTTCGGCTTCTTGGTGGCGCCCAAGCGAGCCCAGAAAGTGCGCGAGGCTTTGTTGGGCTGCGAATCGACTCCCTCGCTGTCCGCTGAAACGCCGCGGTCACTTCCACCGGCGATGTTCACGCCGCCGGCGGAATCGCCGCCGGCGGGTGCCGCCGCAACCCTTGAGCTGAGTGAGCCATCTGAGCCCATTGCCGAGCCGGCCCCGCTGTTGGAAGCCACGCTCGTGGAGGCGCCGGGGACCATGGCAGAGGAGTCTCCCGGCGTCTCGGGCTGGGAGACCGCTGCTCATGATGAGGCCGCAGCCCTGCCCCCAACGTACCCTTCGGAGGAACCGGTGCTTGAGCCGGAGATCGAGGCTGTGTCCCAGCCCATGCCCTGGTCGGCAGCAGACCAGGCAATTACGGCGGTATCGGTGGAATCTGAGGCCCTGTTGGAGGAGGAGATCGAGGTAGGTCCGGAGCGGGCCGTGGAACCTGAAGTGGCCCCTCCGGCGGAGGAGGTGGCGCCACCGGCCGCAGAGGGCACGGATCTTCGCGCCCGAATCGAGGAGACACGTCGCCGAATCCAAGAGGAGATCGACCGGCCCTTCCACGTGGCGGAACTGGTGGGGGAGGAGCCCGTTCCGTCGCCGGCGGCTCCACCTGTCGTGAATGAAGCTCCGACTGCGCCGAGCCTGTCTGAGCCGGCGCCCATGGCGGCAGCCGCGCCTATGACTCCGGAACAGTCTGTTGCTCCGGCACCGACACCGGCACCATCGGCTGAACAAGGGGAGTTTGACTATGAGGCAATGCGTCGTCGCATCGAGGAGACACGCAGCCGTCTCAAAGCGAAGGCGTTCGATGCCATGATGAATGGGGAGACCTCGTTGCTGGCGCAGGCGGAGGGAACCAACGGGGGACAGACGGGTCCTGCTCCGGTCTCTCTGGACGAGGATGTGGATCAGACCATCGAGTCCGGGTTGTCTGCGGAAGACACCTAGCCCAGTCTCCCTTACATGGGGCCGTTCAGCGAATCATCTTCCGAGGGGGGCAGGAAGCCCTCCTCCTGATGGCTGGCCCGCGGGATATGGAGGGGCCTGCGGAAGAGGTTCCGGAGATCTGTCCATTGGGCGTTACGGGACCCCTCAACGATCTCCAGGAAGCCCTTGGCCTTGGCGTCCAGGTTGTCCACGTGGTGCAGGATGAGCGCTTCGATGGTCTTTGGCCTTTTGGGTGACCCCCACTCGAGCTCACCGTGGTGACTGGCAATGGCGTGCAGCAGCAGTTGCTCCTTCTCTTCCGGGAACCCGGGCGACTGCCGTATGTGGTCCCTCACCATGCTCACGCCCAACAAGACATGGCCCAGGAAACGCCCCGCGTCACTGTAGTCGATGGCTTTTTCGTACGTCAACTCTTCCACCTTGCCTATGTCGTGCAGCAAGGCTGAGGTCACAAGTAGGTCTCGATTGACCCGAGAGTACTGCTGCGACGACGATTCGCAGAGGCTGGCGACGGACACGGTGTGCTCAAGCAATCCACCCAAGTAGGCATGGTGGAAGTGCTTGGCTGCCGGAGCGGTGGCAAAGCTGTCCATAAAGGCCTGGTCGGAGAAGAAGCTGTGCAGGAGAGTGGAGTAGTCACGGTCGTAGACGGAATCGACGTGGAAGCGAAGGAACCCCTTGAGCTCTTCTATGTCACGATAGGTGCACGGCAGGTAATCCCGCGGGTCAGCTGCCCCGGAGGCGGCCGGCTCGATTACGGAGGCCTCCAGCTGCGGCCTTCCCTCGTACTCCGAGACCCGAGCGCACACCACCACCAGATCTCCTGCCTGGAAGCGGGCGCCCACACGTTCGGCGTTCTCCCACACCATGCAGTCCACGGCACCGCTTCTGTCAGACATGCGTAGTTTCAGGTAGGGCTTCCCCGCCTTCGTAGTGCGCACTTCTTTGGTGGAGACAAGATAGATGTCTCTCACTTCGGTGCCCACGACCAGTTCTGCCGCCGGGACATGCACGTGGTTGCCCGCGGGAGATTGCCGTGATGGAGTCTCCCGGCCGGGTCGCGCCTCAGTGGGGCTCATCCCCCCCAGATCGAAATTGAACTGCTCCATGCTGACCCTCTCTCCATGTCCGGCGCACGCGTGGCGAATCTCTCTGGGTGATTCTAGCAATCGCTGGGGACGTCTCAGAGTGGGGGCAGAAATGGGTGTCCCGTGTGGGATTGCCTGCCGGATCGGCCCAGGAAGGCGGCCGCCATGATCGCGAGGACGGCAATTCCGGCGGCGACCAGGAAGTAGTCCGCGTAGAGGGTGCGGAGCGCGGAGGTGATCGTGTCCTGGTAGGCGGCGTTCTGCGCCGCGTACTCCGCGTCGGTCATCTCTGCCGTTCGAAGGGGGAGCGGGCTGGTGGCAATCAAGGCGTTGAAGCGGCGCAGCCCCCAAGAACTGAGTGCCGAGAGTCCCACGGTCATGCCCACCATGCGACTGACGGTCACGAAGGCAGATCCTGTTGCGGCGAATCGATTCCCCACGGAGCGGATGACGGCCGCACTGATGGGGGCGATAACGAGTCCAAAGCCTAACCCCGCCAGGACCAAGTCTCGGGTCATCAGCATTTCCCCTGGAGCGGCCGGCCAGTGGGCGATGAGCGCGTAGGCCGCCCCCGTCATCAGAAAGCCTATCGTGGCTGTCAGCGCGTAGGTAACGCGGTCGGCCAGCCAACCGCCTATCAGGGCACCGACGGGGATCATGACGGTGAGACGCATGAGGAGCAACCCGCCCTGTATCTCGCTCTTACCCAAGAGCGAGTAGGCGTAGAGCGGGATTTCGACCATACCCACGATGAGGGCGGCGCCGACGGCCAGGTTGGCCAGGACGGCCGCGGCGAACGCGCGGCGGCGGAAGAAGCTCAGGCTGATAAGGGGAGAAGGGCATTGCCTCTCCCAAAGAATGAAGACGAGCAGGGCCACGCCTGCAGCGGTCAGCCACCAGGGCTTCACCACGGCCGACCCCACCTGGCTGTTTCCGCCCAGTCCCACGGTGAGTGAGGTGAGCGTCGCTGCCAGGAGCGCCGCGCCGATGTAGTCCACGGAGTGACCTGCCTGCGGCACCCTCCGTCCCCCTATGGGCCCGGTCAGGGTGAGCCACGCGCTCGTTGCCAGCGCCAGTCCCAGCGGGATGTTCACGAGGAAGATGAGCTTCCAACCTCCAAGGTGGGTTAGGGCGGCGCCATACAGGGGCCCCAGAACCCCACCTGCCTCGGCTGCTGCGCCGATGATGCCCAGAGCCAGGCCTCTGCGCCGGGGTTCGAATAGATCGGCTGCCACTGCCATGCCGATCGGTACCAGTGCGCCACCGCCGGCCGCTTGGAACACGCGGGCAGCCACCAGCGCGGGTAGGTCGCTCGAGAAGGCGCACGCGGCGCTTCCGGCCGTGAAGATCACGAGTGCCACCATGTACATGATCCGACGCCCACGCACATCCGCCAGGCGCCCGAAAAGGGGCATGGCGACCGTGTACCCGAGCAGATACCCGGTGATGATCCACGATGCGCTGTCGAGCCGCGTGAGAGGGACGCGCAGGTCCTGGAGTATGGGGGGCAGCACGGTAACGACCATGGTCTGGTCCAAGGCCGACACGAATACGCCCGCCGAGACTGCCAGGAGGGCCAGCGACCGCGTCCGCCGGGCCCCAGGGGCGAGGAGACGACCGGATCCTTCTGCGCCGTTGTCCCCTTCCAAGGTGGCCTTGGCAGCCACGGCTCCTAGCCGGTGGATGGGGGGAGTTGGATGTCTACGGCTTCGTTGAAGGCAGATAGCTCGATCAGGCGCTTGAGCCGCTTGTCCTCTCCGCTGACTGCCGCGCCCACGGTCTGTATGCGGCGAACCAGATGGTCATCTTTGCCGAGCCAGATGGTGCAGTCCAAGAGCTCCTGAGCGTCGGCGGCCGACACCAAGTCGGCGATATCCTGGGCTGCGATCTTCCCCACCACCTTCACGCACGCCGTATCCCCCACCTTCTCCGCGCCGGCTTCGGTGGGCTGTTGGACGCGCTCCAGGATGAGGACGGCCCCCGCTGAAAGGTTGAGGTCTCCTACCGGGCTCAGTGAGGCAGGGACGGATTGCCACTCTTGAGATGCCGGGTTCTGCACGTAGTGCACGTCGTTGGTGGCAACGAACTTGAACTGCAGTGGCACCCCGCTCTGGTTGACGTCGACCACCGCCTCCATGAGACCCTCAAGGCTCACGTCGCCCTCGATTCCGGCGATCTCCGTCCCGGGTGGAGCCGGCGCGTCGGCGGGGCGAATGACCGTGTAGGTAAAATGGAAGGAAGAGAGGGCCTCCATGGGTGCAACTGCTTCCGCCAAGAGCGCGCCGGCGTCCGCGCCTGAAGCGCTGGGCTTCCCGCAGCCGGAGGGAACCAGCCCCAGACACAGGACGATCAGCACGGTCAGCGAAACGGCGGCGGACAGTGATACGTGCCATACCCGGATACGAAGAGCAGATCCATGTGCCATACGGCCATTATGGAGTGAGGGAGGCACGGCCACAACCCGGGACGTGTTTGATTGCCGTTGGCACCGGTAATATGTGGAGGAGCCGGCCTATCGACAGGACGGAGCACGCGGATGGCACGTGACTGGCGGCAAGCCCAACCCAACTATCAGTCAGGCGGGGACTTCGTGCTGGAGTTCCGCTCGTTCCGCTACGGGTTCAACACCGTGGATTTCTCCCAGCGTGTCCGACGGGCTGCGCTGGAGCTGGGCTTGGTGGATGATGATCGACTGGACGAGGAAGGTCTGGTTGACTTGGTGCGTCTGGCGTCCACGGGAACGGTCGGGCTGCCGTTGAGCGAATTGGGCGACTACCTGGTTACCATGGGTGATGAGATTCTGCACCGGAACGGCGAGTCACTGGTGTACTGGCTGCGTGAGCTGGTCTTTCGCGGTGCGTGGCTTGATCTGCAACTCATGGAAGAGCAGATTGAGGTGGCCTTCGACGAAGAAAGCATGGAGTTCGTCTACTATCCTGCCGGCCATCGCTCTCGCGAGATAGGGATGCCTCCGCACCCCTCCTGGGGCGACGTGGCCTTCCGCGCCTGAGGTGAGCATCGCCAGGCTGCGCCTGCTGATCAAGCGCAACTTCACCAGCTACTACCTGCAACTGCACGGCTACGGCGTCGCCGATCCCACCGACACCATTCTCTCCTGCACGGTGTACCTCGCTGCGCGAACTGAAGCGGCAGGTCACCTGCTCAGTGACGTGGAGTTCGACGCAGAGATCCAACATATTGCCGGAGAGATAGAGCAGGACCTGCTGCGCAAGGGTCCCGGCATGAAGCAGCGGCTGAACGAGGAGTCGGTGCCGGTGCGCGTGCGGGAGTGCATGCTCGTGGCGCGCGGGAGGACATGGCCTGATGCTGACGA
This sequence comes from Gaiellales bacterium, assembly GCA_012719395.1. Classification (GTDB taxonomy): domain Bacteria; phylum Actinomycetota; class Thermoleophilia; order RBG-16-64-13; family RBG-16-64-13; genus JAAYAL01. The sequence continues at coordinate 881 of JAAYAL010000071.1, read as the reverse complement.
GAGAACCCGGGGTGGGCGCGGCACAGGAGAATAGCGTATCCTGCCTTGTAACATCTGCCGGCTGTCGCCGGGTGCCGGAGTCCAGCCGCCGTGGGCGGTCCCGGGGGAGCTAGCGTAGCGAGTGGAATTCTTTTCGGAGCGCCTCTTGCCCTTACTCGTGGAGTACGGGCTGTTGGCCATTTTCGTCACCATGACGCTGGAAAGCGTCTGCATTCCCATTCCTTCGGAGATAGTGGTGCCGTTCGGTGGGGTTCTCGCCGCCCGGGGGGATGAATCTCTGTGGGCAGTGGTGGGAGTGGCCACCTTGGCCAATATGGTGGGTTCGGGGATTGCGTACGGGGCGGGGCGTTATGGCGGTCGGGCCTTGTTCGAGCGCTACGGGAAGTTTCTGTTCATCTCTTCGCATCATCTGGCCCGGGCGGATCAATGGTTCGAGCGTCGCGGGGAGATCACGGTCTTCCTCACGCGCATGATGCCGGGAGTTCGCACCTTCATCTCTGTCCCCGCCGGCGTGAGCCGTATGAACGCGCTCAAGTTCGCGGTCTACTCTCTCCTGGGGGCTATCCCCTGGAACATGGGGCTCGCGCTGTTGGGCTGGTATTTCGGCTCGAACTGGGAGGGGCTCCAAGCCCAGTTCCACCGCTACAACGCGGTCTTCTACGTCGCGCTTGGCGCGTGCCTTGTGGCGTTCGTGACGTGGAGAGTGATCCGCCGCCGGCGGGAACGAGGTGACTTCGAGGCTTAGGAGGGTGCCGAAAAACAACAACCTCGGCCGCCGGAGCGCGCTGGGCGGCGCCATTCTGTGTCCTCGGTCACGCAAATAGCGCTGCTATTCGCGCTCCCTGCGTTCGAGACTGGCGCGTACCCAGCACGCTCCGGCG
>JAAYAL010000070.1 GCA_012719395.1 Gaiellales bacterium | reverse complement strand
GCGCCGGCCATCGCCAACGCCCTCTATGACGCCGTGGGTATCCGTCTCAACCGGTTGCCCATGACGCCTGACCGTATCCTGGAGGCCATCTGGGCCAAGGAGGGGCGGTCGGTGGCGTAGGGCCGTCTGGAGTGAGACGCGAACGGAGCCCCAAGAGGGGGGAAGGAGGGCGCGGGGGATACAGGGCACCGGACGCTTGACGGGACGCTATGCTTTGTGATCAGGGGAGGAACCGTGAAGAGATTCGCTTGGCTCGCTGTCATTGTCATTTGCATCACGGGCTTTGCCGCTGTGGTCGCCGGCTGCGGCGGGGAGACCACCACCACTACGGCTGCTACCACCACCACGGCACCCGCCGGCGGTGAGACCACCACCACGGGGGGCGAAAGCACGAGTACCACGGTGGGCGAGAAGATGGTCCTCAAGTACGCGCACTTCACCTCTGGCAAGGACTTCCCCGGTCGGCAGCTGGACTTCTGGGCCGAGGAGATCAACAAGCGCACCAACGGCCAGGTCGAGGTGCAGAAGTTCCTGGGCGGCACGCTGCTGACCGCCAAGAACATGTATGACGGGGTGCTGACCGGCGTGGCCGATATCGGCCTGTCCTTTGTCACCTACGAGCCAGGTCGTTTCCCGCTGCTGTCGCTCAACGACCTGCACGGCCTTGGCTACGCCAACTCCGCACAGGGCAGCCAGGCTTTCTTCGATGTTGTGTGGGCCAACCAGGATATCGCCGAATTGCAGGACTTTCAGGTTATCACCGCCTTCTGCACCGAACCGGCTTACATCCAGACCATCGCCAAGAAGGACAGCGTAGCCAGCCTGGCCGGCACTGAGATCCGGACGGCCGGCGGCGCCAAATACCTGGAGTCGCTGGGCGCCACCGGCGTGGGCATGCCGCAGTCTGAGATCGCTCAGGCCCTGCAGACCGGCGTTATCGACGGCATCCTGACCTCGCGCGAGGTCCTCATGGACTTCAAGTACGCGGAGAAGATCAAGTACGTCCTCAATAACCCCTTGGGCCAGGTGAGTGCGCTCGTGGTCATGAAGAAGGACAAGTACGAGGCGCTGCCGGACAACGTCAAGGAGGTCATCCAGGAACTGGCGCCGGAAGCCGCCAAGTTCGCCGGTGAGTCACTGGACAAGTCCGTCAAGGAGTCGATTGAGTGGTCTAAGGCCAACCAGGGCTTGACCGAAGTGGAGTTGTCCGCGGAGGAGGCCGCCAAGCTGGAAGCGGCCCTTCAGCCTGTGACTGACGCCTGGATCGCCTCTGTGGCGGCCAAGGGCCTGCCGGCCGAGGACTTCTACAAGCAACTGCAGGAAGCCGGCGCGAAGCACAAGTAGACTGCATCGAGCACCCGGCGGGCGACCCAGCAATCAACCCGTGGGGAGGCGGTGCCCGGCCGCGGGCCGGGCACCGCCTCCCTCCAGCAAGCACGGTCATAGGGGCAGAGCCCATCGGCAGTACTGTCGGGTGAGAGAAGTGTTGTTCCCAGGCAGGAGGTAATGATGACGGTTCCCGCGCTCTATCCTGGCTTTCGCAACCCGCTGTTGGATCCTCCGCGCATCACCATGCCCGCACACGTGGCCATGGTGGGGGCGGGCACCATCGGCCCCGATATCGGCTACTACCTCAAGCTTGCCCTGCCCGACATGAAGCTGACGTTGGTGGACGTGGTGCAGGAGCCTCTGGATGCCGCGAAGGCGCGCTTCGAGGGCTACGCCGCCAAGAGCGTCAAGCGCGGCAAGATGAAGCCGGACATGGTGGACAAGGTCCTCGGCAACATCGTTTACTCCACGGACTATGATGCTATTGCCGACGCCGACCTGGTCATCGAGGCCGCCACGGAGAACATCCCACTGAAGAAGAAGATCTTTGGGATGATCGAGGAGCGGGTGGCGCCGGAGACCATTATTGCCTCCAATACCAGTTCCATCCCGGCCGAGACCATCTTTGCCGACATGAAATACCCGGGCCGTACCGCGGTCACCCACTTCTTTGCGCCGGCCTGGTACAACCCTTGCGTGGAGGTCGTCACCTGGGCCAAGTCCGACCGGGCCACGGTGGACTACCTCACCTGGCTGTTCTGCGCCACCGGCAAAACGCCGGTGGTTACGGCGGATGTGGTCTGCTTCATGCTGGACCGAATCTTTGACAATTGGGTGAACGAGGCGGCTTACCAGCTGGATCGAGCCACGGCGTTGGAGGTGGACAAGGTGGCGGAGGAGTTCTGCGCCGCCGGCCCGCTATGGGTGGTGGACATGTCCAACGGCAACCTCATTGTGGTGGAGACCAACGGCCGGCAGCAGGAAGCCGAGGGCGACTGCTACAAGCCGGCCAAGATCTTGGAGAGCGTGGTGCGCTGGCGGGTGGCCACCAGTCGCGACCAGAAGGTGGACGTGCCCGAAGAGGTGCGCAGCATAGGGCGGACGCGCTTCCAAGGCATTCTTTTCAGCCAGTCGCTGGACATCGTGGCCCGCAAGGTGGGTACGCCCGAGGACCTGGACCTGGGCTGCACCTTGGCGCTGGGCTTCAAGAAGGGCCCGCTGCAGATGATGCAGGAGATGGGCAAAGCCGGCGTGCAGAAAGTGCTGCAGGACTTCGAGGCCGACCGGCCCGGCTTCCCCGGCCTCAACTACCTGGATCGCTTCGAGGAACTCACCACCTACAATCAGTACATCCTGGTGGATCGTCTGGAGGATGTGGTGATCATCACCATCCGCCGTCCGGCCCAGATGAATGCCATCACCGACAAGGTCAACGACGAGATCCTGGCCGTGCTCAAGCAGTATGAGACGGACGAATCCGTGACGGGCTTTGTCATCACCGGCTATGGACCGCGGGCCTTCTGCGCCGGTGGAGACATTGGACGTTTCCCGGAGATGCTGGGTGACGCAGCGGCGGCGGCGCAGTATGCACGTGACTCCTCCCACCTGCTCACGTACATGGACACCATGCGCAAGCCGGTGGTGGCGGCGGTCAACGGCTTGGCGCTGGGCGGTGGCTCGGAATTGGCTATGCGCTGCCATGGGCTGGTGGCTTCCTCCAAGGCCACTTTCCAGTTCCCGGAGATCACTCTGGGCATCCTGCCCGGGATCGGCGGGCTCATAGTCCCCTTCCGCAAGTGGCCCAAGGGTGCGGCCAAGTTCACGGCCATGCTCTGCCGCAACGACCGGCTGAGCGCCAAGGACGCCCTGGAGTTGGGTGTGGTCTCCGCCCTGGAGGACGACTACTGGAAGCTGGTGCAACTCGCGGCCGATCGTGCGCGCGCCCTTTCCGGTGCCATGCCCACGGACCAGCCCTCCGGGCTCGCCGCGGCCGACATCCCTGAGCAGGAAGCCACCCAAATGGACGGCACCCCACTGTCCGCGCAGGCCTGCGGCATCATCCTGGATGCGGTGCGTGCCGGTGTGCAGGAGGCAGACTTGGGTGCGGCGTTGGAGACGGGCTACCGGGCCTTCGGCAAGATCGCTGAGGGACCGGCGGCCAAGGAGGGCATTGGCGCCTTCCTGGGCAAAAGGAAACCGGACTTCAGCCGTATGTAGCCGGAGCGAGTTCTGAGGCGAGGGGGGCCGCCCGTACGGGCGGCCCCCCTCGCCTGTGAAGGCAGCCTATCAGCCTATCGCTCTGCCGACTCCGTCTCCGAGTCGTCCTGCGCGCGGGCGGAAAGGCCCAGGATGCGGCACAGCCGGCCCAGTTCCTCCTGCTCGTCGTCGCTGAGCACACTGAACTCCTTGGTCACGGTGCGGACGTAGGCAGGCAGCACCTGCTTCATGAGAGCCTTGCCCTCAGGCGTGAGGCTGACCTCCACGTGCCTGCGATCCTTCTGCGAGCGCGTGCGCGTGACCAGCCCACGGCGGTCCAGGTTGTCCACCACCACGTTGACACTGGCACTGCTGCGCAGGATCTTGTGGGCTATGGTGCGCTGGTTCATGGGACCCAGCGAGTCCAGGGCCTCCAGGACCGCAAACTGAGCAAAGCTGATCTGTCCGGGCAGGCCGGCCGCTACCTTGCCGGTGAGGGTCCAGGTGGCCCGGCACAGCTTGATGAACGCGCCGAAGGCGCGCACCTGCCCCGCGAAGGCCTGTGCCGGGTCGTCTTCCTTCACTTTGCCTCTTCCCACTTGTAGTCGATGATCTCCAGCAGCACCCCGTTGAGGGCTCTGGGATGAACAAAGCCATATTCGCAGTTGAGAGCGGAGGGCAACACCTCACCGTACGTGGGATCGGAGATCAGGCGGTATCCGGCAGACTTCAGCTCATCCAGCGACTGCCGCGCCGAATCGACGTTGAGACCCATCAGCATGATGCCCTCGCCCTTCTTCTCGATGAAGCGGGCTGTGTCCCCGTTGCCCGTGGTGTCCTCCATGAGCTCGAGGCCCGTCTCCCCTATCATGTAACGGGCCACACGCACCCGGGCCACATCGTCCACGTAGGTCTCGTCCGGCCCGGACTTGCCCAACACCGGCTCCCAGGCCTTCTGGGCGGCCTCGAGATCCTTCACGGCAACACAGATGTGGTCGATCCTGTTGATCTTCATGCCTGAACCTCCCCGCCTCGCGCGCAGATGCCCGGGCGAGCGTCTGTATAATGGTTAGGGTTAAAATGATTATAACATGAGCCATTATTAAGGCATACGGCGCGAGAGGAGGCCCAGATGGCGGAGCGTGGTGATCTGACGGGAAAGGTGGCGATGGTCACCGGTGCCGGAGCGGGCATAGGGAGGGCGGTGAGCCTGCGCCTGGCAGAGAGGGGGGCCGTGCCGGCGGCGCTGGATATCCGTGAGGAGGCGGCTGCGGGCACAGCGGCTGCGGTGGCCGCCATCGGCGGCAAGGCTCTGGCGGTGCAGTGTGACGTCACCAATTACGCCAGCGTGACGGCTGCCGTGAACAGGGTGGTTTCGGAACTCGGCGCTCCGGATATCTTGGTCAACAACGCGGGTATCGACATCGTCAGGATGTTCGTGGACACGGACGAGGCTCTCTGGCGGAAGCTGGTGGATGTGAACTACATCGGTTTCCTCGCGGTGACGCACGCGACGGCGCCGCACATGATCGCGAAAAAGAGCGGCCTGATCATCAACATAGGTAGCGATGCCGGCCGCATTGGGAACCCGGGCGACGCCGTATATTGCGGCACCAAGGCGGCCGTGATGGCCACCTCCAAGGCGTTGGCCCGCGAGTTTGCCCGGTACAACATCCGCGTCAACTGCGTCGCTCCCGGCCCCATCGGCGACACGGAGATGGGTGATGTCCTGTACGGCGAGGGGTTGGGTGACAAGATCGCCCGCATGATCCCGCTGAAGCGTTTGGGAACGGCTGAGGATGTGGCGGATGTGGTGGGCTTCTTCGCCTCAGAGGATGCCGCCTACCTCACCGGCCAGGTGCTGAGCGTCGACGGTGGGCTGACCATGATCTCGTAGGGGGACCCGGTCACTCGCCATGTGCGAGGGGGAGGGGAGGGTTCGATGAGACGTCTCAGTTACGAGCACTGCCCCTCCCTGACTCACCTGCTGGGCGTCACCATCGGCGAATGGCTGAGGGGCGTGGCGCGTGCCCATCCTGAACGCGAAGCCGTGGTCAGCCTTCACCAGGGTGTGAGGCTGACGTATGCGGCCCTGGATGACCAAGTTGATCGGGTGGCGCGGGCGCTGCTCGGCTTGGGCGTGAAGCAGGGGGACCGCGTGGCCATATGGTCCCCCAACTGCTGGGAATGGATCGCCGTGCAGTACGCCTGCGCGCGCGTGGGGGCGGTGCTGGTGACCATCAACCCCGCCTACCGCGAGCGCGAGATGGAGTTCGTGCTCAAAGAATCCAAGACCAAGGTGCTGTTCTCGGCCGAGTTCTGCAAGACCTCCGACTGCCTGGCCATGGTGCGCTCAGTGTGTCCGGAGGTGGGCGATGCCGAGGACGGTCGCGTCCGCTCCGCCGCGCTGCCCGAGCTGGAGCGTGTGGTGGTCATCGGTGAGGGCGCCTACGAGGGTATGCACAGCCTCAGCCGGGTGGTGGAGTTGGCGGGACAGGCGGCGGTTGACACGCTGCAGGAGCGCGAATCCGACCTGGACTACGACGACCCCATCAACATCCAGTACACTTCCGGCACCACCGGGTTCCCCAAAGGGGTGACGCTCAGCCACCACAACATCCTCAACAACGGGCATCAGGTGGCGCTGGCACTGGGCGTGACCTCCCAGGACCGCATGTGCATCCCTGTGCCCTTCTATCACTGCTTCGGCATTGTGCTGAGCAGCCTGCTCTGCGTGTCCGTGGGCGCCACACAGGTGCTGCCCTCGGCGGTGTTCGAGCCGGGGGCGGTGCTGCGCGCGGTGACTGAGGAGCGCTGCACCGTCCTGCACGGCGTTCCCACCATGTTCATCGCCGAGCTGGAGCATCCCGATTTCGCGTCCTTCGACATGAGTTCGCTGCGCACCGGCATCATGGCTGGAGCGCCCTGCCCCGTGTCGCTGATGAAGGCGGTGGTGGAGCGGATGCACTTGAGCGGTATCCAGATCGGCTACGGGCAGACGGAAGCGGCGCCGTTGTGCACGCTCACCATGCCGGGGGACCCCTTCCAGGCGAGGATCTCCACGGTGGGCAAGGTCCTGCCGCACCAAGAGATCAGGATCGCCGGCGTGGGCGGGGGATCGACGCTGCCTCGGGGCCAACAGGGCGAGATCTGCGTGCGTGGCTACCACGTCATGGTGGGCTACGATGGCCGGCCGGAGGCGACGCAGGCCGTCGTCGACAGGGCCCGCTGGCTCCACACCGGAGATTTGGGGGTCATGGATGACGACGGGTTCGTGAGTGTCACCGGACGCATCAAGGACCTGGTGATCAGAGGTGGGGAGAATATCTATCCGCGGGAGATCGAGGACTTCCTGCACGAACTGCCCATGCTCTCTGATGTCTACGTGGTGGGAGTGCCTGACGCCCGCATGGGTGAGGAGCTCTTGGCCTGTGTCAAGCTCCGCAAGGGTTACGCTGAACCGACGGCGGCGGAATTCCGCGAGATGTGCCGGGGCAAGATCTCGTACTTCAAGGTGCCGCGCTACTGGATGGTGGTGGACGAGTTCCCCATGACCGTCACCGGCAAGGTGCAGAAGTTCAGGATCCGCCAACAGGCCATCGAGAAATTGCACCTCTGATGGCGGCCCGGAGGCGATACAATCGCCTTTCGGACAAACCCCCCTACGTGAGCGAGAGGTTCCGTTGAGCAGCGAGAAACCCACCTTCCAGGACCTACTGTTGGGCCTCCAGGCTTTCTGGGCGGCCAGAGGTTGCGTGGTGTGGCATCCCTGGCACACCGAGGTGGGGGCAGGGACGTTCAACCCCGCCACCTTCCTGCGGGCACTCGGCCCGGAACCATGGAATGTGGCCTACCTGGAGCCGTCCATCCGCCCCACGGACGGGCGCTACGGCGAGAATCCTTACCGGCTCGGTCACTATTATCAATACCAGGTGATCCTCAAGCCCGCCCCGCATGACATTCAGGACCTTTACCTGGCGTCCCTTGAACACGTGGGCATCAGGCTTGCCGAGCATGATGTTCGCTTCGTGGAGGATGATTGGGAGCAGCCCACCCTGGGTGCCTGGGGACTGGGCTGGGAGGTGTGGATCGATGGCATGGAGGCCACGCAGTTCACGTACTTCCAGCAGGTGGGGAGCGTGGACCTGGATCCCATCCCTGTGGAACTGACCTACGGCACCGAGCGTTTGGCCATGTTCCTACAGGGCGTGGACAGCGCCTTCGATCTGGTGTGGACTCCCGGGGTGACCTACGGTGACATTCACCGCACCAACGAGGCCCACTGGTCCACCTACAACTTCGAGGTGGCGGACACGGCAACCATGCAACGCCATTTCACCGACTACGAGCAGGAATGCGAGGCGTGCCTGGCGCGCGGCCTGGTCATGCCTGCCTACGATTTCGTGCTCAAATGCTCGCACGCCTTCAACGTGCTTGATGCGCGTGGAGCGGTCAGTGTCACGGAGAGGACGTCATACGTGTCCCGGGTGAGAAGCATCGCCCGGCGCGTGGCGGAAGCCTACGTGGCCATGATCGGCGCGGGGAAGGAGGCCTGAGATGGCGCGGGACTTCCTGCTGGAAATAGGCACGGAAGAGCTACCTTCCTCCGCCTGCCATGTGGTGCTGGACCAGTTGCCGGATAGGGTGCGCAGCCTCTTTGCAGCCGTCGAGGTGGATATCGGTCCGGAGGCAGTGAAGGTGTTGGTGTCGCCCCGGCGTATTGCCGTGCTTGTAAAGGATGTGCCGGAAAGCCAGACGGCGCGCGAGGTGGCGCAGCGGGGGCCGGCCGTGGAATCGGCCTTTGACGGCTCAGGCAATCCCACGCCGGCGGCGTTGGGTTTCGCCAAAGCCAAGAAGACAACCCCCGACCAACTGCAGGTGAGGGAAGACCTGGCCTCCGGGCGTTCCTTCGTCTACTACGTGTCCACCAGCGAAGCCAAGGCCACTGCCGAGGTGCTGCCGGATGTGTGCCTGCGCCTGGTGCGGGACATGTATTTTCCCAAGAACATGCGTTGGGGCTATGCGCTGCGCTTCTCGCGGCCCATGCGGTGGCTGGTGGCTCTGTTCGGCTCCGAGGTGGTGCCGTTTGAGGTCGCGGGGGTGGTGTCGGGCCGGCAGAGCCGAGGTCATCGCTGGCTGGGCCAGGCGGTGGACGTCGGGCAGCCCGGGGAGTACATTGACGCTCTGCGCGGCGCCTTCGTGATGGTGGACCAGGTGGAGAGGGAGGCCTTCATCCGCGCGGAGATCGCTCGGCTGGCCGAGCCTGCCGGCCTGCACACCGTTGACCCCATGAACAAGATGGCCGAGGTGCTCCACTTGGTAGAGTGGCCCACGGTGCTGGAAGGATCCTTCAGGGAAGACCACCTGCGCCTGCCCCCGGAAGTACTCATCATCGCCATGCAGTCGCACCAGCGATACTTTCCACTTCTGGACGCGGAAGGTGCCCTTTCCAACCGTTTCATCTTTGTGATGAACGGTGACCCTCACCACGCTGCCACCATCCGGGCCGGGAATGAGCGGGTCCTGGAGGGTCGCATAGAGGATGCGGAGTTCTCCTTCGACAAGGATGTGGCCACCGGCATCGAGGAGATGGCCCGCAATCTCGACCGCGTGGTCTTCCACGACAAGATCGGGACCATGAGAGAGAAGGCCGACCGGCTGGTGGCTCTGACCGCCTGGCTGGCCGACGCCGAAGGAGTCACGGGTGAGGCGCGCCAACGGGCGCTGGAAGCCGCCCGTCTGGCCAAGGCGGATCAAGTGTCGGTCATGGTGCGCGAGTTCGCCGACCTGGAGGGCACCATGGGCATGACCTATGCTGCCATGGAGGGCTTTCCCGCCGAGGTGGCCCAGGCCGTTCGCGAACAGTTCCTCCCCGATGCCGCCGAGGGCGCGCTGCCGCAGACCCTGCCCGGCTCGCTGCTGGCCACCGCGGAGAAGGTGGACAACATCATTGCCGCCTTCGCCTGCGCCGAGCCGCCCACCGGCTCCAAGGACCCCTACGGATTGCGGCGCGCCGCCATGGGCATGGTCAACATCGCCTTGGCCCAGGAGTTCGGCTACCGGCTCCGCCCGCTGGCTGAGTTCGCCTACACGGCTCTGGGCGGTCACAGTCACCTGGTACCGCAGCCGGATGTGGTGGACCAGGCCCTGGAATTCGTCTTGGAGCGACTGGCGAAGGCTCTCACCGATCAAGGAGTGAGTCGCGAGACGGTGGATGCTGTGCTGCCCACGTCGGACGGCTTCTTGGACCTGCGGGCGCGCGCCTTGGCCCTGGATGAGGCACGCCGTGCCGTGTGGTTCGATGATCTGGTGGTGGTGTACACGCGACCGTCCAATCTGGCCAAGAAACTTCCGCCGGACCAAGCCGGGCCGGTCGACGCGTCGCTCTTCGGCCCGCCGGTGGAAGCGGAGTTGCACGACCAATGGAAGCAGGCGGCAGCCAGGGCCGGCGAGGCCGTGGAGGAGGGCCGATACCTGGATGCCATGCAGGCGCTCGCCGGCATCCGACCCACCGTGGATCGCTACTTCGACGAAGTGCTGGTCATGGCGGAGGAAGATGCCGTCCGCATCAACCGCCTGCGCCTGCTGGCTTCCGTGGCGGGCACCGTGCGGCAGCTGGCCTGGCTGGAGAAGCTGCCGGGCTAGAAAGAGGGCTGCTGCCTGTTATTATCGCCGGCGGCAGCCGTATTCAAGAGCGAAGGGAGACCTTTGTCCATGACCGCTAAGAAGTACGTGTACGACTTTGCTGAGGGCGGGGCTCAGCTGAAGTCGCTTCTGGGGGGCAAGGGGGCCAACCTGGCGGAGATGACCTCTATCGGCATCCCGGTACCGCAGGGGTTTGTGATCACCACGGATGCGTGTGTGCACTTCTCGCGCACCGGAGAGTATCCGGAGGGCCTCTCCCAGGAGATTGACAGCCACCTGGCCAATCTGCAGAAGATCACGGGGAAGACCTTTGGTGATCCGGCCAATCCGCTCCTGTTGTCCATTCGTTCCGGCTCGGTGTTCTCCATGCCGGGCATGATGGACACCGTTCTCAACCTGGGGCTCAACGACACCACGGTGGCCGGTCTGGCTCAGTCCACCGGTAACGCGCGTTTTGCGTACGATTCCTATCGCCGCTTCATCAACATGTTTGGCGATGTGGTCTTGGGCATAGATCCCCAGCTGTTCGAAGACGCGCTCACCGCCAAGAAGGCGGAGGTCGGGGCCAAGCTTGATACCGATCTGAGCGCCGAGGACCTCAAGGATCTCACTGTTCGCTATAAGCGACTGCTTCAGCAGCACGCGGGACGCAGCTTCCCGGATGATCCCAGGGAGCAACTGGATCTGGCAGTCGGCGCCGTATTCAAGAGCTGGGACAACAATCGCGCCAAGGTATACCGGCAGTTGAACAACATTCCGGATGACTTGGGCACCGCCGTCAATGTGCAGATGATGGTGTTCGGCAACAAAGGGGAGACCTCCGGCACGGGCGTGGCGTTCACGCGCAACCCCGCCACCGGTGCAAGCGAGTTCTACGGCGAGTGGCTTCTGAACGCTCAGGGCGAGGATGTGGTGGCCGGGGTGAGGCTCCCGCGGCCCCTCATAGAGCTCAAGGACGTGATGCCGGAGATCTACGCGGAGCTCGATGGCATCCGCCAGAAGCTGGAGGCTCACTACCGGGACATGCAGGACGTGGAGTTCACCATCGAAGACGGCAAGCTCTACATGCTGCAGACGCGGAACGGCAAGCGCACGGCCGCCGCCGCCCTACAGATAGCCGTGGACATGGTGGAATCGGGCATGATCACCAAGGAGGAGGGGCTGGGCCGCATCGAGCCGGACGCTTTGGATCAACTGCTCCATCCTACCCTGGATCCCAAGGCCAAAGCGGAGCCGTTGACCTCCGGCCTCAACGCCTCACCGGGGGCGGCATCGGGCATGGTGGTATTCACGGCCAACGAAGCCGAGCGGCGGGGTGAGCTGGGCGAGAAGGTCATTCTGGTACGTTGGGAGACCAATCCTGACGATATCCACGGTCTGGTCTACGCCCAAGGCGTCATCACCAGCTTCGGTGGCATGACCTCTCACGCTGCCGTGGTGGCACGTGGTATGGGTCGGCCGTGTATCGCGGGGGCGTCTGAGGTCAAGATCGACCCGACAGGCACCTACTTCACCGTTGGTGACACCGCAGTGCGCGAGAATGACTGGATCACCATGGATGGCTCCACCGGCCGCATCTACCTGGGCAAGGTTCCCCTGGCGCCGCCGCAGATCTCGGGCAATTTTGACAAGGTGCTGCACTGGGCGGATGAGGTGCGCGTGCTGGGCGTGCGCACCAACGCGGATACGCCGGAGGATGCCCGTCGCGCCCGGGAATTCGGGGCGGAGGGGATCGGCCTGTGCCGCACGGAGCACATGTTCATGCAGCAGGAGCGTCTGCCGCACGTGCGCAACATGATCATGGCGGAGACCACCGAGGATCGTGAGGTCCACCTGGCCGAGTTGCTCCCCTTCCAGCGGGAGGACTTTGAAGGGCTGTTCCGGGCCATGGAGGGCCTCCCGGTGACCATCCGCCTGCTGGACCCGCCGCTGCACGAGTTCCTGCCGGATTACGTGACCGTGAGCGTGCAACTGGAGCATATGAAGTGCACCGGTGCCTCGCCGGAGGAGATCGCCGAGCAGGAAAAGTTGGTGGCGAAGGTCAAGCAGCTGCACGAGATGAACCCCATGCTGGGCACCCGCGGGTGCCGCCTGGGTATCCAGTGGCCGGAGATCTATGCCATGCAGGTGCGGGCCATCATGGAGGCGGCCTGCAATGTGATGGCCGAGAGCGGCAAGGTGCCACAGGTGGAGATCATGATCCCCCTGGTGGGCTTCTGGGTAGAGCTGAAGATGATGCGTGAGCTCACGGAGAAGACGGCGGACGCGGTACTGGCGGAGCGCAACGTGGAGATCCCCTACAAGGTGGGGACCATGATCGAGCTGCCGCGGGCTGCCGTCACCGCGGACGAGATTGCGCAGTATGCTGATTTCTTCAGCTTCGGTACCAACGATCTGACCCAGACCACCCTGGGCTTCTCGCGGGACGATGCGGAGGGGAAGTTCCTCACCTTCTATACCAAGCAGGGTATTCTGAAGGCCAATCCCTTCCAGAAGCTGGACCAAGATGGAGTGGGCCGGCTGGTGGCCATGGCCAAAGAGAAGAGCCGCGCCGTCAACCCCACCATCAAGTTGGGCATCTGTGGTGAGCACGGCGGCGAGCCCTCCAGTATCGATTTCTGCCACCGGGTGGGCCTCAACTATGTCAGCTGCAGTCCCTTCCGCGTGCCGCTGGCCCGGCTGGCGGCGGCTCAGGCCGCGCTCAACAAGGGCGCGGGCCCGGCCAGCAACGCGTAGAGGCGCGCATCGTGGAGTGATGTGGGAACGGGGGCCGGGCGGCGGAAGCCGCCCGGCCCCAGCGGTGTAAGGATGTGGTGACGTGAAGAGGGAAGCGGCCGGCCGGACCAGCCTCGACGTGATCGCTTTCGAGGCCGGGCTGTCCCCTTTGGCTATGCGCTCCACAGACTCCCGGGGCAGGCGGAGGGAGGAGGCGCCCTGCCTGCTGCGCACCGAGTTCCAGCGCGATCGTGATCGCATCCTGCACTGCAAAGCCTTCCGTAGGCTCAAGCACAAGACGCAGGTGTTCATCGCCCCGGAAGGTGACCACTATCGCACCCGGCTCACGCACACCTTGGAGGTAGCGGGCGTGGCGCGCGCTGCCGCCCGGGCATTGCGACTCAATGAGGACCTCACGGAGGCCATCGCCCTGGGTCATGACCTGGGGCATACCCCCTTCGGCCATGCCGGGGAGGAGGTACTGAATGAGATACTTGAGGAGATGGGAGCGGGTGGTTTCCGCCACAATGAGCAGAGCCTGCGGGTGGTGGACACGCTCGAGAACGATGGGGCGGGACTGAATCTGACCTGGGAAGTGCGGGACGGCATACGCAACCACACGGGTGCGGGGCAACCCGCCACACTGGAGGGTAAGATCGTCCACGTGGGTGACCGCATTGCCTATGTCAACCATGACCTGGATGATGCCCTGCGTGCTGGGCTAATCGGAACGGGTGATCTTCCCCCCGGCCTCTTCTCTCTCCTGGGAAACACCGGCTCGGAGCGCATCGACACCCTGGTCCACGACCTGGTTGACACGAGCGTGGAGTTGGGAGACATAGGCCAGAGCCGGCGCATAGGCGAGGCCATGTCGTCGCTGCGGGAGTTTCTGTTCGCCACCGTGTACGCGCGCTCCATTGAGGAAAACGGAGGGCAGCAGGTGAGACGCGTCATTCGAGGCCTGTTCTGTCACTTTCTCGAGCATCCTGACCTTCTGCCCTCGGCGGCCGGGCCTCCTGTCGTGCCGGTTGGCACCGGGACAACACCCTCCCTCGACCTCCTTGCCGTGCGTGTGGCCGACTACGTTGCCGGCATGACGGACCGTTTCGCCATGAAGCTTTACTTCTCGCTGTCCTTGCCCAAGGGCTGGGCCGTCTAGTGGTGTGCCGGTGACCGCCGTGAACTGGACAGGGGTGGCTCTGGTGGCGGCGTTCGCCTGCTTGGTATATGCCGGTTGGCTGGCGGCACGGGTGGTCAGGCATCAGGGTGGCTCCGAGGTCATGCGCGACATCCTCGAACTCGTTCACGCGGGAGCAGTGGCTTTTGCCAAGAAGCAGTATTCGCTGCTGGCTCGGGTCTCGCTCCTGGTGGTGGTGGTCCTTGCCGTCTTGGGTGAGGCGTCCGGATCTGCTCTTGGCTGGCAGGCGGCGGCGAGCTACGCGGGGGGTGTGATACTGGCGGGGCTGGCCGGCCACTTGGGCATGTTGATTGCCACCAGGGCCAACGCCAGGACCACCAATGCCGCCGTCACCTCGCTGTCTGCCGGATTCCGTATTGCCTATGAGGCCGGTACCGTCACCGGTCTGGTCACTGTGGGTGTGGGCCTCCTGGGATTGGCGGGCAGTTGGCTTCTCCTGCGGGAACCGGTCCAGGTGGCGGGTTTTGCGCTGGGCATGTCCACCTTTGCCATCTTCGCCCGCGTGGGAGGGGGAACCTTTGCCAAGGCCACGGACATCGGCTCGGCCCTGGCTCTGCAGTTGGAGGGTGACGTTCCAGGGGACAACCTGCAGAATCCGGGAGTGATTGCGGATCAGATAGGCGACAATGTCAGCGGCGTGACCGGTATGGGCGCCGACATCAGCGATTCGCTCGTGGGCGCTACAGCGGCCTCCATGCTGCTGGCCACGGTGCTGGCTCCTTCACGCCCGGGGACGCTGTTGGTGGTCTTCCCCCTTCTCCTAGGTGTGGCAGGGCTCATTGGGTCGCTGGCCGGCCAGTGGGCGGTGCAGGCCGCCCGGAGGAGGGATGCAGACTTCGCTTCCTTCCGGATCGCTGCCTACGTGGCGGCGCCGGTTGCCCTGGGAGGCCTGTTGCTGCTCGTGCTTCTGGTTCTGCCCGGTCCGGGCGAGAGCGCTACTCGCTATCTGGGCCTGTTCTGGAGTGCGGCGGCCGGTTGGGTGGCCGGCATGGGACTGGGTTGGCTGGCCCGCTTCGATGTGTCGGTTCGCCGTCACCCCGTCCGCTCAGCGGCCGCGGCGGCTCAACTGGGAACCGCCCCCGCACTGATTCGCGGTCTCTCCTCCGGCCTGCGGGCGGTGGCTCTGCCGTCCCTGATCCTGGGGGTGCTGATGGCCTTCAGCTACTTCATGGGTTTCCTCAGCGGCCTCCCCGATGCCGGGTGGTACTACGTGTCCATAGGCATCTTGGGGATGCTCTCTCCCGCATCATTCTGGATCAGCATGGGAGCCTATGGGCCGGTGGCGGACAACGCCCATGGTATTGCCAAAATGGCCGGGCTGCCGAAGGAGGTGCGGGCCCGGACACTTCGGCTTGATTCCCTGGGCAACTCGGCGGCGGCGGCCGCCCGCGGCTACGCCGGGGCCACCGCCGCGCTCACCTCCATCATCCTGCTCGTGGCCTACTTTCAGACCTACCGGCTCGCCATTGGTCGCGCGGCCGCCGAGAACCTCCCCGTCTTCGACCTGCTGGAAGACCCGGCCCTCATGATCGGTCTCCTGCTGGGCGGGATGCTGCCCTTCCTCTTCAGCTACTTCACCTTGACCAACGTCACCCGCACGTCCGGCCTGGTCGTGGGGGAAATCCGGCGGCAGTTCCGGGAGATCCCCGGTCTGCGCGGCGGCAGCGCGCGACCGGACCTGGGCACCTGTGTTTCCATTGCTATGGTTCAGGCTCTGAAGGGCCTGGCGTTGCCGGCTGCTGTGGCGCTGGCAGTCCCTCTCCTGGTGGGCCTGGTCAACCCCATGGCCTTGGGCGGCGTGGTGGTGGGAGCCACGATCTGCGGGTTCCTGTTGGCCACCACTCTCATCACCGCCGGCGGGGTGTGGTCCGGGCTGCGCTACTACCTGCCTGAGGGACAGACGGCGGGTGAGGGCCCTTCGGGCAATCCGGCCAAGGAACCAGCGGAAGAGGCGATGAACAAGGTGGCGGATGTCTGTCATCTGTTCGGTGATCCGCTGCGCGAATCTGCCGGCCCGGCCATCAACACACTTATCAAGCTCATGTGCCTCATGGCGCTGGTGCTGGCTCCGGTTATCGCAGCCATCCACGCCTAGCTGGAGGGCGCTCCCAAGCGGAGTGGGGTGTTGGGGGTACCGGGGCTCGGCTCCCCCGAGTGCGGTGGACAGGGCTAGAGCTGGTAGCCTTGGCGCAGCAACTCGTCCCGTACGGTGGTGTAGTCCAGAGAGTGAAGAGGCGTGTTGGAGGTCGCCGCAATGGCCACCATGATCCCGGCCGCTCCACCGGTGTTGGCTCGCACGGGCTCCATGCGCACGGCCGAGCAGCCCGCCGCGCTGTCTGTGGAGAGCGCCGTGCTCACCAGCAGCCAGGGGTGTTCAGCCACCAACAGCGATTCCATGGGCACGTGAACACGCCCGGTGGTGCTGTCCTGGTGGGAGCCTTGGACGGTATCGTGCCGGTCGAAGAGGGCGTAGACGCCGTAGGCCACCGAATGCTGTATGCGACCGCTGACGATATCGTCTGCGGTGTAGGTGGCCGGCCCCGCGATCCTTACGCCATCACGCACGTAGGGCCGGGTGGGTACGGTGGCCACGCCGACGGAGGGATACCCGTTCTGCTGCAGGTAGCGGACCTTGTTGAGGATCCAGTTCTGCATCATGTCGCGGATGGCCGCGCGTTTCTCCGGGAACATTACCCAGTCGAAGCTGATGTCCGGATCGGCATAGTCGCTCCAGGCTTCATTGAGCTCGCGCTTGCCGTTGGGTAGGACGTAGCGCAAGGACCAGCTGGTGGCGAACGAGGACCGTGCCCATTCCGACAGTGTGAAGCCGGGCTTGCCGTAGTCCTCCGGGCGGTAGCCGGCATGACCCAGCGAGGCCACGTCCGGGGCGGTGCCTGAGTGGATCTGTAGGGTGAGCAGCATGGACATGCTCTGAGGGGCAGTGGCATAGTCGTTCCCCCGCGAGGGCCGTGGCGCGCGGTGGCCGGTGGCGTCGTTGTAAACCTCTTCGGACCGTCCGATCCGGTACCCCGCTCCCAGCAGCCGGGCCAGGTCCCCTTCCGGAGACGCGTCGATGAAGTAGCGGGTGGTGATGTACATCTGCGTCTGGCCGGTGTTGACCAGCACGTAGCGGGTGCCTGAATCACTCGCTGACACCAAGCGACCCTGGACGAAAGTGACGCCCGGCCTCCCGGCGCCGTTCTTGTCCAGGTACCAGCGCAAGATACCCGCCGCCATCTCCGGCTCCACCACGAGCCGCGACTCGTACATGGCGTTGATCCCGCGGGCGGCGTATTCGTCGATAACCGCCTGGCGAAACTCAGCGTAGAAACCGCTGGCGCTGCCGGAGCCGTAGAGGTCTTCCACGGAGAGGCCCTGGGCAATGGTGCTCTCCAGTGAAGGTCCCGTGCCGATGACGGCGATCTCCAGCCCCCCTCCGAAAGCGTTGCCGGCCCGTTGCAGCGCCCGCACTGCTCCTATGGCGGAGGTGGTGGTGCCGTAGATCACCAGATCCACGTCTCGATTCACCACGGGCAGCGCCGGTGGCGAGTCGGGGTCCGGTGCCAGAAAGGTGCTGGAAGCAGAAACCTGGAGCGCCAAGGCTGTGTTGCCCGCCGACAGCGCGGAGCCGGGAAGGTGCTCATGAGGGGATAGCCAGAAGAGCAGGAGCAGCACGGCCATCAGGCAGCCACGTGCGTGTTCCGCCCGGCACCGGGACGGGAACCACGCCTTCTTGGTCTGGACGCGACCTTCTCTCACTTGACTATCGTACCAGCGGCGGTTGGGCGAGAACCAGCCACCTGCCGCTTGCTATACTCCGTTCCCACGGCCCACGGCCGGAAGGGGGAAGGGGCTGAAGATCAGGGAGTCCTCGGTGCAGGCGGTGGCCGCCGCCGCGGACCTGGCGGACGTAGTGTCGCGCTACACGTCGCTGCGCAAACGCGGGTCTACTCTTCTGGGGCTGTGCCCCTTCCATCAGGAGAAGACGCCCTCCTTTACCGTGAGCGTGGAGAAGGGGCTGTACCACTGCTTCGGTTGCGGAGAAGGTGGGGATGTCTTCACGTTCCTGCAGCGCATGGACAACCTGACCTTCACCGAGGCCGTCGAAGTGCTGGCCGAGCGCTACTCCGTTCCTCTGGAGAGAGAAGAGATGGGCTCTGCCGCCTCGGCGGACAGGGGGAGGGAACAGCGTTTGCTCCAGGTGCTGGAGAAGGCGGCTGCTTTCTATCAACGGTACCTCTGGGAGAGCAAGGGCGGCGAGGCGGCGCGCGCGTATCTTGCGGCACGCGGTCTGGGGCGCACGGTGTGCGAGGAGTTCCTGGTGGGCCTTGCCCCCACGGGGTGGCACGTGCTGTCCCGACGGGCAGGTGAGCAGGGATTCACGGCTCGCGAGCTGGAGGCAGCTGGACTGACCTCCAGGAGCGCCGGGAGGGTTTTTGATCGCTTCCGCGGCCGCCTCATGTTCCCCCTGGTGGATCATCGCGGCCGGGTGGTGGGCTTCGGTGGCCGGATGCTGGGTGACGATCTGCCCAAGTATCTCAACTCGCCCGAGGGGCCGGTATACGATAAGGGTCGTCTCCTGTACGGCCTCTTTCAGGCCCGGCGGGCCATCGTCGAGGCGGACGAAGTGATCGTGGTGGAGGGCTACACGGACGTGCTGGGGATGGTGCAGGCCGGCGTGACCAACGTGGTGGCCTCCATGGGCACCGCTTTCACCGGCCGGCAGTTGGCTCTGCTCACCCGTTTCACGAAGAACGTCACCTTCATGTTCGATGCGGATCGGGCGGGGGCGGAGGCGGCGGTGCGCTCGGGGGAGATCGCGCGGCAGGCCGGGCTGCGACCCATGGTGGTGGCGCTTCCGCCGGGGAGGGATCCGGCGGAACTGGCCGTGTCCGGCTCCCCCGACGACCTGCGGCGTCTTGTTGCCGGCAAGATCTCGTTGCTAAGATATGAGATCAATGGGCGACTGGGATCGACGGACCTAACCGGGAGCGAAGGTAGGGTGCGCGCCTTCGAGGCGGTCAGGAAGCTGTTGGACCGGGCGGGCTCTCCTCAAGAGAAGGAAGAGGAGGTCCAGTTCGTGGCAGATCGGTTGCGACTGGCGCCGGAGAACGTGCGGTTCCTTCTTCGCACGGGGGCCACACGTCATTCGCCTACAGAGGGGGACAAGGGAGAGGAAGCAGCCTATCGGGTCAAGGTGCTCGCCCCGGAGGTATCGCTTGAGCGACGTTTTCTGGCGGGCGTGCTGAGGCATCCCGGGCGTGCGGCGGAGCTGTTCCGGGGAATGAGTCGGGAGCACTTCGTTGACGGGCTGCACCAGCGGGTGTATGACGTGCTGTGTCCGGCCGCGGACGAGGGGGTCCCTGTGGTAGATGCCGCCAGGCGGGCCACGTTGGAACATGATGAGGTCGGTCGTCTGCTCACAGGGCTTCTCATCTCCAGCGAAGATGACGTGCATACAGAGGGACTGTTGCAGCATGACTATCTCAAGCTGCAGGAGCAGCATCTGGATCGAGTGATTGGCTCACTTCAGGCGGCGCTGACCGGTGATCCCGGAGAACGGGAACTCGAAGGGAAGCTGCTGCGGCTCGAAGTCCTGCGGCAAGAGGTGCGCCATATGCTGGCCAACGTCGACGAGGAGTGAGTCCCTGCCATGGCAGCCAGACGTCTTGATAGCGGCGCCTTCCGCGCGGTGTTCGACAGAGGCCGCGAGAAGGGGGTGCTCTCCCCGGGGGAGGTGAGCGAGCTTCTTCAGGATGCCGAAGTCTCTCCCGAGGACCTCGAGGGTCTGTATTCCCGGCTGTCCGATGTTGGCATCGAGGTGGTGGAGCCGGGCGCGGAGGACGAGGAGGACTATGCCGAGGAGGCTCGTTTCCTCAGCAAGCTGGACCTCACTCTGGACCAGACCACCGGGGATCCGGTACGGCTGTACCTCAAGGAGATCGGCAAGGTTCCCCTGCTCAGCGCCGAGGAAGAAGTGGAACTGGCCAAGAAGGTCCGGGTCAAGGACGTTGAAGCCAAGCGCCGGCTCACGGAGGCCAATCTACGGCTTGTGGTGTCTATCGCCAAGCGGTATGTGGGGCGCGGTCTCCTGCTGCTGGATCTGATCCAGGAGGGCAACCTGGGCCTCATCCGTGCGGTGGAGAAATTCGACTACACTCGGGGCTTCAAGTTCTCTACATACGCCACCTGGTGGATCCGCCAAGCCATCACTCGGGCCATTGCGGACCAAGCGCGCACCATCCGCGTACCGGTGCACATGGTGGAGACCATCAACAAGCTGTCGCGCATCCAGCGGGAACTGGTGCAGAAGCTGGGGCGCGAGCCTACCGTGCAGGAGATCGCCGCCGAGATGGGGCTATCCCCGGCCAAGGTACGCGATATCCAGAAGACGGCGCAGGAGCCGGTATCGTTGGAGACGCCCACCGGCGAGGAGGATGAGTCGGAGCTGGGCGATTTCATCATCGACGCGTTGGCGGAACAGCCGCCGGATGCGGTGGCGCGCAAGATCCGCAGCGAAGAGCTGAGCAAGGTGCTGGAAAGCCTGCCGCTACGTGAGCGAAAGGTGCTGGAGCTGCGTTTCGGCCTGAAGGGAGAGCCGCCACTCACCCTGGAGGAGGTGGGGGAGCGTTTCGGCGTGACCCGTGAACGCATACGCCAGGTGGAGGCAAAGACGCTCACCCGCCTCAAGAACTATCGGGGAGCCCAGCAACTGCGGGATTCCTCGGACTGAGACGCGGGAGAGAGGAAAGAATCATTTCTTCGGGGTATCCGCAGGGTGCGTGGAGGCGGCAGGATTCGTGCTCCGGCCGGCCTCCCGGCTATAATCACGGACGGTGAGGAGCCGGCCCGGCACCGTGCGCAGCCGGCCCTCGTGCGAAGATCAATCCGGTAGAGGAGCCTCATCGTGATTTCCCGCAGTGAAGTGGAGCATGTGGCTCGCCTTGCGCGACTTCGGTTCGAGGAACAGGAGATCGCGCTGCTGCAGCAGGAGCTGTCGAGCATCATCGACTACATCAACCAGTTGCAGGAACTGGACCTCACCGGAGTCCCCGCCACGGCCCACGCCGTCAACGTGGTGAATATCTTTCGGCTGGATGAGCCGCGGGCCTGCCTTACCCAGGAGGAGGCACTGGCCAACGCTCCTGCCACGGAACGGGGCCATTTTCTTGTGCCCCGCATGGGTTAGCTTGTGGCCATGATGCTTGACAGTCATTCGCTGACTGCCCACGAGTGCCGGCGCCTGTTGGCTGTCGGTGAAGCCACCTCCGAAGAGATCACTGCGGCCCTGTTGGATCGGGTGAAGGCTGTCGAAGGGCGTGTGGGTGCCTTTCTGCAGGTGGACGAGGAGGGAGCGCTGGCGCAGGCGCGCGCGGTGGACGCCAAACGGCCGGAGGAACGCTCCCCCTGGGAGGGTGTCCCCATCGCCGTCAAAGACATCCTCTGCACCAGAGGAGTGGAGACCACCTGCGGTTCCCGCATTCTCAAGGGGTACATCCCGCCGTACGATGCCACAGTGGTGCGGCTGCTGAAGGAAGCCGGCCTGGTCATCCTGGGCAAGCTCAACATGGACGAGTTTGCCATGGGTTCCTCCACGGAGAACTCGGCCTATCAGGTGACCCGCAATCCCTGGGATCTGGAACGGGTGCCTGGCGGCTCCAGCGGAGGCTCCGCCGCCGCCGTGGCCGCGGGAGAGGCGCCTTGGAGCCTGGGAAGTGACACGGGGGGCTCCATTCGCCAGCCAGCCTCGCTGTGTGGCGTGGTGGGCATGAAGCCCACCTACGGCGCGGTCAGTCGCTGGGGCCTCATTGCATTCGCCAGCTCATTGGACCAAGTCGGCCCCTTTGCGCGCACCGTGCAGGACGTCGCCGCCCTCTTGGATCTCATCGGCCGGCGGGACCCCAATGACCAGACCAGCCTGGGGCTGCCGACTCCCATTGCCGTGCCGCGGGGGGAGAGCCTGGCCGGGAGGCGCTTCGGCATCATCAAGGAGTATCTGGGTGACACCATCCAGCCTGGTGTGCGTCGGATCTTCGAGCAGGCGGTGGAAGCGCTGGAAGCGCTGGGCGGCCGGTGCTGCGAGGTCAGCCTGCCCTCCGTGGAGCGCGGCCTTGCCGCCTACTACATCATCGCTCCAGCGGAGTGCAGCGCAAATCTGGCCCGCTTCGACGGCGTGCGCTACGGGCACAGGGCGCACAAGGCGGAAACGCTTCACGAGATGTACACGCGCACGCGCAGCGAGGGTTTCGGGCCGGAGGTCAAGCGCCGCATCATGATCGGCACTTACGCCCTGTCCTCCGGCTACTACGATGCCTACTACGCCCAGGCCCAGCGGACGCGCACGCTCATCATTCGGGACTTCCAGAAGGCCTTCGCCGAGGTGGACCTCCTCATCTCTCCCACGTCCCCCACGGTGGCCTTCCGGCTGGGTGAGCGTACGGCGGACCCGCTGACCATGTACCTTTCGGACCTGTGCACCATTCCCGTCAACCTGGCCGGTCTGCCCGGCCTCAGCCTCCCGGCGGGTTTTGCGGACGGCCTGCCCGTGGGTCTGCAGATCATCGGGCCGCACTTCAGCGAGCAGATGATGCTGGACGCGGCCTACGCTTTGGAGCAGCGGCTGCAGGTGAGCACCCGTCCTCCGCTGGACGTGACTCCGGCCAAGGAGGTGGGATGATGGTGACGCCCGAGGGCTGGGAGGCCGTCATTGGCCTGGAGATTCACGTGCAGCTGAACACCGCCACCAAGATGTTCTGCGGCTGCCCGGTCTCCTTCGGGGACGTCCCCAACACGAATGTCTGCCCCCTGTGCTTGGGCCACCCCGGCACCCTGCCGGCCATGAACGAGAAGGCCATTGAGTACGCCACCCGCATTGGGCTGGCTCTCAACTGCACCATCTCGCCGCACTCCATCTTCCATCGCAAGAACTACTTCTATCCCGATCTTCCCAAGGGCTATCAGATCTCCCAGTACGATCTACCTCTGGCGGTCGACGGCCACCTGGACGTGGAATTGGAGGATGGCTCCATCCTGCGGGTGGGCGTCACGCGGGCACACCTGGAGGATGATGCCGCCAAGCTGGTGCACGCGGGCGGGGTGGACGGTCGCATCGCCGGCGCGGACTACTCCATGGTGGACTTCAATCGGGGCGGCACGCCTCTGGTGGAGATTGTGAGCGAGCCGGAGATTCACACGCCGGAGCAGGCCCGTGCCTATCTCACACAGCTGAAGAGCCTGCTGGAGGCGCTGGAAGTCTCAGACGTGAACATGGAGGAGGGCTCGCTGCGCTGCGACGCCAACATCTCTGTGCACCGTCCCGGCACCCCCTTCGGCACCCGCACCGAGCTCAAGAACATGAACTCCTTCCGCTTCCTGCAGCGGGGCCTGGAGGCGGAGATCGAGCGACAGATCTCGGCTTTGGAGAGGGGCGAGGAGATCGTGCAGGAGACCGTGCATTTTGACACGGGGTCCGGCAAGGTCTCCACGCTGCGCAGCAAGGAAGAGGCTCACGACTATCGCTACTTCCCGGAGCCGGACATGGTACCCATTGAGCTCTCCGCCGAATACGTGGAGAAGGTGCGCGCCGGCCTGCCCGAACTTCCGGCCGCCCGTAAGGAGCGCTACATGCGCGACTACGGCCTTTCTCCCTATGACGCGGGCGTTCTCTCCGCCAACCGACCCCTGGCCGCGTTCTTTGAGCGGCTGTCCACCCAGACGGGGGAGGCCAAGCTGGCGGCCAACTGGGTCATGGGCGATTTCTCCGGCTACCTGAACGCGCAGGGGCTGGAGGTGAAGGACTCAGCCGTCTCCGTGGAGGCGCTGGCCGAGTTGCTCGGGTTGCTGGCGGCAGGCACGCTGTCCGGCAAGATGGCCAAAGACGTCTTCGCCGCCATGGTGGAAACCGGCAAAGGGGCGCCGGAACTGGTGGCGGAGAGAGGATTGGGCCAGATCTCGGACACGGGGGAGCTGGAAACCATGGTTTCCGAACTGATTGCCGCAAATCCCGGACCGGCCGAGGAGTACCGGCAGGGTCGGGACCGGGTGCTGGGCTTCTTCGTGGGTCAGATCATGAAGCAGACTCGCGGCCAGGCCAATCCGCAATTGCTCAACGAATTGCTCCGAAAGGCGCTGGCCGGCTCATCACCTGACAATTGAAATGAACGTGCATTTTTGGTAGTTTTGGTGGCCCCCAGATTGAAAGGTTCGTGAACCGTGCGTCACAGCGTATCTAACGATGACTCCTGCCCGGTCCTCAAGACCGCCGACATCATCTCCGGAAAGTGGACCATCCTCGTCCTGCGTGATCTTTCTGCGGGCATCAATCGCTTCAGCTCGCTGGAGAGGTCTCTGCAGGGCATAAGCCCCAAGACCCTGTCCGAACGGCTCAAGAGCCTCGAAAAAGCCGGTATTATTACCCGTACCAGCTATCCGGAAGTTCCGCCTCGGGTGGAGTATGAGCTGACGGAGATGGGCCGCGATCTCATCCCACTGGTGGACCACATGCGTGACTATGGCGCGCGGTGGCTCAGTGGCAACGGTGATGGCTCACCGTCCTCCGGCGCGCTGGCGTAGGAAGAAGTTGCCGGAGTGGTCCGTTCCTCCGGCCGAGACGGAACGGAGCCTATCGGTGGAAAGATGGGCCATGAATGCGGATGAGGTGGAGAGCCTCGTCGAGCGTCTTGTGGACTTGGGAGCGGCCAAGGGCTTCATCAGTGCGGAGGATATCGAGGAAACCCTCTTCGATATCGATTTGACCACTGAGCAGCGTGAAGCCATCTATACCCGCCTCTTGGACCGCGGGGCGGAAATCATGGATGAGTTCCTGGGGGAGGCCTCTCTCTCCGAGATGGAGTCGGAGGACGAGGTTCCGCGCTGGCGCATTGAGAGCGAAGCGGTGCTCGATCTCAGCGTGGACATGCCCACCACAGACCCGGTACGGATGTACCTCAAGGAGATCGGGCGGGTGCGTCTGCTGACGGCCGAAGAAGAGGTGACGCTGGCCAAACGCATCGAGCGCGGGGACATCATGGCCAAGCACAAGCTGATCGAGGCCAATCTGCGCTTGGTGGTGAGCATCGCCAAGCGCTACCACACGGACGGCATGAGCTTCCTGGACCTCATCCAGGAGGGCAATCTGGGCCTCATCCGAGCGGTGGAGAAGTTTGACTATCGCAAGGGCCACAAGTTCTCCACCTACGCCACGTGGTGGATCCGCCAGGCCATCACCCGCGCCATCGCGGACAAGGCGCGCACCATTCGCATCCCCGTGCACATGGTGGAGAAGATCAACAAGCTCATCCGCGTGCAGCGCCAACTGCTACAGGACATGGGCCGTGAACCGCTTCCTGAGGAACTGGCTCGTGAGATGAGCATGAGCGAAGCGGAGATCCGGGAAATCCTCAAGATCAGCCAAACCACGGTCTCCTTGGAGACGCCCATTGGGGAGGAAGAGGACTCCGAACTGGGGGACTTCATCGAAGACGAGGAAGCCATCCTCTCCTTCGACGTGGTGGCCCGGCAGCTGGACAAGGACACTGTGAACGCCGCACTCAATTCGCTGCCCTATCGCGAGCGCAAAGTGATTGAGCTGCGCTTTGGCCTCAAGGGTGAACACCCTCGCACCTTGGAAGAGGTGGCACGGCGTTTCGGGGTGACCCGGGAGCGCATCCGGCAGATTGAAGCGAAAGCACTTTCCAAGCTCCAGTCCACCGAGCGGGCTCGGCGGCTGAAGTCTCAGCTGGAGTAGGCGGGTCGCGGTCGTCGTGCCCAAAAGAAACCTCAGAGCCCTCAACCCCGAGAGGATCCCCGCTCTACCCGCCGGGGATGGCCTGCCGCCTGTGCCCCCGGACCGTCTCACCCCGGACATGGTGCGTCTGCGCTTCTCCCAGCCCGCTGACTGGCAGCCCGAGCCGCCCTTGGGCGTGACTCTGGTAGATCGTCCGCCTGCCTGCGCGGCGGTGCTGGTGCCCCTGGTGGTGAGGGACAGGCTGACGGTTCTGCTCACCCGGCGCAACGACTGCCTGCGGGACCACGCCGGGCAAATAAGCTTCCCGGGCGGTCGGGCGGAGCCTGTGGATGCCGATGCCGCCGCCACCGCTCTGCGCGAGGCGGAAGAGGAAATAGGACTTCCGGCAGACCGCGTGGAGGTGATTGGCTCATTGCCCGTTTACGCCACGGTCAGTGCATACCTGGTGACCCCGGTGGTGGCCTTGGTCCGCCCCGGCTTCGCGGTTCGCCTGGATTCAGGGGAGGTAACAGAGGTCTTCGAGGTGCCGCTGGACTACTTGATGCAGCCGGACCACCACTACCGCCATGCCTTTGAGGAGTCGGGGCAGCACGGCCAGTTCTACTCCATGCCTTGGGAGGGCGGTGACGGCAGATGCTACTTCATCTGGGGGGCCACCGCGGCCATGCTGCGCAATCTGTACCGCTTCCTGGCGGCCTGAGATGAGCCTGTGAGCGATCTTCGTATGGAGCGGTCCGGGCCGGTGGCTCGTATTGTGCTGGATCGGCCTGACCGTCTCAACACGTTGACGCCTCTCATGATCCGGGAGCTGGACGCGGCGCTGGCGCAGTTGGAGGCGGACGATCGCATCCGGGCCGTGGTGGTGACGGGAGCGGGCCGGGCCTTCTGCGCGGGAGTGGAAGTGGGCACGGAGGAGTACAACCCCCTCAATTCTCGGGTGTTCCTGAAGGATCTCAATCGGGTCTTTGACCGGCTGGAAAGTCTCCCGCAGCCATCGGTGGCTGTGATCAACGGGTCGGCCGCCGCCGGCGGGTTGGAACTTGCGCTGGCCTGCACGCTGCGTTTGGCCTCCACTGCCGCCCGTGTTGGTCTGCCCGAGGCTACGCTGGGGCTGGTGGCGGCGGTAGGCACCACATTTCGCCTACCTCGGCTGGTGGGCCTGGGGAAGGCCATGGAGATGTGCCTGCTGGGAGGTATGGTCGGCGCCCAGGAAGCCCGGGAGTGTGGGTTGGTCAACTGGGTGGCGGAACCCGGTCGTCTGGAGGAGCGGGCCGCAGATGTGGCGGGCCGGCTGGCCGCCGGCCCGCCGGTGGCGCTTGGTCTCATGAAGGACGCCTTGTTGGCCAATGCCGGCGGCGGGAAGGAAGCGGCGGTGTTGTTAGAGGTCCTCTCCGCCAGCGTCAACCACTACACGCGGGACAAGAGAGAGGGCTTGGCCGCCTTCTTGGACAAGCGGCCACCGCTCTTCAGGGGCGAATGATGGCAGAGGGCGGATGATGGCGGGCGACGCGTTCGAGGCCGCCCTGCGTACTGGGCCGTCAGGGGGAGCGCTCTCCGGCATCAGCGGCATGGGCTTCTACCTTCCCGAGGAGCGCCTCCTTCTCTCCGATCTGGCGGAGCGGTCCGGGACCCCGCCGCGAGTGGCCGAGTACGCCGGGGCCTATAGCGTGCGCCGGGCGGCTGCGGACGTGTTGCCGGTGCACATGGCTGTGGCGGCGGCCCGAGAGGCACTGGAGCGGGCGCAGGTGAGGGCAGAGGACGTAGGGTTGGTGCTGTGGTGCGGAGCGGCGGTGCCCGAGTACATCATGCCCACCACGGCCGGCGCAGCACAGGCGGCACTGGGAGCGCACTCCGCCCACGGTTTCGATGTGGCGCAAGGGTGTGCGGCCATGCTCACCGGCCTGTGGACGGCGTCGTCCTTCCTGGCCTTCGACACGAGCCTGCAGCACGTTCTACTGCTGGGCGGTGACCGTTGGAGCTCCTTCACTCCGCATCAGGTCTGCGATTCCGTCTTCTTCGGGGATGGAGGAGGTGCCGTGGTGGTCAGCCGGGGAGACCAGCCGGTGCGTCTCCTGGCGTACCAGGGGCTCATGCGCGGGGAGTTCTCTGACCTGTGGCGCATCGACGGAGGCGGCGTTCGGGCCCGGGTGGCCCAGGAGCAGGCGGCAGGGTCAGATGCCGACCACTATCGCGTGGTGGATCGGGAAAGGGCCCACGGCGAGTTCAAGGAGATCTACGTCCCTGTCATCGTGGAAAGCATACGGGGGGCGCTCAAACGAGCGGCGCTGGAGCCGGGCGACATCGACTTCGTGTCCATGGTGAACGCCAATCTGCGTGTGTTGCAGGTGGTGTTGGGAGAGCTGGGAATCCCCGAGGAGCGCTCATCGGCCGACTACCTGCGCCGATACGGGCATTTTGGGGCCCCGGACGTCTTCTTCAATCTGTTCCTCGCCATGGAGGAAGGCAAGGTGCAGCCGGGCGACCGCGTGCTCCTGGTCAGCACCGGCATAGGTTTCCATTGGGTGGCCGCTGTTGTGGAGTGCTAGGCCGCCTGTCTGCGCCAGGGATCCTCGCGTAGACTCCTGGTATGGCTCCACCCGATACGCAGCAGGCCTCCAAGCAGGGCTCCAACTCCGGAGACAAGGCGGGCTTCCAGCTCCCCGTGCAGGGGATGACCTGTGCTGCCTGTGCCGCCCGGGTGGAGCGCAGCCTGAAGAAGCTTGAAGGCGTGCAGGAAGCCGCCGTCAACTTCGCCACCGAGCGGGCGGCCGTCACCTACGATCCGCGGCAAGTGGACGCCGCCGGCCTGGTGGCCGCCGTGCGCGGCGCCGGCTACGACGTGGCCCTGGAGACACGCAGCCTGGGTGTGACCAACATGTCGTGCGCCACGTGTGCCCAGCGGGTGGAGAAGGCGCTCCGTTCCCTTCCCGACGTGGTCAACGCCGCCGTCAATTTCGCCAGTGAGAAGGTGCTGGTCCAGTATGTCCCGGGGACGGTCTCGCTGCAGGACCTGCGACGTGCCGTGGAGGCGGCCGGGTACGGGCTGGTGGAGGAGGGATCTCCGGGTGAGGAGCCCGGCGCGGCGGCGGAAGCCGCCCGCCGGCGCGAGCTGCGCACGCTCAAGTGGAAGATGACAGTCAGCCTGATGGTGGGTGCGCTGCTCATGCTGATGATGTTCGTCCCCCCTCCCTTCCTCACCATGCGGCAGATGTGGTTCGTGATGCTGGCCCTGGCCACTCCCATCCAGTTCTGGGCCGGGCGCCAGTTCTACCGCGGTGCCTGGGCCGCACTGCGGCACCGCACCAGCGACATGAACACTCTCATCACCGTGGGCACCAGCGCTGCCTACCTCTACTCGGCTGCGCTCACCTTCTTCCCCTCCCTGGCCGGGGGTGCCCACGCCGGGCACGGCGGCCTGCTGAGCGGCGGCATCGAGGCCACGGTCTATTTCGATTCCTCGGTCATGATCATTGGGCTCATCCTGCTGGGGCGCTTCCTGGAGGCGCGGGCCAAAGGCCGAACCTCCGAGGCCATGAGAAAGCTCATGGGGCTGCAGGCTAAGACGGCCACCGTGCTGCGCGACGGCGTGGAGTGGGAGATACCGGCGGAGGACGTGGCAGTGGGCGACGAGGTTGTGGTGCGGCCGGGGCAGAAGATCGCCGTGGACGGCGTGGTGGTGGACGGCGCCTCGGCCGTGGACGAGTCCATGATCAGCGGCGAGTCGCTGCCGGTGGAGAAGTCGCCGGGTGACGAGGTGATCGGTGCCTCCATCAACAAGACCGGCTTCTTCCGCTTTCGGGCCACGAAGGTGGGGCGTGACACGGCGCTGGCCCAGATAGTGCGCCTGGTGGAGGAGGCCCAAGGTTCCAAGCCGCCCATCCAGCGCGTGGCAGACAGGATCGCGGCCGTGTTCGTGCCCATCGTGCTGGGGGTTGCGCTGGCGGCCTTCCTGGCGTGGTTCTTGGCGGGACCGGAGCCGCGCTTCACGGTGGCGCTGCTGGTGTTCGTGTCCGTGGTGGTGATCGCCTGCCCCTGTGCCATGGGCCTGGCCACGCCCACGGCCGTAGTGGTGGGGACGGGCAAGGGGGCAGAAAACGGCATTCTCATCCGCTCGGGCGAGGCGCTGGAACTGGCTCACCGTCTGGATACGGTGGTGCTGGACAAGACGGGTACCCTTACTACCGGTCACCCGGTGGTCACCGACGTGCTGGCGAGGGGCGTGGAGACGGGGGCGCGTGGAGACGGTACTGGTACCAGTGCTGCCGGCCCCAGCGACGAGCAACGCGAGCTCCTGCGTGTGGCGGCGTCCGCGGAGCAGGGCTCTGAGCATCCGCTGGGTGAGGCCATCATGGAGCGCGCCCGGGCGGAGGGGCTGGAGGTGGCGGAGGCCAAGGGGTTCCGGGCGCTGCCCGGCCGCGGCATAGAGGTGGACATGCGGGGTGCCCGGTTGCTGCTGGGCAATCTGGCGCTGATGCAGGAGTTCTCCTGCCGCTTGGGCGGCTTGGAGGAGGCGGCGGCACGCTTTGCGGAAGAAGGGAAGACGCCCATGTTCGTGGCCGTTGACGGCAACGTGGGGGGGATCATCGCGGTGGCCGACACGCTCAAACCCAACTCGGCCGAAGCCGTGCGCCGCCTGCGCGCGTTGGGACTGGAGGTGGTCATGATCACGGGGGACAATCGGCGCACAGCTGAAGCCGTGGCCGCCCAGGCGGGCATCACTCAGGTGCTGGCGGAGGTGCTCCCAGAGCACAAGGCAGCCAAGGTCAAGGAACTCCAGGCCGCAGGCCGTGTGGTGGCCATGGTGGGTGACGGGATCAACGATGCGCCCGCCCTGGCCCAGGCGGACATAGGCATGGCCATCGGTACGGGCACGGACGTGGCCATGGAGGCTGCCGACGTGACACTGATTCGGGGTGATCTTCTCCCCATCGTGGCGGCCATCCGCCTGAGCAAGGCTACCATGCGCACCATCAGGCAGAATCTGGGGTGGGCCTTTGGCTATAACATCGCCCTCATCCCGCTGGCGGCCGGCGTTCTGTACCCGCCGTTCGGTATCCTGCTCAATCCCATATACGCAGCGCTGGCCATGGCTTTTTCATCTGCCAGTGTGCTGTCGAATTCGTTACGATTGAGGTGGTTTCGGGTAGACTAGCCGGCACCGCGCGCAACCGGAGCAAGGAGAGGCTTCGTTGGACAAGTGGGAATGCGTCATCTGTGGGTACATCTATGATCCCGAGCAGGGCGATGACACCGCCGACATCCCTGCCGGCACCAAGTGGGAAGACCTCCCGGATGATTGGGCATGCCCCATCTGCGGTGCCGGGAAGGAAGATTTCCAGAAGGTGGAGGGGTAGGAGGGCGCTCTTGGGCCGGGGCGCAAAGCGCGTGGCAAGGAAGGGGCATTCCTGCTAACATTTGCCTCTCCAGCGGGCGATTAGCTCAGAGGGAGAGCGCTGTCTTCACACGGCAGAAGTCACTGGTTCAAGTCCAGTATCGCCCACCATTCGTAACATAAGGCCCCTTCGGAGTCTTTCACCAGGACTTCGTAGGGGCTTTTTAGCTGGAAATCGACAAGTTCCTGGTCCTGCAGGGTTGCGTTCGAAAGTACTGTCGCAAGCACTTCTCGCTGCTCCTGTACCGAAGCGCCTGTGAATCGAATGCGAGCCGATGCTGCAGTTTTGGCTAGTTCCTCTACGCAGGCAGTTCTCTCTGAAGTCGGGTTTGCTAAGGCCTCCGAACGTTGTTCGAAAGTGAATCGCTCACGCGACAGTTCCTCGGCCTTCCGCCGGTAGGTATCGGCATCGACGATCCCCTCCAAGTAGCTGTCGAGTAGTCGACCCGCCTTGCGGTCGTTCTCGCCGATGGCGCGTTCGAGGCTTTCCCGCTCTCTGTCGTTCCCCTGCTGTGCTTCTTGGTCCAATAGGCGGGACTCTTCCACCAGAGCGGCGATGAGGTCCGGCCCGATCTCAATGGAGGCCAGTATCTGCTCCACCTGTTCCATGAGGTCCTCTTCCCGGCTGTAGCTTCGCTGGGAGCAGGCTTCCTTGCCCTTGCCCTTGGTGCAGCGGTAGTAGACGTGGCCACGGTGGCGCTCCGCTGTGATCTTGCAGCCGCAGTCGCCGCACCAGAGGAAGTCACGAAGCGCGAAGAGGTGCCGCTGCTCCATGTTGCCGTTGCGGTTGGGTTCGAAGGTTCGCTGCACACGCTCGAAGAGCTCCGGGCTGATGATGGCCTCGTGCTGACCCCGGTAGAGTCTGTTCTTGTACCGTATCAAACCGCAGTAGACGGGGTTCTGGAGCAGCAGGTGGAGCGAACTCTTGTGCACCTTGTGCCCCGAGCGAAGATGCTGCAGGCCCCGCTCGTGCAGTTCGTCGGCCAGATCGCCGAGGGACACCAAGCCCGTGGCATAGCGCTCGAAGGCGTGACGCACGAACGGGGCCTGCAGCGGATCGACCACCAGCCGACGCGCCCGTTTGTCGTTCACGTAGCCGAGCGGCGCGCGGCCCGTGGCCCAGCCCCCTTGCGAGGCCTTCTCCTCCATGCCCTTCTTGACTTCTTCGCGCAGGTTGCCCAGGTAGAACTTGGCCACCGAGAGCTGCACGTCGCGGAGGAGCTCGCCCTGGGGTGAGGCAGGCACGTCTCCCACCACGTAGCGGGCGCGGATGCCCAGCTCTTCCTCCAGGCGCACTTGATCGGCGAAGTTGCGATACAGGCGGTCGAGCTTATGTGCCACTACCACCCGCACCTCAGACTGCTCCCGCAAGAAGGCCACCATGCGACCGAAGCCCTTGCGCCCCGCCTTGCCCGCGCTCTGTGCCTCCACGAACTCCTCCACCGGCTCCAGCCCTTCCTTGTCGCAGAAGGCGCGCACCGCCTTGAGCTGGGCAGGGATGGAGTAGCCTTCTTCCTGCTGCTCTTTGGTTGAAACCCGTGCGTAGATGACGCACTGGGTGCGCTTGCCGGGCTGGGTGCCGCTCTCCGCCACGTCTCCTCCTTCCGCCGCTGCACCCACTATAGCCGCCTCTCGCTCTCGGCCGGTCGCGTGTTCTGGGTCGAGAGGGGCACTTTGTGGGCCTGGCAGAAGCGCAGCGCGCGCTCGGCTGCCGCTTGCGGCAGGAAGGAGGTGACAGAGAGCCCACCCCGCAGCCGGTAGCCGCGGCTCTTGGCATGCCCTCTGAGGATGCGCCGAAACCGCACAGCGGCCTCGTAGGTCAGCGACCAGTACTCAGGGTAGACCGGCAGGTTCTTATCGCCCCAGACGCCCCAGAAGCGCCCTGGCAGCTTCCACAACTCGTGGACCTCGGCCGCATCCTCTTGAGGCTTGGCCATGTACTTGGCCATGTAGCTGGTAGCTTCGCGCCACCTGCTGCAGCCCTTCACCTGGGTCCCGGCCTGAAGGTGGGACTCCTGCCCCGATCCCACGATGTGCCACCAGGTCTCCGCCACGCGGAGGCAGTCCAGGAAGGCCACACCGAAGACGAGCAGGTGGAAGTGAGGCGCGCCGCGCTTCTGCATCTCCAGGCGCCAGATGGCGGATGCGCGGGGATGGTGGTAGGTGAGCCAGCGGTGGAAGTTGTCCAGGTGACGCTTCATGTTCGTCGCGTAGCTCTCCCAATCCTTCCCCGGGTAGGTGAGGGTGACGAATCGCGGCAGCCCCGAAGCCTCCTGGTCGATGGAGGCCAGCAGGTAGAGTAGCCGTCGGCGTGACTGTCGACTGAAGCCCGCGATCTTGGCGCGTTGGCCGCCGCCACCACCGACGGAGCCGCCCCGCGCCTTCACCTGCACCAGTTCGCCGTTGCGGTGGGTGACCGCGTGGACGCTACCCGTCCGGCGCTCGTTTCCCGAGATATGTGCATCAGACAAGCCAAGGCCGGCTGCGCCGGCCCCTCTGCGTCTGCCGCCGCTCCCGGGTCCGTTGCGCCCGGCCCCCTGCCCTGCGCCCGATGCGCCCGCGTCCGTCATCGCTGCCCGCTTCGCTGCCGAGGCTGCGCCTCGTGACGTTCATGGCCGGTTGGCATCGAAGGGGCGAAGCAGCCGCGGTCGGCCAGGCGGAGGAGGTCGGACGCGAGCCGGTCTGCCTGCTCGGACGTGAGGCGGATACCGCGAGCGGCAAGAGCGCGCCGGAGAGCATCCCCCCGCTGTGCACCTCGCTGCTCCACCTGAGCGAACCCCCTGAACGCATGGACAAGCCAGTCGTTCAGGTTCAGGAAGTTTCATTCTCCCCCGCACGTCCTGCGTCGTCGGGGAGCCGGGCAATCCGCCGTCCTGTAGTTGAAGGATAGGCACACCCTTTGCGTCTCTTACGCGGAGCGGAACGACTCGCACCGCAGGCTATCTGAGCCTAGCAAGGGGGTCGGACAGAAGAACCTCTCAGGTGGGATCGCGTTTGTCTCCTTCAGTCAGTGGTCCTATATTGGGAATGAGATACGATAGACGTCCATTGAACGAACCGTAGGAGCGCCGTGGATAAGCGGTATCAAGTCTTCATCAGCTCGACTTTTTCTGATCTCAAAGAGGAACGTCAGGCGGGCCTCAAAGCGATTTTGGAACTCGATCATATGCCTGCGGGCATGGAGCTGTTTCCCGCTGCAGACGATTCCGCTTGGGAGCTTATCCAGGATGTTATCGATAGCTCCGACTACTACGTGCTCATCATTGGTGGGAAGTATGGATCGTTGGACGAAGCTGGCCTGGGCTACACCGAGAAGGAATATGACTACGCTATCGCGGCAAAGAAGCCAGTAATCCCGCTTCTTCACAAGAATCCGGACAACTTACCTCGAGATAAGACCGAGACCGACGAGGCGGCTTGGGCAAAACTGACCGCATTCCGCTCGAAGATAGAGAGCAGGCACACTTGCGACTACTGGTCAGCTGCAGACGACCTCAAGGCCCGCGTCATTGTAGGCTTGACGAAGGAGACAAAGCGCCATCCTGCAATCGGGTGGGTACGAGCCGACACGGTTCCCTCTGACGCGACGCTCAGTGACGTCCTTGCACTCAAGAATCACATTGCTGAACTCGAAGCTGACGCGGCCGCTGCTCGGGATCGTCCCCCCGCTGGGACCGAGGATCTGGCGTCAGGCGAGGATGTTTTCGCGATTCATCTCAACTTCACCGCGCGCAAGCGCGACGACAGCAATCCGTTTGCTGGAGATCAGCGTTATCAAGGGACAATTCAGGTCAGCTGGAATGCGCTGTTTGCTGCTGTAGCCCCGTGCATCATAGATGAAGCTACCGATGCGACTCTGCGGAAGGCCATAGAGGACTACGTAAGAAGAAAAGGGTACGAGACTTTCGATGGAAGTGATCAGTTTAAAGAGAACATATTACTTAACTTTGCGGTTGAAGGCGAAGATGTAGACACATGCATAATACAGATGCGTGCTTTGGGATTAATACGAGCTAGCCTCAGAAAACGCAGCGTGCACGACAAGAAGTCATATTGGTCCCTCACACCATATGGCGACACTCTCATGGCTCAATTGAGAGCCGTCCGAAGGACGCCTCTGGCCGAGGTCCTGTCAGGGAGGGCAGAAGCCGACGAAGACGCGGAAGAGTCCGGCGACGGCGACTCCTGACCGCTCGGCGGGGAACGTTTTCGGCTGGCAAGTCTGGTTCCTTCGAAGTCGCCTAACCAGTCTTTGCGCTGCTTCGGCCGGTTGGTTGTTCATTCAGCATGGGACTTCATTCAGGTCACGGTATCGAGGCTAGGTGACCTTCGAAGAGCCTTCAGTATCGGCCCGTTCAGCGGGCTGTCGGCGTCCGGTAACATGTTCGAAGAGCATTCACTACGGCCCACCATAAGTTCGTAGTTTGAACCGCCGGCCCGGAGAATCTCCGGGTCGTCGGCATTTCTGGACTCCTTATAGCGCCGCCATTTGTCCTGCTGCTTTGCTTCTCGCTCCAGACGGTCGGGGAGTGAAGGATCGAGGAGCAACCTGAACGGCTCCGCTAATTCATGGGTAACACATCCGGTGTCGGAGACGATCAGCTTCTCGAAAAAGGCCTGATTGAAGAGTCGGCGGGTGGCAGGGTCTGCATCTTTGTAGGCTGAATAGCAGTCACGGACCAGATCGAGCGCCCTCTCCACGTTCCTCTCGATGGCGTCGAAAGATACCGTGACCACTTCGAGTTGCTGACGTGCGTTCTCCAGTTCGCGAGTGATTCTCTGCATCTCTTGCTTGAATAGGTCGGCAGGCACCGCATCCTCATAATGCAGGCGAAGGAGCTTCTCCCGTTCCTTGCTCAGGCGGTTCATCCGCAGCGTCTCGACATGCTCTGCTGCTTCTGCCTCCTCGCGTCTATCGAAGAGCAGCTCCCTTAGTACTCCCGTGATCTGTTCGATGCGCTCCGGCGCGATCTGGATGGTCAGGTAGTGCTCCTCGATCTTCTGCTCGACCTCATCAATGGGCATGACCTTCTGGGTGCAGCTGTGCCGGTTGTACTGGCGTCCGAGACAGAAGAAGTAGTGATACTTGACCCCTTTTCGATTGCGGGGGTTCATGACGCTCAGCTTGCTGCCGCACGTGCCGCAGAAGATGCTTCCCTTGAGGTAGTGGTTGTAGCTCTGCTGCTTTTCACCGGCGTGACGGTGGGCAATCAAGGCGGCTTGGACCTGTTCGAACAACTCTCGATCCACCAGAGGTTCATGCGACCCCTGATAGGCAACGCCTTCATAACTGATCTCGCCGACGTAGTAGGGATTCATGAGCATCTTGTGGAACGCGGAGATAGTGAGGGTCTTGGCTGGCGTACGTGGTCCCGGTCGGGAGGTGAAGCCCATCTCTGTGAGCTTGCGATGCAGCTCTCGGAGTGTCCACTCTCCGGTTGCGTATAGCTCATAGGCCATCCGAACGAACGGGGCGCGCTCCGGGTCGGGCTCGACTGTGCGGACTTCTCGGCCGTTTTCGACCAGTCTGATGTGCCGGTATCCGACAGGCGACTTGTTGATAGTGCCGCCGGTCTTGGCCTTCTGCCGCATACCTTTGGCGACCTCTGTTGCCAGGTTGCGGCTGTAGAACTCGGCAATCGAGCTCATGATGCCGTGCAGCAGGAGGCCGCTGGGAGTCTCGTCGATGTTCTCAGAACACGACACAAGCACCGCGCCGCTCTCCCTGATGGCAAGCGTTATGGCCACATCATCCGCGCGGTTTCGGGCGAGGCGGTCAACCTTGTGGACGATTACGTAGTCCACTGCATGATCCTTGAGATACCGGAGCATCTTCAGCAACTCTGGACGATCAGCCGTCTTGGCGCTCTCGCCCCGGTCGACGAACTCTTCCTCGACGAGGGCATGGAGTGCCTCGGCTTTGCGGGTACAGGCCGCGCGCTGGGCGGGGATGGAGTATCCCTCGGCCTCGCCGCCCATCTCGGCTTGGTCCTTGGTGGATACTCTCAGATAGATGAGCGCCCGCGCTTGATCGGTGGGGGCTTTTACCGCGCCGCGCCCATCACCGTGTTTCCTGTTTACTACTGACGTGGTGTTGGGCATTTGCTCCCTCCTTTCTTGCGACAAGCGCACTAATTCATTAGCCGGTGTCCGTATCTGCGAGGCTGAATCCTCGCTTCTTGGCAAGTCTCGCAACCAGCTCTTCGATCTTGTTGATGTCTTCGTCGAGCAGTCGGGTGTATTTGGTTATCAGATACGGTTTGAGCGAGGGGAGGTCTGTGGGGACCAGGTAATCGGCCAGAGCATAGACATCGGCGCCGCTCAAGCTGAGGGCCTTCGCGACTCTGGAGAGCTTGTCCGGATGGGGAGCAAAGATGCTTCCCGCTTCAAAACGAACAACGGTCGCCTGATCGAT
>JAAYAL010000069.1 GCA_012719395.1 Gaiellales bacterium | reverse complement strand
CTCCACCTACAGGACTATCTTGTTGAGCGGATACTCCACGATGCCCTGAGCGCCGGCTTCCTTCAGGCGAGGGATGATGGCGCGTACCACCGACTCCTCAAGTATGGTGTTGACGGCGAGCCATTCCTCATCGCTGAGCGCGGAGATCGTGGGTTTGCGCAGGGCGGGGAGACAGTCCAGGACCTCCTGCAGGCGGTCACGATGCACGTTGAGCATGAGTCCCACCTTGTCGAGGGCGTTCATCGCTCCCTCCAACAGCATGCGGACGTCCTCCAGTTTGCGGCGCTTGGCAGCATCCTGCCACGCGGCCCGATTGGCGATGAGCTGCGTATTGGACTGCAGGACTTCGTCTATGATGCGGAGCTTGTTGGCGCGCAGCGAGGAGCCGGTCTCTGTCACCTCCACGATGGCGTCTGCCAGTTCGGGGGGCTTCACCTCCGTGGCGCCCCAGCTGAACTCCACCTTGGCCTTCACCTCATTGCGCTGGAGATAGCGCTTGGTGGTCTCCACCAGTTCCGTGGCTATGATCTTGCCCTCGAGATCCTTGATGGAACGGGCGGGTGAAGCCTCCGGGACCGCCAACACCCAGCGAACCTTTCCGAAGCTCTGTTTGGCGTAGACCAGGTTCGCCACTACCTCCACGTCTGCGTCATTCTCGGCTACCCAGTCTGCTCCCGTCAGGCCCGCGTCCAGAACGCCGTCCTCTACGTAGCGTGCCATCTCCTGAGCACGAACCAGCATGCACTCCAACTCCGGGTCATCGATGGCCGGGAAGTACGAGCGCACGGCGGTGGTGATATGGAAGCCCGCACGCCGGAACAGGTCGATAGTGGCGTTCTCGAGGCTGCCCTTGGGGATCCCCAGCTTCAGTCCCATCTTCGCTCCTTCTTTGTGCGCGCCTCCCGGCACGAGAGATGCTTGCTCGTTGGTCCAACGTGAAGGATAGCGCAGGGGGAGCTTCGCAGTGCTTCTACGTCGGTAGCCGAAGCGCGACCTGTGGTCTGCTGTGTTGACCACCACCCACTGCGGTGCTACCTTCGAACTGGTACGTCATGCCCACGACAGGGAGGCGAAGCGTGGCGATGAAGGATCTCAAGAGCGCGGGGATCAAGGAGCGCATGCTCGCGGGAGAGACGCTTGTGGGCACATTCATCCAGGTCGCCCATCCGGCGGCGGCGGAGTTCGTGGGAGGGTTGGGATTTGACTTCATGTGTCTCGAGGCTGAGCACTCCGCTATGGGCGTTGAGACCATCCAACGGCTGGTGAGCGCCGTCGACTGCACTCCCTGTGAGACTCTGGTGCGCATTGCCAACAACGATTGGTTCCTGGTGGCAGGCGCGTTGGACGCTGGGGCATCCGGGGTCATTTGCCCGCGAGTCAATTCGGCTTCGGAGGCCGAAGCGTTTGTCCGCTCGGCGCTCTATCCGCCGGTCGGTGATCGCGGCATCGGACCGGGGCGGGTCACGGCGTACGGCTACAACGCCGGGCCTGACTATCGACTGCGCGCGAATGAGCGCAATCTGGTGGCGGCGCAGGTGGAGACGCGGCAGGCAATGGAGAATCTTGCCGACATCGTGGCCCTACCCGGTTTGGACATGGTCTTTGTGGGCCCCGCGGATCTTGCCTCGTCTCTGGCATTGCGTGGGATGGACGCCCCGGAACTCAGGGAGGCGGTGCGCAGCATCTTTGTCACCACCCAGGGGGCCGGGAAACTCTGTGGCATTTTCGCGGGAAATGCAGCAGCTGCCGCGGACTGGATGAAGCTGGGCGCCCGTTTGGTGCTTCTCGCATCCGATCTCATGTTCCTCGCCGATGGAGCGAAGGCTGCGCGTGGACAACTGACCAAGCTTGCCAAGAAGAAGAGCGCGTGATGGAAGAACTGTCGCGGGGGAGAGCCCTCGGCAAGGTGACCGCCGTCATCGAGGAATCCGAGCGGTCTCCCATGGGGACCATGAAGAAGATCATGCAGGAGAACCCCGATATCGTGAACATGTCTATCGGGGAAGCCAACTTCGATCCGCCGGCGGAGCTCATCGACATCGCCTGCCGTCTATCGGCGGACAAGGTGAACCGTCGGAGTCTCTACACCTCCACGCGGGGGCTGCCCCCGCTGCGCCAGGCCATCGCCCGCTATATGAAGAAGACCCTGGGAGCGGACGCGGACCCAGACGAGAACATCCTGGTGACGGTCGGGGGCACGGAGGCGCTCCACTTGGCCATCAAGGTGCTCGTGCGGCCGGGAGACAAGGTGCTGCTTCCCAACCCGGGATGGGGGGCTCTGGAAGGGTTGATGAGGCGGCAGGGACCGGAGATCCTCTACTATCCTCTCAGGAAGGCCCACGCATGGACCGTGGATACCGACGCAGTCCTACAGGCCATGCACGCGGGCGTCAAGGTGCTTGTCGTCAACAGCCCCTCGAACCCCACGGGGGCAATGGTCGTGGATCCGGCCGGCTGGGCCAGGATCATGGAGAAGGCGAAGGAGCTGGACATATTTGTCTTCTCGGATGAGGTCTACCACGTTTACACATACGAAGGTCCCTTTGTCAGTGCCGTTGGTCTCGATCCCACCTTTGAGAACCTTCTGCTGATCGATAGCTTCTCCAAGGCCTTCGCCGTGATGGGATGGCGCATTGGCTACGCGGTGGCTCATCCCTGGCTCATCCGGCAGATGGATGTGTACAAGGAAACGGTGTCCGCGTGCACGCCCTCCATCGCGCAATGGGCTTTTGCGGAGTACCTGGACTCCTGCGATGCCTACCTGGAGCAGCGTCGCGCCATGCTGAAGGACAACATGGAGAAGATGGTGGCCCGTCTGAACGCCATCCCGGGTGTGTTCTGCCCCAAGGCCCAGGGAGGCTTCTATCTCCTCCCGGACTTCTCGGCCTTAGAGCCCTCATCGGTGGCTATGGTGGAGAAGCTGCTCCGTGGCGGTGTGGCCACGGCTCCGGGGGCTGCCTTCGGCTCCATGGGCGAAGGCTGTCTGAGACTGCTGTTCTCCCAGGAATGGCTGGATGTGGACAAAGTCGTGAGCCGGATCGAGAAAACGCTGACGGGCTAGCGCTCGTTCAAAGCGGTGCTGGTGGAGTTCGCGAACGGGTTGGCCTGCCGGAAGAGGATGTCGGCCATGTGTTGCCCCTCAGTGTTGTCTGCGGTCCCCGACCGCCGCCAAGGGGCCTCCTGACCACTTCTACCGTGGTTCATGGGATCGTCGGTCCGGACCTTATGCGTTCACGTGGAGCGCCTTACCAAGTACAGGTACTCATTGTTGTGCAGTCTACCCACCGTTCCTACCTTTTCACCTTGGGGGTTGTAGATTCCGATCTGTGCACCGACATAGCGCCTGCCGGGGATGGTGGTCACCGACACACTGCCCAACCTGGAAAGCAATGACTCCATGGTGGTGCGGTCTACATGGCCCTCATCGTTGAAGGAGACAAGCAGGTAGTCTGCCTCGCAGGCGTCGAGAACTCTCCGTAGCGCACCCACGGCTTTGGTCCGGGAGTTGAAATCGCTGGAGGAAGTCCGGCAGTCCTCGCGCTTGCAGGCCACCCCGTAGACGGCCGGCTTGTCCCAGAGCACCAATGTCTCCCATATGTGGTAGTTGCGGGCATAGCTGTGCTGGTTGTATGGGGGGTCCAGGTAGGCCAGGTCGGCGGTGAGCAGCGAAGCCGCATCGGCGGCGTCGAGACGGTGGGCCTCCCCGGGACCGGGCAGGAGACTGGGGAGTTGGAGATCCAGCTCCTTCAGCGCCCGCGGAGCCCACTGCTTCAAGTAGGCCATCTGCACGCCCGTGGTGGAATCCACGCGGTCGGCGGCCTCCATCAGCGATGTCAGGGCCACGGCCTCAAGATGGTCATCCAGTTCCAGGCCGGCGATGCGCTCGCGGATGGAGTCTATACGGGCGCCGTTTGCCGGGTGGAAGAAACGCGAGCGCTCACAGAAGGTGTGGGTGAAGTAGCCGGGAGAAGGGGGCGTGCGCCGAAGCTCTGCGATGAGGCGCTCTGCCCTGCTCTGGATGGCGTCACGATCCGCCGCCACATGGCAGCGGGCCAGGCAGGCGGCGTAGGCGGCATGGTCGTTGGCCTTCACATACAGTCCGGCCGCCTTGAGGGCGTGGCCCACTCGGGACGTTCCGGAGAAAAGGTCGGCCACCGTACGCACGCCGGGCAGGGAGCATATTGTCTGCGTTATGTGGGGCAGAAGGCGGCGCTTGGAGCCTATGTACTTGATCACGGGAGCGGGTGCCTCGATACGGGAGTCATGTGCGCGGATACCTCCTAGATTACATTGTCTGCAGGGCCCCAGACCTTTGCCCGGCCTGGGCCTGGGGCGGCCGGCCGGAGGCGTTCGGCGGACAAGGGGGAAAGGAGGTGCGCGTGCTGGTGCTCTGGTACGTGCTCACGCTGGTGATGCTCTTGCTTTCCAACTTCGCCACCTTGAAAGGCTGGCCGGCAAAGGTGGTTGCTGCTGATCTGGCGTGGGGAACAGCGCTCACCACCGTTGTTTCGCTGGTCGCGTACTACCCGGGCAGCTGGATCGGGGCCTGACCGTATCCACGTAGTGGCCGGCGCATCTCCACGAGGGTCACGAACCCCTCGCTCACATAGAGAGGGCGACCCTTCGCGCTGGCAACCAAGTCCACCGTCTCCACGCCCAT
>JAAYAL010000068.1 GCA_012719395.1 Gaiellales bacterium | reverse complement strand
TCGGGGGATCGTCCCCATCGCCTCGGTGTGGATACCTTTCGGCCGCCCGGTCCTGGAGTCGATGAAGACACCAGGGCTCGACTACTACCGCCGGGTGAAGACCGGACTTGCCGCGACCTACGCCAAGTACGGCATAGTTCCCCCGGGCGGAAGCGGACTGAACGTGTGCATGTGCCGGGACATCTATGCGCGGCGCGACTCGATACTCTCCCGCTAGTCCGTGATCACGCCTGTCGGTCTCAGGGTATTTCGCCCGATGGTTGTTGGCTCAATCTGTGCCGCCCTGTTGCCGCCCGTACGTTGGCAGGTCGTTGGATTTGCCCCAAATGACGGCTAGTCTCAGAGCCGCTTCAGAAAAGTAAAGCCCTGCGCAATTGCAGGGCTTTAGTGATGGTAGCGGGGGCAGGATTTGAACCTGCGACCTTCGGGTTATGAGCCCGACGAGCTACCGAACTGCTCCACCCCGCGCCGTGTGAAGTGACAGTATAGCACTTCCCGCCACCCCGGCCGCGACCGGGGGCCGTCAGCTCGCGCCTCTGGCCCCGCAACTCAGCGCCACCAACGTACGACTGAAGTCTCCCTGTTCAGATGCCGCTGCCTCCATTACCATGTGCCTGCGCCATCCGGCTCCGGGGTGTCTTCAGCCCCACGGCCGGATCGGAGCCGTATCCCTCAGGGACAGCGGGTCGTTGACGTGAATCGAGGAATAGCGCCGGTTCCGTGGAAACGAGTGTAGTCGGATAGAGAGCGCACCCGCCGCGCCGGGCGGGACGAGAGAAGGGTCCTGTGCACCTGATATCGATGTGGTGGCAAGCATGAGTGAGGCGAAAGGGAGCGGCGTCCGGTGCTCCGGCACGCGGGCAGCCGCTTGGCCACTGAGGTGGCTCCTTCTCGCCCTTCTCGGCTGCATGCTTATCCTCGCCGTGTCGGCAGCCACCGCCGTAGCTCTCCCGTCCTCCAACGCCTCTGAGCTTGTGCTCCAGGGTGATGCCAAAACCCAGGTGGACAGCCTGGAGACGCAGGCCGCAGAGATCCAAGCTCAGATAGAGCAACTGGATCGCGACATCGAGAAGATGACGGAGCGTTACAACGAGGGCACCATCCGCCTCAATGAGATCAATGGGCATCTCGTTGAGTTGCGCCGCAGTGAGGCCGTCGCCAAGGAGAGGTACCGCCGTCAGGAAGAGGCCGTCGGCGATAGGCTGGTGGCGGCCTACAAGGCCACCGACAACAACGTGCTGCAGATCCTGCTGGCCACCGAAAGCTTCAATGACCTGGTGAATCGCCTGATCGTCATCGCCAGGCTGGCCATTCATGACCAGGATCTGGCCCAGGAACTGAGGGAAACTGCACAGGAACTGAGCAGCATTGAGGACGCCATCCGGGAAGAGAAGGAAGCGGAACTCGTTCTGCGCGGAACCCTGGAGGCAGATGCGGCAGTCATCGAGGAGCGGCTGGCGGAGAGGGTGGCCGTGCTGGAAGGGCTGGACCAGCAGGTGGCGGCCATCATCGAGCAAGAGCGTATCA
The DNA here is from genome assembly GCA_012719395.1 of Gaiellales bacterium. Taxonomy (GTDB): domain Bacteria; phylum Actinomycetota; class Thermoleophilia; order RBG-16-64-13; family RBG-16-64-13; genus JAAYAL01. The sequence continues at coordinate 18,164 of JAAYAL010000068.1, read as the reverse complement.
GGCAGGAGGAGGAGCGCCGGCGCCTGGAGGGGGAACTGAGGAGTCGGCTCCCCAACTGGGTGATGTACACGGGGCCTCTCCCCCAGATAGATGACGCCGTGGCGTCACAGCTGGTGGAGACGGCGGCCGCCTACCTCGGCATACCCTACCTCTGGGCGGGCTCCCGGCCAACGACGGGCATGGATTGTTCCGGCTTCGTGCTCTACGTGTTCGCCCAACACGGCGTTGTGCTCCCGCACTTCGCCGCCTACCAGTGCGCCATGGGCACGCCTGTGACCCTTCCGGACATCCAGGCCGGGGATATCGTCGGCTTCGGCGAGCCTATCCACCACGTCGGCATCTACATCGGCGACGGCCTCTTCATGCACGCCCCCCACACCGGTGACGTCATCAGGATCTCCCGGCTGGCGGAGCGCACGGACCTCACCGCTATCCGCCGCTTCCCCATCCAGGCCCGCAGCGGACCGCCTGCACTGGACTGAACCTCCGCCCGCCCGGACCACCCTCCGCTGCGGTAGAATGGCGTCAATGGACGCTGGGCTCATCATCATGCTGGTATGCATCGGGATCTTCCTGGTCCTCGCCATATCGGGTCTTGTGGTGCTGGGACTGCGGATCAGAGCCACCTACCAGGCAGTCAGCGCCTTTCAGCAGAAGCTGGAACACGAGCTCGGCGCGCTGCAGCAGAAACAACAGCTGGCCAGGGAGCGTGTCGCCGCCCTGGAAGCCAACACCCAGGTCATCCAGGAGCGCGGCCGGTCACTGGCAGAGAACCTCGACCGGGTCTCCTTCCTCTTCAAGGAGTTCGCTGCCGCCCGAGAGCGGATCAAAAGCATCCGCACGCTACAGTTCTGAGTCCCGCCTCCAACCGCCCGGTTTCTCCCTGTGGACCAACCTCCGGGCCGGAGCTCGCCTCCCGCTCCGGGGCTAGCCCTTGACGGCGACGCGCAGCGCTTGGTCCAAGTCGGCCGTGATGTCCGCCACGCTTTCTAGGCCCACGGAGAGCCGAATGAAGTCCGGCGTGACGCCTCCGGCCAGACGCTCCTCTTCGGTGAGTTGCTGATGAGTGGTGCTGGCCGGGTGGATGACCAGCGTCTTGGCGTCAAGGATGTTCGCCAGATGTGAGCACAGCTTCACCGACCGGATGAAGCGTTTCCCGGCCTCCAACCCGCCCTTGATGCCGAATCCGAACACGGCGCTGGGGCCCAGGGGCATGAGCCGCCGGGCGCGGGCAAAGTCCGGATGGCTGGGAAGACCGGCATAGTTGACCCAGGCCACCGCCGGGTGTGACTCCAAGAACTGCGCCACGGCCAGCGCATTCTCGCAATGGCGAGCAGCGCGCAGGGGCAGCGTCTCCAGCCCCTGCAGGAAGAGGAAGGAGTTGAAGGGCGAGAGGCAGGCGCCCAAGTCGCGCAGCACGCCGCTCCGCATCTTCACGGTGAAGGCCCGGCCACGGGCCACGGCATTCTCGTGATCGCCAAAAGCCTCCCAGAAGTTCACCCCATGGTAGGCGGGGTCGGGCTCGGTCAGTTCCGGGAAACGGCCCTGCTGGGTCCAGTCGAAATCGCCCTTCTCCACCACCGCGCCTCCCACCGAGGTCCCATGCCCGCCGATCATCTTGGTCAGCGAATAGACGACCAGGTCGGCCCCATGCGCGAAGGGATTGAAGATGGGGGGCGGGCACATGGTGTTGTCGATCACCAGTGGGAGCCCGTGAGCACGCGCCACACGCGCGATCTCCGGGATGTCGTCCACATTGCCCTTGGGGTTTCCTACCGACTCCAGATAGAGGAAACGGGTGTCCTGGTCAATGGCCGTGGCAAAACTGGCGGGATCGCTCGAATCCACCATGCGCGCCTCGATGCCGAAGCGCCGCAGAGAGTGGCTGAACATGGTCACCGTGCCACCGTAGAGCTTGTCGCCGGACACGAAGTTTTGGCCGACGGCGGCCAAGGTGGCCACCGTGTTGAAGACCGCGGCCTGGCCCGAGGCAAAGGCCAGAGCGTCAGTACCTCCGTGCAGCGCCGCCAGCCGCTTCTCCAGAACCTCCGTGGTGGGGTTCGTCAGGCGTGTATAGATATTGCCGAACTGCTTCAGCGCGAATAGGTCGGCGGCGTGCTCGCTGTCCCGGAAGACGTAGCTGCTGGTCTGATAGATGGGCACAGCCCGCGAGAGTGTGTCGGCATCCGGCCGGTGTCCCGCGTGCAGGGCCAGTGTCTCCAAACCGTAGCCGTCCTTTGCCTCTTTCTCCGGGTCCACTGCCGCCTCCTCCTGCCCACCGACATCCCACGGTACATGTGGCCCTCACAAAGGCGCCGTTGCACCAGCACATTATAGGCCAGCGAGCCACGACTGAGGACACCTGCCAAGCCACCACGCCGCGCAGGCGGGCGCCGAAGTCACCGAGGCACGGCGGCAACCGGCGCCGACCGAGCTATAGTGTGCACATGAAGATCGCCATACTGGGTACCGGGGTTCTGGCTACCGTGTACGGCGCAATGCTGGCACGCGCCGGGCATGAGGTGGTCCTGCTGGGCCGGCCTGCAGCCGTGCGCCGGGTGGCCGCGTCGCCCGCCCGGCTCACCGGAGCCCTCGACGTCACCCAGCAGTTGCAGGCGGAGACCGTCCCTCATTGGGTGCGGCGCAACGGTTCGGCCGACCTCCTCTTGGTCTGCACCAAAGCCATTACCACCGAAGAGCAACTGGCCCCCCTGCGAGGCGCGAGACTGGGAGGAGCGGCTTCCTTCCAGAACGGTGTGCTCAAGGACGGCTACCTTGCACAGGTGGTGGGTGTGGACCGCGTCATCACCGCTGAGACCATGCTGTCCGCCGCTCTAACCGGCGAAGGGGTGGTGGTGGTGACCAAGGGCGCGGCGCTCCTCTCCGGACCGGCCGATCCGGTGCCGTTCGCGCGCGCGCTCCAGTCCGCCGGACTGCCGGTGGACATCTCCGATGATCCCGCGTCGCTGGTGTGGTCCAAAGCCTCCATCGTGGCCGCGGGCTTCGGAGTGAGTTGCCTCAGCCGTCAACCTGCCCAAGGCATCTTCCCTTCCCCTCTCCTCGCCGGGCTCTTCCTGGACCTGGTGGAGGAGGTCGGCGGGGTGGCAGCGGCCCTGGGGGTTCAGCTGCGAGACTATCCCGCGCTACCCGCGGGCACATTCATGGCGCAGTCGCGCGAGGACAACCTCTCTCTGCTTCGGGATCTGGGCCGGCAGTTGCAGTCAGCCCCAGCGCCACAGCGGGTGTCCATGCTGCAGGACCTGGAGGCAGGCAGGCCTCTGGAGGTCGAAGAAGTGCTGGGGGGCATGACAGCGCAGGCGGAGCGGGCGGGCGTCAGCACTCCCACCCTCCACTTCTGCTACCGGCTGCTCTCCGGACTGGAGGAACTGCGCAGCAAGTGAGCCTCGATGATGCGGGAGGAGTCGAATTCGCGCATCTGCAGGCAGTGGCGTAGCGAATCCTCCACGGCCTCCAACGGCAACAGCCCAATGAGCTCGGATTCCAGCACCGGCACACCGAAACGGGCGGCTTCCCGGCGGATGGCCTCCAGCACTTGGTGCATCCCCGTGCGCCGGTAATCAACCAGATTCATGGAGACCTGCACTATCCCCAATTCCTTCAACTCCACGCCCAGGGCCTTGACCGCCGGCATTCCCCCGCTCGATTCGCGAATGGTGCGGGCGATAGTCTGGGCCACGGTCACATCCGCCGTCCCGAGGTTCACGTTGAAGGCAATGAGTGGCCGTCGCGCCCCGATGAGGCAGGCACCAGACCTGGGGTTGAAATCGTGGGGCCCGGCATCCGGCACCGGCCCGCAGCCGTTTGCGCGCTCCGGCAGGCACTCATACTCGCCGCGGCGCACGTCCGCCAGGTTACGCCGCTCCTCTTGTAGCGCGGCCTCCTCGTAGAAGTAGACAGGGACACCCATGGCGCCCACAGCCTCCCCCAGCTCGTGCGCCACCGCCACGGCTTCGACCATGGTGGTGCCGCCCAGCGGTACGAACGGCACCACATCCACCGCCCCCATGCGCGGATGGCAACCGGTGTGCTGCCGCATGTCGATAAGCTCAAAGGCACGCGCACAGAAGGCGGTGGCGGCGGAGAGCAGGGCACGAGGCTCGCCTAGACAGGTGAACACCGAACGGTTGTGATCTGCATCCGACGTCACGTGCAGCAAGGAGATACCCGGGCTCGCCCGCAGCAGATCCGCCAGTTCCCCCACCTTCCCCAGGTCCCTGCCTTCGGACACGTTGGGAACGCATTCCATCACCTTAAGGTCCAGCTTCATAGTTGTGTCCGTTTCTCCCGATGGTCAACCGTAAGGGTGCCGTTCTTGAACACGGCGCGCACGGGATTGATCCCGAAATGGTAAGGGATCTGCAGATGGTCGTCCATATCCAATACCACCACATCGGCCTTGTGTCCCGCCTGGAGGCTGCCCACTTCGGTGTCCAGGCTGAGGGAGGCGGCTGCGTGACAGGTGAGAGCGCGCACCACCTCGGTGACATCCATGTGCATGTAGCAGGAGGCCATGGTACCCATGAGCCACAGGTTCTCCGTATAGCAGGTGCCCGGATTGAAGTCGGTGGAGAGGGCCACTTTCACACCGTTGTCCATCAGCCTTCGAGCAGGAGCGAACTCGGAGCGCCCCAGCGAGAGCCTGGTGCCCGGCAGCAGCTGCGCCACCACACCGGCCTCTGCCAACCTCTCGATCCCCTCCTCCCCCACCTGTTCCAGACGAGACGCGCTCACCGCTTCCAGCTCCGCCGCCAAGACTGCCCCCCCAGAATCCGCCATCTGGTCGCCGTGCAGCGTGAGTAGCATGCCGTTGGCGCGGGCGGCCTCCAGAATCCTCCGGCTGTGGTCGAGGTCGAAGAACCCCTGGTCGCAGTACACGTCGCAGAAGGTAGCCAACCGTTTCTGGGCCACCTCCGGGATGATCTCTTCCACCACCAGGTCAACATAGCGGTCCGGCCGCCCCCGGTATTCCATGGGCACCACGTGCGCGGCCAACAAGGTGGGCACGATATCCACCGCGTGACTGCGATCCACCTCTCGGTAGACCTCCAACAGCCGCAGCTCATCCTCCACGGTCAGCCCGTATCCGGACTTCGCCTCCACGGTGGTGATGCCGAAGCCCAGCATGGTGTCCAGGTGACATCGCACGTTGCGCAGAAGCTGCTCGCGATGAGCCGTGCGCGTGGCTCGAACGGTGGCGAGGACGCCTCCGCCTCCGGCGGCGATCTCGTCGTAGGACCAGCCCGCCACCCGGGCCTGAAACTCGGCAGCGCGGTGACCCGCGAAGCCCAGGTGGGTGTGGCACTCCACCAAGCCCGGCATCACCACTCGGCCCCCCGCGTTGAACACCACCGTCTCCGGGCCCAGTCTCACCGCGGCCGAGGCCCGCCGTGCCGGGCCCACCCAGGCCACACGCCCATCCCTGACGGCCACCACCGCGTTGGGGATCAGACCCAGATCCAACCCGCCCGGAGGGCAGACCAGAAGCTCACCGATGTTGGCGATCATGAGGTCCACCGGCTCCGCGGAGCGCGACCGACCGCCACCCTCGCTGCGGTTCACCCGGCCCACCTCAACGCTCCAGTCGGTCGGGCGACGCGGGTTCATCCAGGCCACGTCCTCCAGGACCGGCACCACGAGGTGCCGCTGAGGCGAATCGACCCCCTTCAGACGCACACTCCAATCCAGTACTTCCCGCTGCGCCAGGTACTTGTTGCGCGGCACAGCCTCCGGCCCGTACTGTGCGGGCATGGCGCAGCCCCACCACCCCGGCCACCACCAACGCCACCGGCATCTCCTCGGTGGCGTAGGCCGCGGAGAAGCCAGCATCCGCCGACAAGGCGGGCAACGCCGGCTTCCTGGAAAGCCGATGATGGATTTCGGCCGAGCTGGGGAGAGGTTGCCCCCCGATGCGGCGTTTCGGCTCGTGGTACGCGTCACGCATGAGGGTCTAGGCTAGTACTCCACCAGCCCCCTTTCAAGTGCCCGAAGCTTCTCCCGACATCCCGTCAGAGGCTCGTGGCCCCGCAAAGAAAGCGGCGGGCCCGTTCGGGCCCGCCGCCGTAGGAGGCATTGTGCAGATGTGCCTGCTGCTTACTTCCCTGCCTCGATGCGCATCTTGTAGAACGAGCGCCACACGAAGAAGGCCGAGATCAGGAAGAACACGCCCGACAGAACGTAGGTGAGCACGGTACCGTCGCCCACCACGTAGTCCGTACCCTTGGCGTCCCGGGCAATACTCACCGCCAACTCCACGGCCAGAAGGCCGAACAGGGTGGTGAACTTGATGACCGGGTTCAAGGCCACCGAGGAGGTGTCCTTGAAGGGGTCGCCCACGGTGTCGCCAATGACGGTGGCGGCATGCAGTTCGGTGCCCTTCTCCTTGAGATCCGTCTCCACGATCTTCTTGGCGTTGTCCCAGGCGCCACCGGCGTTGGCCATGAAAATGGCCTGGTAGAGACCGAAAACGGCGATGGAGATCAGGTAGCCGATGAAGAAGAACGGCTCGAAGAACGCAAAGGCCAGTGTGCCGAAGAAGATGCCCAGGAAGATGTTGAGCATACCCTTCTGCGCATACTGGGTGCAGATGGCCACTACCTTCTTGCTGTCTTCCACGCTGGCCTTGGTGGCGGAAGTGTCAAGCTTGATGTTGCGCTTGATGAACTCCACGGCACGGTAGGCACCGGTGCTGACCGCCTGGGTGGATGCCCCCGTGAACCAGTAGATCACGGCGCCGCCCATGACGAGACCCAACAGGAACGGAGCGTGCAGCAGCGACAGGTTGGTCACCAGGGTGGGCTCCAGGCCATTGGTCAGCGCCACGATGATGGCGAAGATCATGGTGGTGGCACCCACCACGGCAGTACCGATCAGAACCGGCTTGGCCGTGGCCTTGAAGGTATTGCCGGCGCCGTCATTCTCCTCCAGGTTGATCTTGGCCACATCCCAGTTGGGCTCAAAGCCGAACTCCTGCTTGATTTCGGCGGCAGCCGTCGGGATCTGCTCGATAGTAGAGAGCTCATAGACCGACTGGGCGTTGTCTGTGACCGGGCCATAGGAGTCGACGGCGATGGTCACCGGGCCCATGCCCAGGAAGCCGAAGGCCACCAAGCCGAAGGCAAAGACGGCCGGAGCAATCATGAGAGTCTCAGGGAAGGTGGTGGACACGAAGTAGGCGATGGCCATCAGAAACATGATGGCAAAGCCGATCCAGTAGCCGGAGAAGTTGCCGGCCACGAAGCCGGAGAGGATGTTCAGGGACGGACCGCCCTCACGTGAGGCGGTGACCACTTCCTTCACATGCCTGGAGTTGGTGGAGGTGAAGACCTTGACCAGTTCCGGGATGAGAGCGCCGGCCAAGGTGCCGCAACTGATGATGATGGCCAGCTTCCACCACAGGGAGGAGTCCCCCAGCTTGTCCCCACCCACGATCAAGTAGGAGATGATGAATGTGACGATGATGGACACGACGGAGGTCAGCCACACCAGGCTGGTGAGCGGCGCTTCGTAGTCCATCTTGTCCGCGTTCGCATACCGCGCCTTGGTGACAGCGGCATTGATCAGGTACGACCCCACGGAGGAGATGACCATGAACACGCGCATGAGGAAGATCCACACCAGGAGCACGATCTGGAAGGTGGGATCGCTCACGGCCAGGGTGATGAAGGTGATGAGCGCCACACCCGTCACACCGTAGGTCTCGAACCCGTCCGCGGTGGGGCCAACCGAGTCGCCCGCGTTGTCGCCTGTGCAGTCCGCAATCACACCCGGGTTGCGCGCGTCGTCTTCCTTGATGTTGAAGACGATCTTCATGAGGTCCGAACCGATGTCGGCGATCTTGGTGAAGATACCGCCGGCAATTCTCAGGGCGGCGGCACCAAGCGACTCACCGATGGCGAAGCCGATGAAGCAGGCACCGCCATACTCGCGAGGCATCCACACCAGGATGATGAGCATGATGAGCAGTTCCACGCTGATCAGCATGGTGCCGATGCTCATGCCGGATTTCATGGGGATGGCATGGATCTGATACGGCTTGCCGCGCAGGCTGGCGAAGGCCGTGCGCGAGTTGGCCAACGTGTTGATACGGATACCAAACCAAGCCACGCCGTAGCTGCCCAGGATGCCCAGGATGCTGAAGGCCAGAATGATTACCACTCGTCCAATGGCGAATCCCTGGAGTGCGCCGAAGTAAACGGCCATGATGATGGCGATGAACACCCAGAGAATGGCCAGGAACTTGCCTTGCTGGACCAGATAGGCGCGGCAGGTGGCGTAGATAAGTTCGGATATCTCCTTCATGGAGCCGTGGACGCCCAAGCGCTTGATCTGCACGTAGATCACGGCCCCGAACAGGAGGCCGAGTACGCACACGATCAAGCCGAGCCCCAACCAAGTGGAGCCGGACACGCCGGCCCAGTCCACATCCCCAAAATTGGGAAGGACGATGTTGGCTTCACCGCCGCCCTTGTGCTCGCCCTCTTGGGCCAGCGCCACCGGCGCCATCAAGAGCGCCAGTGTCATGGCGACGAGCAGTACCGGCAGCAGGTACCTCAGCCATTTCTTTCGACTGCCGGGAGGTCTAGATTCCATGCAGTGCTTCCTCCTTTGCCCTGTGCGTGCTTTGTCCTATGTCTGGCGCACCGCCGCTCCAAGGCGCGGCACGAGAAACTAGGAATAATGGGGAACCGGAGGTCGTGGCGGCCAACCACACTGCTGGGCCCAATGTTGCCGACCTCTGGGACTGACGCATTTCCTCGCTCCGGTTTAGGCGAAGGCCATGCTAAAACGTTGCTTGGCTTATGTCAAGCGTAGAACGGCTTTTGACTGGCCGACCGAACAACAGCCCGGCAGGCTGAGGACACCACTTGGAGCGGGCCACCCGGTTGATGGGCTCACTCACTGATGCCCAGGAATCTGCCCATGAGCAGGTGGCCCGGAGCCACCACCAGGCCGGTCCGGCGACCGGCCGACTCCGAGTAGGCGGTGGCGCCATTGCCCCCCCCTCCCGGTTCCCACATGAGGAAGGGGACAGGCTCGCCCACGTGCGTGCGCACTGCCAGGGGCGTGGGGTGGTCCGGCAGCACCAGCAATCGCGGAGGCGACGAGCACCGCATGACCTGGGAGACCATCAGCTCGTCCACCAGTTCAATGGCCTCCAACTTGTCCTCCAGGTTCCCGGCATGGCCCGCTTCGTCCGGCGCCTCCACGTGAACCACCACGGCATCGAACTCATCCAGCGCGGCCAAGGCTCCCTTCATCTGTCCGGCGAAGTCGTTGATGTTCGTGTCCGCGACACCCGCGATATCCAGCAACTGGAGCGACACTTGCCGGCCGATCCCGCGCAGCAGATCCACGGAGGTGGTGAGCGCGGCGCGCACAGCATAACGAGAGGCAAAGGAGGGCATTTCCCGTGCCTGCATCCCGGGCCAGAACGGCCAGATCTGCGTGGCGGGCGGCTCGCCGCGTTGCACGCGTGCCTGGTTGACGGGATGCAGGGCCAGGTAGTCGATGGAGCCCTCTATGAGGTCCAGCAGAAGATCCGCACCCGGCCCCTTGGGCAGATACTTCACCACCGGCTGGTCCGGGATATCGTGCGGCGGAGTGCACAGAGTGCGCAGCAACTCATCACCCTGCTCCACTGTCAGGATGTGGCGAAAGCCGGTGCCGGGATGGAAGACGATTCTCTGCGTCCCCAACACCCCGTTCAGCCCGCGGATGAGCTGGTGGGATTCCGCGGACGGGATGTGACCCGAGGTGTAGTTGCTCATCAGCCCATCCAGCACCGTCACCAGATTGCAGCGCAACGCCGCCTGCCCCGGCTTCAGAGCGATCCCCAGGGCCAGCGCCTCAATGGGGCCCCGTCCCGCGTAGTACACGCGCGGGTCAAAACCCAGCACGCTCATGCAGGCCACCGCGCTGGACGGTTCCATGCCGTCAGGGACCGTCTGCACCATCCCCACCGTCGAGGTGCAGGCCAAGCGGTCCAGATTGGGCGTGCGGGCGGCCTCCAGGGCCGTCATCCCACCGGCCACCTCATCCGGCCAGCCGGCAGCACCATCAATGATGAGGATGACTGCCTTGCCCCGCATGCGCACCTTCCCCTCGTCCGTGGCGACGGACGCCCTGGTGAGAGCGTCCTCTCTGCCATTTCGGTGACTGTACTTGGGGCAATGAGCGCGCGTCAAGGGGCTACGCCCGCTCTCTCAGCCTGGGGCCGACGCGATAGACTGTGGCATGGCTGGAGGATACGGGAAGCGGATGCATGTGAGACCGGGCGTGGAGCGTATGGTAATGGCGGTTCGCCGCCGGCCAACGACGTGGGGAGCGGCCGGGGCCTCCCTACTGCTCATCGTCGCCGCCGTTGTATTGGCGGGAGGGATTGGCGGACCCCCCCGGCCCGCCGCCGTCGCCCCCCCACCGCCTGCGGCGCTTCAGGTCACTACCACCACGGCGCGCCCCACCGCCCAGAGAACCGTCCCGGTCACCACCTCGCCCTCCTGGCTCGTCAAGCAGCGCGCGGCCGAGGCGGCCGCCGCGCGCGAGGCCGGGCAGGCCACCAGCGCGGCGGATGATTCGTCCACTCCCACCACCGCGCAGAGTCAAACCCCCTCCGGTCAGACTGCCACGTCCACGGTCCTCACTGACGGGCATACTCCCCTCCGCGGTCTGTGGGACGGCAACGCCGACACACTGGCGGCATTTCTGCTGGCCGAATCGCCGGCACCGGCCTTCAGCGTTTCCCCCTCCACCCTGGCCAGCTACTACGTGCGCTACTGCGGCGAGGTCGGTCTTCGCGCCGATCTGCTGTGGGCCCAGATGCTGCACGAGACCGGCTACGGGCGCTACGGCGGAGCCGTAAGCGGCGCACAGAACAACTTTGCCGGCATAGGTGCCACCGGCGGCGGCGAGCCGGGAGTGAGCTTCCCCTCCGCCGAGACGGGCGTCATGGCCCATGTGGCGCACATGGTGGCCTACGTGTACACGGTGAGCCCGGTGGCCTGGGCCGGCCCTGCCTCCGATCCCCGCTTTGACCAGGTGACACCACGGGGAGCCGCCACCGTGTTGGCCGACCTCAACGGGCGGTGGGCGGTCCCCGGGACCTCCTACGGGCAGAGGATCGAAGGCATAGCCAGAGCCATCAACACGAGGTGACGAGTGAACAAGGAAACGCTCGAAGCGCAACGCATCGAGGGGATGGCGGAGTCGATGGTAGACGAGGCGGTGTACGGCTTCCTGGGCATGATCTCTGATGGGAAACCGTATGCCATTCCCATCTCCTTCGCCCGGCAGGGGCAGACCATCTACTTCCACGGCGGCCGGGGCCGCAAGTCCGAGGCGCTCCGCTCTCACCCCCACGCCTGCCTCACCATGGTGGACACGCCCCGGCTCATCCAGGGCGACACGGGCTGCAACGTGTCCTTCGCCTATCGCTCCGTGCTGGTGAGCGGCCCGGTTCGCCGGGTGCAGGACAGCGAGGAGAAGGGGCGGGCGCTGACCGCCCTGGTGGCCAAGTATCACGCCGAGCAGGCGGCCGCCGGGCTTGCGGCGGGAACCGTGGAGAGGACGCTGGTCTGGGCCCTGGAGGTGGACCAGGTCAGCTTGTGCGTGAAGCGCGAGGATTAGCTGAGCGGCCGAAACGGCCGGGCGTCACGGCGGGCGGAGGGCGGCGGGAGGACCGGGTCCGGTCCTCCCGCCGCCGCGCTCTCAAAGGTCCGGGCGAGGGCGGCCCGGCATCCCTCGACTAACCGAAGTACTTCTTGCCGACGGCACGGAACGCGGGAAGCGCCCCGTCCACCGTCTGGGGCGACACGCAGTACGCAATGCGGAAGTAACCCGGTCCTCCAAAGCCGCTGCCCGGAACCACCAAGACCAGGCTCTCCGCCATCTCTGCCACAAAAGCCACGTCATCCTCAAGGGGGGACTTCGGGAAGAGGTAGAACGCCCCGTCGGGATGAGGGACGGTGAAGCCGGCTTCGGTCAATTCCTTGTACAGCAGGTCCCGGTTGCGCTGGTAGGGCGTGATATCCACTCCCATCCCCTGCACCCTGGCCACGGCCTTCTGCATGAGCGCAGGAGCGTTGACAAAGCCCAGGACGCGATTGGCGAAGATGAGGCCGTTCATGAGCTTCTCCGCTTCCGGCGTGGCCGGGTTGACGGCCACATACCCGATGCGCTCGCCGGCCAGGGAGAGGTCCTTGGAGTAGCTGGTCACCAGCAGCGAGGATTCGTACGCGGAAAGGACGGGAGGCACCTCCACCCCGCCGTAGGTGATCTTGCGATACGGCTCGTCCGAGAGAAGGTAGATGGTCCTCCCCATCTCCTGCGACTTCTCACGAAGCAGGTTTGCCAAGGCCGCCAGCGTCTCTTTGCCGTAGACGCGCCCGGTGGGGTTGTTGGGGGAGTTGATGAGCACCACACGGGTACGCGCAGTGATGGCGGAGGCTATGGCGTCGATATCGAGATCGAAATCCGGCGTGGCGGGCACGTGCAGGCAGGTGCCGCCGTGGTTGTCCACGTAGAAGTTGTATTCTGCGAAATAGGGCGCAGGCGTGATGACCTCATCGCCCGGGTCCAGGACGGTCTTGAACACCACGTTCAAGGCGCCGCCCGCGCCCACCGTCATGACCACGTAGTCGCCGGTCAGGGCCACTCGCTGCTCTTCGCTCAGGTAGGCCGCCACTGCCGCGCGCACGTCGGGGTAGCCGGCATTGCTCATGTAGCCGTGCATCCCCAGTTGCGGATGGGTGACGAGGTCGGCCAGGGCGTCCTGCAGGGCGCTCGGCGGCTCCAGATTGGGATTGCCGAGACTGAAGTCGAAGACCTTGTCGGCGCCGTGGATGGCCCGCAGGCGGTTGCCCTCCTCGAACATCTTGCGGATGAAGGACTGCTTCGCCAACAAACCGTCAATCTTCTGCGATACGGATGCCATACCATCCCCTCCCCTTCGCCCTGCCGCGAGCTTCGTGGTGATCCGTGTTCGGTGTCAAGGGTTGTGTTTCCAGCTTATCTGCGGTCCGATGAATCGTCCAAGGCCCGTTCAAAGGCGGCCATGAACCGCTCGTTGAACAACACAAAGGTGACCTCGCGCAGGGACCCAGAATCTTCCCGAACCTCGTCCAGCACCGCATTCACCGCCGCCTGCGCCGCCTCCTCCAGCGGATAGCCGAAAATGCCGGCGGAGATGGCCGGGAAGCAGATACTCTGCAACTGGTTCTGTTTGGCTACCTTCAAGGCGGCGCGATAGGCGGCCTCGAGTAGGTCCCTCTCCCCACCCCCGCCTCCCGACCACCTGGGGCCGACGGCATGGATGACATGCTTCGCGGAGAGACGGCCGGCGCCACTGATGACCGCACTCCCAACCGGGACGCGGCCGCCCGCCGCATGCAACGCCTGGCTGCGCTCCTCCAGCAGCTCTTGGCCCGCCGCCTGCTGTATGGCGCCGTCCACACCCGCTCCCGGAACCAATCCGGAGTTGGCGGCGTTGACCACGGCATCCACCCGTTGCTCCGTGATGTCGCCCAAAACGAGCCGAACGACCACCTTGCCCACATGCAGCTCCCGCCCCGGCTCAGCCACGACGTCTCCTTGCCATCCTCATCGTCCTCGGAAGCGCGGCTCACGCTTCTCACGCAGGGAGCGCAGCCCCTCTGCGTGGTCCTCGCTTTCCCACAACCTCACAAACTCGGCCGTCTCCAAACACTGAGCTTCCTGGCGGGTGGCAGACAGGGCGCCACGCAACAGGCCCTTGAAGGCCCTCACCGAAAGGGGAGCCAATTCCGCCATGCGCGCAATGAGCGCCTCCGCTTCTGCCTGCGCCCGGCCGGCCCTCACCAGCCGGTCCGCCAGACCCAAGCGAGCAGCTTCCTCAGGATCCACCGCGGCAGCCGTGGCCAAGAGCAGCAGGGCCTGGCGCCTTCCCACCACCCCGCCCAGTCGTTGCGCTCCCCCCCATCCCGGCACCACGCCCACGCGGGCGTACTTGAACGAGAAGTAGGAGCGGGCACCCACAATGCGCATATCGCAGGCCAATGCCACCTCGGTGCCACCACCCAGCGCCGGCCCCTCCATAGCGGCGATCACCGGCAGGGGAAAGTCCTCCAGCCGGTTGAGAACACCCTGCATGGAGCGGGAGAACTCGGCCATCTCCTCGGACGATACAATGGAGGCCAGGTACGTGAGGTTCGCACCGGATACGAAGGCCGCCTCCCCTCCCGCCAGCACCAGTCCCACTGCCATGGGCGTCTCCCTGCCCCACCCCTCGATCTCATCCATGGCCCCTGCCAGCTCCCCTATCATCTCCGGGTCTATGGCGTTCCGAGTTGCCGGGTGTGCAAAGGTGAGCAGAGCGCGGGTGTCACCGAGCTCCAGCCGCAAACGAGAGAACGGCGCCTGCGACTGGTTGCCCGACAGCATGCCCAACATCACCTCCTTCCCAAGGCCGGGAAGAAGGAGAGTCGGTCACGGCCCGCCAACCCGGCCTGGGGCGAGACATGCATGCCGTTGAGCAGAATCATGCTGACGGCCCCGTTGAGAAAGCCTTCCGCCCCATCGCGTCGCTCGCAGCGAAGCCCGGCCGGAAGGTCACTTCCACGCGACGCTTCCGAGACCGTGCCGGCTCAAGTAGGTTGGCAAGAAGGCGCATTTCGATCATGATCAACCACTTTCAGTGTAACAGCCGACTGCGCATCCTCCCGCTTCAAGCCACCCTCTTGCGCCAGATAATCCGGGGCATGGGGTGGGTCGGCTGTTAATATCTACTCCGAAGGGGGAGATGTGGACACGCGAATACCCACGTCGAAGGCCCCTTCGAGCAACAGAGACGGCAGCAATGGAGGCAGTACCCATGTGGGGAGATGACTGCGCGCTATGCGGTGGCCCCGTTGGGGGGAATCCCATCATGGTGGAAGGGAAAGACGGTGCGCCCATGGGGTTGTGCTCAGCATGCGCCATGAGGTTCGGGGGTGAGTACCAGTCGCTTGACACCGCCCGGGAAACCGGCCACTCCACGGCGGGCGCAGCGGATAGGGCGAACACGGGACAGGACACTTCTCTTGACGTGGGTGGCGCCGCCGGTCTGATGACCCGCATGGCGGATGCTCGGGACAAGGAGGCGGCCCAGCTTCGTTCTCTGGCGCGCCTGATGGAGCACGTGAACGGAGAGATGCTGGCCCTGCAGGACACGCTGGAAGAAAGAGGCGCTCGCATCCACGCTTTGGAAGCCGAAGTCAACCGCCTGCAGGAGCGGCTCCGCACCACCGAACAGGCGCTGGCGCCTGCCTTCGCCGGCGATTCCCCGGCGCAGCCCTCAGTCGTTCCCGCGGTGGCGGAAAACGGGCCTTGGGATGCCGCGCCGCGCGAAACCGCCCGGGCGGGCACCGAGACACCAACGGAAGCGGAGCCCTATGCAGAGCCCACCGCCGGGCCTCCGGTGGAATCGGAGGCGCCCTTGGCGAGCATCCGTGACCGGTGGGGCAAAGCCGGGCTCTCCGGAGATGACGTGCACCTGGTCCAGCGGTACTTCGCCGAGTCCATCCACACGGAGAAGACTCGGGCTGTCCGTCGCAGCCTGGGCAAACCCATCGTCAACCTTCACCCCGTGGCCGGGGAGTCCCCCCGGGTCATGATCACCATTGCCTGGGAGATCGTGTGGTACCAGTTCCTTGTGGATCTGATGGACGGCCTGCCGGATGACCGCCGTGTACAGGCCTTCGCCGAAGGCATGGAGCTGAGCGAACTCGCGCCGCAGTTCCTTGAAGACAACGCCGCCCTCGACCAAGATGGGCGCGTAGATGCCTCCGAATTGGAACTGTCACTGCTCGCCAATCCCCCCGAACTCCTCACCGAGCTTGCGCCCGAGCGCGCCACGGAGTTGGAGGATGCCACGGAAGAGATCTGGGACAAACGCAGTCAGCCCGAGTTTCGCTGGGACGACTGACAAAACCACAGCAGAGCGGAGGACCTGCCTCGTGTTCATGCCACCTTTCGAGACACAGGAGCTAGCACGCACCCTCGCTGACCCTACTCGCTTCGAGGTGTTCAGCCGCATCGCAGCCGCGGGCAGACCGGTCACCGTCAAGGAGCTCATGACGCATTTTGACCTTCACCACAGCGCCATCCGCATCCACCTGCGCAAGCTGGAGGAGGCCGGCCTGATCACCTCCGAAGTGGTGCACCACCCAGGGGCAGTGGGCAGACCTGAGATCTCCTTCTCTCTGGGGCCGCGCCGGATCCACATCGCAATCCCCCCCAACAACCCGGAACTGCTGGCGGACCTGGCGCTTCAATTCGCCACGGAGCACGGAGCAAACGAAGCCGCCCTGCGGGCATTTGGGGAGAAGTGGGGCAAACGCTGGGCCGAAGAGAAGGACAGTGCCGTGAGACTACCGCTGCCTCAGGCCCTGGTGGCTCTCAAGGAAGCGCTGATTGCCATGGGCTGCAGCACGGAGGTAGGAGAGACAGAGAATGGCGGCTCGTTCCTCATCGAGACCAACTGCCTCTTCTCCCCACTGTCCAGAACCCATCTACCACTGGTATGCGAGTTGCACCAAGGCATCATCGCCGGCATGCTGTCCGCCCTCAGTGATGCCGAGTTCCAGTTGGAACACCAGGAAAGCATGGCCAAGGAGGACCATCGCTGCATCACCCTGCTGATCCCCACGTCTTCCAGCCCAACTCCTGAAACAGCCGCCGAGTGAGAGTCAGCCGGTAACGGAAACGGCCCCAGCCGCTGGCAGCCAGCACGGGGACCACCTCTGACCGAAAGTCCCCCAGGGTCACCCAACGGGCGCTTTCCACCTCGTGCATGTCCACCGGTGAGGGTGCGGGTAACCCGGTGCCCGGGTCTTCCCCCACCGGATCGCGCACCTCCCGCAGGCCCGCGAGGAAGACGTGAGAGGTCCAAGGCCGCCGTCTGCCGCCGGAGGTGAAGACCGTCCGCAGCCGCAGCACGTAACGCAGCGGTCTCACGCGCAGCCCGGTCTCCTCGTAGGTCTCGCGCTCAACCGCCTGCGCCAGTTCCTCACCCGTCTCCACTCCCCCAGTCACGGCCCAGAAGGCGCCGGGTGGGTCCGAGGGTTTGTGGATCAGTGCCAGCCTCCCGCGCGCCTCCGTGAACACCACCGCATCGTGGAAGCGGTGATTGCCGCACACCCGCTCAATGAGATCCATCTCCCAGCCCAGGATCTCTTGCTCCACCTGCATCTCCACCGGACGCAGGAAGTCCCGCTCCGCCCGCCCCACCTTGGCCGCGCTCACGTCATGCACGCCCCACCTCGCTACCGGGTAAGATATGCGTTCCCCTGTTCCGACGGCTGCAAGGAGCACGATGGAAGTCATGTGGGCGCCCTGGCGCATGGAATACATCAAGTCCGCCAAACCTGAGGGTTGCTTCTTCTGCTCGAAGCTGGCGGAGAGCCAAGATGCCGAGAACCACATCATCTGGCGCGGGACGCGGGCTTTCGTGCTGCTCAACACCTTTCCCTACAACAACGGGCATATGATGGTGGCCCCGTGCGCGCATGTAGGGACCTTGGAGGACGTCCCCCTGGAGACGCTGACGGAGATGATGGCACTCTGTCAGGACGCCGTGCGCGCCCTGAGGGTTGATTTCCGTCCCGATGGTGTGAACATGGGGGTCAATCTGGGATCGGCCGCGGGCGCCGGTGTCAAGGACCACCTGCACATTCACTTGGTACCCCGCTGGAGCGGTGACACCAATTTCATGGCGGTGGTGGAAGACACACGCATCATCCCGCAGTCGCTCGATGATGCGTATCGTCAGCTGCGTTCCGCGTTCCAGGCCTTACGCGGCTGAGGTCCCGGCTCGCACCCGCCTTCTTCCAGGAGCCGCTGGAGTGCGGACTGCGCCACCTCCATCTGCGCCTCGGTAGGCTCTCTTGTGGTGAAGCGCTCCTGAAGAAACCGGCCGGGCATGCTGAGCAGCCCGGACACGCGGCTCTCCGGGTGCTTGACTGACCAACGAATGGCCTCAAGCGCCACGCCCAGGCTGAGCGCACCAGTGGCGGCGTAAACACCCGGTGGTGGCTGGCGGAAGGCCCGCCTCGCCACGCCGTTCAAGAGCGCGTTTGTCCCCAGCAGCGGCACCACGGCGTTCGTTCCACAGCGCTCGTGCTCCTTGCGGGCCG
>JAAYAL010000067.1 GCA_012719395.1 Gaiellales bacterium | reverse complement strand
GCGGTGCGCGGCATGGAGCGCCGGAGTATGGTGGCGGCCCGGGATCGCCTGCTGGCACTGGTGGGGTTAACGGAAGCGCGGGGCCGGCTTGCGGCTAAGCTGTCGGGCGGCATGAAGAAGAAGCTGGGACTGGCCGGTGCGCTGATGCACGAACCGCGGCTGCTGCTGCTGGACGAGCCCACGGTGGGCGTGGACCCGGCCTCCCGGCGCGAGCTGTGGGACGTGGTGGCCCAAGCCCACGCCTGGGGCACGGCGGTGGTGTTCACCACCACGTATCTGGACGAGGCGGAACGGGCGGGACGCATGCTGGACCTGCAGGCGGGCGTCCTGCGGGGGGACTACCGGGCGGCGGAAGAGGTGCGCGAGCAGGGGTGGTCGGCTTGGCGTGTGTGCCTCCCCGCCGCCCGCGGCCCCGTGCGGGCGCGTCTGCACCAACTGGGGCTGGGGGGCACGGTGTACCTCACCTCGGAGGGGATGACCCTGCTGGCGCTGGACCGGACGGAGGCAGAGGAGACGGCCCGACGCATCCTGGGCCCGGAGGAGACCACGGTGGGGGGTGGCCTTGAGCCTATACCTCTGACACTGGAGGACGTCTTCGTCATCTCGCAGAGGAGCAGAGAACGGCAGGCATGAGGCAGCGGCAGGCATGAGGCAGCGGAGGCGGTGACGGGGGAAACGCGGTGACAGACGACGTCGAGGCCGCGGTGCAGGGCCATCGGGAGCCGGTTGCGGATGCCGCCGTCTCCGCCTGCGGGGCGGAGAAGCGGTTCGGCAGGCTGCGCGCGGTGCAGGACGCGACCTTCACCGTGCAGCGGGGAGAGGTTTTCGGCTTCCTGGGGCCCAACGGTGCGGGAAAGACCACCATGCTACGACTGCTGCTGGGCCTCTTGGCTAGAGACGGTGGCAGGCTGCGGGTGCTGGGCTGCGATCCGCAGGTGGAGGGCGGAGCGCTGCGCCGGCGGGTAGGGTACGTCACGCAGCTGCATTCGCTCTACACTGACCTCACCGTGGAGGAGAACCTGGCCTTCTTCGCCGCCGCGTACGGGTTGCAGAAGGCGGAGGTGGGGCGCCGTATCGCGGAAGAGGTGGCCAGGTTCCGGCTGGAGGGTGTGAGCCGTGAACTGGTGGGCCGGCAGCCCACCGGGGTGCGGCGGCGGGTGGCCCTGGCCGCCGCCCTACTGCACCGGCCGGAGCTGCTGATCCTGGATGAACCCACCAGCGGCATGGATCCCACGGTGCGGCGGGAGTTCTGGACCTTCCTGGGGGGCCTGGCCGGTGGCAGCACGACGGTCATCGTCACTACGCATCATCTGGAGGAGGTGGAGTCCTGCGATCGCCTGGGCCTCATGCTCGACGGCCGGGTACGTTTCGAGGGCACGCCGTCGGCTCTGCGGCAGCAGTTCGGAGCTCCCGTGCTGGTGGTGCAGGCCACGCCTTGGGCGGAGGCGTTCCTGGCCCTCAAAGCCTCCTACGGTGGGGCTCTTTTCGGGCAGTGCATCCACGTGGACGGCGGTCGCGCCGGCGAGGCTGAGATCAGGGCCACCCTGGAAGGGGCGGGCTGCTGCGTGGGCCAGATCGACCATCGTGCGCCGGCCATAGAAGACGCGTTTCTGAGGGCGGCCGAGCACTTTTCACGCTCTGGCGGCTGAACGCCCGGGTGAGGCAGGTGGGGCCACAGGGAGCGGTCCCACACCCCAGTCAGGTGAGAGGGGCCTGCGGGGGCCGGTCCGCGTACATGATGAGAGTCACCCGCGTGCCGCCCTCGGCCGGCCTGCTGATGCGAACCTCATCCGTCAGGGCTACCATCAGCGGCAGCCCCAGCCCGCGATGTGCGCGCTGCATGTGGTCCACGGCGTGGGGCAACCGGAAAGCCCCTCCGTCGGCTACTTCGAACTCCAGCCGGTCCTCGAAGCCGGCCGCGGACACCTGCAGGCAACTGCCGGCGTTGCCCCCATGCTCCAAAGCGTTGGCACAGGCTTCGGAGGCCGCCACCTTGAGGTCGAAGGCGCGGTCCTGGCGCAGGCCGGCCGCCGAGGCCGCCTCCTCGACGAAGGTACGGACGGTTTTCAAGCAGGACGAGCCACCGTCGATGATCGCCGTCCGTGTGAAACAGCCGCGGCCGGTGGCGTCAAGACACGCAGTCACGGCCGCGCGTGGGTCTGTACGGCCGCCTGGGCATCCTCAACCGAATCGAAGACCCTGAAGCTGGCGTCTAGAGCCAACCCCACGATCTGGAGGAGGCGTCTCACATTGGCATTGGGGTTTATCACTCCCAACCAGCCACCCTCGCGAAGACGGCGCAAGGCGGAAAGCAGAACGGAAATGCCTCCGCTATCCATGTAGTCAACCTGGCTGAGGTCCAGTAGGATGGTACGCTGTTTCTGTTCAATCAGCTCGTCGATGGTGGCGCCGACCGTGGGCGCATTCCCGTGGTCTATCTCCCCGACGATATTCAGCACCGGCACGTTGCTCAATCGCGATATGGTCAGTTCCATGATCCCCTTCCGCAGCTCCCGCCGTCGTGCACCAGGATTATAGCGCCGGGCTTCATTTGTTCCTTCACCGCTTTTCCCGCTATTGTCCGCTGAACCTGCGTCCAGGTATCACCGCGGCAGTGCTGACGCATCAACTACGCGATGTCTGGTTCCCAGCGCAGCACCGGACGACGCGCGGCGCGCGTCTCATCCGGTCGGCGGACCGGCGTGCTGTGCGGTGCCTCGCGCACTACCTCCGGTGCCTCGATGCTCTCCGCATCGACGCGCCGCATCACCTCCACGAAGGCATCCAGGCTCTCCAGGCTCTCACTCTCTGTGGGCTCAATCATGAGCGCCTCGGGAACGATCAACGGGAAGTAGACGGTGGGGGCGTGCATGCCGAAGTCCAGCACACGCTTGGCGATGTCGCGCGCCAAGACCCCGCGGGCCTTCTGCTTGAGAGCGGCCGCTACGAACTCGTGCATGCAGGTGCGGTCGAAGGGCACGTGGTAGAGGTGGTGGAGGCGGGTGCGCAGATAGTTCGCATTGAGCACGGCGTCTCCCGAAGCCTGGCGCAGCCCTTCCCCGCCCATGCGGAGAATATAGGCATAGGCGCGCACGGCCACGGCGATGTTGCCATAGAAGCCCTTCACTCGCCCGATGCTGAGCGGGCGGTCGTCGTCCAGGCGGAAGGCGCCGGCCCTCTGCTGCACCAGGGGGAGGGGCAGGAATGGCTCGAGCGCCGGGCCCACCGCCACCGGCCCGGCGCCGGGCCCGCCGCCGCCGTGGGGGGTGGAGAAGGTCTTGTGCAGGTTGAGGTGAACCACGTCCAAGCCCATGTCGCCGGGGCGGCAGCGGCCCAGGATAGCGTTGAGGTTGGCGCCGTCGTAGTAGACGAGGCCGCCGGCTTGGTGGACCAGGGAGGTGATCCGGCAGATATCCTCTTCGAAGAGCCCCAGGGTGTTGGGGTTGGTGAGCATGAGGCCTGCGGTGCGTTCGTTGAGGGACTGTCGTAGCCGAGTCACATCGATGAGGCCTCGATCGGAACTGGGCAGCTCCACGATCTTGTAGCCGCCCAGCGTGGCCGAGGCCAGGTTGGTGCCGTGAGCAGAGTCGGGGACTAGGATGGTGTCCCGTTGCGCGTCGCCGTTGCGGCGGTGAAATGCCCGGATCATGAGGATACCCACCAGCTCTCCGTGCGCCCCGGCCGAAGGTTGCAGCGATACACGCAGCATGCCCGTGATCTCGCAGAGCGCCTGCTCCAGCTCCCACATGAGCCGCAGCATGCCCTGCACCTCATCCTCCTCCTGGTAAGGGTGGAGCTCGGCAAAGCCGGGCAGGGCCGCCAGTTCGTCATTGAGCTTGGGGTTGTGCTTCATGGTGCAGGAGCCCAGCGGATAGATCCCCAGATCCACGGAGTGATTGAGGTGGGAGAGCCGAGTGTAGTGTCGAACCACCTCGGGCTCGGAGAGCTCGGGCAGGCGGGGAGGCTGCGCACGCAGGGCTACGCCGGGCAGCAGGCGCGGCAGCGGGGCCTCCGGCACCCCGGCCGGCGGCAGGTCCAAGCCGCGATGGCCGGGCCGGCTCTGTTCGAAGACGAGAGGGTCGATGCCGCGGCGCACCGGTTCCAGGCAGGCCTCGTCCGCGGCCGGGCGGGACGCGTGTGGCTCGTTCAGTCCCGGCGTCATGCCGCCACCCCCTCGGTCAGGGCCCGCCCGGCCGCCTCCACGTAGCGGTCCAGTCCCGTTGGCGAATTAACCTCCGTCACCGCCACCAGCAGTTCCCTGTCCTTCTCCAGGAACCATCGTCCCAGCGGGATCCCCGGATCCACGCCCTGCTCCCGTAGCCGGCGGCGGAACTCGTTCGCGGGGAAGGGGAGGCGCAGTGTGAACTCGTGGAAGAAGGGGCCGGAGAAGGCGGCGGTGACGCCGGGTAGCGCCTCCAGGCGCTCCTGCAGGGCATGCGCCCGCTGCAGGCAGAGCGAGCCCAGCTCCCGTAGCCCTACAGGGCCCAGCAGGGCAAGATAGACGGTGGCCGCCAAGGCATTCAGGGCTTGGTTGGAGCAGATGTTGGAGGTGGCCTTGGCGCGCCGGATGTGCTGCTCCCGCGCCTGCAGAGTCAGTGTGTAGCAGGTGCGGCCCTCGGCGTCCACCGTGCGACCCACCAGACGCCCCGGCAGCTGTCGCAGCAGGGAGCCGCGGCAAGCCATGTACCCGGCGGAGGGCCCGCCGAAGTTGAGCCCGTTGCCCAGGGGCTGGACGTCACCCACCGCGATGTCCGCCCCCAGCACCCCCGGCGCCTCCAGCACGCCCAGGGTCACGGGGTTCTGCACCACGACCAGCAGCGCGCCGGCCTGGTGGGCGGCCTTCGCCCATGCGGCCGTATCCTCGACCACGCCAAAGAAGTTCGGCTGTTGCAACACCACCACGCCGGTGTCGGAGGGCGGCCCGGATAGTGGCGGAGGCGTTTGCCCGCTCGTCTCATCCACCGGCAGCGGAGTGATGCTGAATCCAGGTCCGGCGGCATAGGTGGAGATCACCTGATTGGTTTCCGGATGGAGCGCACCCGACAGGGCTATGCGGTCGCGGCCGGTGGCGCGGAGCGCGAGGAATGCCGCCTCCGCCGCCGCCGACGGCCCATCCCACAGGGAGGCGTTGGCCACGTCCAGGCCGGTCAGTTCACACACGGCGGTCTGAAACTCGAAAATGTGGGCCAGTGTACCCTGGCTGACCTCGGCCTGATACGGCGTGTATGAGGTGGCGAACTCGCTGCGGCCGATCATGGCCCGTACGGCCGCCGGAACGTGGTGCCGATAGAAGCCGGCTCCCACGAAGGAGGAATGCCCCCACAGCTTGTTCTCATCGGCCAGGAGTTGGAGGTGGTCACGGGTCTCGGCTTCGGTAAGGCCGGGAGGAAGGGCCAGCCCCGCCACACGCAGGCTCTCGGGCAGGGCGGCAAAGAGGTCGTCGACTGAGGTGGCTCCTACCGCCGCCAACATCTGCGCTCGATCCTGGTCCGAATGCGGGAGGTAGGCGTTCACCTGCTTCCCTCCGTGTGGCCGGTGCCCTTCACGGGCGGTAGGGGAGTGACGCCCAGCTTGTAGAAGGGTCGCTTGACTACCTCCACCGGCACCAGTTTCCCGCGCACGCGCCCTTCAAGGGCGGTGCCGGGCGCGGCGAGGCGGGGGGGGAGGTAGCCCAAGGCGATAGGACGGTCCAGCACGGGACTGAAGCTTCCCGAGGTGACACGGCCCACTGTCTTGCCCTCATGCACGAGCTCGTCACCGGCACGGGGTATGGCTCGGCTGTGGCATGTGAGCCCCGCGAGCCCGCGGGTCAGGCCGGCTTCCTTCTGCGCCACCAGGATCTCGCGGGCGGTGAAGGGACCCTGATCCAAGTCCACCAGCCAGCCCAAGCCGGCTTCGTAGGGAGTGGTGGACTCATCCATATCGTGACCGTGCAGCAGTAGAGCGGCCTCCAGACGGAGTGTGTCCCGCGCGCCCAGGCCGCACGGCAGCACGTGACGTGTTCCATCGGCAGTCAGCAGGGAGGACCACACGGCTTCCACGTGGTCGGCATCCATCATCAGCTCCACGCCCTCCTCGCCCGTGTAGCCCGTGCGCATGATCACGGTGGGAAGGCCGGCCACCTTTCCCTCTGCGAACTGGAAGCGCGGAAGGTCGGCGAGCTTCTCTACTCCAGGCAAGTCGACTCCGGCCGCACCCACCACCTGTGCCCAAGCCGGGCCCTGGAGCGCGATGAGGCCGGTGCCGGCGGACACATCCTCCAGGGTGGCCCCTTCCAGCAGGTGATGTGAAAACCACTCGAAGTCCTTGGCGGCGTTGGCCGCGTTCACCACCAGCAGGTACTCCTCGTCGCTCCGCATGTAGATGATGAAGTCGTCGCTGATCCCGCCGCGCTCGTTCAGCAGCACGGTGTACCGGGCTTGGCCCGGCCGCATGCCCTGCAGAGAAGTGGGGATGAGGCGCGAGAGGGTCTGCCCCGCTCCCGATCCGCGCAGCATGAAGCGACCCATATGACACACGTCGAACAGACCGGCGTAGCGGCGGACCTGCATGTGCTCGGTGAGGATGGAGGAGTAGTAAAGGGGCATGCTCCAGCCGGCGAAGGTGGTCATATCGGCTTGGGCCGCGACATGCCAGGAATAGAGGGGTGTCCTGCGGGGAGCTTCGTCGACCATGGTGCCTCAGTCCTCCTGGTTTTGCGCGGGAGCATTCACTGCCTACCCTACTCCATTCATACTGCACGCGGCAACGTGACGGTCATCGTCGGCACCTGAGCGCTTCCTTAAGCTTTCTTCACACTCTCATCGGAGAATAGATGTGAAAACCCTGTGGTTCGTGATGTGGGAGGGGACTTCCTTATGAAGCAATTGCCGGCACACAAGTGGGTGGTGGCTGTTGGGGCGTTGGTGTTGACTCTGGCCATCGGTGCCGTGGCCTGGGCGGCCACGGGGACGCCTGGGATTGGCAGTGGTGGTGGCAACCGTAGTCCAGGCGACTGCGCGGGCTGCTTGGTGGGGGATCAGGGCGCCGAAGACGGCCGGGCGGAGGCCGCGGGTTCCTGGGGCATGGGCCGGGGAGGAAGGATGATGCCGGGCCTGGGCGGCGGGGAAGAGAGGAGTGGTCGTCTGCAGGAATGTCTTGAGCGATGGCGTGAGCGCGGCCGGGCCCTGTTGGGCCAGATGCGGGAGAAGATGACTGCCGAGGATCAGGCGTCCCTTGATGGCCTACTCCGGCAGGTCGAGGCGCAACGTGAGGTTGTGCGCAAAGCCTTCGAGCCCCTGCGTGGCATCCGCGAGCAGATACGGGATCTCATTGATGAGTACCTGCCGGTGGACATGGCTCCGGCTGGTGAGACAGGGGGAGATACCGCGTTGTAGAGGGGGATTGGGCGATGTGGCGCACCCGCGCGGCCGCACCCGCGCGACGGTTCACCGGGTCGGTCACGGCCGGTCTCCAGTATGGGAAAGGGGTAGCCGCACGGCATGGCCCCACGAATCGTCTGCCGCGTGGTCCCCGACGCTCTGGGGCGGCGTGTTAAGGTGAGGGCGTCTGCACGCAGCACGCGAGATGCGCCGGTGGCGGGAGGTGGTGAGATGGTTCCGCGCCTCGTGGACCTGGGGACCCTGTTGGTGGTGGAGGATGACGTCTCCATCGCCGAATTGCTGCAGCTGTACCTGTCCCGTGAGGGCTATGAAGTCCTGGCCGCGGCGGACGGGGCCCGGGGTGTGGAACTGGCCCGCGTGGAGAGACCCCGGTTGATGATCCTTGACCTCATGCTTCCGGGCATGTCCGGGCTGGAGGTGTTGAAGGTGGTCAGATCCTTCTCCGATCTCCCCATCATCGTGCTCACGGCCCGGGATTCGGACCAGGACAAGATCTTGGGGTTGGAGCTGGGTGCCGACGACTATATGACCAAGCCCTTCAACCCGGGGGAGCTGGTGGCCAGGGTGCGGGCGGTTCTCCGTCGCTCCTCTCCCAGCGAAGAGCCGGCAGCGTTGTCGTTAGGCGGCATCGAGCTCAGCCCCGAGGAGCGAGTGGTCAGGGTGGACCAGCGGCAGGTGGACCTCACTCCCAAGGAGTTCGAGCTCCTGCACTATCTGCTTCTCAACCGCGGCATCGCGCTGCCGCGCGAACGTCTGCTGGAGGAGGTGTGGGGCTACAGCTTCTACACCGATGCCCGTACCGTGGACGTGCACATAGGCCAGCTGCGCAAGAAGCTGGGTCGGTGGAGCGTGGCCATACAGACGGTCTGGGGTTTGGGCTACAAGGCTGATCCCGCCGCCGACCCCGACGCGCCCCCCGGGGTCGCGTGAACGCTGCGTCGGCTGCCGCCTTCCCCGGCAGGGGGAGGAACATGTCGCTGGGGGCTCGGCTGACCCTGCTGTTGGTGGCCGTCTCCATCTTCTCCGTCTTGGCCGTGGGGCTGCTGTTTTACTGCTTCGTGGGCCGGTTGATCGTGGGGCAGGAGAAAGAGCGGCTCCTGGAGCAGGCGGTCAGCTTGGCCGAGGAGATCGAAAGCGGCGGGGAAGACCTGGAGACGCTGAGCGACACTCCCCGGGGCAACCGGGTTCTGCAGATGATGCTGCGTATGAACGTGCAGAGCATGCCGGCGGGCACGGGGATCGCCGTCTATCGTGAGGGGCGCCTCATCGCCGGCTTGGGTTTTCCCCGCAGTCAGGGTACCGGTCTCCCCCTATATGAGCGTGCGGAGGAGACGGCGCGAGACGGACCGGCCGTGCGTGTGCTCCGCCTTGGCTCCGCGCAGATGATGATCGCGGCTGCGCCCGTGGCGCTCTCCGGCAACGGCGCCGGCTTGGTGGTGACCACGCTGGCCGCCGACGAGGCGGTAGCAGCGCGGCGCAGCATGCTCGGCGTGCTGGTGGTATCCGGCCTGTTGGCGGTGGGGCTCTCCCTGGCGGTGGGGCTGGCGCTGAGCAGTTGGCTCACCCGGCCCCTCCGGCGATTGTCGCAGGCAGCCCATACCATGGCCGCCGGTTCCTACGAGGAACCGGTCACCGGCCACTACCCCGGTGAGGTGAACGAGCTGGCGCAGGGTCTGGAGACCATGCGCCGGGAGGTGCGTCGCAGCGAGCAATCCCTGCGCGGTTTCGTGGCCTCGGCCGCGCATGAGCTGCGTACACCGCTCACCTCCATCGCCGGGTTCTCGCAGGCTCTGCTGGATGGGACGGCGGCCACGTCGGAGGAGCAGCACCGTTCGGCAGCGGCCGTCTACCGGGAGTCCACCCGCCTCCACCGCTTGGTGGACAGCCTGCTCACGCTCTCCCGCTACGACTCGCGGGAGTTCCGTCCCAACCTGGCCCACCTGGATGTGCGGCGGCTGGTGGAGGAGGAGATCCGCTCGCTGGAGGAAGCCGGCCTGGCTGAGCCGAGTCGCATTGCGCTCAAGGGCGAGCAGTCCGTCCATGCCCGCGTGGACGGGCTCATGCTGCGCCAGGTGGTGGCCAACCTGCTGCACAACGCCGTGCAGTACGGGGGGCAAGATCCCATCTCTGCTGAGCTTCGAGTGGAGGGAGCCTGGTTCGTGCTGACGGTGGCCAATGGCGGCACTCCCATTCCCGTGGAGGACCGGCAGAAGCTGTTCGATCGCTTCTATCGGGGCGCATCCGCGGGTCGGGTGGAGGGCTTTGGCTTGGGGCTCCCTTTGGTCCGCGAGATCTGTCGGGTGCTGGGGGGGGACGTCACGCTGCTGGAGCGTGCGGACACTTCGGTATTCGAGGTTCGGTTGCCGCTG
>JAAYAL010000066.1 GCA_012719395.1 Gaiellales bacterium | reverse complement strand
TGCCGACGATGAGGATGAAGACGGCGCCGCGGGCCCCTGGGGGCGCGGCTTCCGCCAGGTGGTAGACATCGAGCCCGGGAAAGGCCCAGACGCTGAGCAGGCAGGGAACCAACAGGTAGAAGAGGAGCCTGAGGCGGGCGGGCGTGAGGAGGATGGCCAATAGCACCGTCAGGGCTACGGCCCATACGGCGGCCGATGAGCGTGTGAGGTAAGCGAGGCACCCCAGGCCGAAGGCCAGACCCAACGCCAGGCCACGGAGGAGCGAGCGCTGCCTTTGGTCGATGGCCACCCACAGCAGGGGCCACAGCAGCACCAGATGGAGGCCCGCAGTGGTGGAAGGGGAGGAGGTGGGGTAGACCAATCGTCCGGCGGAGAACATGGCCGACAGATCGGCGGCGAGAAAACTCCAGATAGTCGCCCCAAGGAGGATCAACGCTGAGAACGACACCAGATAGGGGGTGAGTCGGCGCGCGCTGCGGGAGGTGAAGAAGGCGGCCGCCAGTCCGGCGGCACAGGTCAGCAAGAGGAGCTCAGATGCTGATCGCCAAGCGTTCTGAAGGGAGAGCGACCGGCTGAACGTGGCCAGCGACCACAGGGAGAGCCCGAGTAAGAGTGTCAGGGCGGCCATTGATATCTGCCGCGGCCGACGGGGATAGGCCAGCTGGAGCCCGCAGGCCACTCCCAGCAGGCTGAACAGGATCTGCACGGAGGCAATGGCGTCCCTGCCGATCATGTGCGCGAGGAAGACCGCACCGAGCCACAAGCCAAAGACCGCCGGCGGACCGGGGAGCTCGCTCCACTTGGTGGTTGGGTTACTTCCCTTTGCTGGCCGCATGGATGAGGGATCTTCTACTCTCGTGTCTTCAGGGTCCTCGTGTCTGCGGCTTCACCCGGTACGTACCTGGTGCACGCAGAGCGTGCCTCCAGTGCAAATTTAGGATATAACCAGAATAGGCAGATCGACCACCCGCTTCAGAGGCGCGAGGTCGGTGTTCGGTGCGGTGGGGGCTTCCCACTGCAGGACCAGGGAGTGAAGGAGGCAGAACTTGCCCGATATGCCGAAGATTTGCCCACAATGCGCCCATGGGCAGGCGGAAGGGGACTTCTGTGAGGTTTGTGGGACTAGGTTGCAGGCGGCCGCGCAAGCAGCTCCCCCTGTGCAGCCCGCGTACAGCCATCCGGCACCCGCGGCGCCTCCTCCCGCCGGGGCCGCCGCTGCGTATCCCCCGCCGGTTGCGCCTCCTGCCGGAACCGGCACTCCGCCGCCGCGCCCACAGTACACCCCAGGATACTATCCTCCGCAGGCTTATCAGGCACCGGTTGCGGAGCGCGGCTTCTTCGCGCGGCTCTTTGACTTCTCATTCGAGTCATTCATCACGCCCACCATCATCAGGGTACTGTTCATCATCTACATTGTGGCGGTAGGGCTCGGAGCGCTGATCGCAGTTATAGCCGCGTTCACCCAGAGCACGCTCTACGGGATTCTCACCCTGTTGGTCCTGGCTCCCATCGGCGCGTTCTTGTACATTCTCATGGGGCGGGTGTGGCTGGAAATCATCATCATCTTGTTCCGGATTCACGATAATACGGAGCAGATGGCGCTGGCTGCAAAACGCCAGGGGTGACCCAGTCTCCAACCCGTGGGAGGAATGCACGAAGGGGGGATCGCCCACTTGGGCGATCCCCCCTTGACGGTCCCCCCCCTCAGCGACGGCGAAAGCTGTTGCTGAGGTCTACATGTTGCAGTCTCACTCCCTGACCAAGTAGGTCTCCATCCCTCGTTGCACTACTCGAATACCGTTGCTTTCTTCAGACTCGAGAACCTTGCGCAATCCTTGCACCAGGGTGACGGGCTTCCTGTCTGTTCCCTCCACGAGAGCACTCTTCTCACCGCTCTCAATGAAATCCATGACTATTTGCTTATAGAAGCTGGTGCGCTGCCTGGAGGGAACTTGTTTTGGGACTAGACTGTATCCCTTGCTGCGTGGCATGTGGACTACCTCTTTCTGCCAGGAATCACGCTCTCACTTGGCGTGGTATTGATGAGCAGTCAACAGCATCATAGCGCGCAGTTCCGGAATCTGTCGACTTGACTACCTCGTGCACCTGCGATGATCCCGAACGAGCAGAACCAAAGCGTGAGACTCGAGGGATTGGAGAGCGGTAGCGAGTCGGTGATACCAAAGATAAAGTATGCCACCAGCCCCATGAGAAGGCAGGTGGAGAGCGAGCTTCCCAGTGACTTCCGACGAATGGTCTTGATAGATGTAGTGACCAATCCACTTACCATGGTAATCAAACCAAGGCAGCCCGGCACGCCCAGAGCGAGTGCTGTGTCCAAGACGATGTTGTGGGCTTGGCTCACGGTATACGAAAGCCCCACTGTCTCGTAGGGATAGCGTAGAGGCACGATGTCATTGAACACACCCAGGCCGATTCCTGTGAAGGCATGGTCTTCGATCCCTTGCAGCGCGGAGACCCATATATCCAGACGAGCCATGACTTTGGTGGAAGCTGTCTCATCTCGCAAGAATGCGTCAGAGATGGCGCGCAGCACATCAGGAACGAGGAGTGCCATCAGCCCCAGGGCGAAGGCGGCCGCTGCCGGCACCCAGACCCACCGGCGATCCCGCATGATGAGTGTCGCCATGGCCGCCGCGGTGAACGCGACCAGAGCGGCACGGGAACCGGTGAGGAACACGACGGCGACACACAGCCCGCAGAGCAGCCATGCGGCCGGCCGGAGCATGCGCCGGCCTGCAACTACAGTGGAGTTGGGGCGGGTGAGACCCAGGTTGAAGGCGCATGCGCCGATGACCGCCAGCACGCCACCAATCTGGTTTGGCTGTACCCCTGCCGCCAAGCCGTTGAGGGGAAGGCCACGCAGTGTGGGCAGATGCGCGTAGAGGGGTGTGAGGAATGCAGATTTCTGCTCCGGCCAGTCCGCGAGGAGCACCCCGGCCAGCACCAGCAGGTAGCCCACTGCGACCAAACCGCCCAGGTACCTGTCCACCGCCGTCGGACGGTGGAACACCCGGACCGAGGAGGCCAGCACCACACTCCCCGCACCACAGAGCCCCAGCATTGTCCAAGGGAAGCTGCGCCACGGAGCCGGTGAGGCCGCCAGCGAGACTATGAACGACATCCCCAGGAGGAGTGCCCCGAGCCTCGTGACGGTCAGGGAGGAGGCGGAGTGCTCGAGACCGAGCCTCCTGCTCACGGCAGAATGCCCCGTGTCGTTGGGCACGCGCGCAGTCTCTCCAGCAGCGGTTGGGAACCGGGAGTCAGATTCAGGCCCTGCCTGTAAGCTTGACGGGCATCGGTGAGGAGCCCCAGTGCCTGGTAGCAGTCGCCGAGGGCGGCGTAGACATAGGGCTCGCTACAGCCTGCTGCCGACGCTTCTTGTAGAACGGGGAGGGAGTTGGCCGGCGACCTGGTCTCCCACGTTGCCAGGGCCAAGGCAACCATTATCTCCTCATCGGCCGGCAATCGCTCGTTCCCCTCCTCATAGACATCACGGGCAAGACAAACCAAGCCGTCCTCTCGTAGGATGGCACCCAGCAAGAGATATGCCTCGGGAAAAAGAGGATCGAGGGACACGGCCGTCTCGCAGTGAGTGATGGCTTCCTCCCTGTCAAAGACAGCGAGAAGGCTCTTGGCCGCCTGAGTGTGCGCCCAGGCGTCTTCCCCCAGAGCCAAGCCCTCCGCCACCAGCGTCCGGACTCTCGTCCTAGTGGCGCGGAGGTGGGCGTCATCCTCCACTGGGCGGGCGGTCGCGGCTTGGGCCAGCGAGAAGTTGATCTCCTGTCGGATGCGCAGACCCGGCGATTCTCTGGCGGCCTCCGCCGCAGCGTGCTTCAGCCAGGTTTCCGCTGTGTCTGCTTCGCCCAGCACGAGGAAACCCTTGCCGATGCGGAGGTAGGCCCGGGCGTAGTAGCCGGTGCTTCGTATCTCCTCTTCGCCGGCCCCGTGGGCAATCCACCGAGAAGAGGAAGGGTGAGCTTCGTCCCAGGTGGAAGCGGATTGGAGGCACCGGGCGGCAGCTCGAAACCAGTTGGCCGCCAGTTCTTCCCGGCCGGCTCCCAGCGCCTCTTCTGCCCGGCTGATGAGCAGGTTGCTGGCGTTGACCTGCGCGTAGGCATCCTGTGCCTCCGTCCAGTGGCCGGTTGCAGCAGCCACCTCTCCGTACCAGAGGAGCGCCGTACGGTCGAGTGCTCCGCTGACCGCCGCGCGGTTGAGTGCGGAGAAGCCCGCTTCCGTGGGGTTTGTCGCCATCATGGCGCCGTAGACCCGCCAGAACGATGTAGTGGAGAGCCCGGCCTTGAGGGCGGCCTCAGCTTGGGCGACGGCTTGCCCGCGGACTGCTTCGCTGTGCGTGATGAGGTAGCGATTGTGCGACAGGCCAATGCTGTTCACCGTCCAAAGATCCAGGGCGGGTTGCGCCCCCAGGATGACCAGAAGGAAGCCCGCAACACCGAGAAGCAGCGTTCGGACCGAGAAGGGCGGCTGATGGAGTTTCGGCGGTTGCGGCTGAGGATGCGTCATGAACAGGCCGATCGTGATGTGAATCTCGGGACTGTGCCCGGCAGAGGGCGAAGCATGTGCACGTAGAAGGTGGCAGTCACCAGGTATTCGGACGCAGTGAGGGCGGGAGAGGTTGCCGGGGAGGGACGCGCTGTGCCCTGCCGGGCATCACCGCGTCCCTCCCCGGCAAACCTGCTACCGGATCTGTGTCCCTATGCCTTCGTATTCGAAGCCCAGTTCTTTGAGCCCAGCGCCGTGGAGTGCATTGCGACCGTCGATGAGAAGAGGTCGAGCCATGACGGCCTTCACCCTCTGCCAATCCAGATCGATGAACTCTTGCCATTCGGTTACCACCACGCCCGCGTCGGCGTCCTGGAGCGCTTCCAGAGCGGAGGCCGCGTAGGTGACGCACGGCAGGAGACGGCGCATGTTGTCGGTGGCGATGGGATCGTAGGCCACCACTGTGGCCCCCTCGGCCAGTAGGCGGCTGGCCAGGACGATGGAGGATGCCTCCCGGATGTCGTCGGTGTGAGGTTTGAAGGCCAGCCCCAGAAGCGCGATGCGCTTCCCGCGCAGTTCGTCACCCAGGTAGCGGCGCAGCTTGCCTATGACCCGTCGCTTCTGCAGTTCATTGACCTCGATGACGGCAGTGAGCAGCTGGAAGTGATAGCCGGAGTTTCCGGCCAGCTGTTTCAGAGCGGACACGTCCTTGGGGAAGCAGCTGCCGCCGTAGCCGATGCCGGCATTCAGGAAGTGGGGCCCGATGCGCTGATCCAGTCCCATGCCGCGGGCCACCACGCGCACATCGGCTCCCACGGCCTCGCACACATTGGCGATCTCGTTGATGAAGGAGATCTTGGTGGCCAGGAACGCGTTGGAGGCGTACTTGATCATCTCGGCCGAAGCCACGTCTGTGGTCAGGATGTTGCTGCAGCACAGCCGCTCATACAGACCGGCTACACGGTCCTGTGTCTCCGGCGTGTCCGCGCCGATGACGATGCGGTCCGGGTAGCGCGCATCCGCAATGGCGGTACCCTCGCGTAGGAACTCGGGATTGGAGGCATAGCCAATATCTTCAAACCCCCGCGAGCACAACTCGGCTTTGATGGCGGCACCGGTGCCCACGGGCACCGTGGACTTGGTGACCAGCACGCGCTCGTGGCCGACGCTCTTGGGCAGCCGGTCCACTACCTTCCACACTCGCGAGAGATCGGCGTCGCCGGAGTACATGGGCGGCGTGTCCACACAGATGAAGATGAACTCGCCGTCCCGGTACGCTTCGTCCGGGTTGGAGGTGAAGGTCAGTCTGTTGCCTTGAGCGGCGATCAGCTCGGCCAGCCCCGGCTCGAATATGGGGATATCCCCCTGTCGCAGCCGGGCGATCTTGGCGTCATCCACATCCATGCCGATGACCACATGGCCCAGATCAGCCAGGCAGGCGGCCGTGACCAAGCCAACGTATCCCGTTCCAACCACGGTGATGCGGCTCAAACTCCATCCTCCTTGTGCCCGCCCGGTCGGGCGGTATGTCACTCGCCCTGCAGGAAACGCAACGCAGCGTCTGCCATGGCCGAGGCCAGCTTCTGCTGGTATGAATCGGTGGCCAGCAATTGGTCTTCTTCCGGATTTGTCATGAAACCCAGCTCAGGCATTATGACGGGTATGTCCGACCAGTTGAAGCCTGTCATGTCATCGCGCTCGTCCAGGCCGCGGTCAGGCGCGCCGGTGGCGTCTACCAGGGCGGCTTGGGTGAGCTGTGCCGCGCGGCGCGACGCGGTGTAGATGTCATCGGTCCAGCCCGGGATGTCTACCGGGTAGAGCACGTGAATGCCGCGCGCGGAGCTGTTGTCGAATGCGTCGCAGTGAACCCGGATGAAGAGGGCGGCACCGGATTCGTTGGCGATCTGGGCCCTCTCGACGTTGGAGATGTTCACCTCCTGGGTCGTACGTGTCATTACCACGTTGATGCCTCGTGCTTCCAGCTCATCTCGCAGCTTGAAGCTGATCTGCAGGTTGACCACGCTCTCCGCGAGCCCGGTGGAGGTGCCTGACGTACCGGAGCTCATCTTGTGCTTCGTGGTCGACGAGCCGGGACCTATCGGCTCGTAGGTCAGATCCTGGGGTCCCTGGTGCCCAGGGTCGATGACTACCGTCTTCTGCTCAGCGGACGGGTCTACTGCGGACGCTCGATCGGCCGAGGCGATGGTTGCCGTGCCGCCGGTGGTCTCAGGGGCGTGAGTGGCGACGGGGCGCTTGGGCGCCGTGGTAGCGGTGACGGACACCGTTCTCGTGCCCGTGGCGTCCTCCATCGTTTCTGGCGCCACATTGCCGGGCGCTGCGCCGGTACCTTCGTCTGAGGTGGAGGTGGTGGTATCTCCACCAGAGAGGGCCAAGGCTATCCCGCCCGCTATGCTCACCACCAACCCCGCGAGAATCAGCAGCGCCACCCAGCGCCTCCTGCGGAGACGCTGCTGCCGCAAACGCCTTATCAGAAGCCGGGTCTCCTCTTTGTCCGGCGACCGGTTTGCCACAGAACGATCCTCTCCCTGGAGCCGGGCGCGGGCCTGCCAGAGTCTAGCAGACGTTCTCCGGCAGCAGGAGCAGGAAGGAACGGAGGTCGTCGATACAGGTCTGGGTGGCTGAGGTCAACGCGAGCAGTCGCTTGTCCGGCCCGGCGGGGTCCTGCAGGGCGATTCGCGCGTAGAG
>JAAYAL010000065.1 GCA_012719395.1 Gaiellales bacterium | reverse complement strand
GAGCACGATCCGGCAGCGCAGCGCCAGAGCCTGGGCGCTCTTGGGCCGACGCGCCCAGCGCTCAAGCGTCTCCCGCTGGGCCGGGGTGAGCACAACGTCCGGTGTTGGTCTGCCCAGTCGTCCCATGCCCCCTCCATCGTCGCATGTGACGACAAGGTTCGCCATGGACATCGTTTTGCCTACTTACTTGCAACTCAGGACACTAGCTGGTGCCGGCCAGCGCTTGGTCCAGGTCGGCAATGAGGTCCGCCGGGTCCTCCAGCCCCACCGACAGCCGGAAGATGCCGTCGCCGGCGAAGCCCCGGTAGGCGGCTTCCTGCTCGGCCGTGAGATGGAAGGAGGTACGCAGCAGGTCCGCCGTGGGCAGGTAGCAGACCAGTGTGCGGTGGTGCCCCAGTGAGACGGCGTAGTGGATGATCTGCAGGCGGTCGGACAGGGCTCGGGCGGCGGCGGGGCCGTCGGCCACCTGGAAGGTGACCATGCCCGCGAAGTTCTCCATGGTGCGTCTGGCCAGGTCGTACTGAGGGTGGGAGGGGAGGCCGGGGTAGATCACGCGGGTCACCAGGGGGTGATGCTCCAGGTGCCGGGCGACCGCCAGTGCGTTCTCCTCATGGGCCTTCATGCGGATGGGCAGGGTGGCCGCTCCGCGCATGATGAGCCAGGCGTTGAAGGGGCTGAGGATGCCGCCTAGGTGTATGGCCATGGAGCGCAGTTGCGCCAGGTCCTGTTGCCGGCCACAGACGGCGCCGCCCAGCGCGTCCCCGTGCCCGCAGATGTACTTGGTGAGCGAGTGGACCACGTAGTCGGCTCCCAGCTCGATGGGCCGCAGGGAGATGGGCGTGGCGAAGGTGGAGTCCACGCACACCGGCACGCCGGCGGCGTGAGCGATGGCGGTGGCCGCCTCGACGTCGGTGAGGCGCAGCAGGGGGTTGGCGGGGGTCTCCAGGTAGACCAGGCGGGTGTTGGGCCGGAGGGCGTCGCGTAGCCGCTCCAGGTCCGAGGTGTCAACCCGGGACACCTCCACGCCCAGGTGGGGCAGCGTGTCGTTGGCGATCTCTGAGGCTGCGGCGTAGGTGACGTCGCTCATGAGCAGGTGGTCGCCGGCGCGAAGCACCTGCAGGAACAGCGCGGTGATGGCGGCCATGCCGCTGGCGAAGGCCACGCAGGCCTCGGATGTCTCGAGCGCCGCCAGCTTCTGCTCCAACTGGGTGACGGTGGGATTGCCCCAGCGCGTGTACGTGTACGGCGTCTCATCGGTGATCATGGTGGCCGAGAACGAGACGTCGGGATCGATGATGTAGGTGGTGGACATGACGATATCCGGCGCCGACGCCCCCGTTACCGGGTTGGGCCCCTCGCCGGCGTGGACGGCGGCGGTCTTGACCTGCACTGCACGAGACTGGTTCACGTTGTCACCCATGGTTGTCACCCTCCTTGCCGTGCCATTGTTGCACACTCGGGCGACTCTGCCGGGCGCTTGAGCGCGTGTGCGGTGCGCGGGCCGGCTCGGGCAGACCCCTTGCATACGCAGCGACCGAGGTGGGCGGCTGCAGACGGGCGGCTGAGGTGATTTGGCCGGCCGCCCGGCGCGGCGCGGCCGGCCGGGCGCACTCAGGCGATAAGGAGGGCGCGGAAGGTGGCGGGGTCCATGCCCAGGCGTCGCGCTCGGGGCAGGGTCTGGGGCGTCACTACGGCGCCGGCGCATTCCTGGTCGCCATCGATGCCCACGCTCTCTCACGCCACTGCCCCTAGCGCGACTTTCCGACATACATCCATTTGTCCCTCCAAGAGGCCAGGGGTTTCCCTGGCCTCTCCTTCTTTGTGCAGGCGCTTTGCGGTGGGGAGCTTGGTGTGTTATGTATGACCTATACCATGCAAGCAGAAGGCGCTTAGTGCGAGGGGCGTTGCATGGTGCTGGTGGTTGTGGGATGACCTATACATGGCCAGTCTCACCAAGAAGACCTTCGACGGTCGCACCTATTGGTATCTGCGGGAGACAGCCCGGGTGGAGGGCCGACCCCGGGTGGTGCGCACCCGCTACCTGGGCCGGGCGGAGGATATCGAGGCACTGCTCACTGCCGCCTACCAGCCGCTTGAGGTGGAGAGCGTGGACTTCGGGCAGGTGGCGGCGCTGCTGACGCTCTCCCGTCGGCTGGGTCTTGCGGAGGCCATAGATCGGGTGGCTCCCAAGCGCGCCCAAGGACTCAGCGTGGGAGAGCAGCTCGAACTCTGCGTCCTCTCCCGGGCCTGTGCCCCCTGCTCCAAGCGCCGCCTGGCCGGCTGGTATGCGGCCTCGGCTCTCCCCCGTCTCTTGGGCTATGCGACCTCGGCCCTCTCCTCCCAGCGTCTCTGCGATGCCATGGGCCACCTGCACGAGGAGCAGCTGGCCCAGATCGAAGAGGAGGTGGCGGTACGCGCCTCTTCAGCATGTGGCCTCTCCGCCGACACCCTGCTGTTCGATACCACCAACGTCGCCACCTACCTGGACTCGGCCACCCCAGCCCAGCTGGCCCGCCGCGGCCACTCCAAGACCCACCGCCATGATCTGAGGTTGGTGGGAATGGCCCTGCTCTACCTGCGGGGGGAGCAGGTGCCGCTCCTGTCCGCCACCTACCCCGGCAATCAGGCGGACGTGGTGACCTTCGCCGAGGTGCTGGGGCGTCTGTGGCAGCGGGGGGTGCGCGTGCTGGGGGAGGAGGCCAACCTCACCCTGGTCTTCGACAAGGGCATGAACTCGGAGCGCAACCTGGCTTTGCTCGCGGGCACGCCCTTCCACTTCGTGGGCTCCCTCTCCCTCTTCCGCCACCCGCGCTTCCTGGCACTCAGGGAGGGAAGTGCCGAGCGCTACGCCCAGCTTCCCGGGGTGACGGCCTTCCGGGGGCAGGCCCACCTCTTCGGGCGTGAGCTCACCCTGGTGCTTCTGAGTTCCGAGGAGTTCCGCCAGAAGCAGTACCGGGGTTTCCTGCAAACGCTCACCCGAGCGGAGGGGCAGCTGGCGGCACTGGCCCGGCCTGGCGTGCGGCGCCAGACCCGGGAGCGGCGACTGCCGCAGGTGCTGGCCCGCCGTCACCTGCGGGAGGTGCTCTTGGTGAGCGAAGAGGGCGGACAGCTGACCTGGGTCAGGGATGAGGCGGCCCTGGAGCGCCTGCGCCGGGAGGTCATGGGCTACACCCTGCTCATGACCGACCGCTCGGATCTGGCCACCCCCGACATCATCTGCGCCTATCGCTCGCAGGCGCAGATCGAACGGGCCTTTCGGCAGATGAAGGATGCCGATCTGGTGGCCTTCACGCCCCTGTGGCACTGGACCGACCAGAAGATCCGGGTGCACGCCTTCCTGTGTGTCATGGCCCTGCTGCTTCTGCGCCTGCTGGAGTTGGAGGCGCGGCGAGCAGGGCTCACCCTGGAGGCGGCGGCCCTCATGGAGACATTGGCCGGCATACGCGAATGCACGCTCCTCTACGGTCAGAAGAAAGCCGGCCGACCGCGGGTGGTGCGCACCCTCACCAGATGCGACGCCCAACAGCAGCAACTGTTCAACCTCTTGGGGCTGGAGCGGCTGGCGCCATAGGTCATACACACCATAGGCCCCCAGACCGCTACGGACAGCGGTCTGGGGGCCTATGCTTTCTCACAAGTCGGAAAGTCGCGCGAGGTCCGGTAGCAGCCCCTCGTCTTGCAGTCGTTCGTGGACGGCGGCGATGAGCGTGTTGAGCGTCTGGGGAGGGACAGGCCCGCCTCGGTCCACGGTCTCCACACCAGAGAGGGACGGCATCTCATCCCTGCCGGCCAATGCCGGCAGCAGGCGCGGCCCCTGGCGGTAAACGCGGCTGCGTCCGGCGCCGTGGGCGGTGAGCCACCCCGCCCTCTCCAGGGCCGCCAGATCGTTGGTGGCGGTGGCTACGGATATGCCGAGCTGTGCCCGGTACCAGCGGTTGGACACTCCCATGCCGTCCAGCGCCGCCCGTAGGGCGGGCGCCGCCCGCGGCTCCAAGCCCGTGCCGGCCAGCAGGTCTCGCAGCATCTGCAGCAGACGCTGCTCCACCAAACGGCGGCTCAGGCACCCTGCCGCATGGCGCCACTGCGCCCACAGATGATCCTCTACGAAGGCGGTGACGTCGCGCCGCGGGTCCCAGCGCCGGCCCAGGCAACGGAAGGCGCTGAGGTACTCGGCGTGGTGCGAGGTCCACCATCGGTCGAGGGTCGTGAACTCGCTCCGGGCATAGCCTCCGCGCAGCATGGCCAATGCCGCCAGGGTGCGGGCCGTGCGCCCGTTGGCCTGGTAGAAGGGGTGGATCCCCGCCAGCCGCACGTGGACCAGCGCGGCCGCCACGGGGGCCTCGAACTCGGGGTGAAGCCCGCGGGCCCAGTCGTGGGCCCAACCCGCCAGTTCCACCAGGAGTCCATTCACCCACCGGTCTTCCGGGGGGCGATAGATGGGCTCCAGCGTGGTTTCATCGATGAGCGGCCAGGTGTGGCGGCGTACTCCGACCCAGGCTGGTTGAGCCGGCGACAGGAACCTTCTGTGGATGGCGAGGATGTGCTCGACCGTCGGTATGGCGTTGGGCGGGAGGCTCTGCAGGGGCGCGGGCGGTTTGGCGGCCACGCCGGGACCATCGGCGGACGCCACCTCCAGCCGGCAGCGCATGCCCGCCAGCGCCTGCAGGCAACAGTCTACCTTCCCGGTACGTGTGAACTCATACACCTGCTCAGGACTCCCGGCTCGGCGCGGCTGCCTCAGCCTCCAACGTCCCTGCCTCCTCTTCCGCCTCTGCCACCAGCAACTCGCCCTCGGCCAGCGGCTCGGCGCCCTCCGCCAGGCAGAGCCCGGCTTCTCGCGCCGGCCCGCCTTCCCTTGCCTCCTCCATCCCCGCCGTCCGCTGTTGCACGTGGCTGCGGATGAGCAGAGCCAGCAGGGCGCCCACCGCCAGGATGAGCACCGCCACCACCATGGTGGTGCGCATGGCCCGGGCGAACTCGCCCATGAAGAAGTCGGCGCTGAAGAGGTTCTTCATGTAGTCGACGGCCTGCTGCGGCGCTTGGCTCAGCATGCTCTTCACCTCGGGGGGCATGGCGCCGCTCATGCCGCCGTCGGTCCGCATCTCGCCCAGCTTCCCGGCCATGCCGCCCACCGCATCCACGATTCTCTGGCGCGCCCCGGCCGGAATGAAGGAGATGGGCGCGAGCTTCTCGGCCACCGCCTCCTGCGCGTACAGCACCACCCGGTTCTGCAGCACGGCACCCATGATGGCGATGCCCATCACGGAGCCCAACTGCCGCATGGTGGAGAGCACGCCGGAGGCCGCCCCTGCCTTGGTAATGGGGGCGCTGGCCATAACCGCCGAGGTCATGGGCGCCGACACCACGCCGATCCCCAACCCGGAGATGACGAAGGGCAGGATGAGCGGGCCAACGCCTCCGTTCAACACCAAGTGGGGGCGCACCAGCAGGAAACCGATGGCGGCCACGGCCATACCCCCGGCGATGAGCCAGCGGCTGCCTATGCGGTCGGAGAGCCAACCGGACAGCGGCGAGGCCACCACCACCGCCGCCGACATGGGGGTCAGCAGCAGGCCGGTCTTGACGGCGCTGTAGCCCATGATGGCCTGGAAGAAGAGGGGCAGCAGGAAGAAGATGCCCATCATGCCGCCGCTGAGCGCGGCCCCGCAGGCGTTGGCCACACTGAAGTTGCGCGAGCGGAAGAGGCTGAGCTGCATGAGGGGCTCCGGCTGGCGCCGCTCCACCAGGATGAAGGCCGCGATCCCCACCACGGCCGCAGCGAACAACGCCAGGATGGTGACGGAGGTCCATCCGTAGTTCTGGCCCTCGATGAGGGCGAAGGTGAGGCAGAAGAGCGCGGCGCTGAGCACCACCACACCCGGGAGATCGAGCCGGTGGGAGGAGGTGGCGTCGCGTGACTCGGGGATGACGCGCAGGGTGAGGACGAACACCAGGATGCCGATGGGCACGTTGATGAGGAAGATGTACGGCCAGGATTGACCGTTGAAGAGGCCGGCGAAGGAGATATTGTCCACGATGAGGCCGCCCAGGGTGGGCCCGGCCGCGGTGGCGATACCCACGGTGCCTCCCCAGATGCCCATGGCCACGCCGCGCTGATGCGACGGGAAGACGTGGGCGATGATGGAGAGGGTGGCGGGCATCATCATGGACCCGCCCAGGCCCTGCAGCGCGCGGAAGCTGATGAGGAGGCCGATCCCCGGAGCCATGCCGCAGGCCAGCGAGGCCAGCGTGAAGAGAGTGATGCCGGTGACGAAGAGCCGGCGGCGGCCGAACATGTCGCCCAGCCTGCCCATGGTGATGAGCAGCACGGCGAAGACCAGCAGGTAGGCGTTGATCACCCACTCCACTTCGGAGAAGCCGGTGGCGAACGACTGCAGGATGCTGGGCAGAGCAATATTGACGATGGTCCCGTCCAGCAGCAGCATGAACAGCCCGATGCAGAGAACGGTCAGCACCTTCCAGCGTCCGGGGTAGCCGGTGTCGAAGGGGGCGGCAGCGGGGGGTTCAACGCAGGTGTTG
The DNA here is from genome assembly GCA_012719395.1 of Gaiellales bacterium. Classification (GTDB taxonomy): domain Bacteria; phylum Actinomycetota; class Thermoleophilia; order RBG-16-64-13; family RBG-16-64-13; genus JAAYAL01. The sequence continues at coordinate 9,803 of JAAYAL010000065.1, read as the reverse complement.
GGCTCCAAGGTGGCCTCCGGGCGATGTGTCGTGACAGCTCCGGCATGGTCGCACGGGGCGATAGGAGAATAGCAGGTTATTCTCCTAGCAGGGGGATGCGTGTGAACAACGGCTTGCTCTGGGCGTGGTGCCATAACGGACTCGGTCGGGCGGGCGACGGCAGCATAGGAGAGCGGCTTGTGCTCATCGGAACCGAGTAGTGTAGGGTGGAAGCACTGAGGCGCGCCGATGCAGGCCGCCGGGGCGAGTGGTTGAGGCAAGGAGGTCGCACATGGGCATCATGGACAAGCTGACCGCAGGTGCGGAGCGCGCGGCCACTGGAGCGGGGAAGGCGCTGGACAAGGGCAAAGCCAAGGCCGCGGAGCTACAGCTGAGGGGGCGCATGGATGACGCCGCCAAGAAGCTCGGCTACATGGCCCTGGATGAGCATCGCGGCCGCGCGCTCGACGCCGGCGCCCGGACGCAGTTGCTTGAGGATCTGGCCCGCTTGGAGGACGAGTTGGCCAAGCTGCGCGCTGAGATGGCGGCCAAGGCATAGCGCGGCCCAGGCACAGCGGGCGCAGCGACAAGCCGGCAACCGCGGGCGCGGCTCGGGCGGCGTGAGGGGGGGATCGGATCGCGCGGGCGTCGCCCGGGCCGGCTTCCGCAGCCACGCGGCTCTTCTCCACCCGGGCGAGCCGTTCGTCGAACTCCTTCCGAGTCATGTGACCCATCTCCCAAGAGTCGAGCACGGGGGGCACGGCGGGTGTGCCATTCGCCCAGGGACGCCTGCCGGCGGTGACGTTCCTTCTTTGCGGCGTCGTTGGCCGGGTTCTCCTTCATCTCTGCCGCTGGCCCGGTACAGCCGAGCCGGTCCGTTTCTCGGTCGGCATCCCGGTCTTGGCGGCCACGCGCAATGCCGGGGCGCGGCTTTCGGCATCGTGCTTTCGGCGCACGGGGTAGGGTCACGCGGTGGCATTCGGTTGGCCGAGGCGACGCCTCGGCCTTCGGGCCGCAGGTTTCCCGCGCCCATGCTGAGTCTGGTAGGGATAGTGGGTGGAGACCCCCTTGACGTGGGCTTCGGCGATCACGGAGAGCAGGGCCTCTTCGCTTCACCGGCGAGGTTCGAGGAAGCTGGGGAAGTGGCGGCTTTCGCGGAGCTTGGGGATGGGCAGCAGGAGAGAGCTCACTTTTCTGTCCGGTCCGGCAGTTACAGTACAACCATGGTGAAAGCCGTGGTACACAGCAGTGTCACCCTGTTGCTGAGTCTCGCGTCGGGATGCGGGTTCGCCAACAGCGGTGTCTTACGGGCGGTTCTGAGAACCGCGTCGTCGAGGTGGCTCTACTCTTGCGGTGCCAGAGCGGGTTGATGCCAAGTGTCGGCCTACGACCATGGAGCCCGTGGGTATTACGCCCATACCCTGCCGAACCGGCCGCCGGAGGAGTGGCAGCCGCTCGGAGATCATCTCCTGAACGTGGCCGAATTGGCCGGCACTTTTGCAGCGGCCTTCGGGGCCGAAGAATGGGGACATATCGTCGGTCAGTGGCACGATCTCGGGAAGTTCGCAGACGCGTTTCAAGCCTACCTTGCCGCCAACGGTGACTACCACTCCGCCGAGGCAGAATCGGCGGACACGAATTGCGCTGCTGCCGCGAAGATGGACCATACAAGTGCAGGAGCCCAGCATGCGGTGTCGGTGGCGGGGATCCCCGGGCATCTTCTTGCCTACCCCATAGCTGGCCACCACGCAGGTTTGCTCGACGCCGTATCGGACCGAGCCTGCCTGGACAAGAGGCTACGCAAGCAGGTCGAGTCTTGGGAACATGGCCTTGCCGGTATCCCCACTGTCGTCCCTCCCGTGGAGTTGCCGGCGGCTCTCGTCCGTGCGCTGGATCACAGGACCGAATCGCCCGCGGAGACTGCCTTCACCTTCGCCTTCTTCGTCCGGATGCTGTTCTCATGCCTTGTGGACGCCGACTTCCTCGATACCGAACGCTTCATGGATCCGGCGAAATGCGCCGGCCGCCCACGGTGGCCTCATGATGTGCTCAGCCGCATGGCAGCCGGGCTCGAGCGGCACGTTCAGGCGCTGTCAGGCGCAGCCACCGTCGTGGACGCAGAACGACGGGAGGTGCGCGGGGCGTGCCTCCGTGCGGCCTCCATGGAGCCGGGGTTATTCTCGCTCACGGTTCCTACCGGGGGAGGAAAGACGCTGTCCTCCCTGGCCTTCGCCTTGCGACACGCGCAGACCCATGGTCTCCAACGAATCGTATACGTCATCCCGTTTACCAGCATCATCGAGCAGAACGCCGACGTGTTCCGCAGGGTCTTTGCCCCGCTGGCCGACATGCCGGATCCGGTGATCGAACACCACAGCGCTCTCGACGTGGGCACGGAGAGCGCGGCCAGCAGGCTCGCAGCTGAGAACTGGGACGCACCTCTCATCGTTACTACGTCCCTGCAATTCTATGAGTCGCTCTTCGCCAATCGGCCCAGCCGCTGCCGGAAGTTGCACAACCTGGCTCGCTCGGTCATTGTTCTGGACGAGGCCCAGAAGCTCCCCGTGGAATACCTGCACCCCTGCCTCCTCGCGTTGCGGGAACTCTCGGCCAACTACCGGTCCTCGGTGGTCCTTTGCACGGCCACACAACCGGCCGTCGCGCGGCGCGAGGGGTTTGCCATTGGGCTGGAAGGGGTGCGAGAAATCGTGCCGGATCCACCCGGCCTTTATGCGGCACTGAAGCGGGTCGAGGTTCGGGACCTGGGGTCAGTCACCGACGAGGAACTGGCTGAACGGATTCTCCAGGAACCACAGTCGCTTTCAATCGTCAACACCCGTGGCCACGCCCGTCTTCTCTACGAGCGAATCGCGGAGCACGGCGGGGCCGTTCATCTAAGCGCCGCCATGTGCCCGGTGCACCGGAGTTCGATTATCGCTGACGTGCGGGAGCGGCTTGATGGCGGGAGACCTTGCCGGGTGATCTCCACGCAACTCATTGAGGCCGGGGTTGACGTTGACTTTCCGGTTGTGTTCCGAAGCCTGGCAGGGCTGGACGCCATTGCCCAAGCGGCCGGGAGATGCAACCGGAACGGTCGCTTGGCTTCCGGTATCACGTTTGTTTTCCGATCAGAGCATCGTGATGCGGAGCGGTTCTTGAGAGAGACCAGTCAAGTAGCGGATCAACTCATGGGGGGTGGGTCGGCGGCACCACTGTTCAGTGATCTCCTGTCGCTGGAGGCAGTGGAGCGGTACTTTCAGCTTTACTACTGGAGCCAGGAGACCCGCTGGGACCAGAAGGGGATCATCGGGGATACCAGCATTGCTGGATACAGCAGGGAGCTTCCGTTCCTGTTCTCGTTCCAGAGTATCGCCGAGAGATTCCGGCTTATCGAGGACTCGGGGCGGCCGGTGATCATCCCCTGGCAGGAGGAAGGCCAGGCTTTGTGCGGCCGGTTACGCTTCTCTAAGGATGAGCCCGGCACACGCCTTCTACGGCAACTACAGCGTTACACCGTGCAGGTCCCTCAGCGGGTCTGGATGCGGAACCTGGGGCGGAGCATCGAGTTGGTGCATGACCGGTATCCGTTGCTGGTGAGCCCAGAACTCCACTACGACTCACGGTTGGGTCTCGTGCTGGATCGAGAAGACCACAGCCCTGATTGCTTCATGATCTGAAACATATGGAGGTGGCATGGCATACGGCGTCTGTCTAGAGATATGGGGCGATTACGCCTCCTTCAACAGGCCGGAGATGAAGGTGGAGCGAGTCTCCTATGAGGTCATGACTCCCAGCGCGGCCAGAGGCATCCTAGAGGCCATCTACTGGAAGCCTGAGATGCGCTGGGTCGTCGATCGGATCCGCGTGCTCGCTCCCATCCGCTTCACGCACGTCCGGCGCAACGAGATTGACACCAAGATCCCGGTCAAGGGCCCTACTGGCGTTGGGGCCGTCATGCAGGCGGGCCGTGGGTCCCTGGGCATCGCGGTGGAGGAGCATCGTCAACAGCGGGCGGCGGTGATCCTGCGCGACGTGCGCTATGGGATCGAGGCTCACGTTGAGGTTCTGAAGACCACGGACGATCAGGGCGTTCCGATGGTACACGCCGAGGCGAAACACCTGGATATGTTCAAACGCCGCGCCTCCAAGGGGCAGTACTTCCATCATCCATACCTTGGGTGCCGGGAGTTCCCCGCCTTCTTCCGGCTTCTGGAGGAAGGCGAGTATTTCCCCCCGCCCCCCGAAGAACTCCGGGGCCCACCGAGGTCTCTTGGGTACATGCTGTGGGACATGGAGTTCATTTCCCGCCCCAAAGGCCCCGTCGTGGACAGCAACCGGGGGAGGCGCTTGGAGGCGACGCCGCGTTTCTTCTCCCCTCTCATGGTGGATGGCGTGATCGAAGTGCCCGCGCTTTCCGAGACGAGGGGGTGAGTGGTGGTCCTACGCTCCCTCTACGAGCTTTATGACCGCCTGGTGGAGGATCCTGAGTACGGCATCGCCCCCAGCGGATTCAGCTACCAAAGGGTGTCCTTCGTCGTCGTGGTGGAGCCGGACGGCTCATTCTACGCTCTGCAAGACGCACGTGTTCAGGCCGGAACCATGTTCCGTGCGCGCAAGGTTCTGGTCCCGGGAGGTGCCAAGAAGACGGGCTCGGGTCTGAACCCATGCTTCATGTGGGACAACTCCGCGTACCTGTTGGGATATGACCCGGATAAGCGCGAGCGGGCGATTCGTACGTTCGAGGCGTTCCGTGAGCAACATCTGCGTCTGGAGGCTGAGCTGGATCTGGCCCCTTACTCGGCGGTGTGTAGATTCCTGGAGTACTGGAGTCCGGACGAGGCATACCGCCACGAGATCCTCGCGGAAGTGGGCCGTGGGTTCGGCGTGTTCCAGATTCGGGGTGAGACCCGCTTTGTTCACGACCACGCAAGAATCAGGGAGTGGTGGGAGGCAGGTCTCGCCGCCGAATGCGATGAACCCGCCGGGCAATGCAGCGTCACGGGACTTGTCGCCCCTCTTGCCAGGCTACATCCTTCAATCAAAGGAGTGGCAGGCGCTCAGCCCACGGGTGCAGCCATGGTCAGCTTCAACCTTGGCTCTTATGAATCCTATGGCAAGACTCAGAGTTTCAATGCTCCCGTATCAGTGAGGGCGGCGGAGCGCTATACCACGGCGCTCAACGCTCTCCTGGACGGCCCCAGGCGAGACAAGCACCGGTTGGTGGTGGGGGACTGCACGGTCGCCTTCTGGACCGACCGACCGTCTGTCATCGAGGACGTCTTTCTGGACTTCGCGTCGAAGGGTTCTGGCTCTCCGAAGGGCGCCGGCGCTCAAGACGAGGTTCTGCGAGAGAAGCTCGAGGCATTCCTGCGCGCCCTACGCAGGGGACGGGAAGCGTATGGGGACATTGAGGAGTCGCCCGACGCTACCGGGTACTACCTACTCGGGCTTTCTCCGAACGCGGCCAGGATAGTGGTGCGTTTCTTCCACGAAGGCACCCTGGTTCATCTCCTCGAGAACCTCCGGCTCCATTTCTCGGATATAGGGATTGAGCGGCAGTGGGGGGACGCCTCCAAGCATCCTGACCCCGAGTTTCCGCCCGTGGATTTGCTTTTGCGGCAAACGGCTCGGGAGTCCAAGGACATCCTCCCCGTACTCGGCGGGCTTGTGCTCCACGCCGTCGTCGGTGGGGGGCCGTACCCTGCCACTCTCTTCCAGGCTGTGATGCGGCGTATCGCTGCGGATCGTTTGATCAACTATCCGCGGGCTTGTGTGATCAAGGGCTACTTGGTGAGGAATCTTGAGAGGGAGGTCCCCGTGAGTTTGGACGGCTCCAGAGAGGATCCCGCATATCGGCTGGGACGCCTGTTTGCGGTGTTGGAGAAGACGCAGGCTGATGCACTGGGGGGAGGAATCAACAGCACCATCCGGGATCGCTTCTACAGCTCGGCCTCGACCACTCCAGCGGCAGTGTTCCCCCGGCTCCTGCGCACCTACCAGCATCATCTTGCGAAGCTTGAGACTGGACGCAAGATCTCGCGTGAGAAGCTCGTGCAAGACGTGCTGGATCCCATCGAGAGTTTCCCGGCCCACTTCGTCTTGCAGGACCAGGGGCTATTTGCTCTTGGCTACTACCATCAGATGAATGATTTGTTCCGCTCAAGAGAGGACAGAGCGTCGAACGCTGACTTGGACGCGTCACCGGCAGGGAGGACCAACGAATGAAGCGGCACGACTTCGTCTACATATTCGATGTGAAGGACGGCAACCCCAACGGCGATCCTGATGCGGGCAACCTGCCGCGGGTGGACCCAGAGACTGGGCACGGCCTAGTCACGGACGTGTGTCTCAAGAGGAAGGTACGAAATTACGTGGCCCTCACCCGCGGTGACACAGATGGGCATCGTATCTACTTCTCCGAGGGGGCGGTGCTCAACAGGCTCCACAATGACGCCTACGAAAGCATCGGAGAGAAGCCGGTGCCGAAGAAGCTCCCGAAGGAAGTGGAGAAGGCCCGCAAGCTCACCGAGTTCATGTGCCGCAGCTTCTGGGATATCCGTACGTTTGGTGCAGTGATGACAACTGAGGTGAACTGCGGGCAGGTCCGCGGCCCGATCCAGATCTCGTTCGCCCGCTCCGCCACGCCGATCGTGACGCTGGAGCACGCGATCACCCGCAGTTCCGTCACGAATGAGAAAGACCTGGAGAAGGAACGAACCATGGGCCGCAAGTTCACCGTGCCGTACGCCACCTATGTCGCCTCCGGTTTCGTCAACCCGTTTCTGGCCAGACAAACAGGTTTCTCCGAAGAGGATCTGGAGCTGCTGTGGGAATCCCTGGCAAATGCCTTCCAGTTCGATCAGTCCGCGGCGAGGCCGGCGGGAAGCATGGCCTGCCGACGGCTGATAGTGTTCCGGCACCCTAACCAGCTCGGCGCCGCACCCAGTCACGTCTTACTGAATGCCGTCTCTGTGAAGCCCAGGAATGGCGCCGATGTGCCTCGCTCTTTCGAGGATTACGAGGTATCCATCGACCGGGCAGCAATACCGGAGGGGATCGACGTAATCGAGATGTCATGACATTTGACGAAGACGAACTGTTGCCGCTGTCCGGGGTCCAGCACCTCGTCTTCTGCGAACGCCAGGCTGCCTTGATCCACACGGAAGGAGCGTGGGCCGACAACGCACTCACCGTGGAGGGGTCCTACCGGCACAGGCGGGTGCATGACGCGGCGCCTCGGAGAGAACGCCGGGGAGACGTCATTGTCGTGCGAGGACTATCGCTCCGCTCCTTCGAATTCGGGCTTTCCGGCGCGGCGGATGTGGTCGAATTCCGGTTGCTGGCCGACCATGACCGGCCGGGACAGAGCGGCGGTCCACCCCGTGGTGTCCGGTTGCCGAACGCCTCAGGCCTATGGGGTCCGTTCCCGGTCGAGTACAAGCGGGGTCGGCCGAAAGCCCATCGGGCGGACGAGGTTCAGCTCTGCGCTCAGGCCCTCTGCTTGGAGGAGATGTTGGGGGTGCACATTGCGGCCGGTGCGTTGTTCTATGGGAAAGAGCAACGTCGTGTGCCTGTGGAATTCGAACCGGAACTGCGTGCCTTGACTCGCGCGGCGGCTTATCGGCTTCACGAACTGGTCGAAAACGGCGAGACCCCGGCGGCGGCCAAGGGCAAGAAGTGCCGTTCATGTTCGCTGGCTGCTGTGTGCGTCCCGGAGGCCATGAGTAGGCGGTGTTCCGCGAAGCGATTCGTAGCTGCGGAAATCAACCGGTGTCTGTGTCTTGAGAGCGATCGGTTTTGAAGAAGCACCTCAATACCCTCTTTGTGACCACCCAGGGGGCGTGGCTTGCGAAGGAAGGCGAAGCGGTGGTGGTGTCGGTCGGAAGGGAGGTCCGCCTGCGCATCCCCATTCACCTCCTGGAGGGTATCGTGTGCCTTGGAAACGTGTCTATGAGTCCGTTCCTTATGGCGCATTGTGCTGAGGCGGGAGTGTGCGTTTCCTTCCTTACGGAACACGGCAGATTTCTGGCGCGGGTCGAAGGCCCCGTATCGGGTAACGTTCGTCTTCGCCGGGCCCAATATCGGTGGGCAGATGATCCCGAACGCAGTGCCGAACTCGCGAGAGCATTCGTGCTCGGGAAGGTCGCAAACGGCCGGCTGGTGCTTCAGCGTGCGGCCCGCGACCACCCGGAAACCAGAGAGGTTCTGATGCCGGCGGTGCAGACCCTTGCCTCGAGCTTGAAGCAACTTGGGAAGGCCTCTTCTGTGGAGACCATCCGGGGGATCGAAGGTGAGGCCGCGCGAACGTATTTCGGTGTGTTCAACTGCCTTATCACGGAGAATCAGGGCGAGTTCTCCTTCGGAGGGCGCACAAGACGGCCTCCTCGGGACGAAGTCAATGCGCTGCTCTCTTTCGTCTATGTGCTCCTGCTCCATGACATCCGTTCTGCACTTGAGTCAGTCGGGATGGACCCTCAAGTCGGCTTCCTGCATCGAGACCGACCTGGCCGTCCCAGTCTCGGTCTCGATCTGATGGAAGAGCTTCGCCCTGTCCTCGCGGACCGACTCGCGCTCACATTGTTGAATCGGCGTCAGGTGAGGGCGCGAGGGTTCGAGCGCCAAGAGACCGACGGCGTGTTCATGAAGGAAGAGACACGCCGTGCGGTGCTTCTGGCCTATCAGGAGCGGAAGAAGGAGGAGATCCATCACCCGTTCTTGGACGAGAAGTGCAGCGTGGGCGCAGTGCCTCGAATCCAGGCTCTTCTTCTCTCGAGGAGGCTGAGAGGAGACCTCGATGCGTACCCGCCGCTGTTCTGGCGTTAGGAGGAGCACCGATGATGGTGATTGTGAGCTACGACGTCTCGACCAAGGAGCGTGAGGGACAACGCCGCTTGCGCCGTGTTGCGAAGGCATGCGTGGATTACGGGCAGCGAGTGCAGAATTCGGTCTTCGAATGTCTGGTCGATCCCGAACAGTGGGCCAGGCTGAGGCAGCGTCTTCTTGATGAATACGATCGAGAGGAGGACAACCTCAGATTCTACTTCCTGGGGGCCAATTACCAGCGCAGGATTGAGCATCACGGCGCGAAGCGGGTCTTGGATCTCAGCGGTCCACTGGTGCTCTGACCTCTGGTCGCGAACCCCGGGCGATCGCGCGAGTGCTGGGAGGTTCGCGCGAGCGGATGATCGTGATGGTACAAGGGTTTTGGCGCTTGGGCTCCGTCCGTGAGCTGGGCGAACAGTAGAATAGGGGTTGGTTCGCGCATGAAGGGCGGGAAATGGCTATGTACTGCGCCTCGCGAGCCAAGCAGTCGCTCCCCGCGCGGGGGCGTGGATTGAAACTTCATCAGTCGGTAGACCTTCGCCCGTGCCTTCGGTCGCTCCCCGCGCGGGGGCGTGGATTGAAACCCATGCTCAAGTGGAGTATCGCCTGTCCGACCAAGTCGCTCCCCGCGCGGGGGCGTGGATTGAAACCCCTCCAAACAAGAACGCGATGCTTGGGTGGACGGTCGCTCCCCGCGCGGGGGCGTGGATTGAAACTTGAGCTGAACGCGAATCAGCTTCGCGGTATCGGGTCGCTCCCCGCGCGGGGGCGTGGATTGAAACCTACTACTCTATCCAGATAGCCTTACGTATCTAGTCGCTCCCCGCGCGGGGGCGTGGATTGAAACTTCGCACCAATCACAGAGTTTGATAAGCTTGCTCGTCGCTCCCCGCGCGGGGGCGTGGATTGAAACCACACCTTGTCGCCACCATGCACCACGCCTATTGTCGCTCCCCGCGCGGGGGCGTGGATTGAAACCCTCCAGGCAAGAACGCGATGCT
>JAAYAL010000064.1 GCA_012719395.1 Gaiellales bacterium | reverse complement strand
GCCTACAATAACGAGTGGCGCTTGGAGAAGCTCGGGTTCATGACGCCCAGAGAAGCCCGCGGGCAGTTCGATCAGGCTTTGGCTGCATAGGTGTTAACGTGTGTCCAGGGAGCCGGGGCCGGTACAGTATTTTGACTCCGCCGATCCCGATCTCATCACGCTCGATGTTCGCATGCCCGGCCTTGACGGGTACGGGCTGCTGGAAGCCATCAGTCGCAAGCGCTCGCCGGATGTGTTCCTTCCCGTTCTCGCAGTAAGCGCTCTTGACGACTTCGAGTCCCGAAAGCGGGCCATCGAGGCTGGGGCCAAGGATTTCCTGGTCAAACCGGTCCATGTCGAGGACTTCCTGCTCCATGTCGATTCCCTCCTTGACACGCGTTTCTTGGAGCAGAGACTGCGAGAGAGCTATCTGGCCGCTCAAGACGTCGCACAGGCTCGTACCGCAGAAGCAGAGCGCACGCAGCAGGAGATGATCGAACGCTTGGCCCAAATGGCGGAGATACGAGATGACGCCACTGGGAGGCACACGCGTCGTGTGGCGCGACTCAGTGCACTCCTTGCTCAGGAACTGGGACTTCCCCCTGATGAGGTGCGACTCATCCTGCAGGCAGCCCCTCTTCACGACGTGGGCAAGGTGGCTATCAGCGATGAAGTCCTGTTGAAACAAGGAGCGTTCTCGCCCGAGGAGCGTCGAGCGATGGAAGAGCATAGCCTCCATGGGGCCCGGATTCTCAGGGGAGGCAGATCGCCCCTCATGAAGATGGCTGAGCAGATTGCTGCTGCCCATCACGAGCGTTGGGACGGTCGGGGATATCCTCGTGGGCTTCGAGGAGAGGAAATCCCCCTGCCGGCCCGGATCGTGGCCGTGGCTGACACCTTCGATGCTCTTGTCAACGTGCGGCCCTATAAGCAGGCCTGGCCGATCTCCGATGCGTTGGCGGAGATCGAACGAGAGCGAGGTTGGCAGTTCGATCCCCGTGTGGTTGACGCGCTCGGGCAAGCATTGGAGCGAAACCGAAGGTTTGTTCTTGCCCACGTCGGCATGTGACAACCTGAGCGGCTCAAACAAGTCGGCCGCAGTTGGTCTCGGTCGTCTCGGTCTTCTCTCCATGGACGCGCCCTCGCCTGCAGAATGCTATTGACAGTACAGGCAGCGCTGCGGACGGCCCGCACAGCCGGGTGGCTCCACCGTTCCACATCGCGGCGACCTTGTGCACCGGGCAGTGCACTGCGATCTACAAGCTATGAAGGTCAAGGGTCGCGTGTGACGTACACATCTGTCGTGGCTGTCGTGGGGCAATCAGTCTCGAAGCGGCAGTCCGATCGCCGTTGACACTGAAGGCATCGATCTACCGGCACACGAACAGGGCAGGATGGTCAAGAACGGGCTGACCTTCAACCCCGAACGCGTCACCGACTTCCGGCGTTTGGGTGGAAACCACATCATTATCGAGACGAGCAGAGGTTTCGCCGTCCTTGCTCATGCGCGCGCCGGTTCGATAGGGTGTAGAAGGGAGGCACAGTCAGACAGGCCCATCACCCGGCCGATGTCCGCTATTCCAGCAACTCAACCGCCCCTCACCTGCGCTTTCAAATGATGGACCGGGAGGACACCCCCGCAACCCAAGGTGTTCCCTGTTGCTTCCGGGAGTATGAGGTCCCGAGAGACGGTGCATGGACCCGAGTGGAGAACGGGATTCCCAAGCACATCGAGATCATACGAAGCGTGCTCTGAAAGGAGACTTGTGAGACACAGATTCCCCGTCACCACGGCGATCGTCGTCGGCATGCTCATGGTCGGGGCGGCCATCGGTGCCTGGGGCTGTGGGGGGCAGCCAGCTCGGAATGCTGAGACCAGCATGTCCACGTCGACCAGTGTGCCGGTCGCGAACCCCGTACCTGCGGATGGCGACGCCACCGGGTACGTGAACGTTCTTCACCCCTACCACAACGAGTTCCTGGACGCCCCGAGCTATCTCACCCCTGAGACGGGTGGCCCCGGTGACCGGCGCAAGCCGGGCCATCGGCATTGGCGCCTCCATCGCCACGGTGACGGCAGAGTCCGGCTGGGATGTGGCAGTCACCTGCCGGCGCGCGTGTGACGCCCTGATGCCCTGGGTCAGACCACCTTCGCGGCCGAAATACAGGCGGGCAACATCGCGGTGGTGGGGAATGGACAGAAACTCGGCGAACTGCTCGCCATGCTCGACACCCGCCGTGGTTGTTGGCCAAGGTTCGCCACCGGGTCTATGATGCAAGTCTCTGTTACTCCTCATGGCGCCCCTTGAGGACGGGGGGTCGCCTCGCCTGGGAGGGGACCGCATCGACTGGGAAGAGATAGCCAAGTGGGTCCTTCTGGTGCTGGCGGCAGGCTTCGTGGGCCAATTCGGAAAGCGGCTGGCCGACTATCTCCTTGCCCGCCGACGCAGGCGCCTGGAAACCGAGGCCGACCGGCAAACGCCTGAGCACCCACAAATCGAGAGGCCGCCGCACGATCGAGCGGATGTCGAGATTGCCCCTATGGCGGCAAAGAAGCTCGACCAGACTGCCGCGAAGACGGACGGAGGGACTGCGCCGAAGGAGGTCCTCGGGACTGTAGCGACCGAGGACGTCGGGACTGCCGCGAAGACGGCGAAAGAAGACTACAAGATTGCCAAGAAAGCCGCAAAGGCGGAGGCCAAGAGAGCCAAGAAGAACACGTGACCCGCGCGAAGCCCTCTCAGTCGCCTCGCGGCTCCCAGGCCGGTCGGTACCGCCTTCCCGCGGCCGGCACCCGTCGCTGCGTGCTACTTCTGCCTGCGTCCAAGGAAGGGGACCGGCACCGGCGTGCGCCGCTCACGCGGGTGATCAGCAGGTAGACGAAGGCGGGCGAGATCAGGGCCACGTACTGCCAGCCCCGTGGTGATGAACGAGCCCTTGTTGGAGGGGCCCGCTCGGAACCGGCTCTTCTGCAGGTCGGCGGTGGCTTCCAGCGCGAAGCCCAGCACCCACACGGCGAGGCCCACGAAGGCGAGCACATCGATACCCTTGGGCTTGGTGGAGCTCACCGCCGCCAGCGCGGGGGCCAACGTCAGACTCACCCATAGTCCCTGCAGCGTCCACGTCAGCAAGAGGCGAGGAAACTCCATGCAATGGCAACAGGGCACGTCGCGCGCCATGCCACAGGGATGAAGCTGCATCACCCCCGCTTTGCAGACGGGCAACGCCCCACGAAACACGCACGAGCCGCGTAACCAGCCTTCGCCTCGCAACCGGTCTTCGCCGCAAACATCCGCAACCGCAGTCAAGTGGCCCTGACGTCACACCGGTATCCTGACCTGCAGAAAGGAGACAGAGTGCCTACAGAGTGGGATAAGCGCAAGGCGGTGCGCCGCATGCAGGAGCTCATCGAGGATCACCTCGGCGAACCGGTGACCCTCGTCGACTTGGCGCGGGCCGCGCGTTACTCAATGTACCACTCAGCGCGGATGTTCAAGGAGATAACCGGCCGGACTCCCTTCGAGTATCTGCGTATGCGGCGCCTTTCGGCCGCGGCATTGGAGTTGAACGCCAAGGAGAGACGCGTGGTGGACGTGGCCTTCGACTTCGTGTTCGACTCCCACGAGGGCTTCACCCGTGCCTTCGCGCGGCAGTTCAGCGTTCCGCCCTCTCGTCTCCGGGAGGTCGCCTGGCCGGCCCACCTGTTCCACCCCGGACTGGCTACCGAGGTCTATCGAGACAGGCAGAAAGGAAACATGGTCATGAGCGAGACGGCCAAAGGCACGCAGCAGACACAAGTGGTATTCGTTCAGATCCTGGAGCGACCGAGGCGCAAGCTCCTCTTCCTTCCGGGAAGAAGCGCAACGCACTACTTTGCATACTGCGAAGAGGTGGGCTGCGGGGTGTGGGAGGACTTGAAGGACATCCGAGAGGCCATTCACGAGCCCATGGGCATGTGGCTTCCAGAGAGCATACGGCCCGAGGGAACATCGACCTACGTGCAGGGTGTGGAGGTGGCCGCGGACTACGCCGGCCCCGTACCCGCCGGCTATCGCGTGATCGAGTTGGCGCCGTGCAGGATGCTCGTCTTCCAAGGTGAGCCCTTCGACGAGAAGGACTTCGAGCAGGCCATCACTTCACTCTGGGAGGTGATGAACAAGTATGACCCTCAGGCCATCGGCTACGAGTGGGCCGACGAGGACGCCCCTCGCTTCCAGCTGGCCCCCATGGGATACCGCGGCTACATCGAGGGGCGGCCGGTGAGGCAGCTGTCGGCCACCGCGTAGCGGCCTGAGCCCGAGAAGCGGAAGCCGGCCCTCGTTCAGAAGCGCCTGCGCCGCAGCCTCGATCAGCACCGGAACCGCGGCCCGGAAGCGGATGCGGCCCCACGAGATCCTGGGGCCGCATCCGCTTCCGGGCCTTGTCGATCCTGTTCTATTGACTGCGTGTATACACTCAGAGTATAGTGCCGGTCATGAGCGTTTCCTACGCAATCTTGGGACTCTTGGAGCAGGAGCCAAACCACGGCTACGAACTCAAGCGGCGCTACGACCGCTTCTTCGGGCGCGAGCGGCCGGTGGCCTACGGCCAAGTTTACAGCACGCTGAGTCGGCTGGCGCGCGACGGCCGGGTCTCAGAGGGGGGTAGTCTGCCGGGGGAAGGACCGGAGCGCAAACTCTACGCCATCACCCCCGAGGGCACTGCGGCGGTGCAGCGCTGGTTGATGACCCCGGAGCCCCCTGAACCGCATCTGCAGACCGTGCTGGCGGTGAAAGTGATCCTGTCCCTGTTGTTGGGTCGTCCGGCCGAAGACTACCTGGACGGCCAACGGCGCTCTCACCTGGAACGGATGCGCGAACTCACCGCCGCGCGCAAGAACGCGCTTCTGGTGGATGCGCTGCTCATGGACCACGCAGTATTCCATCTCGAAGCCGACCTGCGCTGGATCGACTTGACCACCGCGCGGCTCGAGCAGATCGCGAAGGAGATCCAAGCATGAGTACGCCGCCTGCAAGCCACGCGACCCTTGCTAATGTGGCAGGGCCCATCGTCGCCGTCAACCACACCCCCGCCGCGGCTGCCGTGGCCACGGCAGCCGCGGCGGGGGGACGAGGCGCCTCTGCGCCCATCCTCGCGTGCTACGACCTGCACAAGTCATTCGGCAAGACGCCCGCCCTGCGGGGGGCGCGGTTCCAGGTGCAGTCGGGAGAGGTCGTGGCCATCATGGGACCGAGCGGATCGGGCAAGTCAACGCTTCTCCATTGCCTGGCCGGCATTCTGACACCGGATTCCGGTGAGGTGCATTTCGGCGGGCAACGGGTCGACCGCCTGTCGGAGGCCCAACGCAGTGAGTTGCGGCGCGAGACCTTTGGGTTCGTCTATCAGTTCGGGCAATTGGTACCCGAGTTGACCGCGGAGGAGAACGTCGCCCTGCCGCTGCTGCTGGCCGGGAAGTCGCGCGCCGCGGCCCTTGCCGCGGCGCGCCCCTGGTTTGGTCGTCTGGCCTTGGACGGTCTTGAAGGCCGGCGCTCCAGCGAACTCTCCGGCGGGGAGTCACAGCGTGTGGCACTCGCCCGGGGGCTGGTGGCTCAACCCCAAGTGCTGTTCGCAGATGAGCCCACCGGGTCTCTCGACTCCCTGGCCGGTGAGTTGGTGATGGACCTGCTGGTGGAAAGCGCCCGCCGCTTGGGCACAACCGTGGTCATCGTCACGCACGAGCCTCGAGTGGCGGCGTATGCCGACCGGGAGTCCACGGTGCGCGACGGCTTGGTGGTGGCATGATCCGTCTCGGTCTGCATATCGCCCTGCGCAGCGGGCGAGAGGGGCAGGCACGTTTCGTCTTCACAGCCGCGGGAGTGGCGTTGGCGACCGCGCTGCTGCTCTTCACCCTCAGCGGCTTCAACGGTCTCAAGGCCAACGATGCGCGCCAGGGGTGGCTCACCACCAGTGGCGAGAACCGCATCCCCAGCGTCAACGAGGCAACCTCCGATCCCCTCTGGTGGCGCCTGAGCTTCGACGCCTACGGTGACCAGCCGATCGCAGTGGTGGAAGTGGCCCCAACCGGCCCCGCGTCACCCATCACGCCGGGGCTCGATCGGCTGCCGGCGCAGGGAGAGTATTACGCGTCCCCGGCTTTGGCGGCACTCGTGCAGGCCACGCCTCCCGACGTGCTTGCGCAACGCTTTCCGGGAAGCCTCGCCGGCGTGATCGGAAACGCAGGACTCACGTCCCCGGACGCCCTCACCGTGGTCATCGGCCGTGCGGCGGAGACGCTGCGGGATACCGCCGGAGTCACGCAGGTCCGTAGCATCGAAGCAGCGCCGAAAGAGCACAACTATGGCGAGTTCCTGCAACTGGCCCTGGGGCTTGGCGCTGTGGGCCTGCTGCTGCCCGTGCTGGTGTTCGTCATGACCTCCACCCGCCTGGCCACCGCGCGGCGGGAGGAGCGCTTCGCCGCACTGCGCCTGGTGGGGGCAACGCCACACGAGGTGCGGATCCTGGCCTCGGTGGAGGCGGTGTTGGCGGCAGGCCTGGGGACGATTGCCGGGTTCCTCCTCTTCTGGGCCTTCCGGCCCTTGGTGGCCCGCATCCCCTTCACCGGGCACCCCTTCTTCACCGAGGACCTGAGCCTGGGCTGGATGGCCGTGGTGGGAGTACTGGTGGGAGTGCCGGTGGTGGCGGCTGTGGCCGGCATGCTGGCAATGCGCAGGGTGAACGTATCTCCGCTGGGTGTGAGTCGGCAGGCTCCGCGGCGACGGCCCCGCATGTGGCGGCTACTGCCGCTGGTAGCGGGCATCGGTCTGCTGCTGACCCCAGCGCACATTGACGATGCTGGCGTACGGAACTTCACGGCGGTGGCGCTGTTCGCACTCATCGTGGTGGGATTGGTGGTGGCGGGGCCGTGGCTCACCCTACTGGGCGCGCGGGTGTTGGTGCGAACCGCCCGCCGTGATTCCACCCTCATCGCGGCACGACGCCTCGAAGATGACCCCGGGCGAGCATTCAGAGCGATCAGCGGCCTGGTGCTGGCCGTCTTTGTGGGCACGGTCTTCAGCGCGGTGGTGGGTACTGCCATCCGCCAAGGCAGTGGCACTCTCGGGCAACGTGATCTGCCCCCCTCTACCCTCGTGCAGACCTTCGATCTGGAGGTGGGAGAGTCAATCACCGAGTCGCAGGTGGACACTCTCCTCGCTTCGCTTCAGTCATTGAAGGGCATGGAGGCTGTTGCCCCCGTGTGGGAGGCAACCGGAGCTGATCTGCCGGAAGACCCGGAAGGCGTTGGCTTGATGGCTGCAGCCGACTGGGGGGCCCTGGGCCTGGCCGTTCCCCCGGCATTTGGTGGCGGCATGCTCGCCCTCGATTACACGGCACTCGGCATGGGGAACGCGCGCCGGAGCGGACCGCCGGCCGACGGTACCGAGCCGGGCAGCCTGCTCATGCTGGTAATGCGCACCGACGGTCAGGTGGAGAGCATCGAGCGGGCACGCACCTTGCTGCAAGTGCAGCTGCCCAATGGTCAGCGACCCTACACGGTGGCGGAATTGAGCGCTGCCGACGAAAGCCTCGTGAGAGTGCTCGAGCGCATGGTGACCGTGGGCGTCATGCTGTGTCTGGTGATAGCCGGATGCAGCCTGGCGGTGTCGATCGCCGGTGGCCTGGTGGAGCGCAAGCGGCCGCTCAGCCTGCTGCGGCTCACCGGGATGCCGCTGCAGCGCCTCTACCGCGCCGTCATCCTGGAGGCAGCGGTCCCGCTGACCCTAGCGGCGATAGTCTCCTCGCTGGCCGGGTTCCTGGTGGCCGGTTTGATGCTGGCCACCACAAGCCAACCATTTCCGCTTGCGGCTCCGGGCTGGGACTACTGCCTGATGGTGCTGGGTGGGTTGGCCGCAGCAATGGCAGTGGTCTGTGCCACGCTGCCGCTGTTGGGGCGGGTGACAGAGCCGCTCACCGTGCGCATGGAGTGAGACCTCCACCCCGAGTTGGGCACGATTGGAGGAGACGCGTCACGAATGGGGGTTCGTTCATCCGCCAAGGATCTGCACGCCGCCATCCCGGGAGCCGAACTGGTGGTCATCCCCGGCGCCGGCCACCTCTCCAGCATCGAGGCTCCTGAGGAGTTCAATGCGCGGGTGCGGCGGTTCACCCATTCGGTCGGGAACTGACGGCCTCACCGTGCTGAGGGCGACCCGGGCCGCGGCTCCGTCCCCGTGGCCGAGGGCGAGGAGGGGCAGAGTTACATAGTGGGCCGTACGAAACCTCGCCCGGAGGGCAATGTGACCCGTGGGACCACGGCCCCCAACCGGCTGCGGCGCGTGGACCGCTGGATCACCGCCACCCAGGGGCGGCTGCTGCTATCCGTGGAGCAGCCGCCCCTGGTGGTGGACCTCGGCTTCGGGGCATCGCCGGTCACGACGGTCGAGCTCTACGAGAGGTTGCGGAGTATCCGGCCGGATGTGGAAGTGATCGGTCTCGAGCTGGACCACGCACGCGTGGAGCAAGGCGCGCGCTTCCTAGCTGAATGTGGACGGCCCCAGCGCTACCGAGGGTTGAGCTTTGGGCTGGGCGGGTTCGAGCTTCCCGTACCGCAACCGCCATTGATCGTACGGGCTCTCAACGTGCTTCGACAGTACAAGGAGGAGGAGGCGTGGCAGGCCTGGGGCCGGCTCTGTGCCCGCCTCGCGCCGAACGGTGTGCTGGTGGAGGGCACGTGTGACGAGATCGGTCGCCGCGCGGTGTGGGTGTCTCTGGGCCGCTCCGCCGCCGGAACCGGCACCATCACGTTTGCCGCGCGGGTATCCACTCTGCTCTGCCCTTCGGAGCTGGCCGAGCGACTGCCCAAGACGCTCATCCACCACAACGTGCCGGGCGAGCGCATCCACCGGTTCCTTAGCGACTTTGACCACTCCTGGGCCGTCGCCGCCCCGCACTCTGCCTTCGGACCGCGACAGCGCTGGATTGCCGCGGTGGAGCACCTTTCCACCACCTGGCCCGTGATCACGCGGCCGCCCACAGGCGGCCGCACGCGCTGGCGACTGGGCGAGGTCACTCTGCCCTGGCCGGCTATCGCCCCAGGCTGAACCGCGCGGCTCTGTCTCAGGCGCCCTTCGCCGGCACGAAGCGCTGAAGGATACCGAAGGCGCGCTCTGCAGACGCAGTGTAGGTGGCGATGGATAGCAGGCGCAGCCCCTGCGCATCACGGTAGGCGATGCTGAGCACCTTCATCAGGCTGAGCGGCGACGGATGAGGCACGAGCTGCACAGACACCATCGACGCGTAGGCGACCTCGAAGGGAACGCCGCCGCGCGGCCGGGGGAAGGAGAGGAAGCGCCACTTCCGGCGTCCTCTGAGGCAGCGCTCGGTAAGCTCAATGACGAAGACGTTCTGCCAGTGCCACTTGAAGATGCCGAATGGCCCGTCCCACACGGAGACACCGAGAGGCCCGAATTTGTGAAGGGTATGCTCCGTGGTCATGTCACATCACGCGCCCAGTCTCCGCATCACGGCTCCGTGTTCCCCGTGCATCGCCGCCGACGGGTCCGCAGGTCCAGCGGCGTCTACGTTATTCTACCCACTCACTACCTACCCGGCGCGCTGCCGCGCGCGCACGTGCTCACAAGGTTCCCCCCCGATGACGACGACCTCGCTCCGACACAGCGGGAGAGTAAGGCCGGCAGTCGCGTCCTCGGCCTCAGCCTCGAGGCTTCCGTCTCTTCAGAAGGTGCTTCAGCCGCAAATGCTCCTCCCGCTCCCTCTCCTCGAGAGTGCGTCGCATGGTGGCCATTTGCGAACGCAACTCGGGAGCCACCCTGTGATCCAGGCTGTTCACCTGGCGCGACGTCCGGGCCAGCGCCTCCCCCAGACGCCGGATGAGCATCTCGCGCGGGGCGGCATCCAGCAGTAGGTCGGTGAAAACCTCGAATTGTTTGGCCGCCTCGGCGGCAGCCAGGCTGACGCTGGCGGGCGGCGTCCCCCGGGCACCGAGAGTACGCGCCAGCGGCGGGCGAGCAGTGATGTCCGAGACCGAGATGCCCCAGACGTGACCGGTCCGGATCTCCACCGCCAATTCCCGAGAGGGCCAACCGATGGCCTGGCATTCAGCGTAACCCTGCTGAGCGAGAGCGCGATGCAACAACGGATACGCATTGCCGGCCAGGTCACCGATGACGGCCCGAGCGTCGACGGCAGGCCGGGCCAGGCTGAAGAGCTCGGTAACCAGCGCCTCGCGCTTGCGCCGCAGCAGGTCAACCCCCTTCTCCACCCGGACCAGCCGCCGCTGCGAGCGCAGGAGGTTCATTCGCGTGGCGGCCGTTCCCTGCACGCCGCTCACGCCGTCGCCGCCCTCCGTGCTTCCCACGTGGGGTCGCTCACGCGTAGCAGGTCATCACGGGGCAGCGTTTCCAGCAACTGCCACCCCAGCTCCACGGTGTCCCCGATACTCCGCCGCCACGATCCCTGACCCACAAACTCCCGCTCAAAACGCTCTGCGAAACCCAGCGCACGCTGGTCGGCTTCGCCCAGCCCCGCCTCCCCCACAATGGTCGCCATCAGACGAGCCTCCCGGCCCTGGGTGTAGACGGCGTAGAGCTGGTTCGCCCACTCCCGGTGCTCCGGCACGGTCTTGCCTCTGCCTATCCCGGAGTTCATCAGCCGCGAAAGCGAGGGCAGCACATCAAGAGGCGGGAAGATGCTGCGGCGGTGCAACTCCCGGCTGAGCACGAGCTGGCCTTCGGTGATGTAGCCGGTGAGGTCGGGGATGGGGTGAGTGATATCGTCATCCGGCATGGTGACGATGGGAATCTGCGTGACGGATCCCTCCCGACCCAGGACCGTGCCGGCGCGCTCGTAGAGGCCGGCGAGGTCCGTGTACATGTAGCCGGGATAGCCACGGCGACCGGGTATCTCCTCCCGAGCGGTGGCGATCTCGCGCAGCGCCTCGCAGTAATGGGTCATGTCAGCCACCACCACCAGCACGTGGATGCCGCACTTGAAGGCCAGATACTCCGCCTCACTCAGCGCCACTCTGGGGGCCAGCAACCGTTCAATGGTGGGGTCCCGCGCCTCGTTGAGGTAGAGCACGCTCCGCTCCATGGCTCCGCTGCGTTCGAAGCGGTTGAGGAAGGTGTAGGTCTCGTGGGCCGTGATGCCGATAGCGCAGAAGATCACGGCGAAGGGCTCACCACGGGGGGCGCGTGCATTCTCCACGATCTGCCCGGCCAGTTCCAACCCCGGCAGTCCAGGGCCGGAGAAGACCGGCAGCTTCTGGCCGCGCACCAACGTGTTCATGCCGTCGATGGCCGACACGCCCGTCTCGATGAACTCGCCCGGGCGTCCGCGACGCACCGGATTGAGCGGCGCCCCCCAGATAGGGACACGGGCTTCGCCCACCGGCGCCGGCAGGTCATCGATGGGCTGGCCGACCCCGTTGAAGGTGCGGCCCAGGAGCTCCCTTCCCACCACGGCCGTGGCCGTCTGACCGGTCAAGGTGATTTCGGCAGCAGCGGGAGGCAGGCCCAGCGTCTCTTCGAGGATCTGGATGACAGTGATCTCCCTGCCCGCATCAATGACCTGGCCGCGCCGCGGCGGCTGATCCGGAGCGGTGATGGTCACCCACTCCCCCATGGCCACCTGTGGCGTCTTCTCCAAGAAGATGAGCGGTCCGCCCGCGCTTCGCGCCCCGTGATAGATACGGCTGAAATCGGTCATGGGCTCACCTGAGCTTGTCGGTCCTCTTGGTCTTCCGCCGCGGACGCGCAGCCTTCGGCGGCCTCGTCGGTAGCAGCCGCAGGCGAACCGGAAGCGTCGCCGGCGGCAGCAGCCTGCTCGCGCAGGCGGGCCAACGCCGTGGAGGCCGTATCAGCCCAGGCCTGCGCCTCACCGGCAGGGGCGTTCCGGTAATTGGTCAGAGCCCGACGTGCAGGCTCCATGTCCAACTGGTCCAAGCCGATACCGGCGTCGAGCCCGGCGAGAGCTGCCTGGTACAACTCGTACGCCAGCGAGGCCAAACGGTAGGTCTTCTCCACCGGGGAGGCCGCATCATTCGGGTCGTAGGCGCTCTGCCCCAGGACCACTTCCCGGATGAGATGCGCCGCACTCAGCAGAAGACGGTCTTTGTCCTGCAGGGCCTCCGGTCCCACCAAACCGGCGATCTCCCGCAACTCGCGCTCACGCTGCAGCAGTTCCAGCAGGGTGGCGCGAAGGTCCGGCCAGTCCGCCGATACCCTCTCAGCAAACCAGGCGGTGGTCTCCTCCGCGTAGAGCGTGTAGCTGGTCTCCCAGTCCACGGCCGGGAACTGACGTTGGTGGGCCAAAGCCGGGTCCAAGGCCCATAGGGCGCCGCACACCCGTAGCGAAGCCTGCGTCACCGGCTCGGAGAAGTCCCCACCCGGAGGTGACACAGCACTGATGAGGGTGATGACCCCCTCTCTCTCCGGCGCTCCCAGGGCCACCACGCGTCCGGACCGCTCGTACAGCTTCCCCAGGCGGTTTCCCAGATAGGTGGGATAGCCCTCCTCACCCGGCATCTCCTGCAGACGTGAGCCGATCTCCCGCAGGGCCTCCGCCCAGCGGGAGAGGCTGTCGGCCATGACGGCCACGCTGAAGCCCAGGTCCCGGAAGTACTCGGCCACGGTCATGCCCAGGTAGACGGAGGCTTCTCGCGCGGCCACCGGCATGTTGGATGTGTTCACCACCAGCACGGTGCGATCCATGATGGAATGGCCGGTGCGCGGATCCATGAGTTGCGGGAACTCGTTCAGCACATCCGCCATCTCGTTGCCCCGCTCGCCACAGCCCACGTAGACCACCACGTCCGCTGCCGCGTGACGCGCCAGGGACTGCTCGATCACGGTCTTCCCCGTACCAAAGCCGCCCGGCACCGAAACCGAGCCACCCTCAGTGATGGGGAAGAAGAAATCGAAGACGCGCTGCCCGGTGATGAAGGGGCGACCGGCCGGAAGCCGCCGCGCCGCGGGCCGCGCCCGGCGAACCGGCCAGCGGTGCGCCAGATTCAAAGCCGTGCCGTCCTCCAAACACGCCACCGTATCAGCCACCGTGAAGTCACCGGGTGAGATCTCCGCCAGAACCCCGGCGATGTCAGGCGGGACCAGGATGGGAAGCTGCCTGCCGGCACGCTCTTCCACAACACCCACTACGTCACCAGGCAGAAGCCGCCGGCCAGGCGAGACACGGGGTTGGAAGGGCCAGCGCCTCTCCGGGTCCAGCGTGGGAACGGTGATACCCGGCTGAATGAAATCGCCGGCCTCAGCAGCCACCAACTCCAAGGGGCGCGCCACTCCGTCCAGGATGGAGCCCAGCAGCCCAGGCCCCAACTGCACCACCAGCGGCTCGCCGGTGGGCTGCACCGGCTCGCCCACCTTGAGCCCGTTGGTATCCTCATATACCTGGATGGTGGCCGTCTCTCCCTCCAACCGGATGACCTCTCCCAGCAGCCCACCGTCCCCCACCCGAGCCAACTCGTACAGGGCCACGTCCCGTAGAGGCCGGGCCTCCACCAGAGCTCCCGTGACACGCGTGATACAACCAGCCTCACTCACCGCAGCCTCACTCGGTAGCCGATTGCCTGCCGTAGCATCTCGACGATATAGCCCTCCGGCCCACGTAGCGATTCATCCCACACGGGGCCAGGAAAAGGAACCACCATGGGCAGTGGCCGCTTGGCCAGGAAGCGCAGCACGTCCGTCGACACCCGAGCATGCAGTTCCTCCTGTATCAGGATGACGCCGGTATTGGGATCCGCCGCCAGTTCCAGCAGACGCTCGCCCGCCTCCGCCTCCACCGTGGCCTCCACAGTGGGGCACCCGGCCAGCGAGAACCCCGTGGCCACTTCCGGACGGCAGATGACCGCCACGCTGTAGCTCATCCTCCTGCCCCTCCCGCCATCTCTGCGCTGAGCACCGGGCGCGGCACATCCAGCGCGACCCCCCACACCAGTCGCCGAAGGTCGATGACCTGCTTCCGCAGCCGCAGCACGTAGGCAAACACCGGCGCCAGGCCGTTCGGCTCCCGGCGAGCCAGACGCCTGAACTGAGAGGCGTGCTCCACCAGCAGCGCCTCTTCGAGCGTGGAGAGATCCTTGTGCTCACGCAGGACGCCGGCAAATGGTGACGGTGCAAAAAGCTTGGTCAACAACGACAGGGCTTTGTCCGGGCCGCCGGATGCGGCCGCCCGGGTGAACTCCATCAGACCCAGCATCTCCCCGCCCGGGAGAAAGGCGTTTCCTGCCTCCACATCCGTTCCCTGCAGGGCCAGGAGCAGCACGCTCCGCGCGTTCGCCAGGTCAATGCTCGTCTGCGCGAAGCGGCGCACGACGGGATCGTGCACCCGACCAGACCCGAGCGCCCGCTCGGCCCACGTCCGATCCAACAACAACTCCAAGCGGAAGAGATCCGGTTCCACCAGGCTCAGTTCTCTGAGAAGAGGCGGACCGAACGGGGAACCCCATATCGAGAGCAGACCGGCCAGGGCCTCCCCGCTCTGCTGCTCCGCAAGTTCTTCCAAGACCCGCTCAGGCAGCGCGGGCGTGGGAAGGAGCCCGGAGAGCCGCGTGGCGGGCGCAACGCCCTGGATCAACCCGCGCAACAGGATGCGCAGGCTGCGCCGATCCTCATCTTCGAAAATCACCGCCAGATCAGTAGCACGAGAGCCACACCAGCGACCAAGGATGCGCAGCGCCCCCCCGGCCTGACGACGCACCGCGAGATCCAACGCCGCAGGAGAGATTCCCAGCACTGTCGCGCGCACCGGGAAGCCGGCCCTCTCCATGCCCTCGGCCAGCGCAGGTAGGTCGGGAGAACGCGCCAGCGTCCGCAGTTGCTCGCCGGAAAGCAGGCGGCTTTTGAGCCCGGCCACCCGCGCCAGCACATCGCTCCAGTTACTCACGGACCTCTCCGTCAAGCCAACCGCGGCGGCTCACGGCCCCGAGCACCAAGAGACTGAGTTCCGGCCACATCCGGTCCAGACGGGTGACCAGACGGGCATCCACTTCCTCCCGGCCGTCCGCGGCGCGAATGACGAAACCGGTAGGAAGACCCGATTCCTCCTGAACGCTCAAGCCCGTCCTCTGCAGGCCCGCCACCGCTTCACCGATGACGCGGGCCAGCGCCGGTCGACACCGCACGTGTGCCGGGCCTTCCCCCATATAGCCCACGGCCTCCCGAACTTCCCCCGCCAATGCAGCGCGATAGCCGGGATCAGCCTCCAGCGACGCCACGAGTGCCTCTGCAGCCGTCCGCACCCGACTCAACAGCGCGTCTCTTGCGCGCAGCACATCGCTCCGGCCCATGTGGCGGGCCCGAGCGGCGGCAAGGGCTGCCTGGGTGCGCAGGTCCCGCTCGTGACGCTGTGCCTCCTCCTCCAGGCGCTGCGCCAGCTTCTCGCGACGGCCGGCCATCAACTCATCGGCCTCAGCCTGCGCCTTCTGCAGCTTATCCTCCACCTCCGCGGCAGCATCCCGTTCCAGGGCTGCTATCAGCTGGTCCATGGCCACGGCCGGCTCATCCGCCCTGCAACATGATAATGACGGCCACCACGAATCCCAGGATGGCCATGGTCTCCGGGATGGCAAGCATGATGATCACCGTGCCGGCCATCTCCGGTTTCTCGACCAAGCTGGCCACGCCGGCCGCGCCGATCTTCGATTGCGCCCAAGCCGTCGCCATCGCGGGCAGGCTGATCGCTACCGCGGCGGCCAATGTGATGATGGCGCCTTCCATATTGCGTTCCTCCTTCCGGCCTAGCGGCCCGGTTGCTGGTCCCGGCGGGCAAACGGACGGTAGGGCCTACCGCCCGGGTCATAGAACTTGCCGAAGAACTCCACGTAGTGCAGACGCAAGGCGTGGATGGTGGGGCTGAACAGCGTGATCACGAAGTTAAGAGTGTGGAAGAGGAGACCGACCACAATCCCCAGCAGCAACGACCCCAGCGCGGCGGCCAGCTCGTTTGCCACCGCAGCCATCATCACACCTGCTGTACCCAGCGCCATAAGGCGGGAGTAGGAGAGCACGTTGCTCATAGTGGAAAGGATCTCGATCACGCCCACTACGCCCTCCGTTACCACGAGCAACACAAGGCATAGCACCAGCAGAATCAGGCCGGGCAGGACCGCGGCTTTGGGCATGATTCCCACGAAACCCAGCAATACAATCATGGTGAGCACGATGGCGGCCGCCGTCGCCCCTTTGGCGGCGGCGTGGCGGCGGCTGTGCCGCCACGCCGCCGCCATCCCCAGCATCAAGCCCAACACCACGTGGATGAAGCCCAGAGCAATGGCGACAACCAAGAACGGCACCAAGGCCTCTTCGCGGTCAAACAGCACCGGATGCAGACCAAGCAACCGCCTGCCCAGGTCACCCAGGAACTCACCATAGACGATGCCGAACAGTATGCTGCTCGCTGCACACACCACCGCGACCTCGCTGATAGAGCGCAGGGTGGTGCCCGGGCGGCTGCGAGACCGCAGGAGCAGCACGAGTGGGATCATCAGCAACCCGTAGGCGATGTCTCCCACCATCAGTCCAAAGAAGAGCGGAAAGAAGACGGCCACGAAGGGCGTGGGGTCAATGCTGCCGTAGCGAGGCGGCGCCAGCAGCCGCAGCACGCTCTCGAAAGAACGCAGGATCCGAGGGTTCCGCAGCACCACCGGAGCCTGGACCAGCTCCGGCCCAGGCAGGCGGACCTCCTCCACCACGACCATTCCCTGGCAGTGGTCCCGCACCCGCGTCCGTAACCGATCCAGTTCCTCCTCCGGCACCCACCCTTCCACCACGAAGGCATGCCGGGTTGCTCCCGACACGGGGAGGGCCTCCAGTTCGGCCAGCCGGTCGCGGAAGGCGTCCCGGGCCCTGGCCAGCTCCTCCCGGTGCCGATCGGCCAGTTCCGCCAACTGCCGCCGCACCTGCGCCATCTCCTCGGACACCTCGGTCAGACGTTCCAGCATGCGCGGCACGGCTTCGGCGAGGCTTCGCGCCTGGTAGGAGGCAGGAACCGGGATCTCCTGCACCCTGGCATCACGCAGGATCTGCTCCACCCTCTTCGCCACGCGGCTGGTGATCAGAATGAGAAGCGCCATCTCACCCGAGGCAAGGCGCTCGCTGTGCAGCTCAAACTCCTCTCCCACCGCCTCGCGCAGCGCGTCACGCAGGCGGGACACCACGTCGCCGTCCTCGCGCCCGATGACCACGTGGTAGGCGGCCGCGCGCTCCCACGTCGACTCCTGACTGAGCAAACGCCCAAAGGTGGTGAAGAAGGGCCGGTACTTCAAGATGAGGGCCTCCTCTTCGGCCAGCTCGGCAGCCGTCTCGGTGAGCTGCTCCACCCGGGGCCGCAGGCGGAGCGCAAGGACGGCCCAACGGGCCAGATCACCGCGGTCGGCGCGAGCAGCCCTGGTGGAACCCGGCACATGCCCGAACGCGTCCAGGCAGACGTCGATATCTGAGAGGACTCGCTGCATGTGGCGACCGCGGGCTTTCTGAGCCGGCGTGAGACCCAGGCGCTCCACCGGGCCGTTGGGGCCCGGCTCAACCAACTCCAGGACTCCCAATTCCTGGAGTACTGCCAGTACCTCGGGCAGCCGGGCCCGCGGGCCGAGGACCCGAACCTTGGCCATTGGCAAGATCATGCACTTGACTCCGACGCGTCGGCCGGCGCCGGCGCTTCCCCCCACAGCCGCCGAACAACCATCTCCGCCAGTTCCCCAACCTGCGCGTCGGAGATGCCCTCCAGCGCCGCCTTCTGAGCCTGATACTCACACTCAATGCGCATCAGCTCAGCCTTGCTCTCGGCTGCCACACGGCTTTCCAGAGCTTTCCGCGCCTGCGCCGCCTCTTGCTCAAACCGGCCCTCCGCCGCCTCAATGGCAGCGAGCGCTTCGGCGCGGATGAGAGCCGCCTTCTCCTCAGCCTGCGCCAGCACAGCCTGCAGACACTCCTCGGTCTGCATCAGCCGATCCAGACCCCCGCCGGAACCCTCGGCGGTGCTATCCGAGCGCTCTACGTCGCCTGCCATCTTGACCATCCCCCCGTCCAGAGGCCTGCGTCCGACACAGCCGGGCCACGGAGCCCTCGTTCCCGAAGATACACAGCTTTCCTCCGTGAACGTTTCCTGAGGCTCCGTTCCTTCCATTCTAGTACCAATGTGGCTTGTCCGCTTGCGAGACGCGGAAAGATGGAAAGACGCGGTCGGGGTGCGCTCAGCTACCGGCTCGTGGACAGAGTGAAGGTGCCATCCGCCCCCAGCCTCACCGGGGTGGCGAAGTCCGCTTGCGAGAGATCGCGCACGAGTTCCAGCGAAGCGTCTCCCTCGTCAACCTCGGGCACGCCGGCCTCCGCGAAACGCAGAGAGAGCCATCTTCCCCCCAGGACACGCCCATCAGCAGCCATGCGAACGGTGAGAAGGCCGGAGAGCGCCAGATTCCCTTGCGTGCTGAAGTTGCCCCATCCCGCGAAATTGCCCAGAGAGTATGCCACCACCCTGTCTCCGTAGATCTCGAGGCCGCGGATGACGTGCGGGCCCGAGCCCAGCACCAGGTCGGCGCCGGCCTCGATCACCGCGTGGGAGAAGGCGCGGGAGTCTCCACGAAACTCGCCGTAGGCCGTCTCGCCCCCTTCCGGCACGCGAACCTTGTCGGCGCCCTCGGCTCCGGCGTGCATGAGCACAACCACAATATCCGCCTCTTCGCCCGCCGCTGTGACGAGGTCCCGAGCCGCTGCCAGATCCCCGATGTCCGGACTGTACGAGTATGGTGAAAAACCCAGGAAGGCGACGCGCACCCCCCGCGCCTCCCTGATGGCCACGGTGTCCAGTAGGCCGGTATGGGAGACACCGTTGGCCGCGAGCGCTTCTTTGGTGGCCTCCGCGCCGGCCGCGAAATAGTCATACGAGTGGTTGTTGGCCAGGTTGACCACATCGATCCCGGCCCAGGCCAAGGCTTGCGCGTTCTGAGGATCGGCCTGGAAGGCATAGCAGTTGGAGGAATCACGTCCGTCGCACTTGGAGGGCCCGCCCGCGCCAAATGTCCCTTCAAGGTTGGCGACCATGATATCGGGGCTCATGGTGTGGACGCGCGTGGCCGCGAAAAGGGCCCGCCCCTCGTCCGGCGGTTCACCGTACATGGAGCCGGGCGTGAGGTCGCCCACCCAGCCTATCTCAATCTCAACGTCACTCTCGACGCGCGCCCCTGCCTCCCCGGCCGAACCGGGAGGGGCAGGAGTAGCGGCGGTCGTTGTCAAGGTGGACGTGGGCCGGCCCGCTGTTGCGCCGATCGGAATTGCCGCCGCTCCCCCCACGACGACCGTACCACCCTCGGCACCTCCGGCCGGACCGTCGCGGGCTCCCTCCGGCCGGGCGAAAGCAAGCGCCAACAGCAGCACTCCCAGTCCCACCACACCTACAGCCAACACAAGGGCCGCCCGCCGCCTGCGGCGGGCAGCCGCAGCCCGTCTCCTGGCCACACGCGCATCCGGCGTGTTCCTGGTGCTGTATTCAGGGCTCAACACCCGCTCATAGTACCCCGTCAAGGCCCGCGGCCGCGCGCAGAGACGAAGCCACGCCACACGGGTCGGTTTACCTACGCGCCGCGGCAGGTACCACCTTCACTGCTGGTACCACTTCACTGCTGAGGCCACCCATTCAAGCAGGCGGGGATCGACATGCCGGACGGCAACGTATCGGAGGGGCAGTCCCGACCACCACCCATCCACATCGCGCAACTCGTTGGACAGGCCAGTCAGTTAGGGGGGATTAATGTTCTGGTTACGTAGGAGTGCTCTTCTGTGCGTCGTAGTGATGATTCTGGTGCTCTGTTGCGCCTCGGCGGCGTGGGCCGGGAACTCCGCGCTGCAGCCGGCCGGAGCCACGGTGGCGGTGGACATCACCCGGGACAGCTACGGCGTTCCACATGTCTACTCGAACACGGCCGCCGGCCTGTTCTACGGCTACGGCTACGCCGCTGCTCAGGACCGCCTGTACCAACTGGAGATCTCCAAACGAACCGCGCTGGGTCGAGCAGCCGAGATCTACGGCCCCGATTACCTCAACTTCGACAAGGTCACGCGTCGAGACGGCTACACCATCAGGGAGATCGAAGCCCAGATCGAGGCACTGCCCGAAGAATACCAAGAGATGCTGCAGGCTTTCGCCGACGGCATCAACCAGTACATAGCCGAAGCGGCGGCCGACGCCTCCAAGATGCCAAAGGAATTCACGGACCAAGGCTTCTCGCCCACGGAATGGACCCCCGCGGAGGTGATAGCACCCTTCATCTACACCATCGGCTTCCAGTTCATGGACGGTTTCGCCTACGGATCTGAGATATACAACGCCGGCCTGCTGAAGTACCTACAGGACAAGTACGGCGAGGACACCGCCGCCGGCATGTTCGAGGACGCCGTCTGGTACGACGACCCGGGTGCCCCCACCACCGACCCCGAACCGGCGAGTTCGTCCACGCAAACGGCGGACGAGACACTGCTGTCCGCGTCGCTCCCCCCGGGGATCAGCCAGCTGGCCGAGGCGATGGATGCCGAACAGGACATGGTGGAGAGCACCCTGGCCGAACTGGGCATGGGGACACGATCGGCCAGCAACATGGTGGCCGTCAGCCCCGAGAGATCCGCGAGCGGTGAAGCCATGCTCATGGGCGGCCCACAGTTCTGGTGGACTGTCCCCGGCTTCCTCATGGAGGTCGGCCTCCATGGTGCCGGCTTCAACTGCGTGGGAACCACCATCGTGTCGTTTCCCTTCGTTATGTTCGGTCACTCCGACCACCACGCCTGGTCCTCCACCTACGGCGTGGGCAACCTGGTCGACAACTACCTGTTGACCCTCAATCCCGAGAATCCCGAGCAGTACTGGTACAACGGCGAGTGGAAGGACATGGAAAAGCGGTCGGAGATCATAAAGGTCAAGGGCCAGCCTGACTCAGTCCAGACCTTCTATCGCAGCGTGCACGGCCCTGTCTACAGTTTCCTGGACGACAACCAAGCCTACGCCCGCCGCAGGGCGTTCGAGGGCCAGGACCTCATGACGTGGGTGGGATACCTTGAATCCAGCCGTGCCGGCGACGTGGAGGAGTTCAGGGAGGCAGCGGAGAAGGCCGCCTACTCCATGAACTGGTTCTACGCCGACACCGAGGGTAACATCGCCCATTTCTACCTGGGTCAGTACCCTATCCGGCCGGCCGAACTCGATGACCGCCTTCCTGCACCCGGCAACGGCGATTTTGAGTGGGAGGGCTTCCATCCCTTTGCCACGAACCCGTCCAGCGTCAATCCGGAACAAGGCTACCTCGCCCAGTGGAACAACCGGCCGGATGCAACGTGGAGGAACGGTGAGCGTCAGTCGAACTGGGGAAGCGCCGACCGCGTGGATGCCATCACCGACCTGCTCAACCCTGATCCCGCCGTCAGCTTCGTCGACCTCCAGGAAGTGGTGCGCAAGATCGGCCTGATGGACATCAGCGCCAAGTACTTCAAGGAGGATCTGATCGCAGCTGCGGAAGGGGTGGATGACCCACGGATCCAGCAGGCGCTGAGCTACCTCACCGCTTGGGACAACATGCGCATCGACGTCGACAACGACGGCAAATACGACAGCGTGGGACAGACCATATTCGCGAAGTGGCTCCCCACCATGCTGGCCGCCACCTTCCAGGACGAGTTCGGCACGCTCCTCGGCTACGACCATCCAGTCGCCAACCTCAGCACGGCGGCAAAGATGCTCCACCACGTTCTGGCCGGTGCGGCGTCCAGCCTGCCGCTCCACGCTGACTATCTGGCACCTCTGTCGGCGAACGAGGCGATGGTGGCCAGCCTCACCACCGCGCTCGACGCACTGGAAGACCAGTACGGGCCGGACATGGCGCAGTGGTTGACGAGCACCATGACGCTCGACTTCGTCCCGGCCAACTTCCAAGGCGTGCCGCAGTCCTTCGGCGATACCTACAAGATCATCTACCAGAACCGCGGGACCCAGAACCACCTGGTCAGGCTCTCGGCGGCGGGAGTCCAGGGGATCATTGTCAACCCGCCCGGTCAGAGCGGCTTCGTCAGCTCCTCCGGCCAGCTGAGCCCTCACTACAGCGACCAACTCCAGCTCTACGCTGATTGGGACTACAAGCCCATGTTGCTGGAGGACGAAGAGATCACGGCCGACGCCGAATCGAAGGGACGGCTGTTCTTCCCGCTGAAGCAGGTCTCCTTCCCGGATGTCCCCATCGGGTACCGCTTCCACAATGCCATCCAGTACTTGGCACAGCGGGCGATCGTGGGAGGCTACGCCGACGAACGGTTCGGTCCCGACGACCCGGTGAAGAGGGCGCAGATGGCAAAGATCGCGGTCCTGGCCCTGGGCGTCCATGATCAGCCGGTGACCAACCAGGCCGACCCCACTTTCCCCGACGTACCGTACACGGGTGAGCTGTACCCGTTCGACTACGTGGAGGAAGCAGCTGAGCAAGGAATCGTGACCGGATACACCACCGGGCTCTTCGGACCATACGACGACATCAGCAGGATCCAGTTGATCCGCATAGCCGTGCGAGCGGCGGGGGCCACATTGGCGGAGCCACCAGCCGGCTACAACACCGGATTCGTCGACACACCGGCGGGCGACGAGGCAGTGGTGGCCAAAGCCAAGTTCAATGGCTTGATCGGTGGGACCACGCCAACGACGCTTGATCCCTACGCCGTGGCCACCCGCGGCCACGTGGCACAGATCATCTACTCCGCGATGATGCTGCCGTAAGAGCAGCGCAATGGTTGCCACCCGCGGCGACCGGGCGGTGGCGGGAGGGGGCCCGTGGGGGCCCCTTCCCGCCACCGCCCAACCCCTTGTGGGATGATAGATACCGGCACAGCCAACAGCGCACGTCCATCTCCTGGGAGGAATGCCACCCATGCCCATCACCGAGATACTCTCCCGTAACGCGAGACTGTACGGCGATGACGTCAGCCTCGTTGAGATCAGCCCTGAGCTGGGCTCCAGGCGCGAGATCACGTGGCGCGGGTTCGACGACGCCGCCAATCGCTTCGCCAACCTCCTGCTGGAGCGAGGCATCGCTCGAGGGGCCAAGGTGGCCATCCTGCTCACCAACTCCCTGGAGTGGCTTCCGATCTACTTCGGCATCCTCAAGACAGGCGCCCTGGCCGTGCCCTTGAACTACCGTTACGACGCGGAGGAGATCGAGTACTGCCTGAAACTGGCGGACGCCGATGCCCTGGTCTTCGGGCCGGAGTTCACGGAGCGCGTCGCCGCCATCATCGACCGTGTCCCACGGGTGAGCGTCCGCTTCTTCGTGGGTGACCCCTGCCCCGCCTTCGCTCAACGCTATGAGGAACTGACAGCCGGTCGCTCACCGCAGGCGCCGGACGTCACGCTGAGTGATGCAGACGACGCCGCCATCTACTTCTCGTCAGGGACCACAGGCTTCCCCAAAGCCATACTGCACGATCACGGTGCCCTGGTTTCCTCATGCTTGACAGAGCGGAACCATCACTGTCAGACGCGCGCGGACAATTTCCTGTGCATCCCCCCGCTCTACCACACCGGCGCCAAGATGCACTGGTTCGGCAGCCTGTTGGCGGGAAGCAGGGCCGTGCTCCTGCGGGGCGTGAAACCGGAGTGGATCCTGCGCACCGTGTCAGACGAGGGGATCACCATCGTGTGGCTGCTGGTCCCCTGGGCACAGGACATCCTCGACGCCGTCGACCGTGGGGACCTGAAGCTTTCCGACTACCACCTGAGCCAATGGCGCCTCATGCACATCGGAGCCCAGCCGGTCCCTGCCAGCCTCATCGAGCGCTGGATGAGGTATTTCCCGAGCCACCAGTACGACACCAACTACGGCCTCAGCGAATCCATAGGCCCGGGCTGCGTCCATCTGGGAGTGGAGAACGTGAACAAAGTAGGCGCCATAGGCAAGGCGGGCTACTTGTGGGAAGTGGAGATCCGCGACGAATCCGGCACCCCCGTTATCCAGGGTGACGTGGGCGAACTGGCGGTCAAGGGGCCGGGGGTCATGAAGGGCTACTACAAGGACCCGGAGGCCACGGCCCGAGTGCTGAAGGACGGCTGGCTCCGCACCGGCGACATGGCGCGCATGGACGAGGACGGTTTCATCTACCTGGTGGATCGCAAGAAGGACGTCATCATTTCCGGGGGGGAGAACATCTACCCCGTGCAGATCGAGGACTTCCTGCACCGGCACGAAGCCGTCAAAGACGTGGCGGTCATCGGCCTTCCCAACGAGCGGGTGGGAGAGATCGTCGCCGCCATCGTCGAGTTGAAGCCCGGCCACACTGCCACCGAGACTGACATCATGGAGTTCGCCGCCGCTCTTCCTCGCTACAAGCGGCCCCGCAGGATCATCTTTGACCTGGTCCCACGCAACCCCACCGGCAAAATAGAGAAGCCCAAGCTCCGCGAGAAGTACTGCGGGGGCAGCCTGGTAGAGGCGCAGCTCACGTGCTCCTAGTGTCCTGAGTTGCAAGTGAGTAGGCAAAACGATGTCCATGGCGAACCTTGTCGTCACATGCGACGATGGAGGGGTCATGGGACGACTGGGCAGACCAACACCGGACGTTGTGCTCACCCCGGC
>JAAYAL010000063.1 GCA_012719395.1 Gaiellales bacterium | reverse complement strand
CGCCGGGTAAAGAGCACCGGCACGGCTCCCATGGCGGTGACAAACCAGGTGAACAGCGTCGCGACCAACGCTTGCGTGACGGGCCCCAGACTCTCTAGCCAGGCGAACAACGAAGCACCTCCCGAATTGACGGCGTGAATGCGCGGCCCTATGCTGTGTGCATCACATACAACCCGTCCAGCGACGGGCGAGGAGACATACCATGGCCGAATCCACCAAGCAGGTGACCGACGGCGAGAGAGCGGGAGGCTCCCTCGCTCAGCGCGCCGTCGACTTTTTGGGGCTACGGCGCAGCATGGTGGCGCTACTCACCATGGTAGTGCTCGTTGGCCTCGGTGAAAAAATGGCCGAGCGCTTCCTGCCCGTGTACCTCATCGCGTTGGGCGGCAGCACCCTCTCGGTCGGCCTGCTCAACGGTATGGACAACCTGCTCAGCGCCCTCTACTCCTACCCCGGTGGGTACATCAGCGACCGCCTGGGCTACAAGGGCGCCCTGCTGGTATTCAACCTCATCGCCCTCTTGGGCTATCTGATCGTGATCCTCTTTCCCACGTGGCAGATGGTCATTGTGGGCTCGATCTTTTTCATCTCCTGGACGGCCATCTCGCTCCCTGCCACCATGAGCATGGTATCGGAGGTACTCCCGTCGACCAAGCGCACCATGGGCGTCTCGATACACTCGCTGGTGCGGCGCATCCCCATGGCCCTCGGCCCGGTCATCGGCGGCGCGTTCATCCAGATCTATGGCCGAACCACCGGCACGCGCATCGCCTTTAGCGCGGCGTTCGTCCTCGGCATCGTGGCCCTGGTGGCACAGCAGCTGCTGATCAGCGACCAAGATCGGGCCATGGGCCGGAAGGAGGCCGAGGCCAACCCACTGCGCGCCCTGTCGTGGATGAGCGCCGACTTGCGCGCGCTGCTGGTGTCCGACATCTTGGTTCGCTTTTGTGAGCAGATCCCCTACGCCTTCTTGGCCATCTGGGCCTTGGACCACGTGGGGATCACGCCCATCCAGTTCGGAACGCTCACGGCCATCGAGATGGTCACCGCCATGCTGGTCTACATCCCGGTGGCCTACCTGGCCGACCGCGGCGGCAAGAAACCGTTTGTCGTCATCACCTTTGTGTTCTTTACGCTCTTTCCCTTGGTGCTGCTGTTCAGCCGCTCGATGCCCATGCTCGTGCTGGCGTTCATCATCCGCGGCCTGAAAGAGTTCGGCGAGCCCACGCGCAAGGCGCTCATCATGGACCTGGCCCCCGAGGGGCGCAAGGCGGGCACCTTTGGCGTCTACTATTTGCTGCGCGACGTGATCGTCTCCGTGGCGGCCTTTGGCGGTGCCTTCCTGTGGCGCATGTCGCCGGCCACCAACCTGCTAACGGCGTTCGTCTTTGGCGTCCTGGGCACCCTATGGTTCCTCGCCCGGGGGCGCGATCTCGGCCGGCCATCGCCCGACGTAGCGGGATAGAGGCATCTCGCCGCCGCCCACGCCCTCTGCGGCCTCTGCGGTGCGTCTGGCTCGATCTCTACACGAGCCCCTGCACCATCTCCCCCACCAGCCGCACCCGCTCGATGTCGCCGTCGGGCGGGATCTCGTCCGAGATGCCCAGCACCAGGCGTGGGTGGAACAGCTCCACCAGACGCCGCACGCAGGTGGTGAGATCCTCGATGGGGAACGAGGGAAGAAAGTAGAGCGCAGGGATGCCATCCAGCAGCACCAGGTCGCCCAGCGCCCCCTTGATCTCCT
>JAAYAL010000010.1 GCA_012719395.1 Gaiellales bacterium | reverse complement strand
GATGCTGCTGTCACAATCGTCGTCCCAGCCGACTTCCAGGACCGTCATCCCGGAGGTGACTCCGAGGGTCTGGGCATAGTCCTGGTCGTTCTTGTTGGTCACGCCCGGAGCGTCTACCACTGCGTTTGTCCTCCTAGATTCTGGGCCCGGTCGACGTTTTCGGCCGGTTCCTCGTGATGTCTCATAAGGCAGATTACAAGGAGTATGCAGGTTTCTCGCGATTTCTGCCACCCGTTGGCGGGGATTATCAGGCTTGTCGTCAGGGATACCCGCGGTTCACATCGTGAGTTCACCCGTCCGCGGACCCAGGGCTGACCGCCGTTCGCACTTCGCACACTATGCATGCCACTGAACTCGGGCCGCTCCTCCGAATCACACGGCCTCGTCATCACAGCGGCCCAATCCAACCCGCACCCTGCGCGGAACCGACCAGACTCCACAAGAACAGCCCACCGGACAAGCCCCACACCCCCACTACCTGCAGACTTCGCTAAGTTCACAGGACCCCGGGTGGGGCTTGGCTAGGGAAAACAACGTATCATTGGGCGAGACATTCGGGCGAGGCCGGAACACCGATCCGACGATTCCCCGGTGCTCCACCTCATAACCACGAACCTGGAGGGTAACCATGGCAGAAGACCGGAACGCGAACGGCGCGTCGAGCGACTCCAATTTCCCGTTGATCCGCGACGGCGTCGCCTCGTACCTCAATGACTCCGATCCGGAGGAGACCCGCGAGTGGATGGATTCGCTGGACGGGTTGCTCTCGGAGACTTCGCCTGAGCGCGCGCGTTATCTCATGCTGCGGCTGCTCGAGCGGGCGACCGCCAAGCGTGTGCCGCTGCCGAACCTGACGTCGACGGACTTCGTCAACACGATCCCCACCACGATGGAGCCGGAGTTCCCGGGTGATGAGGAGATGGAGAAGCGTTACCGCCGCTGGATGCGCTGGAATGCGGCCATCATGGTGCACCGGGCGCAGCGCCCGGAGATCGGCGTGGGTGGCCACATCTCCACCTACGCCGGTGCCGCCCCGCTGTATGAGGTCGGTTTCAACCACTTCTTCCGCGGTAAGGACCACCCGGGCGGCGGTGACCACATCTTCTTCCAGGGTCATGCCTCCCCCGGTATTTACGCCCGCGCGTTCCTGGAGGGTCGTCTGAGCGAGGATGACCTGGACGGTTTCCGCCAGGAGGTCTCGCGTGGTCCGGGCAACGGCATTCCGTCGTACCCGCACCCGCACGGGATGAAGGATTTCTGGGAGTTCCCCACCGTGTCCATGGGCCTGGGCCCGATGGATGCGATCTACCAGGCGCGCTTCAACCGTTACCTGCACAACCGCGGTATCAAGGACACCTCGGAGCAGCACGTGTGGGCGTTCCTCGGTGACGGTGAGATGGATGAGCCGGAGTCCCGTGGCCTCATCCAGCATGCGGCGCTGAACAACCTGGACAACCTGACCTTCGTGGTCAACTGCAACCTGCAGCGTCTGGATGGCCCGGTGCGCGGTAACACGCAGATCATCCAGGAGCTGGAGTCCTTCTTCCTGGGTGCGGGCTGGAACGTCATCAAGGTGATCTGGGGCCGCGAGTGGGATGCGCTGCTGGAGAAGGACAAGGACGGCGCTCTGGTGACCGTCATGAACACCACTCCGGACGGTGATTACCAGACCTTCAAGGCCAATGACGGCGCGTACGTGCGTGAGCACTTCTTCGGCCGCGATGAGCGCACCCTCAAGCTGGTCGAGGACATGACCGACGAGGAGATCTGGGCGCTGCCGCGTGGTGGCCATGACTACCGCAAGGTCTACGCCGCCTACCAGCGTGCGATGGAGACCAAGGACAAGCCGACGGTCATCCTGGCGTTCACCATCAAGGGCTACGGCCTGGGGCACAACTTCGAGGGTCGTAACGCGACCCACCAGATGAAGAAGCTCACGGCTGATGATCTCAAGGCGTTCCGCGACAAGCAGGGTATCCCGATCTCCGATGAGGAGCTGGAGAAGGATCCCTACCTGCCGCCGTACTACCACCCCGGTGAGGACTCCGAGGAGATCAGGTACATGCAGGCCCGCCGCAAGGAACTGGGCGGCTACGTTCCCACCCGCCGCGAGGAGTACACCCCGCTGCCGGTGCCGGAGCTGGACAAGCTGCGCTCGGTCCGGAAGGGCTCGGGTAAGCAGGAGGTCGCCACCACCATGGCGCTGGTGCGTACCTTCAAGGAGCTCATGCGGGACAAGACCCTGGGTGAGCGCATCGTGCCGATCATCCCGGATGAGGCCCGTACCTTCG
>JAAYAL010000062.1 GCA_012719395.1 Gaiellales bacterium | reverse complement strand
GCCACCCAGAACGGGGTGGTGTAGAGCAGGATCGTGCCGCGCGAGGCCAGCGTGAAATCCATGGCCCAGAAAAGAAAGAGAAACTCCATGCCGAAGAATGCCGCGATCCAGGCGACGTAGGCGAAGGCCGTGCGGCTCAGGCGCAGCGACCGGCCCCGGACGGCGGCGTAGCCGAAGAGAACCAGGCTGCCGGCGGCTGAACGGAGGGCGGCGGCGAAGATGGGGTCGAAACCGCGATTGACGACCTTGATGGTGATGAGGTTGGCGCCCCAGATGAGACAGAGAAGTAGGAGGGTGACCACAGCGCCCACAGAGAGATGAGGAGCCGAGGCCTGCGTGAATGCCGCCTCCCGCGCCTTGCCTTCCCCCCTGACGTATACCCCCTGATTGTGATCGCCGCTGTCAGCGTCGTCCGTAGTCGTCCTCCAGGCGTTCTATATCGTCCTCCTCGAGGTAGTCGCCGAACTGCACCTCAATCAGCGTCATGTCTGTCCGGTCCTCATTGGCCAAGCGGTGCAGGGTGCCGGTGGGGAGGTCGATGCTGTCGCCGGGATCCAACCAGGCTTGGCGCTCCCCTCTCACCACCGTGGCTCGGCCGGACACCACCAGCCAGTGCTCGCTGCGGTGCCGGTGGCGTTGCAGGCTCAGCCGCCCCCCGGCGTGAACCACGATGCGCTTCACCTTGTAGCCGATACCCCGTTCCAGTTCCACGAAGTAGCCCCAAGGCCGCTCCTGGGCGGCGATCGGTATGGTACCCGGGCATGAGGGCGCCGCTGCTGCCCCGACTACAGGGGGCGGCAGCGGCGGGCCGGATGCCGGTGATCGGTCGGGAGCTGGTTCTGCCACGACTCTCAGAGGTCCCGATGCGTGAAGGGACGGGCGTTGGGGCCGGAGTAGTCCGCTACCACCTGGCCGCTCCCCGAGAGGAAGTACTTGTAGGTCACCAGGCCGTCCAGGCCCACCGGCCCGCGCGGAGGCATCTTCTGGGTGCTGATGCCCACCTCCGCCCCGAACCCGTAGCGGAAACCGTCCGCGAAGCGCGTGGAGGCGTTGTGGTAGACACCGGCGCTGTCCACCCGAGAGAGGAATTCGGCGGCGGCCGCCGGGTCCTCCGTGGCGATGGAGTCCGTGTGCCGGGAGCCGTAGCGGTTGATATGGGCGATGGCTTCCTCCAGCGAAGCGACCACCTTCACTCCCAGAACCAGGTCCAGGTACTCCGCGCTCCAGTCGGCGTCAGTGGCGTCTTCCATGTCCGCATCGCCCCCGAGGCCGGGGGCAGTCCGAAGGATCTGCCGGGCTGTTCCGTCCACGCGCAGCACAACGCCAGCCGCGCGGAGCGCGGCGGCGGCGGCGGGCAGGAAGCCCGCCGCAATCTCCCGGTGCACCAGCAGCGTCTCAATGGCATTGCAGGCCGCCGGGTACTGCGCCTTGCTGTCAACGGCCAGTCTCACCGCTCGGTCCACATCCGCCGCCTGATCCACATAGAGGTGGCACAGTCCGTCGGCGTGGCCCAGCACCGGGATGCGCGTGTTCTCCTGCACGTAGCGCACGAAGGAGTTGGAGCCGCGGGGGATGATGAGGTCCACATACGCGTCCAGCCGCAGCAACTCCGCGATCTCCTCCCGCGTGGTGAGGAGCTGCACGGCGGCCGGGCTCACGCCGGCCGCTGCCAGGCCGGCCTGCACCGCGTGGATGATGGCGCGGCAGGATTGCTCTGATTCCCTCCCGCCTTTGAGGATGGCCCCGTTGCCTGACATGATGGCCAGAGTCGAGATCTGGATGGCGGCATCCGGGCGCGACTCGAAGATGATGCCGAGCACGCCCACCGGGCAGGTGACCTTCTTGAGCACCAGGCCGGTGTCCAGTTCTCGGTGGATCTCCACCCGCCCTACCGGATCCGGCAGGCGGCCCACGTTGCGCACCCCTGCTATCTCCGCCTGCAGCTTGTCCTGGTCCAGTATCAGGCGGGCATAGAGGGCTTTGCTGATACCTTCGCGCTCCGCCGCCGCCAGATCGGCGCGATTGGCCGCCACGATGTCAGGCGCGGCCGCTTCCAGCGCCTGCGCCACCTCCTCCACCGCGCGCCGCCGCCCGGCACCGTCCAGTCCGGCTAGATGCGCCGCAGCACCCCGCGCCTGCTGCGCGAGCTCCAAGAGCGAATGTGATTGGTTCATGTGGTGTCCATGCTCGAGGGAGTCCTCCGGCCGGGCTCCCCGGCCGTGCGTGAAGTCTAGCAAAGCACTGGGGGGATGGAAGGAAGTGGTCTTCGCGCGACGGGGTGCACGGCCCGGTGGGGCCGGGCATGCGTTTGCGCCGGGAGGTGGTGGGGCATATGAACAGTGTGTGTACTCTTTCTGTGACTTCCTTCAGTCTGCCGGCTGATCTCAAGAGTTCCTCCCGGATCCGGGGTGCGGCTGCGGGCGTGGCGCGAGAGGCGGGGCTTTCTTCTTCTCGCATCTATGATCTGCAGGTGGCGGTCTCGGAAGCGGTAGCTAGTGCCATCGAGTACTGTTGCCTGCCCGGTGATGAAGTGAGGGTGGAGGTGGCGTGGCTCACCGATCGCCTCGAGGTGCGCATCCACAGTCCTCGTCCATACAGTGCTGCCCTGGGGCCTCGGCTGCTGAGCCACCAAGGGGGCTTCGGACTCCCGCTCATGGCCTCCCTGGCCGACCAGGTGATCGTCAGGCGGCGAGTGGGAGGAGGTGCCACCCTTGCCGTGGTTTTCAGCCTGGCCCCCTGCGGGCTGCCGACCGGCTGAGGGCCGTTGCCCGTCACAGGAGCGCGAGGACCGGGTCTCCTCAGACCGGTGGTGGGGCGGCTATGATGAAGGTCCATGGGTACTCGACCGCACACGGTCACGGTGTCGCGGCCGTCCTTTACGGGGCCGCCGCGGCCTGCCATGGGCCATCTGCGCCGGGATGCGCGGCTGCTGGGACGGTTGGCTCGCGCCCGCGTGCGCGGCAGACCCTGGGTGCTCAGTCACCTTCTGACCGGCCGCTGCAACGCCGGTTGTGCCACTTGTCTGTGGCGGGCCGCAGCGGCCGGCTCCTCCGCGGGGGGGCCTGCTGAGGCGGGGCAGGGGTCTCACCGCGTGGGCCGGTCGGCCGCCGCCTCGGAGACCGCGCTCCCCGGCGCGGAGCTTTCCACCGAAGAAGCGGCCTGGCTCTACGAGCGTGCGGCCGGCGCGGGCATCGCCCAGTTGGTGATCTGGGGGGGCGAGCCACTGCTGCGCGCCGACGTGGGGGAGGTGGTTCGGGCGGGTGCTCGGGCGGGGCTGTCCGTGGGCCTCATCACCAACGGCTGGTTGCTGGACGAGCGGTGGGAAGAGTTGCGGGGGTGGGTGGACACCCTCATCCTCAGCCTGGACGACACGGGTGAGGCCCACGATCGGATGCGGAAGCTCCCCGGGCTCTACGGCCGGCTGGACTCCTTCGCCCGTGGTCTGCGCCGCGATCCGCTGCGCCCGCGCCTGCTGGTCAACTGCGTACTCTCGCGCTTGAACCGGGGTGCTTTGCGCCGGGTGGCCCCTGTGGCGCTCGCCTGGGGGGCGGGCTTGTACTTCTGCCCCATGGAGACAGGGGAACTGCGGGAGGGCGGGTTTGAGGATCGCAAGGGCGGACTGGCCCTGTCTCCGACGGAGCTGGCGGAAGCCGCGCAGCTGGCGCGTCTGCTGCAGGAGGCGGGCTACCCGCTGCGTGCCACTCGGCGCTACCTCGATCTTCTGTACCGGGACCCACTTCTGCGCAGCTACAGCTGCCGTGCCCCTCGTGCCATCCTCTCCGTCACGGCCGACGGCAGCTTCCGCGACTGTCTGCGTCGCGATGCCCCGCTGGCGAAGGTGAGAGATCTGCGACGGCGCGGCACCGGCTTGGAGGCGCTGTTCAGCACGCCTCGCTACCGTGCCATGCTGCGTGAGGCGGAAAGATGCACCGTGTGCAACAATCCGGACGTGGTGGAGACCTCGTGGGCCTGGCGGTTGCGGCCGTTCATGCTGCTGAGGCTGCTGAGCCTGGCCGGGCGCTGAGACTCGCGGCGTGAAGCAGGGCTTGAGACCGCCCGCATGCGGGAGGAGGGGCGGTTCACCTCCGCGCTGCCCGCGGGCGGGTGTCGTTTGCGGTCGCGGCAGGAATGTGTGTGCACCACCGGTATTTCTTTTACCAAGGGATCATGCCGCCCAGTGCCCGGCTGCTGCGGGAAGGGGAAGACGGTGCCGGAAAGCCAACCTGCAGTGGCCGCAGCCGCGGAGTTCTGCCGAGCCTTTGATCGCGCCTGCCGCGAGAGCCGCATGTACCCTGCCGGGCACCGCACGCTGGTGGCTGGGTTCGATCAGTTGATTGCGTCCGCGACGGATGTGTTGGAGCTGGAGTCGCCGCTCTGTTTCACCATCAGCGACACTGCCATCAGCCTGCGGGAGGAGGTCGTCTACGCCGGTGGCCCCCTGGAGGGCAATCTGGCCTTCGTTCTCTTCCGCGACGGCATACGGGAACTCATCCTGTACCGCGGTGTTGAGCCTGAGGAACTGACGATGCTGGTGGACATCGTGGCCAGAGTGGATGCTATCGATAGGTGGGAGCACGATCTGGTGACCACCATGTGGGAGGCGGATTTCGCCAACGTCGACTACGCGGTGGTAGATGCCCTGGGCGGTCAGGTCGACGTCAGCCCGGACTTGGTGGATCGGCTGCGGGAGCTGGTGTTGAGGCAGCTGACACAGGCGGAGCGGGCCGGCGGTGAGGCTGGGGCAGGGACCCAGGCGGGGACGGTGGGCCCCGCCGGCGGGGCCCGGCCGGCGGATGATGGCTTCGTGCGACGAATCCTCGAGTTTCTGGAGAGGGACGCGGATGACATTCCCGCAGATGCCTCCGATCCCTGCCCGCTGGAGGATCTGCCCCTCTTCCTGGCCAACCTGCTGTTGGTGGCCGAGTCGGCGGCGGCGGCTCATTCCCTGGTGAGGGCGTTCACGGCGGAGATCGGGCGGAGCATGGCTGCCGGGGATCGGCAGGCCACCCGCGATCTGGTTGGTCAATTGCACCGCGCCGTGGTGGAGAACCAGGTGGTGGGGGCCGTCATCCGGCAGGAGAATGCGTGTGCCCCCGAGTTGCGGCAGGCTCTGCGCACGGTCATGGTGGAGCGGGTCACGGCCGCAGCCGACGATGAGTCTTTGCTGCAGGACGCCTGCCTGCGCCCGCTGGTGTTGCCCTCCCTTCTTGAGCTCCTGAGAGAAGAAGAGGACAGGGCGGTGCGCCGGGCTCTGCTCGCGGCGCTGACCGCGCACCGCGACCTCCCCGCCCAACTCATCCTGGATCATCTGAGCGATTCTCGCTGGTACGTGGTGCGTAACATGGTGCAGTTGCTGGCGCACAGCCCCGACGCGTACCCCATCGCCCGTCTGGAGCCCGTGGCCGGTCATCCGGATACCAGGGTGCGCAAGGAGCTGGTCCGCGT
This sequence comes from Gaiellales bacterium, assembly GCA_012719395.1. GTDB lineage: Bacteria > Actinomycetota > Thermoleophilia > RBG-16-64-13 > RBG-16-64-13 > JAAYAL01. The sequence goes on along the minus strand of JAAYAL010000062.1, from coordinate 25,903 downwards.
CTTGGAGCGCATGACGGCGGCCGGACAGGAGACCGCCCCTCTGCTTCGGCGGTTGCTGCGTGACGAGGACTGGGGAGTGAGAGCACTTGCTGCGCGTGTGGTTGGGCCCGAGATCGGCGAGTCGGGGCTGGACACGCTCCTGGGGCACGTGGCTCAACCAGATTTCCCTTCGCGCCGGGCCGGTGAGGTGGAGGCGATCCTTGCCGCCGTTGCCAGGTTGGCGGATGCCGGGGTAGGGGAGGCCCGGGGGATAGCTGCGTTGGCCGGGCTGTGGCGCCCGCGCCTGTGGCGCAAGAGACCGGAGGCGGTGCGCGTGCAGGCCCTGAAGGCATTGGCCGCCGTATCCGGGCCGCGGGCGGAGGAGTGCCTGCAGGCGGCGGCCGCCTCGCGTGAGGCGGCGATTCGGCATCCGGCGCGCGAGCTCCTGCGCCGGCGTTCCCAGGGGAAGGTGGGCGGATGAGCCGGGAGGACATGGGGACGGGGCCGCAAATGATGGCGTTGGACCGTGCCCTGGTGCTTTCCTTGGCGGTGGCGCTGCGTACGGCGGAGATGTACCGTGCCGACAATGCCGCGGCCCTCGCCGTGGTGGAGAGGTTGGCCGAGCATTTCGCGCAGCGGGCTGCCGCCGGGCCCTTGGACGTGGAGGTCAGGAACCGCTGCATCTTCGCCGGCGGCCGGCGGGTCCGGCTCACGGCCGCCGACTATCCGCGTCTGGCCTACCTCATGCGCGTCTTCGGTGAGTGGGGCGTTCAGGGGCTCACTTTCATGCCGTCGCTGAGTGCGGAGCACCTGCGTGAGTTCCTGTGGGCGGCGGCCCACGACCGTGCCGGCAATCCGGAAGCGCTGTTCGACCGCCTGAGCACGGCGGCGGTGGCGGAGATCGATCTGATGGAGACGGCGGGAGGCCGACAGACCTCCCGGCGCGCAAGGGCCGAGGCCGGTTTAGGCCCCTGGGGTGACACGCCGGAATCCATCTACCTCCGTGCCTTGACCGTGGCCCAGGATGCCGTCGACTGCCTGCGCGGCGGCGATGCTGTCGCGGCCAAGCGCATCAGGAGGGTCACGCAGTCCATCGTGGACGGGGTGACGAGCGACCCCTCCTCCCTGCTCGCCCTCACCACCATCAAGGACTACGACGTCTATCTCCTCTCCCACTCCATCAACGTGGCCATCCTGGCCTCCCTGCTGGGCGTGCGTCTGGGCTTCACCAAGACCCAGCTGGGGGAACTGGTCCTCGCCGCCTTCCTCCACGACGTCGGCAAGACACGCCTGCCCGAGGCCCTGGTGGGCAAACCGGCGAGCCTGAGCGACCAGGAGTGGGTGCAGATGCGGCGTCATCCCGAACTGGGGGCAATGGTGCTCGTGGAGCAGCGTCATCCGACGAGGTCAGTGATGCGTGCCCTGCGCGTGACCCTGGAGCACCACATGGGCTACGATCTGGGCGGGTACCCACGTATGGACGGCCTTTCCTCCACATGCCTCTTCTCGCGCGTCATCATGGTGGTCGATCGCTACGACGCCTTGACCACACCTCGTCCTTACCGGCGGCACAACTTCACGCCCACGGAGGCCATCGCCCTCCTGGCCGACCAAGCTGGAGCCGGCTTGGATCCGGTGGTGCTGAGGCATTTCGTGCAGATGATGGGCGTCTACCCGGTGGGCACGCTGCTGCGTTTGACCGGGGGTACTGTGGGGGTGGTGGAGAGCCCGCCGCCGGAGGGTGCGCCCTCTACCCGCCCTGTCATTCGCCTGTTGAAGGGCAACAGCACCATAAGCCTTGCCGAAAAGGATGCACGGGGTACCTTCCTCCATGAGATCGCCGAGGTGGTCAACCCCGGTAACGTGGGCCAGGTTCCTGCGGTGAGATCCGAGGGCCTGGTATTCGAGGTACGTCCCCACGGCTGAGACCGAGTATGCTGTTCGGCATGGAAGATGACCGCCGACAGCCGGATGTGGTCACCTGTGAGGCCGTTGCTGCGTGGGATCCGGAGCCGAGCGTGGATGACCGGGCGCTGTTCTTGGACCTCGTCTCCACGGAGCTCAAGCCCGGGCAGGTAGAGCGGGTCCTCACTCCCCCGGTGGTCTACCCCACACAGCGATCCATCATGGCGCTGCACTGGCATCCCGAGTTCATACCCACCGCTCTCATCCGCCGCCGTTTGGAAGCGGCCTTCCCGGCAGCTACCACAGAACTGGTGGTGCCCACGGACCACAACGTGCTGCGTGTCTGGGACGGCTATGCTGGGGTGGAAGTGGACTGCTACTCCTCCGGATTCAAGCGCAAGGTGCAGTTGCTCGTACACCTGCATGCGGACAAGGTGGAGAAGGCCGGTGTGTTCAAGGCCATGCTGCGCCATACCTTCGGCTATCGTGCGCGGCAACTGCTGGAACTGGTGGATACCATCACCCACCCGGTGCACAACGACCGCGTGGACGTGGCGGCCGCCAAGACCGGGGTCAACCCGGAGACGGTGGAGTTCGCGCGCTACCACGTCCGCAAGTTCCGCCGTCTGCTGGAGGAATTCGAGGACTCCATCGCGCCGGAGGTGCTTAAGAACCGCCTGTTGCGCGATTGGATGGAGCTGCAGCAGCTGGAATACAACCCGCGGCTGGTGTCGCGGGCGCTTGTCTTCGTCAGTGCCGTCAAGAACCTGGTGAAGGCGGACCTCAACCTCGATTACTTCTACCGGGCTTCGAACGTGATCGAAGAGGTGCGGAGCCTGGGCGGTGGCATCGTGGTGCCCCATCCCGAGCAGTTCTGGCCCATCCTGCTTGCCGACTACGACGTGGACGGCTTCGAGGTGTGGAATCCCCAGTCGCGTGAGTACACCGACTTCCTCATCTACGTGGTGAACCGCGAGAACCACTCGCGGCGTCACTACAGCCGGCCCTGGCTCATCTTCATGGGCGATGACGCGCACATGAGTGAGAAGGTGAGGGACCCGCGGGTGCAGGATCCGCACAAGCTGACGCGTGAGGTAGGTGTCCAACCGCCTTGGGAGGACCCGGAAATCAGTGCCACTCTGGTCGCCGCCGGTGTGACGAAGGAGAAGGTTATCGCCGAATACGCCGCGCGACTGGCGTAGACGCGCTTCAGGCAGCCCCCTGTTGAGACCGCCGTGCGCGTGGAGCCGCGGCTCTTCTACTCAGGTCCGTAGCAGCGGAACGGGTTCTCGGTTGAGTACTCAGCCTCGATCTCGGGGTAGTCATCGAACCACAGGGCATCCGGATTGCTGCGGAGCGCGAGGAAACGACCCTTCATCCCAGGATCGGCGGCCCGGTGGTAGCGCATGTAGATGTGGTCTTCCGTTCTCCCCACGATCTCGATCTTTCCGCTCGCATGCGACATGACCAAGCGCGCCCTCTTTGCCAGACCGGAACAGTTCATACGAGCCTGCTCGAAGATCTCCAGTGCCTTCTCCACCGGGACGAGGAAATGCTTGTTCCCCCGGGTGGGTCGGCCGATGAAGACGTAGTAGGGGGCCACCCCAATATATGAGAGCCGGTTGAACAATTCGGCCAGGACGGCCGGGTCATCGTTTACGCCGCGGAGCATGGGGGTCTGGTTTGCGGTGATGACCCCGGCCTTGTGGACAAGCGCGATCCCGTGAGTAGCCTCAAGTGTGATCTCACGAGGATGATTGAAGTGCACCATGAGGTAGATGCGCTTGGCTTCCCGGCTGTGGCGCTGGAGGGTCTCCAGCAACGTGGGGTCGCTTGTCAACCGCGAGGGATTGAACACCGGGATCTTGCTGCCGATGCGGATGATCTGGACGTGCTGCATGGTGCGCAGTTCGGCCAGGATCTGGTCCAAGCGTTCTGCGGGCAGCATGAGGGGATCGCCGCCGGTGAGAAGGACATTGTTGATCTCCGGGTGCTCGCGGATGTAGTCCATGCCTTCGCTCACATCCCGGGAGACCTCGCTGATATCGTCCATGAACAGGCGTTTCCGGAAGCAGAAGCGGCAGAAGCCTCCGCATACGTCGCTGACCAGCAGGAGAGCGGTGGACTCATACTTGTGCTCGAGGCCGGGTGCCTTGACGTATAGATGCTCGTCCGAGGCGTCAAGCCTTCCCCAGTCGGCCAACTCGTCCTTCGTGGGGATGGCGATCCGGCGAATGGGGTCATCAGGATCGCTCCAGTCGATGAGGCCCAGATAGTAGGTGTTCGTACGAAAGGCATGGCGTGCCTCCACCGGTGCCAGTTCGGCCTTCTCAGAGCACGAAAGCTGAGGGACCTGCTCGAGGCGGGTGAGGTACGTCACCTTGTCCATCAGTGCCACTCCATAACCAGGCGGTCTTCGCCTGGTCCATAGAACTCGTCAACTTCGTCTACGAGCAAGAAGCCGGCGTGCTCATAGAGACGAACAGCAGGGGTGTTCTCTCTGTCCACGGTAAGGCGCAGGCCCGATGCTTCGAACTCGGGCAGTTTCGTGATGAGGGCCTGCATGAAGGACGTGCCAACACCTCTGTTCTGCCATTTGGGTACAACGTAGATACCCACCACCCAGAGCATGTCCGGTTTGTCACACACGCGTATGAGTTGGCAGCCGCCCACGCGCTCACCCCCGGCGCGTCGTGCTTCCAGCACGATGCCTGCTTCGGCAAGGACGGCGAGTTCGTAGACGCGCAGACCGGCGGAGCCGAACGCCTGGCGGTCGAGATGGGCCAGCTCGACCAGACGCTCAGACGAGAATTCGGTTATCCGCTCAAGCTCCACTCGAGGCGGAGCCGGGCTGTGGACACGCGCGCGACAAGCTGCGTCGGCGTAAGGCATGGCAGAACCTCGCGAGGGCCGTTCGAGCAGCATCATGACTCGGGTTCAGATTGCGTCCTCAGCGTCAGCCGCCCGGTTTCGGCGTCTTTCAAGTCGAGAACCACGCCGTTCAGTTGCTCATCCAGCCCCTGTTCGACCATCAACACCACGTGGTTCATCCTGGAGACAACACGATCGTTCTCGGCCGGCTGATCCGGGCGCAACGTGTAGCCGTTACCCGTTGAGACCAAGCGATACCCTTCCCCAGCGGGAACCGAGGCATCCACAAGTCTGTTGAACAACACGGCAGTCGCAGATTCGCTGACATGGAGCATATGGCCCTCCTTCTCAGAATTCGGCAGAACCCCGCCCGCTTCGGCCTGCAATCATTGACCGCACGGATTATGCACCTGGGTTCGTTTGCCCGACATTGCCCAGGGGGGCATAGTTCACCCCCACTTGAGCTACCGGAAGTCCGGATCTGCGTGAGAGACGGTCAGATGAGGCCTTCTGCAGCAGCGAATGCGGCCGCCTGCTGACGGTTGCGAAGCTCCATCTTGGTCAGGATTCGTCGAACGTGGATCTTCACGGTGTGCTGGGAGATGAACATCTCTTCGGCGATCTCCTGGTTTGTAGCACCGCGGCCCAGAGCGCGCAAGACCTCCAATTCCCGAGGGGTCAGCCTGTCCTGAAGCTGCTGTGCGTCCCCAGGAGGATTGGTCACGATAGGCACCATGTCGTGTGATACGAGCATGTCACCCTGGGCGATCATCCTGAGGGAGGCCAAGAAGTCGTCGGCGCCGAGATTGGCCGAGAGACAGCCGGCGGCACCGACCTCCAGGATGGCGGTCAGATCGCTGTCTGTGTCCGGCTGGGATAGGATCACCACAGGAGCCTCAATCGGCGACGCGGCGAGTGTTTCCACGAGGGCCACATCAACGCCCGGCGCTTCCCATGCCAGCACGATCACGTCAGGAGACGTCTCGGCAAGATGATCGACGATAGCGGTCCCGTCGCCTGCCTGCCACACCACCTCATGACCTGCACCCTCGAAGATGTGGCACAAGCCGGCGCGCAGGAGAGTGTTGTGGTGTATCAGAACGACCCGATAACCGGCGCCGGGATCTCGGTCCCGGCCCTCAGATGTACTGCCTGGTTCCGTGTCCAACCGCCCCTATACGCCTGGAGAGTAGTAGGAGTCTGCCCCAGTCTACAGGATTCGGGCCGGAGGGATTACCCCTCCTAGCTCTTTGTAGCTATCAGGCTTCTATGGCGACGGGGCGGCCCATCCATCACGCGGGACGCAGATCAGAAGGGTTCGGCGGCAGTTGCCACGGATGCGTTAGACTTGAGCTCCGACGGGAGACTCTCGTCTCAAGCCCACCTGGGTGCACCGGCTTCTGCGGACCTTCTGGTTGTCCGACACGGCGGTGGCATTTACTCTATCCGGGCCGTGGGCACGATGGTCTTTGCCGCCGTGTCGGCCGCCACCGTCGCACGGTTCTTCCTGGGGGATCACCCGTCCTTCATTGTTCCCGCGTACGAACTCGTCAGCGCCTGGGAGCTTCCCATGTATGCCGGTCTTGGCATAGTGGCCGCACTGGCCGCGGGTGTGTTCGTCCGGGTCCTCTACTTCTCTGAGGATGTCTTCGCCCGCTGGCGGTTCCCCCCCTACCTCAAGCCGGCCGTTGGCGGTCTTGTGGTCGGGCTGGTGGGTTTCTTCCTCCCCCAGGTCTTCGGTACGGGTTTCGCTCCCATCGGGAGCATGCTCAATGGTCAATATCTTCCTGGTCTCCTGCTCCTGCTTGTGGCCGCAAAGATCTTCGCCACCTCAGTGACCCTGGGGGCGGGTTCCTCCGGTGGGGTGTTCGCTCCCGCGCTTTTCATCGGCGCGGCACTCGGTGGTGCGTGCGGAAGTGCCATGTACATGCTCTTCCCCACAGTCACGGCCGGAAGCGGTGCCTACGCCATCGTGGGCATGGCGGCTGTGTTTGCCGCGGCGGCCCGGGCCCCGATCACGGCCATTGTCATGCTGTTCGAACTCACTCTTGACTACCGGATCATGCTGCCGGTGATGCTTGCCACCGTTGTTGCCGCTGCCATCGCCAATTGGGCGGAGCCGGAGAGCATCTACACGCTCAAATTGGTGAGGCGCGGAATCGATTTCGCCGCTGAGCGTGCCCAGCGGGCCCTCACAAGGCTGCTGGTGTCCGAAGTGATGATGGCTGCGCACGAACTGACGTGTCTCCATCCACAAGCACCCCTATCGGAGGCGCTGGCCGTCTTTCAGAAGAAGGAAGACCATGCCTGCCCGATCGTGGACGAGGAAGGGCGACTCATCGGGATCATCACCATCTCCGACGTCGAGCGGACGGTGGTGGAGTCTGGGCCCCAGCCCACTGTGGGAGAAGCCTGCACGCGAAGCCTGGTGTGCGCCTTCCAGAACGAGCCTGTCACTAGGGCGCTGGCCCGTGCGGGCGAGTCGGGAGTGCATCGCATGCCCGTGGTCAATGCGGCCGACCGTACCCAACTGGTGGGGATGCTAACCAGTGCCGATATGGTGCGGGCCTACAACCGTCTCTTTGTCTCACAACGCTCGAAAGCATCTGCCCGATGAGGTACGGATATCGTCTCTTCCTTGACAGCGTGTAGGCGGGTGGGCAGAATAAGAAAAACACAAAGACGCGCGGGTGCCGGTGTCTGCCGCCGAGCGCCGGGATGCGCGGTCCTGAACAACCACAGGGAGAACCACCCCTTCGCCCAGCCCGCCTCCCCCACGCAGTCATCCGCCGCTGTTGAAGGGGAGGATTGAAGCGGAGGATCATGGATCAACAGCCTCATCCCCGAGAGAACCGGCTCATCGTTGTCTCTAACCGGCTGCCGTGCGTGCTGGAGAAAGAGCCTGCCGGGAACTGGCGCGTGGTGGCGGGGAGTGGTGGCCTGGTGACGGCTCTTCACCCGGTGCTGCGTGATCGCGGCGGTGTCTGGATAGGCTGGTCCGGAGCGGTGGAGGACCCTGCGGAGATCGCAGAGGTGCTCAGGGCACACGATCGAGATGTGGGCTATGAGTTGAGGGCTGTCCCCATCAACCGGGAGGAGGTGGAGCGCTACTACCACGGGTACTCCAACGAGATTCTGTGGCCACTCTTTCATGATCTCCAGTCGCAGTGCGATTTCCTGCCCGATTACTGGCACACCTACGTCAAGATCAACAGGCGTTTCGCGGAAAAGGTAGCGGCGGACCTGAGGCCCAGCGACTTCATTTGGGTCCACGACTACCAGCTCATTGATGTGGCCCATCATCTCCGAGAGTTGGGTGTCACCAACCGGCTGGCCTTCTTCCTCCACACTCCCTTCCCGCCGCCGGACATCTTCCTCAAGCTCCCGGAGTGGCACGTCCTGTTGCGGTCGCTTATGGCCTATGACTTCGTGGGAGTGCAGACACAGAGGGATCGGCACAACCTGGTCCACTGCATCCGCCGGCTCTTGAAGGACGCCCACGTGAAGGCCGAGGGTCATCTTCATCGGGTCACCCTGGACGGTCGGGACAGTCACGTGGCTTCGTTTCCCATCGGCATCGACTTCCAGGACTTTGCTGTGGCCGCCGCTGCCCCCGAGGTGGAAAGCATGGTCCAGGCCATCCGGGAGCACAACCGCGGCTCCCGCTTGGTGCTCGGGGTGGATCGGCTCGACTACACCAAGGGCATCCCCCATCGGCTGAGGGCCTTTGCCAATCTCCTGGAGCGGTTCCCGGAGGTGCGCGGCCGGGTGACCCTGGTCCAGGTGGTGGTTCCCAGCCGGATCGGTATTCCCAAGTACGATGCGCTGAAGGTCCACATCGAGCAGCTGGTGAGCGAGATCAACGGCCGCTACTCCTCGGTGGACTGGATACCGGTGCATTACGTGTTCCGGAGTCTGGGGCGCGACGAGCTGCTGGGCTACTACCGCGCCTGCCACATCGCCCTGGTCACGCCGCTCAAGGACGGCATGAACCTGGTGTGCAAGGAGTACTGCGCCTGCAGCTTGGAACAGGACTCAGTGCTCATTCTCAGCCAGTTCGCCGGGGCTGCCGCTCAGCTGGGGCGGTCGGCGCTGCTGGTCAACCCCAATGATGTGGAGCAGATGGCCGATGCCATCTACAAGGCCATGCGCATGCCCCAGGCTGACCGCCGCCGGCGCATGAGGCGGCTGAGACGGAACGTGTACGAGCACGATATCCACTGGTGGGTGAACTCCTTCATGCGGGCGGTGATCGACAAGGAGCTCAAGGACTTCCCGGTGCTGGAGGAGTTCGTGTTGCCGTTTGACGGGCAGCAGTGGTCGAGGGCGGTGGAGGAGTGACGCGGGAGAGAACCGGCACTTCCTTTCTGGACCTCGAGGCCTACATCTTCGATCTGGACGGTGTTCTCACCCAGACGGCCCGCCTGCATGCCGCCGCCTGGAAGGGCATGTTCGACGAGTTCCTGCGCGGTCGGACGGCTGGAACCGGTGGGGAAGCGGCCCCCTTTGATGAGGGCGATGACTACCAGGCGTATGTGGACGGGAAGCCGCGCGCTGAGGGCGTGACCGGCTTCCTGGCCTCGCGCGGTATTGAGCTTCCTCCAGGCGATCCAGCCGATGCCCCCGGCAGGGAGACGGTGGCCGGTCTGGGCCAGAGGAAGAACGAGCTCTTCCACCGGCTGCTGCAGGAGCAGGGGGTGGAGGTCTATCCGCCGGCCGTGAAGATGGTGCGGGAACTACGGCAGTTGGGGAAGAAGGTGGCGCTGGTCACCTCCAGCAGGAACGGTCCCCTGATCATGGCCGCCGCGGGGCTGGACGGGTTGTTCGACGCCGTCATCGACGGGAACGCGGCCGCTGAGCGGGGCCTCAAGGGGAAACCGTCGCCGGACATCTTCTTAGAGGCGTCCCGACTCCTGTCCGTCAGCCCGGAGGTGGCGGCGATCGTGGAGGATGCCGTGGCTGGGGTGGAGGCGGGGGTGGCCGGCGGGTTCGGCTGTGTCTTGGGTGTGGATCGAGGTGGCAACCGAGTCCGGCTGGAGCAGGCCGGAGCGGACGTGGTGGTGTCTGATCTCTCGCGGGTGGGGAGGGGCCTGCCCGACGCGACCGGCGCCGTTCCCTGCCTGCTGCAGGAAGCGGGTGGCCGGAAGCTGATGGTCTTCCTCGATTATGACGGCACGCTCACGCCCATCGTCTCCCGTCCGGAACTGGCGCTTCTGTCGCCCACCGTGCGGGAGACCCTGGCCCGGTTGGCTGCTCTGACGCCGGTGGCCGTGGTGAGCGGGCGGGACGTGGCGGACGTGCGTGCGCTGGTTGGCCTCGATGGCCTGATCTATGCCGGCAACCACGGCCTGGATATTCAGGGGCCGAGAGGCGTGGGCATGCAGTCGGAGGAGGGCACGGCCGCCCTGCCGCTCCTGGCCGAGGTGGAGGAGGCGCTGTGGGCCAAGTTGGAGGGCGTCGGCGGCGTCCTGGTGGAGAGGAAGCGCTTCTCCATAGCCGTGCACTACCGTCTGGTGGACGATGCGCACCTGCCGTTTGTGGAACAGGTGGTCGACAGCGTGCTGTCCGTGCATCGTGGGCTGCGGGATGTGCCCGGCAAGAAGGTGCATGATCTCCGTCCCGACATCGCTTGGGACAAGGGCAGGGCCATGGCGTGGCTGCTGCGGGCGCAGGGTGCCTCTCGCCACACGGTCTTCCCCCTCTACCTGGGCGATGATCTCACGGATGAGGACGCCTTCCGCTTCGTGCGTGGCTGGGGAGCCGGCATCCTGGTGCGCGACGGGGATGACCGGCTGACCCTGGCCACCATGACACTGGCCGGGACCCAGGAGGTGGAGCAGTTCCTAGTCCAGCTGGCCGCGCAGCTGGCCGAGCCGGCGGAGAATGCCCGGGAAGCGCCGGAGGACCGTCCATGAGCAGCTTCGCCCTGGAGTATCGCGCCTACGACCCCGAGCAGGAATTGCTGCGCGAGGCACTGTGCACGCTGGGCAACGGCTACTTCGCCACCCGCGGGGCCTGGCCTCAGTTCCCGGCAGGAAGGCTCCATTACCCGGGCACCTACCTGGCGGGTGGGTACAACCGCCTGCTCTCCCAGGTGGCAGGCCGGGAGGTGGAGAACGAGGACCTGGTCAACCTACCCAACTGGCTTCCGGTGGACTTCAGCGTCGACGGGGAGTCGGTGGTGAACATCGATACCGCGGAGATCCTGGATTACCGGCAGCAGCTTGATCTCCGCGCCGGTATGCTCCTCAGGGACGTGCGCCTGCGTGACAGGGCCGGCCGCCACACCCGCTACCGCGAGCGGCGCGTGGTCAGCATGGCGGACGCGCATACGGCGGCGCTCGAGATCACCCTTGTCCCGGAGGACTGGTCCGGCGTGGTGACAGTGAGGTCCGCGCTGGACGGCCGGGTGGTCAACTCGGGTGTGGCCCGCTACCGGAGCCTGGAGGGCAGGCACCTCACCCCGCGCGAGTCGGCGGTATCGGGCGAGGATCTGTTGTTCGTGAAGGTGGAGACCAGCCAGTCCGAGCTGAGGGTGGCGGAGGCGGCCCGCACGCTCGTCGAGGTGGTGGGCGCCCGAGCCGACGCTCCGCGGCGCAGCATCGTGGAAGAGGGCTACGCGGGACAGGAATTGACGGTGGACGTGGCGGCCGGGACGGAGTTGCGCGTGCAGAAGCTGGTGGCGCTCCATGTCTCCCGCGACGACGGCATCTCGGAGGCGGGACTCGCCGCCCGCGAAGCGGCGGCCGGCATGCGTGACTTCGACCACGTGGCTGCCTCCCATGCCACGGCGTGGCGCCACCTGTGGCAGAGGTTCAACGGGGAGATCACGGGGCGCGATCCGGCCGAAACCGAGCGCACCCTCCTGGTCCTGCGCGTCCACATCTTTCATCTGCTGCAGACGGTGTCACCGCTGAGCCGTGATCTCGATGTGGGTGTCCCGGCGAGGGGCTGGCACGGCGAGGCCTACCGTGGCCACGTCTTCTGGGACGAGTTGTTCATCTTCCCTCTGCTCAACCTGCGCATCCCCGAGATCACCAGGTCTCTTCTGGCCTACCGTTACCGGCGGTTGGGCAAGGCCAGGGATGCCGCCGCGCGGGAGGGCTTCCGCGGTGCCATCTACCCCTGGCAGAGTGGGAGCGACGGCCGTGAGGAGAGCCAGCGGCTCCACCTCAACCCCAGGTCGGGCGAATGGGTAGCGGACAACACCCTGTTGCAGCGGCACGTCAACTCCGCCATCGCCTACAACATCTGGCAGTACTTCCAGACCACGGGTGATGTGGAGTTCCTCTCCTTCTACGGCGCGGAGATGTTCCTGGAGATCGCCCGCTTCTGGAGCAGCATCGCCACCCGGGATGCCGAAAGCGGCCGCTATGAGATCCGGGGGGTCATGGGACCGGACGAGTACCACGACGCCTACCCCGGGGCGGAGCGGCCGGGCCTCAACAACAACGCCTACACCAACGTCATGGCCGCCTGGGTGCTGTGGAAGGCGCTGGAAGTGCTGGAGCTGCTGCCGGCTCGGCGGGCCTGTGAGCTGCGGGAGAGCCTGGGCATCGATGAGGAGGAGGTGCGGCGCTGGGACGAGGTCAGCCGCGGGCTCAAGGTGCCCTTCCACAGCGACGGCGTCATCAGCCAGTTCGAAGGATACGAGGGGCTGCAGGAATTCGACTGGGAGGGTTACGCCGCAAAGTATGGGGACATCCACCGGCTCGATCGCATCCTGCAGGCGGAAGGCGACACCCCCAACCGCTACAAGGCCTCCAAGCAGGCCGACGTGCTGATGCTCCTCTACCTCTTCTCCTCCGACGAGCTGCGGGAGATCTTCCAGCGCTTGGACTACGAACTGCCTCCCGACGCCATTCCGGCCACCGTGGCCTACTATCTACAGCGAACCTCTCACGGCTCCACTCTGAGCAACGTGGTTCACTCCTGGGTGCTGGCCCGGTCCGATCGGGCACGATCCTGGAGCCTGTTCAAGCGTGCCCTGGAGAGCGATATCGCTGATGTGCAGGGGGGCACCACGGCGGAAGGCATCCATCTGGGGGCCATGGCCGGAACGGTGGACCTGGTGCAGCGCTGCTATACCGGCCTGGAGGTGCGACGTGACCTCTTGGTGCTGAACCCCGCCCTACCCTCCAACATCCGGGGCCTCCGGCTTTCCGTTCGTTACCGAGGTTGCTCGCTTCGGCTGGACATCAGCGACGAGGTTGTGCGCGTGGCCTCGGAGGCATGCCCGGCGGGTCCCATCCACCTTTCCTATCGTGGCGAGGAGCAGTTGCTGGCGCCGGGGGGGGTCCGCTTCGAGCCGGCGTAGCGGTTGGTGGCGCCTCTACCTGTCGCGCTGTCTGCGGCGCTGGGCCAGCGCCCGGGTGACCTCTGCTCCGAACAGGACAATGAGAGCCACGTAGTACATCCAGACCATGATGACCACGAGGGAACCTGCCGCGCCGAACACTGAGCCGGTGGCGGCTCTCGCCAGATAGAAGCTCACCGCCAGATTGCCGAGGGTGAACAGGACGGCGGAGATGGCAGCGCCCAACCACACCTCCGCCCAGGAAAGGCCGGCGTTGGGGAGGACCCGGAATAGCACCATCAGGAACAGGCCCACGAGGGCGACGCTTGCCAGGGACCCAAAGAGTTGAAGCGCCGCTGAGGGTAGCGGAAGACTTTCGGGCAGCAGACCCGCCAGGGTGGCGAGGGCGGTCTGGATGACCATGCCGCCCAGAAAGAAGACGCCGGCGGCGACCGCCACACCCACATCCAGCAGCCGTGCCAACGGTATCCATGTCAGCCCCTTCTGGGATCGCGGCTCCACCTCCCAGACGCTGTTGAGTGAGCTTCTGAGGTTCCCAACGAAGCCGGACGCACCGTAGAGCACCACCAGCGCGGCGATGCCGATGGCAACCACACCGCCGCCATGCGCGTACATCTGGGCGACTGCCGCCTGCACCAGCGTAGCCGCTTCCCATCCCACCAGCGATGACAGCCGTTCGACCAGCAACCCTTCCGCCGCCTGGCGTCCGTACACGACACCGGCAATCGCCACTGCGATGACCGTCAGCGGCGTGAGGCTCAGGATGCCGTAGTAGGCGAGGGCGGCCGCCATACGGGTGGCGTGGTGCCGCTGCCAGCCTTTGGCTGCGTCCAGGATGACGCGTTGGGCGGTGCGAAGGAACGCACCCATGGGCTCAAATTGGTGGGCGGAAAGGGGCAGGGCCCGGCCCGCCCGCCACAACGCCTTCGATCAGCGTGGTCCCGGGGAGCAGCTGTGAGCGAGGCAGCAACAGACTGTGTGTCACGGACGCGCCCGCTCCCATGAGGCAGGTATCGCCCACGACAGCCGGTCCGTTGATGACTGCCCCCTCGCCGATCTCACACCCGCGGCCGATAAGGACGGGTGCCTCCAGGCGCGCCGACGGGGAGATGCGCGCGCCGTCTTCCACCCACACGCTGGGGCGTATCTCGGTGCCGGGCACGTCCACCCGCACACGTTTGGTGAGGGCGTCGACGTTGCCGCGCAGGTATTCGCGCAGATTGCCCACGTCGCTCCAGTAGTCATCGATGCGGTGGATGTGGAAAGGGATGTGTAGGCGCAGCAGGTCGGGGAACAGGCGGCGCCCGAAGTCATCGAACCGGCCATCGAGAATGTGGGAGAGGATCTCGGGCTCGAAGACGTATATGCCGCAGTTGCACAGTCGTGAGCGGGCCTCCTCCGCACTGGGCTTCTCCTGGAAACCCACCACTCGATCATCGTCATCGGCTACCACCACGCCGTAGAGGCTAGGGTCGGCCACTTCCTTGACAGCCACCGTGGCGATGGATCCCGTGCGGCGATGGGCCGCCACCAGACCGGTGAGATCAATGTCGGTGAGGGCGTCACCGCTCACCACCAGGAAAGTACCGCCGTCCAGGAAGGCGGCGTTGTTCCTGACGCCGCCCGCCGTGCCCAAGACTTCCGGCTCGTGCGAATAGGTGATGTCCATCCCCAGCGGGGCCCCGTCGCCGAAGTAGTCGGTGATAGCTTGGGGCAGATGGTGGAGATTGATGACCACCTCCCGCAGCCCGTGACGGCCTAGGAGACGCAGGATGTGGTAGAGGGCCGGCCTATTGACGATGGGCACCATGGGCTTCGGCATGAGATCGGTGAGGGGGCTGAGCCTCGTGCCCTTCCCCGCTGCCATGATCATGGCTCGCATTCCGCCCCCTTTCCCGGTGCCATGCGGCAGATGGGCCGCGGAAGCATCCAGCCTCGTTCGGCTTGCGGCGCTCCGCTGCCGGCGGCACGTCTTTGACAGCTACGGCGGATATGGGCAGAATAAAGAACACATAAAGATCAGTCAAGCCGGTACCCGGCAGATGGGCCGGTTCATGGCAGATCGAGAGCATGTGATTGCAGTGAGTGAAGCTCAGACCTTTCTCGCACAGAACTACGATTGGATCGTTGTCAAGCCCATCCGCGTTGCGCTGATGCTGCTGGCCGCTCTTGTGCTCACCTTCTTGGTCCGCCGGGCCATCAAACGCTTGGCGGGGCGCATCGCCTCCGCGGACGCAGCAGCCGGGGAGGCGCGGGAGGGGGACGGACTCTGCGAGGAGCGGAATAAGGAGGGTGTGCGGGTCGGGCTGATGCGAGCCCTTCCTTCGGCGGAGCACCGGGAGCGAGGCGCCCAGAGGGCGAAGACCCTGGCCACCGTCCTCACCAGCACGGCCACCATCGTCATCCTCGTCCGTCCCGATGAAGTCGCTTGGGTCGAGCGCTTGTGTCTGTTGGTCGGTGAGCGTGAACTCCTGATGTGACAGGTTGGTGCCCAGGCGCAGAGATGCCATGGGCTTCATGTTCTCCACTGGAAAGCTCATGAGCCGGCGCAGGGTGCGGGGTAGATAGCGGTAGCCTGCCAATGTTGCGTGGAAACGCGCCAGTTCGGTGGGGCCGGGAAGCGAGCCGTGAAGGAGTAGGTAGGCAACTTCCTCGAAGGAGGAGTGAGCGCACAGATCGAAGATGTCGTAACCGCGATAGACCAGCATGCCGCGCGTGCCGTTGACGTATCCCACGCTGCTCTCGCAGGCTATGGCGCCCTCCAGACCCAGGCCGACGATGCAGGGCAGTGGCCAATCCACGTGGCCGGCCAGTTCCGGCCAGGGATACTCGCTGGTCTCCAAACGGGCCCGCCGGGTGGCGGCCAGAACGAGATTCCTGATCGCCTCAGCCTGTTCTTCCACCGGACCCTCCGTTTGCCGTGTCTCCACGCGTCTGCCAAAGAGTAGCGGAAAGACGTGGCTGACGGCGTTTGCTCTTCGGCGGGTGGTAACGGCCCGTCTCCGCCCCTCGCCGCCTGCTCACCCAGCGGCTACCATAGAGGCACACCCTTGCGCCAGGCCACGCGGACAAGAGGAGAGCGCCATCATGCCCGTGAATCTCCATAATCGGCATTTCCTGGAACTGATTGACTTCTCGCCCGCCGAGATCCGCTTCCTCTTGGACCTCTCCGCGAATCTCAAAGCCGCCAAGTACACCGGCACGGAGAAGCCGCGCCTGTGCGGGAAGAGCATCGCCCTCATCTTCGAGAAGGACTCCACTCGAACCCGCTGTGCCTTCGAAGTCGCCGCCTACGACCAGGGCGCCCACGTCACTTACCTGGGCCCCAGCGGCTCGCAGATGGGCCACAAGGAGACCATCAGAGACACGGCTCGGGTGTTGGGGCGGATGTATCACGCCATAGAGTACCGGGGCTTCGGGCAGAACGTGGTGGAAGAGTTGGCCCGCTACAGCGGTGTACCCGTCTTCAACGGGCTCACCGACGAATCACACCCCACGCAGGTGCTGGCCGACTTCCTCACCATGCGCGAGCACAGCCCCAAGACGCTGGAGCATATCTCCTTCTGCTATCTGGGGGACTGCGGCAATAACACGGCGCACTCGCTGATGGTGGGTGGCGCCAAGCTGGGGATGGATGTGCGCCTGGCCGGTCCCCGCAGCTGCTGGCCGGCGCCGGAGGTTGTGGCGCAGGTGAAGGCTATGGCGGCGAGCTCTGACGCAAGGGTCACTATCACGGAGGACGCGCGCACTGCCGTCAACGGGGCTGATTTCCTCTATACGGACGTGTGGGTATCCATGGGGCAGCCCTACAAGCTGTGGGCCGACCGCATCAA
Organism: Gaiellales bacterium; assembly: GCA_012719395.1. Taxonomy (GTDB): domain Bacteria; phylum Actinomycetota; class Thermoleophilia; order RBG-16-64-13; family RBG-16-64-13; genus JAAYAL01. The sequence continues at coordinate 8,998 of JAAYAL010000062.1, read as the reverse complement.
GGAGATGCTGCCGTACCAGGTCAACGCTGAGCTGATGAGCGCCACGCGCAACCCGGCCGCCAAGTTCATGCACTGCCTGCCGGCCTTCCACAATACGGAGACCAAGGTGGGCAGGGAGGTGGCTGAGCAGCTGGGGCTGGACGCGCTGGAGGTGACAGAGGGAGTGTTCGAGTCGCCTGCATCCATAGTCTTTGATCAAGCGGAAAACCGCCTGCACACCATCAAAGCCGTGCTGGTAGCCGTGCTCGGTGACTGAGTTTCGGCGTAGTTCTCTCCCGGCGGAGGAGACAACGGTTCGGCGAGCCACGGCCGCTTCTCCGGACCGCCGCCTGCTGGTGGTGGCCCTGGGGGGGAATGCCCTGCTGCGTCGCGGCCAGGAGTTGACGGAGAAGAACCAGCGGGAAAACGTGCGGCTGGCGGTGAGGGCACTGGTGCCTTTGGCGCGACACGATCTGGTCATCACGCACGGCAACGGCCCCCAGGTGGGGCTGCTGGCACTTGAATCCGCCTGCTACTCGGCCGCGGAGCCCTACGCGTTGGACGTGTTGGGGTCGGAGAGCGAGGGGATGATCGGCTACCTCATCGAGCAGGAACTGGGCAACGTGCTGCCGGAGGAGAGGCATATCGCCACGCTGCTGACACAGGTGGAGGTGGACCGCCACGACCCGGCCTTCGCCCGACCCACGAAGCCTATAGGGCCGCAATACGGCCGGGAGGAAGCGGAGGGGCTGGCGGCGGAGCGAGGGTGGGCCGTGGGGCCGGATGGGGATCTATGGCGGCGGCTGGTGGCCTCGCCGCTACCCAAGCGGATCTTCGAGATCGAGGTCATCCAGCTGCTGGTCCGCCACCACGTGGTGGTCATCTGTGCCGGTGGTGGGGGCATCCCCACCGCTTTCCGGCCGGACGGTATGTTGACGGGCGTGGAGGCGGTGGTGGACAAGGACTTCGCCGGGTCGCTGCTGGCCCGCGAGCTGCGGGCGGAGCGCTACCTCATGCTCACGGACGTGGACGCCGTGTACGTGGACTGGGGCACGCCACGGGCACGAGCCATCAAGCGGGCCTCTCCCGAGCAACTGGGCCGGATCCGTTTCGCCGCGGGCTCCATGCGGCCCAAGGTGCGGGCGGCCTGCGAGTTCGTGCGGGCCACGGGCTCGGAGGCGGCTATCGGCTCACTCACGGATGCCTCCGCGATTCTGCACGGGGAGAAAGGAACCACCGTGAGCCTGGAGGTCAGGGAGATCGAGTGGCATGAGCACTCCCCCGCGGTGAGGTGAGGACGGCGGGTTCAGCGGGCGAGGTTCAGGGGCAAGGTTGAGATATGCCGGAGACCCCCGACCTGGAAGTCTACGTTCTGGCTCTGCGTGCCCGCGTGGTGGGAGAGGCCTTGCGCGACCTCCGCATCGCCCATCCGTTCCTGCTGCGCACGGCGGTCCCTTCTCCCGCCGCTGCCGTGGGGCGTGCGGTCCTTTCGGTGGACAGGATGGGCAAACGTGTGGTGCTCACCCTTGAGAGAGGCATCTTCCTGGCCGTCCACCTCATGATCGCCGGGAGACTCCACTGGGCGGAGCCGCGGGCGTCGCTTCCTCGGGGGCGGGCTCTGGCCGCCTTCGACTTCGACAACGGCACCCTCATCCTCACCGAGGCGGGCAAGAAACGCCGGGCTTCGCTGCACGTGCTGGAGGGGGTGGAGGCCCTGCAGGCGCTGGATGTCGGTGGTCTCGAGGTCATCGGTTCCGGCCTGGATGAGTTCGTGGTCGCGCTCAGCCGGGAGAACCACACGCTGAAGCGCGCCCTGACCGATCCGGCCATCCTGAGCGGCATCGGCAATGCCTACTCGGACGAGATCCTGCACAGGGCACGCCTGTCGCCACTGGCCCAAACCCGGAGTCTGGTGTCGTGGGAGATGGCGCAGCTGCACGAAGCGACGGTATCGGTGCTGGAGGAGTGGATAGAGAAGCTTCGTCTGGAGGTGGGTGACGGCTTCCCTACCCGGGTGACGGCCTTCCGCGCGGGCATGGCGGTGCACGGTCGGTATGGACAGCCGTGCCCCTCGTGTGGCACCGCGGTGCAACGCATCCGTTACGCGGAGAACGAGGCGGACTACTGCCCCCGCTGCCAGACCGGCGGCCGCCTTCTGGCCGACCGCGCCCTCTCTCGTCTGCTCAAGGCGGATTGGCCACGGACCATAGACGAGCTGGAGGTCCGGCAGGGAACGAAGCCGAAGAGCTGACCGGCCGCCGCCTTTGCCTGAGGCCGGCCAGCAGGGGAGTCTGCACCGGGTTGCCCCGGCTCTGCCTCGGCTCGGCCGTAGCTCCGCTGCTCAGCCGGCGCGCAGTTGCCGCGCCCACGCGGCCAGGGCCCGAATGACATCGTATATTCGTTCTCTCGTGGCCTGGTCCACCACGCTTCCATCTTCGTCGCAGACCTTCTCCGCCTGCGTGACGAAAAGCTCGGGTTTGGACATGACCAGCATGTCCAACGAGGCCAAGACGGGTCGCAGCGCCACCTGAGCGCGTGCCGTGCCGAAGCGTCCGCTGGAAGCGCCCATGATGGCTACCGGCTTGCCGATGAAGGGCGAGGAGTTGGCGGGGCGTGACACCCAATCAAGGGCGTTCTTGAGGACGCCGGGGAAGGAGTAGTTGTGCTCCGGCGTGGCGATGAGCAGCGCATCGGCGGCGGCCACGGCGGTTTTCAGTTCCCGGACCGGCTCCGGCCCGCCTCCCGCCTCCAGGTCCATGCAGTAGGGAGGTATGGAGCTGAGATCGAACGTGGTCACGACGACGTCGGCGGAGGCTGTCTCCACGGCGGCGCGCAGGAGACCGCGGTTGTAGGAAGCACGTCGCAGGCTTCCAGCGAATCCGAGGACATGCAGGGTATCGTCCGGCATGGTGTTCCTTTCTGTCGGATGGCGGCGGACGTGGGGTGTCACGATGGCTTGGGGCGACGAAGCCTCCCGGCGTGCCGGGATGGCTAAAGGCCCTACTGACATATACCATACTGCCGCCGGCGTGAGCCGCCTCGCCTGTGGTCGGGATCCTCACCCCGCATAGTGGGCCACTGCGGCCGTTGAAGTACTATGTCTCAGGCGCGTGACCAGCCCGGACACAAGGAGGGATGCGCTATGAAGTGGCCTCGAACTCTGCCCTGCCGCGGCCGCGGAGCGGATGGCACTGTGTCGGCGGCTCCCAGCCCCATCCTGCACGGGACTGGTCAATGGTGACGCTGGCGGTGTGGCGCTTCGCGGATGCGCATTGCGACACCATCCTCAAAGTCATGGAGGCTCCCGACGCCTTCGTCGCCGGCGAGAGCCCGGGCACACAACCGGGAGCGGGAGGTTCAGGGCGGCTCCACGTCACCTTGGAGGGCCTGCGCACGGCCGGTGTCTGCGCCCAGGTTTTCGCCTGCCTTGTCCTTGAGCGTCGCTACCCGGGACGGGCGCGGGAGCGGGGGCTCGAGGTGGTGGAGGCGGTGCGTGCCCTGTGCGCCGCGTACCCTGAGTCCTTGGTACTGGCGAACCGGCCGGCCGTGTTGGCTGAGGCTGCCGGTGCCTCGTTTCCCGAGGCGGCCGGCACCTCAGGGCAGATTGCCGTCGTGATCGGCTTGGAGGGCGCTGATCCCCTGGAGGGAGAGGTTGAGGCATTGGGCCTGTTCTACCAACGCGGGGTGAGGCTGCTCGCGCTGGCCTGGGATGACAATCCCTTCAGCGGGACCACCTTCGGCTTCGGAGGGGGCCTGACGGACAAGGGCCGCGAGTTGGTGGAGTATTGCGAGGAGCTGGGCGTGATGGTTGACGTCTCGCACGCCTCGGACACCGCTTTCTGGGACGTGTGCCGGACGGCGCAGAAGCCGTTCGTGGCCAGCCACAGCAACTGTCGCGCGGTGTGCGCTGCTCCCCGCAATCTCACCGACGAGATGATCCGCGCGCTGGCCGACCGTGGTGGGGTGATGGGTATCAACTTGGCTTCGGGATTCTTGGCACCTGCGTCGCTGGAGGCGGAGCAGGAGATCAACCGGGCGTTCTGGGATGGCGTGCGGACAGGGCGCGCGACCTTCGATGAGGCGGGAGAGGCGGCTTCCCGGGCCGAGGCGGCGCTGCCGCGGCCGCCCGCCGACTGGATATTGGCCCACGTGCGGCACGCCATCCGTGTGGGAGGCGAGGAGATCGTGGCTCTGGGCGGGGACCTGGATGGGGTGGACAACCTGCCGCAGGGCATCGACGGGGTGCAGGATTACCCGCGCATTGCGGAGTTGCTTCTTGCCGGTGGCCTCACCTCCTCCCAGGTGGACAAAGTGTGCCACCGGAATCTGCTGCGGGTGCTGATGGGATAGCCCCCGGCTTGCGCTACACGCGGTCGGGGATGCCGATCTTCCCCACGTCGTGCACCAATCCGGCCGCCCGCACGTCGGAAGGCGGGCAGGAGGCCCCTACACCCCTCGCAACCGTGAAGCGGGCCCTGCCCGCTGGGCAGGCCTCCAAGCAGATCGCGCCCTGCGCCCCCGTCTTCGCCCTGGACGCTCTCCCCGCTTGTAGGTCAAACTAGGCAGGCCGATGAACCTGCAGGCCGAAAGACGGCACGTTTCCGGTCGGCGCGGGCCGAAGCGGACTCCACCACAACAACGAAGGAACCCCATGATCGTTGAATCGCTCAATCCCTCCTGGTGGGTCAGACGCTGGGCGGAGCTTTGCCCGGAGAAGACGGCCATCGTCTATGAGGACACCGAGATCACCTACCGTGATCTCTGGGACCGCGTGGAGCGAACGGCGGCCTGGATGCAGTCCATAGGCATCGAGAGCGGCGACCGCGTGGCCGTCATCCTGGAGAACCGTCCGGCCTTGGTGGACGTGTATCTGGCCTCAGCTCGCCTGGGGGCCATCTTCGTGCCACTGAACTGGCGGCAGACGGCCGAGGAACTGGACTATCTCATCGGGCATTGCCGGCCCCGCCTCATCGTGCGCGGCGCCCTGTCTGAGAAGACGCTGCACGACCTCGACTTCGCCAATTACCGGCCCATTCCGGTGGTGGCCCGCGTGGGTTCCTCCTCGCCCTTGCCCTTCGAGATCGACTTCCTGCAGGACTGCTGCGCCCTCAATGGGCAGCACCCCTTCGTGACCCGGGCGCTGGGCCCCTCGGACCCGGAAGAGGGGCAGGTGATCATGTACACCTCTGGCACCACCGGCCGTCCCAAGGGCGCCGTGCTCAGCCACCGCAAGACCTTCTTCAATTGCCTGAACGCGGACATCTTCTTCGACATGTCTTTCCACGACCGCATGCTGGTGGTGCTGCCTATGTTCCACTCGGGCGGTCTCTTCATCCAGACCTGTCCCACGCTCTACAAGGGCGGCACTCTGGTCATCCATCCCCACTTTGAGGTGGACAAGGCCTATCGTGACATCGAGCGCTATAAGGTCACCAAGTTCCTGGGCGTGCCCACCGTGTTCCGCTCGCTCATCCAGGCGAACCACGAGTGGCGTGGGGACCTCTCCTCGCTGCAGGTCTGCGCCATCGGGGGGGAGCGTGTCACGCACGACATCATCCTGCAGTGCTGGGAAGCCGGCTTCCCCGTCCGCCAGATCATGGGCCAGACGGAGACCTCCATCCTGCTCTGGGCCTCGGAGCAGGAACTGCTGCGCAAAGTGGGGACCGTCGGCCGACCTGTCTTTCACGCCGAGGTGCGTTTGGCGGATGAGTCCGGTCGCGAGGTCGGCCCCAACGAGGTGGGCGAGATCCAGGTCCGCGGGTCTGTGGTCATGAAGGAGTACTGGCAGGACCCGGAGCAGACGGAGAGGGCCATGGGTAGTGGCTACCTGCGCACCGGTGACTTGGCCAAGAAGGACGAGGACGGCTACTTCTTCCTGGTTGATCGGTCCAGGGACATGTACATCTCCGGTGGCGAGAACGTCTACCCGGCCGAAGTGGAACGGGTACTCAGGGACCACCCGGACATCGTGGATGCGGCGGTGGTGGGGGTGCCGGACGAGATCTGGGGCGAAGTGGGCCACGCCTACGTCATCCTTGCCGGGAACGCCAGTCTCAGCGAGGAGGATGTCATCGCTTGGTGCCGCGGCAAGCTGGCGGGGTACAAGTGCCCTCGCCACGTTAGCTATCGCGAGGAATTCCCGCGCACTGCGCTGGGGAAGGTGCGCAAGTTCCTGCTGGCCAAGTCGCAGGCCACAGAGACCATCCCGTTGGACGAGTTCTCCGAGCTTGAGGAGTAGGGGCCGACGAGAGGCGCCGATCGCGTTGGGAGGCCACGGCTCACCCCGGCGGCAGGGCCCGGCCGGTACCGCCCTTGGAGCTTCCCAGAGCCAGAACGTTGACGGCGGCGATCTCCTCGGCCAGCTCCTCCAGCGGCGTCAGCGCCGCCAGTACACGGGCGGTAGCCAGGGGAGAGGGCTGCTTCTTCTGCCCGAAGGAGAAGGCTTCGAAGCCTCGGTAGCAGGAGCGCGGCGTGATGGTGCCCGTGGCCGGATCGACGTTGTAGGCTAGGAGGCAGGCTGCCACCTCACAGAACGTTCGCCGGTTCTCCTGGGCCGCCCTGTTGTCCCACAACTCCGGGTAGCCGCTCAGCGCCTCGATCACGGCCAGCGCCCCGTACCAGCCCGGCCACCACTTGACCCGCTTGAACTGCCGGCCGTGCCCGAACATGTACGGCTTCTCCGCCCCTCGGTCACGCCAGATGCCCAATGACACCTTTCCGGCGGCCAGCAGCGCTTCGCGGGACACTCCCCGCGGCCATCCCTCCGGGCGAAGCCGGGAGAAGGTCAGCAGCGCTTCCAGGGTCACCTGGGGACAAACGTCGCCCTTGCGTCCCGGACCGCGCCAGCCGCTCCCGGGGTCAGGGCGGCAGGGCCAAGCCCGTCCCTGTGCGGTCTGAGTGATGTCGGTCACGGCGGTGCGTAGCGCCCTCTGTACCTCCGGCCGGTCCCCGAGACCGTGGCGGATGAGCGCTGCGGCGATGGCGTGGTTGTCGCAGAGCAGGGCCCCCCAAGCCCCTTGGGGACGGGCCCGCGAGACGTTGTGGGACTGGAAGCGGCCTTCATCGTCCTGGTGGGCCAGCATCTGCTCCAGGAGGCGCGCGACGCGGGGGTCGTCTGACGGTCGCACACCGAGCCAGGCCAGCAACTCCAGCAGACAGGGTGCGTAGGCGGGGCTGTCGTGCCCGGACAGGGTGGCGGCCACCTCCCAATCGGGGATGCGGCCCAGAAGCGGCGCGGTGCCGGGATCGGCCAGGACGGCGGTGTGTGCCTCCCGCACCTGGGGGTCGTCCGGGGGACAGCCCAGCACGTGGGTGAGCGTGATCCAGCGGGCGGCGGGCTCCGGGGAGGTCAGCAACCACGGAACCGGATCCACGCCGAAGAGCAGCGCTCGCGTGGACGGGTTCATGGCCGTGCCTCGTACGGCCTGGGGGCCGGCTCCCGGTTGCGGCGCCATAGCTCGAAGTTGAGCACGGCGGCGAATGTGGTCCAGGCCAGATAGGGCAAGAGCAGGAGTGCTGCCGGGCGGCTGATGCGGGCGAAGCGCTGCATGGTGAGCGCGATGGACACCCACAACACCACGATCTCCACGAAGGCCAGATGCGGTCGGCGCGCCCGGAAGAACAACGGGGTCCACAGACCGTTGAGTGCCAGTTGCGCGGTGTAGAGACCCAAGGTCGGTGTGACGGTGCGCCGTGTCCTCGTCCTCAGCACGATCCAGGAGGAGACGCCCGTCAGCGCGTAGAGCGATGACCAGGCCGGACCGAAGACGCGAGCCGGTGGTGCCCAGGAGGGCTTGCGAAGAGATCGATAGTACTCGGGGACACCCCGGCCGGCGGCCAGCGCGGAAACAGCGCCCACCGCCTGGGGCAGCAGCAGGCACACGGCGGGCTCTGGCCAATGCGCAGGGGTGACGCCGTCTGCCCTCTCTGGCCCGTTGCGAGCGGCGGCCGGGGGAAGGTCTCCACAGCATTCTGGGTGGGTGCAATTCGTCGCCCCATGGCGCATGGTCGTGCTCCCTCGCTTGCAGGACCCCTGATATGCAGTTTGTCTACTCTCCCGGCTGTGCGCAAGCATCACACCCATCTTCCCTCCTCGACGCGGCCTTCTCATCCCATCTGTTATGTCGCTACGCCTCTTGACAGGACGAATCCACATGTGTAACTTAGATTATCCATAACCCAGTTAGTCAGCAAGCACGTGCCTCCTGAGGCACCGCAGAGAGGAGATTCTGTGTCCGTTCGTTATGCCATCCTGGGCATGCTGAGCCGGCAGCCGCTGTCCGGCTATGACATCAAGAAGGCCTTTGCCGAGTCGACCGCCCTGTACTGGTCCGGCAACAGCAACCAGGTGTATCCGGCTCTGCTCGCCCTGCGGCAGGAAGGCCTCGTGGAGAGCGAGGTGCAGCAGCAAAACAGATATCCGGCCAAGAAGGTCTACAGCCTTACGGAGGAGGGGCTGGCGGCACTCAAGGAGTGGCTGCTCTTGCCGCCGGAAGCGCCTCGCACCCGGTCCACCTTCCTCACGCAGTTGGCCTGGTCTGATCTGCTCTCGTCAGAGGAATTGCGACAGATGCTGGATGGTTACCAAGAAGAGGTGAACACGCGCCTGCTCATGCAGAGGGAGAAGGCGCGCCGCGACCGGATGATCCCCCGGCGCACCTCGCGGGAGTCGGTGATCTGGGAGCAGATCGCTGGTCACGACGCGGCGCTCTACGAACGCGAGTTGGAGTGGTTGAAGGGTCTGCGCACGGCGTTGGAGGAGGTTGAAGGATGAACGCGGCCGGAATCTTCAGAAACGCGGAGGGCCAAGAGGAGATCATGCGTCTCTACACACAGGCGCTTGATCACTGGCCGGTGCCGTGTGCCACGCATGAGGTGGCTACCAGGCAGGGCGCCACCTTTGTCATCGAGAGTGGCCCGGCCTCGGGGCCCGTGCTGGTGCTGGTGCACGGCGCCTGCTCCAACGCGCTCTCCTGGATGGGAGATGTAGCCAGGTATGCGGGCCGCTTCCGGGTGCTGG
>JAAYAL010000061.1 GCA_012719395.1 Gaiellales bacterium | reverse complement strand
CCTCCGTCTTGCCCTCGCTGGTCATGGACATCTTCTCGTAGGAGTAGGTGATGGTGGCCACCTCATCGGTCACGTCGGTGACCTTCATGGTGAAGCGCGCCTCCAACGTGGAATCCTGTGGGATCTGTCCCTCGTCCTCGGCCATGCCCGGAGCATTCAGATTCCCGTTGAGGACGGCTTTGAGGTCGTAGGTGAAGCTGTCACCTGCCGTGAAGTTGTAGATGAGCGCGTCGTCTCCGGCGGCTGAGCCACCACAACCGGCCACCAGGCTCAGCAGAACGATCAGTGCCAGCGCGCACACGGTCAGCCGGACCTGCCGGCTTCTTGCCTTACCCTTCATCAAGTCCCTCCTCGTGTTGCCCCGATCTCTCTACTCTGAGCATAGCGCCGCCGCGCGGCCTTCACTACGTTCTTCGGTCGACGGTATGCCTCCTGAGAAAGACGTACCCAGAAGGCGCAACGTGCCCGCCGTGGCGGCGCCGGGGAAGTGGTGCCGAAGGCGGGGGTCGAACCCGCACGAGGTGTGAGCCTCACTGGAGTTTGAGTCCAGCGCGTCTGCCAATTCCGCCACTTCGGCCTGTAAAGTGCGGTCCACATTATAGGGAGCCGGAGCCCCGGCGGGCAAGCACCACTGCAGACTATCGATTGGATGGCCGGGAGACTCCGGGCCGGTCTCGCGGGCACCGCTTGGTTACCCAATGTATCTTGCGCTCCCCTTCGTACATCTATACACTTGAACGCTTGTGGAGAAGGAAACTGAGGGATATCACAAGGAGGGAAGGTGTCCAAGAGCTACCGTGTCTTAGTACTTCTGTTTGTCTTGGCTCTGGCCGTGGCCGTGATCTCGGGCTGCGGTGAAGAAACCAGCGCCACTACGGCTGCCGCCGGGGAAACCACCACCACTGCCGCTACCGGTGGGGCAGCCGTCCCGTTCAAGTTCGGCGCCGCCGCGTCCTTCACCGGCCAGTATGCGAACTACGGCGGTTCCCTCAAGGGCGGCGCGGACATCGCCGTGGCCGAGTTGAACGCGGCGGGCGGTGTCAACGGCGGGGAGGTCTCCTACGTCACCGGTGACGAGCTGGGCGACCCCAAGGAAGCTGTGCTCGTGGCCCAGAAGCTGATCGACGATCCCGAAGTCCTCTTCGTCGACGGCCACATGTTCAGTGGTGCCACGCTGGCCGCCGGGCCCAAGTACCAGGATGCCGGCCTGCCCATGATCTCGCCGTCCGCCACCAACCCGGACGTCACGGATCTGGGTGAGTACATCTGGCGCGTGTGCATGACTGACCAAGCGCAGGGCGAGGGACTGGCCGCCTATGCGGTGACCACGCTGGGCATGAAGAAGATTGCCATCTTCCATTCCGACAATGACTACGGCAAGGGTCTGGCCGACGCCTTCGAGGCTGCCGCCACCGCCGCCGGCGGCGAGATTGTGGGCCGCGAGCAGTACACCGACGGTGACACCGACTTCAAGGCTCAGCTCACCAAGATCAAGGACGCCGATCCCGAACTGCTATTCCTGTCCGGCTACTACCCGGAAGGCTCCAAGATAGCGGCGCAGGTCAAGGAACTGGGCATGGATGTGCAGATGCTGGGGTCCGACGGCTACGGGTCTGATGAGTTGATCAAGCTGGGTGGCGCTTCGGTGGAGGGGATGCTGATCTCCACCTTCTTCGATTACTCCAAGGTCGACCCGGCCATCCAGAAGTTCGTGGAAACCTATAAGACCAACAACAACGGCGCCAACCCTGACTGGTTTGCGGCCGCATCCTATGACGTGATCATGGTGGCGGCGCAGGCGGCCACGAAGGCAGGCGTCAACAGCCGCGAGGCCATCAACGAGGCTCTCAACGGGATTGAGTACTCCGGTCTCACCGGCACCTTCACCTTCGACGAGAACGGTGACGTGCAGAAGCCGCTCAACATCGTTGTGGTGCAGGACGGCAAGCTGGTCACGGCTCCCAAGCAGCCCTAGGTGCGGAGAGCGAATGCCATAGAATCACTGCAGTGCGCGCGGCGGGGGCTCCACCTCCGCCGCGCGGGCATGTCGGCGGCGGGTCACTGAAAGAGGGATGGAGCAACTCACTCAACAGCTGGTGAACGGTATCATGCTCGGGTGTCTCTACGCGCTCATCGCCGTAGGCTACACCATGGTGTACGGCATCATCGAGCTGATCAACTTCGCCTTCGGTGAGCTGTTCATGTTCGGGGCCTTCATCTGCATCGCGTTGACCAGCTCCGAGATCTCTCTTTTCGGCTCAATGGTGGGGATGCCGCAGATCTCCTTCTTCCTCGCCGTGATCGTATCCATGCTGGTGGTGGGGTTGCTTGGAGTTGCCATGGAGCGGCTGGCTTACCGGCCACTGCGGAATGCGCCCAGGCTGGCGGCTCTCATCTCGGCCATCGGCATGTCCATCTTCCTGCAGAACCTGGCACAGAGCGTCTTCGGCTCGCAGCAGATCAAGTTCCCGGACATCCCGGTGTTCACAGACTCCGCCGGCATGGCCAAAGCCGTCACCGTGCTGGGTGCGCAGGTGACCTACCTGCAGCTCTTTGTCGTGGTGGTGACCGTGGTGGCCATGATCCTGCTGAGCCTCTTTGTCAACCGCACACGGCTGGGTAGGGCCATGCGGGCTTCGGCGCAGGACAAGCGCACGGCAGCGCTCATGGGGGTCAACGTCAACGGCATCATCGCCGTGACCTTCCTTATCGGTTCGGCCATGGGTGCGCTGGCCGGCGGCCTCTACGGCGCCGTCTACCACTTCGCCCGGCCGGATATGGGCTTTGTGCCCGGTCTCAAGGCCTTCATCGCCGCCGTGTTGGGCGGTATCGGCAACATCCCTGGGGCCTTCCTGGGCGGTCTGCTGCTGGGCATGGTGGAGTCGCTGGGTGCGGCATACATACCCGGTGGGTCCCAGTACCGGGACGCCATTGCCTTCGTCATCCTCATCCTCATCCTGAGCTTCAAGCCTACCGGCCTCCTGGGCTCACCGGTTTCGGAGAAGGCCTGATGGAACAGAACAAGCCTCTCGGGCCTCTGGAACCCGCGGAGTCGGCGCGGCCGGGAGTGCCCACGGAAGCGCCGGAAGCGGGGCGCTTTCGCGCCCCGCTCAACCCGGTGGCGGCGCTGTTCACGGGTCGCGGACCGGAGTGGGTGCGCTACGCGCTGCTGGGGGGTGTGCTCCTCGTGGCTGCGTTGCTTCCCTTCGTTATCCAGTCGGATCGCTGGCTGACCCTCTTCACCATCGTCCTGATCTATGTGGTGCTGGCCTCGGGGCTCAACATCGTGGTGGGCTTCACCGGGCTGTTGGATCTGGGCTACGTGGCCTTCTACGCCATCGGTGGCTACTATGCCGCCATCATCTTCGTGCAGGTGCTGAAGAACGGCTTTGGCCTGGATATCTCGGAGATGTGGTGGCTCACCTGGGTCAACGTGCTGGTGGGGGGAGGATTGGCCGCCGTGGCCGGCAGCCTCATCGGCTATCCCACCCTGCGGCTGCGGGGGGACTACCTGGCCATCATGACCTTGGCCTTCGGCGAGATCATCCGCATCGTGGCCAACAACTGGGTTGGACTGACGCGCGGGCCCTCTGGTGTCTCGGGCGTACCCAAGTTCGCCATCGGGGACTTCGTGTTCAAGACCAACTTTCGCAGCTACTTCCTGGCGCTGGCGCTGGCCGTTATCTCCCTGTTCGTCATCTCCCGACTGGTGCGCTCACGCGTGGGTCGGGCATGGACCGCCATCCGGGATGACGAGGTGGCGGCGGCGGCCATGGGGATCAACACCTCGCGCTACAAGCTGCTCTCCTATTCCTGCGGCGCCTTCTTCGCCGGGACCATGGGCGTGTTCTTCGGCCAGTATCTCAATTTCATCCACCCCAGCAACTTCAAGCTCATGGAGAGTTTTGTCATGCTGTGCTTGGTGGTGCTGGGCGGCATGGGAGGCCTGGTGGGGCCGGTGGTGGGTGCTGTCATCTGGATCACGTTGCAGGAATGGCTGCGGGACTTTGAGTTCATCCAGTTGCACCCGGAGGTGCGTGGCATGGTCATGGGCATTGTGCTGGTGCTGCTCATGATCTTCCGGCCGCAGGGCATCATCGGCGGCCGGCGGGTGCCGCTGTACCGGAAGCTCCGGCGCGAGCGCGTATCCAAGGAGTAGCGGCGTGCCTGTGCTGGAAACCAGGAGTCTCACCAAGGTGTTCGGTGGCCTCACGGCTGTGAACAACGTGGACCTGCACGTGGATCAGGACGAGATTGTGGCGCTCATCGGCCCCAACGGTGCCGGCAAGACCACGGTCTTCAACGCCGTCACCGGTGTGTATCCACCCTCCTCTGGCTCGGTGGTGTTCCAAGGCCGGGAGATCTCCGGCTTCCCGCCGCACAAGGCCACCCAATTGGGCATCGCCCGCACCTTCCAGAACATCCGTCTCTTCGGCGAGATGAGTGCCTTGGAGAACGTGCTGGTGGGGCAACACTGTCGCACCAAGTACACGGTGGTAGGCGCCGTGTTTCGCGGCCCGCGCTCGCGGCGGGAGGAGAGAGGGGCCATCGCTCGGGCAGAGGAGTTGCTGGAGTACGTGGGTCTCAGCAGCTACCAGGACGAAGCCGCGCGCAACCTACCCTACGGCTCGCAACGGCGGCTGGAAATCGCACGGGCGCTGGCTACGCAGCCATCCCTGCTCTTCCTGGATGAACCGGCGGCGGGCATGAACCCGCAGGAGTCGGGCGCGCTCATGGATCTCATCCGTCAGATCCGGGCGGGGGGAATGACCATCATGATGATCGAGCATGACATGAAAGTGGTCATGGGGATCTCTGATCGCGTCATCGTGCTGGACCACGGCGAGAAGATTTCTGAGGGTACGCCGGAATACGTGCGCGGGGACCCCAAAGTCATCGAAGCCTATCTGGGCAAGAGTGCCTGATGTGCGGGAGGGCCTTATGAGCGGCCCGGTGGAGAGCACCGGTGGGAAGATGCTCGAGCTACAGCAGGTGCATACCTACTACGGCAGCATCCATGCCCTCAAGGGGATAAGCCTCTACATTGACCGAGGCGAGATCGTGACCCTCATCGGAGCCAACGGCGCCGGCAAGAGCACCACCCTCAACACCATCTCCGGGGTGCTGCGGCCTCGCAGCGGCTCCATCGCGTACGAGGGGACAGAGTTGACGAAGGTCCCGGCCTACCACACGGTGAAGTTGGGTTTGTCGCAGTCGCCGGAGGGACGGCGCATCTTCCCACGCATGAGCGTGAAGGAGAACCTGGAGATGGGCGCCTACTCGCGCAGAGGCCAAGAACTGAAGGAGGACTTCCAGAGGGTCTATGACCTCTTCCCCGTGCTCTTGGAACGGCAGAGTCAGCCCGGGGGCACCCTGTCTGGTGGCGAGCAGCAGATGTTGGCCATGGGGCGCGCGCTCATGGCGCGACCCAAGCTGTTGATGCTGGATGAGCCCTCCATGGGCTTGGCGCCCATGCTGGTGGAGAAGATCTTTGAGATAATCCAAGAGATCAACCAGCAGGGGACCACTATTTTGCTCGTGGAGCAGAATGCCCACGCGGCGCTGGAGGTGTCGGACCGGGGCTACGTCCTGGAGACCGGCTCCATCGTCCTCAGTGATACCTCGCAGGCCCTCCTCGTCAGTCCGCTGGTGCGGGAGGCATATTTGGGTGGAGCCTGATATCCGGCCGTTGCCCCGGCCCATCCGGCGCGGCGACGCACCCTGCCGGGCGCACGCAACGGAACACAGATGAGAGGCGAACGCATATGCGGTACGAAGGCGCCGTGATCCGTCCCCCCAGCGAGGCCGACAGCCTGATCCTCCAAGTCACCTACGGCTGCTCCAACAGCACGTGCGACTTCTGTGGCACCTACCTGGGCAAGCCCTTCAAGGTGCGGCCTCACGCAGAGGTGGTGGAGGACCTCCGGAACCTCCCCGAGCGGTACAAGAAGGAGTGCTCGCGGGTGTTCCTCGCCGATGGGGATGCTCTGGTACTGCCCCACAAGCACCTCATGGAGCTTTTGGCCCTGCTCCACGAGACCTTCCCCGGCCTGGAGCGCATCACATCGTATGCCAACGCGCAGAATCTCTTGAAGAAGACGGTGGAGGAGCTGCGTGAGCTGCGCACGCACGGGCTTGAGATGCTGTACCTGGGGCTGGAGTCGGGGGATGACGAGACCCTGGCCGCCATCCACAAGGGAGTGACGGTGGCGCAGCAGATCCAGGCCTGCCGCAAGGCCCACGAGGCCGGGCTGGCGCTGTCTGTCACCTGCATCCTGGGACTCGCGGGCGTGGAACGGTCGCTGGAGCACGCCACGGCTACCGGGCGGGCTCTGTCCGCCATTGATCCCGAATACATCGGCGTCCTCAGTCTCATCCTCACCCCGGGCACGCCCATCACCGGGCGCGTGCAGCGCGGTGAACTGGTGCTGCCCGACCCCCTGGGCATGCTGCATGAGCTGCGCGAGATGATCGCCGCCACCAATGTGACTCACGCCGTGTTCCGCTCCAACCACGCCTCCAACTACCTGCCGGTGGCCGGCACTCTGCCCCGTGACAAGGAGCGCATGCTGGCCGCCCTGGACGCGGTGCTGTCCCACCCGGACCAGGCGCGGCTGCGGCCAGAGTCCTGGCGTGCGCTGTAAGGGCGCCGATGCCGGCCCCCTGCCGGCCCGCTACGTCCACACCAACATCGTGGCCAGGGACTGGCGCGCGCTGGCCGCATTCTATGAGGTGGTGTTTGGCTGTCGCCCGGTGCCGCCTCAGCGAGAGTACCGCGGCGGCAGGCTTGAAGCCGTCACAGGGATTCCCGGTGCCCACCTGGAGGGGATGCACCTGCGTCTGCCGGGAGTGGGTGATGCGGGCTCCACGCTCGAGATCTTCTCCTACGATGAGGCGGAGGACTGCGTGACGGCGGCCGCCAACCGGCTGGGTTTCGCCCACATCGCATTCGAGGTCCCGGATGTGCCTGCGGCGCTGGAGCGGGTGCGGGCTGCGGGCGGCGGGGCACTGGGGGAAGTGGTGACGTTGGAGAGTGCAGACGGCCGCCGAGTGACGCTCTGCTACGCCACGGACCCTGAAGGCAACGTGGTAGAGTTGCAGTCCTGGGAACCAGCTGTTCTGTGACAGGGGGTGGGGGCCTGGGCCTCCCGCAGGGATCGTCGTCTCCGCTGCGTAGCGCGGTTGCGTGGTGACACCGCCGCCGGAAGAGACCGGCGTGCACCGTCTTCTCCTGGACGCGGCCCTGGCGGAGGTGAGCCGGGGACGGCGCTTCCTGGAAGATGTGGCGGCGGAAGCGGGCTTCGCGCACGACAAGGTGTTCGACATCACCCTCGCCTG
>JAAYAL010000060.1 GCA_012719395.1 Gaiellales bacterium | reverse complement strand
GCCTCCATCCGTACCTGGATCGCCCACTGGAACGACAACCCCCGGCCCTATGTCTGGCACAAGACCGCTGATCAGATCCTGGAGGGGCTGGCCTCCTATTGCCAACGGATTAACAACGCAGGACACTGCTAGGCTGCTGAAAAGGTCATCGCAGGGCCGCCAAGCATTGCGTCATCTCCTCGCTTGTCCTGGTTAGCCTTACTAGAATTTATCCAGGTGAGCGGACCAAGGAGGAAGGCATGCGTGGGGATGAGGAGTGCCAGGCGGGGTTCATTGTCTTCACCAGTCTGGAGGACCGCATCCCCACCGATCACCCCCTGCGTGCCATCCGGCGCCTGGTGGATCAGGCCCTGCGCGAGATGAGCCCTCTACTCTCTTCCCTCTATGCCAAGAGGGGCCGGGTTTCCATCCCGCCCGAGTACCTGCTCCGCGCCCAGCTTCTGCAGTTCCTCTATGCCATCCCCTCTGAGCGCAGGCTGTGTGAGGAGCTGGAATACAACCTGCTGCTGCGCTGGTTCGTGGGGTTGCCCTTGGATGAGCGGGTGTGGCACCCCACCTCCTTCACCAAGAACCGGGACCGCCTGCTCTCCTCCGAAGTGGCGGAGGTGTTCTTCGAGCACATCCGCAGCCAGGCCGACGCCAAGAAGCTCCTCTCCCGCGAGCACTTCTCCTGCGACGGCACCCTCCTTGAGGCGGCCGCCTCGCTTAAGAGCTTCCGGCCCCGCAAGGAGACGGATGGTGGCCTGGGGGGATCGGGACCCAAAGGGAGCGGTGGCCGCAACCCCGAGGTCAACTTCCACGGGGAGCGCCGCAGCAACGACACCCACGTCTCCCGAACCGATCCCGATGCCCGCCTCTGTCGCATCAAGGGCAAAGAAGCCAGGCTCAGCTACCGGGGACACCTGGTGGTGGAGAACCGTCACGGCCTCATCGTGGCCTCCTCGGCCACCACGGCCACGGGCCGAGCCGAGTGTGAGGCGGCCGTGGAGTTGCTCACGAAAGAGCGAGAGCGCCATGGGGCTCACATGACCGTGGGCGCCGACAAGGGCTATGACACCCGCGCCTTCGTTTCCGCCCCGCGCCACCTTCACATCACCCCGCATGTGGCCCGCAAGCGCCGCTATAGCGCCATCGACGGACGTACCACCAGCCACGAAGGTTACGCGGTGAGCCAACGCCGGCGCAAAGTGGTGGAGGAGCCCTTCGGCTGGATGAAGACCGTGGCCGGCTTGGACAAGCTCCGCCACCGCGGTCTGGCCAAGGTCAAAGCCATCTTCAGCTTCGCCTGTGCCGCCTTCAACCTGGTGCGCATGAAGAACCTCCTGGCGGAGCTGTCGCCGGCGTGACCGAGAAAGAGAGAACGCGGGCCCCACAGGGGCTCCACTGCCGCATAGCCGACCTATCTGGTGCCGGAGAGTACGCAAAACCTCAGCCTTCCGCTTCATCTCAGTTCCTGCCACCTACCCATTCGTGCATAAGGCCGTCGTTTTCAGCAGCCTGCTAGCTGATGTCGGTGAACACGTTGGGGGTCAAGAACTCGTTGGGCATGGCCGGGATTCCGCCGTCGTCCCAGGGGAGCACGCGGTTGCCGAGCGTGAGTCCGTCCGGACCCAAGGTCGAGGTGTAG
>JAAYAL010000009.1 GCA_012719395.1 Gaiellales bacterium | reverse complement strand
GCTACCCAGGAGCCTCCAAGCCAGAGCAGAGCGACCATTCTCGACACCGTGTGAGCGCCCTCGGCATAGTAGGCGGTCAGGGGCGTGAACGACAGGGCGACGAGTATCGCGGGGACCGCTAGGAAGATCAGGCTCCGCAAGCGCGCTGGGGTGAGGACGAAATAGATCACCGCGCTAAAAGCGAGCGCGACAGCGGCGCCTCGTGATTGCGTGAGCAGTCCCAGTTGGATGAGCACCGGCACCGAGCCGAGGCAGACCGCCCGCATCCACACACGGCGACGGGAGTCGGCGGCCAGCCACAGCAGGGGCCAGACGAGGAGCAGGTAGAAGCTCCCGGCGCCGTTGGGGTAGGTGATGGGGAAAGCGAATCGCCGAGCGAGGAAGAAGTCCGTGCCCAGCGCCGAACCGGCGCCGATGCGGATCAGGGCTAGGGCGACGATCACCAGAGCGGCCAAGGGCAGGATCACCCGGCACCCGGACGCGCCGCCCGAGCGGCCAACATACGTCACAGCCAGGGCGAAGAAGACCAGATAGAAGCCGGCCCGCGCCGCTTCCTCCCAGGCGAGCGCCGGACCAATGGCCCAGAGGGTCGACAGCGCCATCCAGAGAACGTAGAGGAAGAACAGACCGAATACTATGAGCACAGGCCTGCTGGGTGGTTGCTGATAGGCCCTCAGAGCAGCGACCACGAGACCGGCGAACGCCATCAGCAGAGCCAGGGGCAGCCAGTTACGGGCCTCGTATCCACCCGCCCGGTAGGCGGCGAGCAACCACACGAGCAGCAGCACAAAGACCGGCCCCAGTAGTGCGAGCCGGGTGGCCGACGATCGGATCATGGGCGGCACCTGCATCGCTATACTATACGAGATAGCACCGCCGACCGGGAGGCGACCGGTGAGTGACCAACCAAGCATCGAGTATCGACCGTTCACCAGGGCCGATGAAGACGGGATAGTCGATCTGCTCACAGTCTCCATGAAGATGCAGGACTTCCCCGATCTGCGGGGGTTCTGGCAGTGGAAGCACTACGAGAACCCCTTCGGTGAATCACCCGGCATGGTGGCTATCGGTGACGGGAAGGTAGTGGGGCTCAGGGTCTTTCTGCGCTGGGAGTGGCAGGCGGGCAGCCGGTTCTACCGTGCGGGGCGCGCCATAGACACCGCCACACACCCCCAATGGGGCCGCCGGGGCATCTTTGAGACGCTCACCACGAGCATGCTTGAGCAAGTGTCTCGGGAAGGCATGCACTTCATCTTCAACACACCCAACCAGTACAGCATGCCGGGCTATCTCAAGATGGGTTGGGTGCTGGTCGGCAGGCTCCCCCTGCTGGTGAAGGTACGGCGGCCGGTGCGCTTTGTGCGCGCGGCGGCCGGCGGCGGAGGATTGGGTGGCGCTACCGAGATCAAGACAGAGGCCGACAATAGTGCCGTGCTCGAGTTGCTGGGCGACTCGGCTGTGCGGGCGGTGGTCGACGCGGCCGACGCCTCAGACGGGGCGGACGCGAACCAGACAACTCGCCTACACACGCGCAAGAGCGCCGCGTATCTGGAGTGGCGGTACGGGCGCAACCGCTGGTATCAGTACAAGGCAGGCTTCGACAGCCAAGGCGACAGCGGGGCCCTCGTGATATGCCGGTCGAGCCGCCGGGGGAGTCTCAACGAGCTGCTGGTGACCGACGTGGTGACGCTTCCGGATGCCGGGAGCAGGCGCCTCGCCTCCAAGATCATCGGCCGGTTGGCCAAGGAGGCGTCGGCAGACTACGTGGCTCTTTCGGGACTCGACGCGGTCTTGGGCATCGGAAGCGGCTTCCTTCCGGTGGGACAACGGGGCCCCAACATGACGACGCGGTTGCTCGGTCAGCAGCTCACCGATGACGTCACCCAGTTCGGCGCCTGGGCAGCCACATTCGGCGATCTGGAGCTGTTTTAGCGTGCGAACGCCCGCCCTGCGAGACGAGGCGCCCCTGGGGCGTGGAGCCCTCTCCTACGCGGGCATTCCACTCCTGGTCGCTGTGCTTGCGGTGGCCGCCGCGGGGTCTGCTTACCTTCTCTTCACGCGTGGCTCGGATGACTTCCAGATCTTTCTGATCTGGGCTCTGGCCATCGCGGCGGTTGCCCTGGCCCTGGTCATCAGGTATCAGGCGACGCACCGCATGCTGTGGTTGGTCTTGGCGAGTGGCCTTATGGTCAAGCTGGCCGGGAGCATGGTGCGACACTGGGTCTACGTCGAAGCATATGACCGCAATGGTGACGCCGGCGTCTACTACAAGAAGGGCCTCGATATCGCCCGCGGTCTTTGGAACCTGGACCCCACCCAGCTCTTTGCGCCCTCTGGGGCGACCTTCGGCACCAGGTTCACGTCACAAGTTGCTGGCGTGGTGGTCTCGGTCTCCGGTCCCAGCATGCGGGCCGCCTTCGTGGTGTTCGCCCTGCTTGCCTTTGTCGGAGTCTTGCTCTTTGCGGCTGCGTCCAAGCGCATTCCGGGGGTACGATCTACGCCGTATCTGGCATGGCTTGTGTTCTGGCCCTCGCTGTTCTTCTGGCCTTCCAGCGTGGGGAAGGAGGCGTTCGTGCTCTTCTGCCTGGGTCTGGCCGTGTGGGGTTATGCGCAACTCCCCCGCGTGGCCGCCTGGCCGGCGTTGGCCACCGGACTGCTGTTGGCCGGACTGGTGCGTCCGCACATAGCCGCCGTTGCGATAGCGGCCATGGCGGTGGGCGCAATTCTTCGCAGAGACCAGGCTGGGCTGGCCGGGAAGTGGTATTTCCAGCTGCTGTTCTTCGCGGGAGCTGTCGCGCTCACGTTCTATCTCTCGGCCGGAGCGCTGGGCATCGAATCGCTGGAGTCGGCGGTGGAGGCAGTCGAGCAGCAGGCCGCCTATAGCGATACAGGTGGTGCCGCCGCAGGCGCCATAAGCGTGACGCCGCTTCAAATCCCTAACGCCTTCACCCGAGCTCTCTTCCGTCCCTTCGTATGGGAGGCAGGGAGCGCGTTCATGATGCTGTCGGCGTTGGAGGTTGTGGCCATGGTTGCCGCGATTATCTGGAGACGCAAACAGTTGTGGGCTTCGCTACGCAACTGGCGGTCACATCGCCTCCTCGCGTTCAGCGTGGTCTTCGTGGTTCTCTATGCCCTCCTTCTGGGCTTCTCCATGGGCAACCTCGCCATCATCGCTAGGCAGAGGACCCTGCTTCTGCCCATGCTGTTCCTGCTTTTGCAGGGGCGAGAGGGCAATGTGCCTCAAACTGCGAGGAAGGCGTGACTTGATACGGGCGTGGCTGCGGGCGGCGCAGCGGCTGGCGGGGGAAACGGGTCGGCCTTTGACGTGGGTTCTCGGGTATCACCTGGTGCAAGGGGGCACGAGTCTCTCCATCGACGTGCCGAGAGCT
>JAAYAL010000008.1 GCA_012719395.1 Gaiellales bacterium | reverse complement strand
TGGCCGCCAATGAAAGGCTCATCTCCGACTGCGGGTTCGAACTCGTGGACGAGTTCGTGCTCCCCGATTCATCGTGGTGGGACTCTTACTACCTGCCACTGGAAGCCCGCCTCGCCCGGTATCGCGATAGGTTTGCCGGTGATCCTGAAAAGCTGGGACTGTTGGAGCCCATCCAAACGGAGATCGACATACGCCGTGAGTACGCGGAGTACTACGGCTACGTGTTCTTCCTGTTGCGGCGACCGGCCTAGTCTGACCCCGCCTTTTCCCGCCTGAGGTGCGTCCGCCGGTCCCGCCGCCAAGCGCGGTTGGGCCGGCGGGCTTCGTTCTAGACCGCTACGCGAGGACCAGCGTGAACGACGTCGGGAAAGGCGGCAGTCGTGCGCTTAATTCAGTCCGGGCCCCCGCTACCATATGAAAGGCCTGCAAATGCGGGCCTTTTTCTTTGCCTGAGGATCGGGCGGGATCGACTCGATGGTAGCGGGGGTCGTTGTCAACCATGCCGAGGAAGTCGATGTCCACCGTTGGTCGGCTGCTTACGGTACTCCAGGCGTCCATGAGAACGCCGCCCTTCACAGAGAACCTGGGTCCGCCCCGGTGGATCTCAAGTTCAGTCTACGCTCACGTTGACGCTTGGGGACACTCCGCGTGGGCTCGGGTGAGAGCGTGTACAGGGCGGGGGGCGGTTACCTCCTCTCTTGAGCGGCTGACGCGTGAGCGCGTCGAGATTCTTGTCGACGAGGCGGAGGCCCGGGACCTGGTGATGGGAGTGCGAGTCGTGCCCGATCGGTTGCGACCGAGCTAGGGGCGATGGGCTATGGCCTGGAGATCAACAGGCCCTATTCGGGCACGCTGGTTCTGATGAGCTTCTGGAGGAAGGACCGTCGGGTAGCGTCGCTGATGATCGAAGTCAATCATGGCCTCTACGTGGACGAGGCGGCCGGTGCGAAGAGCGAGGAGTGCGGCCGTCTCAAGGGGCAGATCGAGAGGCTTCTTACGTCAATCGGGGAGAACGTGCTTCTTGCCCACGACGTCAGGATCAGCATGGACGGCCGGGGGCGCCGGCTGGACAACGTCTGGATCCAACGGCTATGGCGCAGCGTCACCTGCGAGGAGGTCTATCTGAAAGCATACGAGCGGAGTGGTTCAGGCTAGACTTGAATCGGCAGGTTCATCGCGGAAACCCAGAGAGGAGCCGTCATTATGCCCGTCACCCTCTCCATCAAGAACGTGCCGGACGATATCGCACGCAAGCTCCGTCTTCGCGCGGCTTCCCATCAGCGAACGTTGCAGGAGGAACTGCTGGACATGGTGAAGCAGGCGGTCAAGGACGACGCGCTGGTGACCCTGGACGGCATCATGGCGGCCGCCCAGCGCAAGAAGCCGGCCCTTGACGAGGCGGCCGACCGGGTGCGTTCCGCCCAAGATGCTGAGCAGAAGAGGGTGGCGCAGCGGTTCGAGGACCTTCTGGGCAGCCCGGACCGGCCTACGCGGGGCACTGGGCCCGGCCGGTCAGGAGGAGGAGGCGACGTGCGGTGAACACCTGACGCGCCGCGGCCGGGGGGTGAGGCCGGCGGGGTCGCAGCGCACATGTCTGGAGGGACCATGGTCCGCATGCCGGCAAGGTGCCGATTCCGCTTGTCGTGGAGGGCGGGATCGGCATCCGCAAGTGCTACCCGGACAACGCCGAGACGAAGCACGGATCGCGGAGGGCGAGTACGACGCGGTGGACATCACCAAGCGTGACTACCACCCTCACCCTGACCGCGACTGCCCGGCGGACCGGGCTGGAGTGCCGTCCCAACCGGAGCGGTGCCGCATGGAGGCGGTCCACACTCAGCCCTCTGGGCCCTATGTCCGGCAGGTCGTGTGCACGCCGGAGAACGATCCGCTGTGACTGCCGTCCAGGGCATCGACGGCAAGGGCGACACGTAAGCGGTCGCACTTCTGCCTGGGCTGAGCCGGCCCTATGCCGGGACCATGGTCCATGGCTTCCTTCTGGGGGAGATGCGAACCGGCGTTGTAGCGCGGTGCCATCCCTCGGCGGCACAACGACTCAGGCCACAACGCCCGACTCAGGCCACAACGCCCAACTCCCTGCCCACGCCGCGGAAGGCCCTCACCGCGGTCTCCACATCCTCGGGCGTATGGGCGGCGGACAGCTGTACGCGGATGCGAGCGCGGCCTCTGGGCACCACTGGGTAGGAGAAGCCGATCACATAGATGCCCTCGGCCAGCAGGCGGCGGGCCATCTCCACGGCCAGCGGCTCCTCGTAGAGCATGACGGGGACGATGGCGGTCTCGCCGGGGAGCAGGTCGAAGCCGGTGGCCGTCATGGCTTCGCGGAACTGGCGGGCGTTGTCCAGGGTGCGGCGGCGTCGCTCGGGCGACGCCGCCGCCAGCTCCAGCGCCTTCAAGGTGCCACCGGCCACGGCCGGCGCCAGCGTGTTGGAGAAGAGATAGGGGCGGGAGCGCTGCCGCAGGTAGGCGATGATCTCCGCCCGCCCCGAGGTGCACCCCCCGGAGGCACCGCCCAGGGCCTTGCCGAAGGTGGTGGTGATGAGATCCACGCGGCCCTCCACCCCCAGCAGCTCCGGGGTGCCGCGGCCGCCGGGGCCCAGGTAGCCGGTGGCGTGGGAGTCGTCCACCAGCACCAGGGCGTCGTGGCGCTCGGCCAGGCCGCAGATGTCGGGCAGCCGGGCGATGTCACCGTCCATGGAGAAGACGCCGTCGGTGCAGACGACGCGGTAGCGGGCGTCGCGGGCGTCGCCTAGGGCCTTCTCCAGCTCCGCCATGTCGGAGTGGGCGTAGCGCAGGCGTTGCGCCCGGCACAAGCGTACGCCGTCGATGAGGGAGGCGTGGTTCAGTTCGTCGGAGATGATGGCGTCCTCTTCGCCGAACAGCGGCTCAAAGACGCCGCCGTTGGCGTCGAAGCAGGCGGCGTAGAGAATGGTGTCCTCGGTGAGCAGGAACTCCGACACGGCGAACTCCAGCTGTCTGTGCAGCGATTGGGTGCCGCAGATGAAGCGTACGGAGGAAAGGCCGTAGCCCCACCGGTCCATGGCCTCCTTGGCGGCTTGGATCACTTGGGGATGGCTGGAGAGGCCCAGGTAGTTGTTCGCGCAGAAGTTCAGGACGCGGCTTTGGTGCCCCGGCGTGTTTCCTGCTTCAGCCTGTGCCCCCGTCGCCGTGCCTGCCGGGCCTGCTCCGCCACTGGGTGCCGCAGGCGCCGCCAGAGGCCCGCGGGGCGACGTCTCCACGCCTATCTCCCGGCCCTGGGGCGTGGTGATGACCCGCTCCTCCTTGTACAGACCCTCCTCGCGGAGCGAAGCGAGGCGCCGGGCCAGATCCTCCTTCATCCTCCCGAACATGGCTCCTCCTTCGGCCGGCCGTTGCCTAGACGGCCCCTTCCCGCGACACCTCGCCCCGGCGCGCGGTGAGCACTCTGAGCATGTCCCGGGTCATGGCGTCCAAATCGTATGCGGGCTCCCAACCCCACTCCACGCGCGCCGCGTAGTCCTCCAGGTTGTTGGGCCAGCTGTTGGCGATGGCCTGGCGGACCGGGTCGATGGCGTAGGAGATCTCGAACTCGGGGATGTAACGGCGGATGATGGCCGCCTGGTCCTCCGGGCAGAAGGTCATGGCAGAGACGTTGAAAGCGTTGCGGTGGCGCAGGCGCTCGGGGTCGGCCTCCATGAGGTCCAAGGCAGCCTTGATGGCATCGGGCATGTACATCATGTCCAGGTAGGTGTCCCCAGCCAGGAAGCAGACGTAACGTCCGGTAGCCACGGCGGCGTGGTAGATCTCCACGGCGTAATCGGTGGTGCCGCCCCCGGGAGGCGTCTTGTTGGAAATGATGCCGGGGTAGCGTACGCCACGGGTGTCGACGCCGTACTTGCGGTAGTAGTAGTCGCAGAGGAGTTCGCCGGCCACCTTGGTCACGCCGTAAATGGAGGTGGGACGCTGGATGGTGTCTTGGGGTGTCCAGTCCTTGGGCGTGTTGGGGCCGAAGGCGCCGATGGAGCTGGGAGTGAAGACGGCGCATCCGCGACGGCGGGCCACCTCCAGCACTGCCAGCAGGCCGTTCATGTTGATGTCCCAGGCTTTCTGCGGGGCGGTCTCGGCTACGGCGGAGAGGAGGGCCGCCAGATGGTAGATGGTGTCGATGCGGTGGCCTGTGACCAGTTCGTCCAGGGCGCGCTCGTCGCGTGCGTCCAGCCGGGCGAAGGGGCCGGACTGGATGAGGCTGCGGTTGACGTCGTCCCGCAGGTCGGTGAGGAGCACGTGGTCGACGCCGTGAAGGTCGCGCAGGGCGGCCACGAACTCGGAGCCCAGCTGCCCCAGCCCGCCGGTGATGAGGATGCGTCGCCGCCCACCTGCCGCGCCGCCGCCCGAGCCCAGGTTCCCGCCCACTTGACACATCTCCCGGCCACGGCGTTAAATGATGATGAACATCTATTCAATATAATGAACGGCGAGGTGCCTGTCAACGCGACCTGAGCGCCCGCGGGGGAGAGAGATGGAACCGGCAAAGCCCCCTCTGATCGGGAAGAACATCCAGAAGCTGCGCAAGGCCCGAGGACTCACTCTGGACGTGCTATCGGAGCGCAGCGGCGTGTCCAAAGCCATGCTCTCGCAGATCGAGCAGGAGAAGGCCAACCCCACTGTGGCCACCGTGTGGAAGATCGCCCAGGGCCTGGACGCGGAAATCAACAGCCTGCTGGGCGCCGAGGGGGAGGGGGCGCGGCGCTTTCGGGTGGTGCGACGCCATGAGATCCTGAAACTGGAGACGGATGAGCCCGGTATCCACCTGCGCGTGCTCTCCCCCGTATCCATGGTGGAGGACCTGGAGATGTACCTCCTGTCTTTCGAACCGCACGCCGTGTTGCGCTCCGCACCCCACTTCCCCCGCACGGAGGAGTTCCTCACCGTCATCGACGGCACAGTGCGGGTCACGGCGGGTGACAACGTCAGCGACCTCGCCGCCGGCGACTTCGTCACCTACCACTGTGACGTGGAGCACGACATAGAGAACCTGGGCGACCGCTGCGCCACCGTGCACATGGTGGTGCGCTTCCACCGCCGCCGGTAGGTCACCCGGACACGGGCAGCCGGTTCGCCGCCGACAGGGAACGTGCGCCGGGCGGGCGCCCATCCCGGCTGGGATCACGGTCGTGGCTATGAAGCGGTGAGACCTACTCGAATTCCAGGTACTCGATGGCCATGTGCCTCACAAGCTCGGCATTCTGCATGCACTTGTCGGTGATCTCCTCCAGTCGGTCAATGATTGACTTGAACTGGTGGAAGGTCTTGTAGTCCGTGTCCCAGTCGTACATCTGGCGGTACATGATGAGATAGATATCGTCCGCCTTGCTCTCGATCTTGTCCACCTCTTGAGCCAAGGGGATGGCGGCGCGGAGGTCTTCCTCCAGCATGTTCACGGCGTCACGCAGCTTGGTCACCGCCGCCACGTCCGTGTCCACCAGTTCGTGCAGCAGGGCGCCCAACCCCGGCGGGAGCGTGAACTCGCGCAGGGCCAGGCGGTCGGCGGTACCGGAGGCAAGGTTGGCGATGCTGTCCATGGAACCCACCAGCCGCGACAGATCGGCGCGGCCTAGGTGAAACAGGCCGCCGGCGGCCAACCGGTCCAGAATCACGGCTTTCTCCGCGTCCGCGGCGCTCTCCATCCGGTCCAACTCCTCGGCTGCGTCGGCCAGCTTAGCGTAATCATCCGCCGCAAAGTAGTCGATCTGCTCGTGGAGTTTCATCACAATATCGACCACACGTTCGGTGAAATCGCGGATGCGACGGAGAACCTGCTCTTCCCTCTCCCGGGCCATGGCGCCGATTGCGCCCTGCAGCGCAGACTCGCCGCCCAACGAGCGTCTGAACTTTTTCCAAGCTGATGTGGCCATCTCCGTCTCCCGCGCGTCAGAGGAAGAGCTCAAGAACATAGTACGTCAATGCCGCTACGATGCCACAGAACGGCAGCGTTACCCCCCAGGCCAGCAGGATGGAGCGGAATACCTTCCAGCTCACCGCCGACAGGCCGGAGGCTAATCCCGTCCCGGTGACAGACGAGGTGATGACATGCGTGGTCGATACCGGCATGCCCAGCAACGAAGCGACTTGGATGACGAGCGCGCCACCAACCTCCGCGCTGAACCCGTTCACCGGGTGAAGGTGGGTGAGCCTCTCACCCAGAGTGCGGATGATGCGGAAGGACTTGTAGTCCAGGTAGGTGCCAAGGGACATGGCTGCGGCGGCTGAGCCGATCACCCAGAAAGGTATTCCGTTGATGGCCACGTACTCCTCCACGTTCATGTTCACCCGGGCGGCGAGCATGATTGTGATAATGCCCATGACCTTGGTGGCATCATTGGAGCCGTGGCTGAAGGACACCCAGCTGCAGGAGAGCACCTGCATGCGGCGATAGAAGCGGTCGGCCCGATCCAAGTCGAGCTTGATCAAGCGCAGCAGGAACTTGCTGGCCTTCATGAAGAAGAGGCCTGTCCCCAGCCCGAGTACGGGTGAGATCAACAGGGCGGCGAACACCAGCCCGACCTTGGACCAGTTGATGCCCTCCGGCCCCAGCGCCGCCAGCCCGGCCCCGATGAGGCCGCCCACCAGGGCGTGCGAGGAGCTCACGGGGAGTGCCCGGATCCAGGTGACGAAGTCCCAGACCAACGCGCCGAAGAGGGCGGCGATGACCAGGTGTGCCGTGGCGTCCTGGGCCTTGACGACGCCGCCGATGGTTTCCGCCACCGCGATCCCCATGACCAGGGGACCGACGAGGTTGAAGCAGGCGGAGAGCGCAATGGCCACGCGGGGCTTGAGCGCCCCGGTGTAGATGACGGTGGAGACGGCATTGCACCCATCGTGGAAACCGTTCATCAGGTCGAAGAGGAGACCTGCGACCACCACCAGGACGAGGAGGAGGGTATCCGTGCTCATTGGCGCGATTCTCTCAAGAACCGGCCCCCAGTACTAGGGGACCTTCCGTGCGCGTGCCACTGCGGAGACGGCCGGTACCGGGCCGGGGTCAGGCGCGTGCTGCCGCCCTGATCTTGCGGTCCAGGTAGCGTTCCAGAATGCCGGGGGCGAGGCGGAAGGCCAGGTAGCTGGCTTTGCCCGAGAGCCCGGGGAGGACGATGAACCGGTCTGCAGAGAGGGAACGCACCGCGGCACGAGCCACGATCTCTGCCGACATCCGGCCGGCGGTGGAGGCGATGGCCTTGGTCTCGCGGGGCTTGAGCGGCTCCTCGAAGGCCAGCTGTGGCGTGTCCGTGTCCGGCGGGCAGAGGACGGACACGGTAATGCCGAAACGCTTCACCTCACTGCGCAGGGCTTGGGAGAAGCCGATGACGGCGAACTTGGCGGCGCTGTAGGCCGTGTAACCGAATCCCCCGTAGAGCCCCCCCACCGAAGAGACGTTCAGGATGTGACCGCCTTGGGACTTCATCAAGGGCACGAAGGACCGGCACATGTGCAGCACACCGAAGTAGTCGACGGCCATGATCTCCTCAAAGACCTGGTAGGGGATGTCCGCGAAGTACCCGGGGTAGGTGATGCCAGCGCAGTTGATGAGGTACCGGAGGGACCCGTGCTCCTCCGCGAAGCGGCCCGCCAGCTCCTCCACCGCGGCTTTGCTGGCCACATCCACCACGGCGGTGCGGACGGCCGGCCCCCGCAACAGCGGCCCGCAGATCTGGCCGGCCCGCCGCTCGATCTCTTGAGCCGCCTCAGCCAGCACGGCTTCCCTACGGGCGGCGATGGTCACGTTGGCCCCGGCCGTCACCAAGCGCACGGCGATGGCTTTGCCTATGCCGCTGGAGCCTCCGGTGACGATGGCTTCACTGCCGGCCAGACTCGCTCTCTGGGACATGCCGTCAACCTCTCCTCCCGAGCCTCTCCACCCGCCGCAGACATGGCGTCTCCTCTCAACGGCCGGGGAGCTCCGCGTCGCGGGGCCGGTTCCATAACACGAGTAGCATAGCCTGTTCCGCGCTTCAGGCTCTCCCGGCTGCCGGCCACCTCGTGCCCAGGTAGGTGCTGTAGGCTTCCATGAAGCTGGGGAAGCCACACGTGGGTATGAGCAGGAGCAGCGCGTGCATGAGGTCGCCCTCGCTCACACCGGCTTCGCGCGCCTTGGCCAGGTGGGTCTCCAGCGCGCGCTGATGGCCGGCAGCCGCCGACGCGGCGACTTTGGCCAGAAGCCGGGTGGGCTCCGGAAGCAGCCCCGCCTCTTCGTGGATGTAGCGTCCCAGTTCCTCTTGCGTCTCGTGAACCTGAGGGTAGTCCTGCTTCAATCTGGTAAACGCCTCGTGAATGTCGCGCATGGTGGGCTCCTTTGCAAGCAGGTGATTGCTCATGGCTGCTTCTCGAAAATGAACTATTCCGACACTCCCCTTGCGCCAAACCCTGCGTCGGGATCCCGCCGACGAGAAAGGACAGATGCACTTCGGTCCCAGATGGTGCCGGGGGGTCGCAAGAGCTGGTGGGGGAGGTTGCCGAGAGAGCGTCCGTGCGCGTTTGGCCACCCCCGCGGCGAGAGGTCGTGCTCCTCCATATTTGCAATCAATATTCAGTGTTCCAAGTGGTACACTTAAGTCGGCAGCTTAGAAAAGGTTGGCTACCTTTTTATATCGATAATCTGCCGAATCGGCTTCGAAAGGAGAGAGCCCATGTCCGATTGCCTCATCCTGGATGGGGAGGCCGTCACTTTCCAACCGGGACAGACGGTCTTGGAGGTGGCCCGCCAGAACGGCATCAAGATTCCGGCCCTCTGCTACCACCGCAAGACCGGTCCTGCAGGTCGCTGCCGGGTGTGCGTGGTGGAGGTGGAGGGCCAGGCCGGGTTGCCCACGTCCTGCAACCTCATGGCCAAGGACGGCATGGTGGTTCACACCTGCACCGAGCGCGTCCTGGAGGTGCGCAGGTCGGTTGTCAACCTCATGCTCGCCAACGGTGAGCACAACTGCATCTCCTGCGAGCAGAACGGTCGTTGTGAGCTGCAGGATGCTGCGTACCAGCTGGGCATCGAGATACCGGCCTTCACGATCACCGGGCCCAAGGCGGAAATAGACGACAGCAGCGAGATGGTCGTCCTCGACCGCCGGAAGTGCATCCAGTGCGGGCGGTGCATCGCGGCCTGCAACAACGTGGTGGTCAACGAAGTGCTGGGGATGGGGCAGAGGGGCTTCGAGTCCAAGATCGTGTGCGATCTGGACCGGCCCATGGCCGATTCCACGTGTGTCCAGTGCGGCGAGTGCGTTCAGATCTGCCCGGTGGGCGCGCTCATCGAGAAGAAGGCCGTCGGCAAGGGTCGCTCCTGGGAAATGGACACCGTTGACACCACCTGCCCGTACTGCGGAGTGGGCTGCCAGATGACGCTTCACGTGGACACTGACGCCAATCGCATCGTGCGGGTCACCGGACGGGAGGTCGAGCCCAACGACGGCATGCTGTGCGTCAAGGGTCGTTTCGGGTATGAGTTCCCCTCCAGCCCCAATCGCCTTACCCAGCCCCTGATTCGCAAGAACGGCGAGCTGGAGCCCGTGTCGTGGGAGGAAGCGCTGGACTTCACGGCCGAGCGCATCGCGAAGATTGTCAAGGAGCATGGGCCCGATGTGTTCTCGGCCTTCGGCTCTGGGCGCATCACCAATGAGAACAACTACGCCATCGCCAAGTTCACGAGGGCGGTGATCAAGACCAACAATGTAGACCATTGCGCGCGTACCTGACACGCTCCCACTGTCGCCGGTCTGGCGACAAGCTTTGGTTCTGGCGCAATGACCAACAGCATTCAGGAGTTGCAGGACGCTGATCTCGTCTTCGTGATCGGGTCCAACATGACTGAGGCACACCCGATCGTCTCCTACTACGTGAAGCGGGCGGCCAAGAAGGGCGCCACCGTCATCGTGAACGATCCCCGGCGAACGGACCTTTGCCGTTGGGCCTCGCATTACGTGCAGCTCGCATCCGGCTCGGACATCGCCTACATCAACGGCCTCATCAACGAAATCTTCAAGAACGGTTGGGCGGACGAAGAGTTCCTCAAGGAGCACACGGAGAACCCTGACGAGATCCGCGCCTGGGTGCAGGACTACCCGGTGGAGCGCGCCAGTGAGATCTGTGGCGTCCCGGTGGAGCAGATGAAGGAGATCGCTCGGCTGCTGGGCACGTCCAAGTCCGCCAGTGTCTGCTATACGTTGGGCATCACCGAGCACATCTGTGGCACGGACAACGTGAAGACCCTGGCCAACCTGCAGATGGTCCTCGGCAACCTGGGCAAGCGTTCCGCTGGCCTCAACCCGCTGCGTGGGCAGAACAATGTGCAGGGAGCCTGTGATATGGGTGCCCTGCCCAACGTGTTCCACAACTACCAGTCCGTCACCGATCCCAACGCGGTGGCGAAGATGGAGCAGGCGTGGGGCGTCAGCGGCCTGTCGGACCGTGCAGGCTACAAGATGCCCACCATGCTCCGCAAGGCGCGCGACGGCGGTACCAAGATCCTCTATTGCATCGGCGACAACACGGTGCAGAGCGAGCCCAACATAGCTCACACCATCAAGGAGCTGGAGGCGCTCGAGCTCTTCATCGTCGTCGACATCTTCCCCAACCTCACCACGCCGTACGCGCACGTGGTTTTCCCCGACTACTCCTGGGGCGAGGAGGAAGGCACCTTCACCAATACCGAGCGCCGCGTGAACCGGGTGCGCGCAGCCCTCAAAGCGCCCGGAGGCGCCCGTCCGAGTTGGTGGGTCCTTCAGGAACTGGGCAAGAGACTGGGGTTCGACCTGGGCTTCACGTCTGCCAAGGCTGTTTACGAGGACATGCGTCGGACCGCCACCAGCTACGCCGGCATCACCTACGAGCGTTTGGATGTCGCCGGCCTGCAGTGGCCGTGTCCCACGCTCGAGCACCCCGGGACCAGGTTCCTGCACAAGGACGGGAACTTCTCCCGCGGCAAGGGGTTGTTCTCGAAGACCGACTGGGTCCCGCCGGCTGAGGTGGTGGACGAGGAGTACCCGTTGGTGCTCTCCACGGGACGCAGGCTGTGGCACTACCACACGGGCACGCAGACCCGCAACTCCGTGGGCCTCGAGACACTGTTCCCGGAAGAGCTCATCGAGATGAATCCGGCCGATGCGGAGCCTCTCGGCATCAAGAGCGGCGACATGGTGCGGGCCACCAGCCGCCGCGGCGAGGTCATGCTGCGCGCGTGGGTGAACGAGCGCTCCAATCCCGGCCTCTGCTGGATGGCGTTCCATTTCGCCGAAGCGTGCGGCAACCAACTCACCATCGATGCCTTCGACCCCGTGACTGAGACGGCTGAGTACAAGGTGTGTGCGATTCGTGTGGAGAAGGTCGCGGACGCGGAGGTTCCCATGAAGGGCCTCTGCCGTCAGGCGCGGCCCTGAGCAGTCTCAGGCCTGCGAAAGGAACAACCATGGCTATGACTGATATTAAGAGCATTCTCGATATGGCCATCGGCAGGGAAGAGGAGGCATTCCGGTTCTACGCCGACGTCGCCGATCGTATGACCAACCCGGCCGTCAAGGAGATCTTCGGCCAGCTCTCCCAGGATGAGCTTGGTCACAAGACCTTTCTCCAAGCCGCTCTGAAAGACGATCAGATCATCGCGAAGCTCCCGGTACCCGCCGACTACAAGGTAGCTGAGGCAACGGAGGAGCCGGCCCTGTCCATCGACATGAAGCCGGCGGATGCGCTGGCGCTGGCGATGAAGAGGGAGCAGGAGTCAGCGGAGTTCTATCGGGGGCTGGCGCAATCGGCGTCTGACGCCACGCTGGGCGCCATGTTCGAGAACCTGGCCCTCATGGAGTTGGGCCACAAGACGCGGCTCGAGCACATGTTTGTGGACATTGGCTACCCGGAGGTCTTCTAGCATGAAACCCGACGTGCGAGCGCGGATCTTGGATCTGGCGGCCACGTATCCGACCCCCAAGGCGGCCCTGCTGACTGCCCTGGAGACGGTGCAGCAGGCCGAGGGCGGCCATCTCTCCACCGACAGCCTCTCGGAGGTTGCGGCGTTGCTGGGCGTGCCCCTGGGTACGGTCTATGCCACCGCCAGCTACTACACGATGCTCAACCTGAAGCCGGTTGGGAAGTACCACCTGCAGCTGGACACCAACATCCCCGCCATGCTGGCCGGGGCAGAGGACCTGCTCGCTCACATGGAGCAGGCCCTCGGGATCGGTGTGGGCGAGACCACTTCTGACGGGCTGTTCACGCTGTCTGCGGTTGAGGACCTGGGGGCGTGCGGGACCTGTCCCGTGCTTCAGGTCAACGACCGGTACTACGAGAACATGACGCCCGCGTGTTTCGATGAGTTGCTCGCGAACCTGAAGCAGGGTGTCGTGCCCGAGTGGAAGACCGAGGGCAACTGGGGCACGGAGTGCAACATGCTGCTGGCACGCCGCGGCAAGCCCAACTCGACTGCGCTGGCGGGCTATGTGGCGGACGGGGGGTACCAGGCCCTCGAGAAGGCGCTGACGCTCTCGCCGGCCGAGGTCACGCAAATGGTGAAGGACTCCGGGCTCCGGGGGCGCGGCGGCGCCGGCTTCCCCGCCGGAGTCAAGTGGGGCTTCCTGCCCAAGGATTCCACCAAGCCGGTTTACCTGGTCTGCAACGCGGACGAAGGCGAGCCGGGGACCTTCAAAGACCGCCAGATCATGGAGTTCGATCCGCACCTGGTCATCGAGGGTATGGCGATAAGCGGCTACGCGATCGGCGCCAAGCTCGGCTACATCTACATCCGGGGTGAGTTCGCCTGGATCGCCGATATCCTGGAGCGGGCCATCGCCGAAGCGCGTGAGGCCGGCAAGCTGGGCAACAACATGCTGGGCCGCGGCGTGGAGTTCGACATCCGTGTGACACGGGGTGCCGGCGCGTACGTGTGTGGTGAGGAGACCGCTCTCATCGAATCGCTGGAAGGCAAGCGTGGCAACCCGCGTCTGCGTCCACCGTACCCCGCGGTATCAGGTCTGTTCGGCTGCCCTACCATCGTCAACAACGTGGAGACCCTGTCCTCGGTCCCGTTCATCGTGCGCGAAGGAGCTGAGGCCTTTCGTCAGATCGGCACGGCCAACAACGCGGGCCCCAAGATCTTCGGCGTGTCCGGTCACGTGAAGAACCCGGGAGCCTACGAATTCCCGCTGGGTGTGCCGTTGGCCAAAGTGCTGGAGGCCGCGGGTGGTGTCGTTGGCAACCTCAAAGCCGTTATCGTGGGCGGTCTGTCCACGCCCATCCTGACGGCCGAGGAGTGCCGCGACCTCACGCTGGATTACGACACCTGCGCCAAGTACGGCACCGGGCTGGGATCGGGCGGCATCATGGTCATGAACGACACGGTGCAGATCCCCGCGATCGCGCTCAGGACCATACAGTTCTATGCCCACGAGTCCTGCGGCCAGTGCACGCCGTGCCGTCAGGGATCCGTGGCCATCGAGCAGATGCTCCACCGTGTGGTTGAGGGCAAAGGCACACCGGAAGACCTGGATAACGTTCTGCACCTGTGCAAGACCATCAAGGGGAACACGCTGTGTCCCACGGGCGACGCTTTTTCCATGCCCATAGAGGCCATGGTGGGCAAGTTCCGTGGGGAGTTCGAGGCCCTATTGCCGAAGGCCGGCGCGGACCTCGCAGTCTAGGCGGGGTTGACGCAACGCCGATCGGGGCATGGGCGCGCGACTTCTTGCATTGATGGAAGCGCCGGGGGTGGCGGTACTAGAGCCGCTGCCCCCGGCTGCATTCCCTCGGGTTGCGCGCGCGTCTCGCGCACGACGCGAGGCGATAGCTCTGTCGCCCATCATGCTTCGCTCCGCAAGAAAGGAGGTGTCGGGAGTCAGACGTTCGCAATCGGTGTATGGACCTGATTCATCCGTTTTCCTTGGTCGCTCTTCTCGCAGTGGGAACCTCTAGAGAAAGGTCATTCCAACAATGACTCCTCCCCCCGCACAACTGAATTGCTATCTGCCTGGCGAGGTGGCCGGTAACGCCTGCACCGCCAGCAAGGCGAAGTCCAACCTCACTGTACCCAAACTCATGGTCCTGGCCATACTGGCCGGAGCCTACATCGGCTTCGGGGCCAACCTGGCCACCACCATTGGGTGCGATTCGGCCAAGTTCCTCGGCAACGGTGTCGGCCAACTTCTATTTGGCAGCGTGTTTAGCGTCGGCCTCATGTTGGTAGTCATCGCCGGCTCGGAACTGTTTACCGGCAACGCCATGTTCATGGCGGTTGGCGCCCTGGAAGGCACCATCAGCTGGGGAGCGCTGATCAGGAACTGGGTTATTGTGTGGATCTTCAACTTCGTAGGGTCCCTCATCCTGGTCTTCATTATCTACGGTGCTTTCTACGGCGGAGATTCCGTCGGCCTGTTCAAAGGCTCGGTTGGTGCCAAGGCCATTGCCATCGCCAAAGGCAAAGTGGAACTGGCCTGGTGGGCGGCCTTCTTCCGTGCCATCCTCTGTAACTGGCTGGTGTGCCTGGCCGTTTGGCTGGCGTTGGCCAGCAAGGATGTCATCGGCAAGATATTCGGCATTTTCTTCCCGATCATGGCCTTCGTTGCCTCCGGCTTCGAGCACAGCGTGGCCAACATGTTCTTCATTCCCATCGGCATCCTGGTTTCCGGCCATCAGCCGATCCTCGATCTGGCTGCCCAGAGCGTGCTGACCCCCGATCAGATTGCCACTCTCGCTTCCGGAGGGGCGCTGCCCGAGGCGGCGCAGACCGCCTTTGACGGCTTCAAGGCCGCGGTGTCCGGCAACCTCACCTGGGGTGCCCTCTTCACGAAGAACCTCATTCCCGTCACTATCGGCAACATTGTGGGCGGGTCCATCTTTGTCGCTTCTTCGTACTGGTTCTCCTACCTGCGCAAGCCCAAGGAGGCCGCTGAGAGCAAGTAGGGCTTCATCGGCTAGGCCGTGACCGGCCGCCGCGCCCGGGGCG
Source organism: Gaiellales bacterium (assembly GCA_012719395.1). GTDB lineage: Bacteria > Actinomycetota > Thermoleophilia > RBG-16-64-13 > RBG-16-64-13 > JAAYAL01. The sequence goes on along the minus strand of JAAYAL010000008.1, from coordinate 107,075 downwards.
TGGCGGCCCCCACAACTTCATAGCTCCTCCGTCAGCCAAGGTTTATTGATCTCGGTCACAGTGAGCCTTGGGCTTCTTGCGTTACCCTTTGGCATCCGCTATAGTGGCCGCCGTCTTTCGGGGTGCCGCGCGGCACGCGAAGGTACGTCGTCCCGCTATGCGCGGGGAACATTGCGATCGCAAGGGAGGAGTGAACTGATGCTGGTTACTCCACACATGGCCATGAGGGAGGAGCTGGAGGCCCTGGCCGACACGTTCGGCAGGGATCGCAGCGCTCTCATTCCAATGCTGCAGGCCATCCAGCGCAAGAACGGCTATGTCTCGGATCTGGCCATGCAGGAGGCCGCCGACATCCTCGGCATCCACCCCGTGGAAGTCCACGGTGTGGTCTCCTTCTACGGCTTCCTTGGCACTGAGGCCAATGGCCGGTTCGTCATCCGCATGTGCCAGACCGTGTCCTGCGACATGGCCGGCAAGGATGCGGTGGCGCGCCAGTTAGAGAACGATCTGGGGATAGAGTTCGGCGAAACCACCAAGGACGGCAAGTTCACCCTGGAGTGGGCCAACTGCCTGGGTATGTGCGATCAGGGCCCGGCCCTGCTCGTGAATGACAAGTTCTACACCAAGGTAACGGCGGACCAGGTGGCCGATATCCTGGATGAGTGCCGCAAGGCGTTCGGGGCGACCGCTCTGCAGGCGGAGAAGGAGTGGTTGGTATGATCATCGACTCCAGCAAGGGAACCCTGACCTACGCGTCCCAGGAGCGGGGAGCGGGGCTCGCCGCGGCCCTGGGCATGACGCCCACGGCTCTCATTGAGTTCGTGAAGGAGTCCGGCCTGAAGGGCCGCGGGGGCGCCGGTTTCACCACCGGTCTCAAGTGGCAGTTTGCCGCTGCGGCGCCGGCTCCATCCGAGGCTGCCGCCACGGAAGCGGGCACGGCCAAGTACGTGGTCTGCAACGCCGACGAGGGCGAGCCGGGCACGTTCAAGGACCGCGTCATCCTCACCGACCACGCCGATCTGGTCTTCGAGGGTATGACCATCGCCGGCTACGCCATCGGGGCAAAGAGGGGTGTGGTGTACCTGCGCGGTGAGTACACTTACCTGGTGCCCAAGCTGAAGGAGATGCTGCGGGCGCGGCGCGACGAGGGCCTGTTGGGCAGCAACGTGATGGGCAAAGAGGGCTTCGGTTTCGACATCGAGATCCGCATGGGCTCCGGCGCGTACGTGTGCGGCGAGGAGACAGCGCTGATTGAATCTCTGGAAGGCCATCGGGGCGAGCCCCGCAACCGTCCCCCGTTTCCCGTGGACACGGGGCTGGGCGGCAAGGCCACCACAGTCAACAATGTGGAGACGCTGGCCTGGGTGCCGCTCATCCTGAGCCGGGGCGCCGAGTGGTGGAAGTCGCTGGGCACGGAGCGCTCCAGCGGTCTCAAGCTGTTCAGCGTCTCGGGTGACTGTGCCGCGCCGGGCGTCTACGAGTTTCCCTTCGGTCTCACCGTGGCCGACCTGCTCAAGGCCGTGGGCGGCGGAGACGCCAAGGCCGTGCAGGTGGGCGGTGCTTCCGGCACCTGCGTTCCCGCCAAGGATTTCGGCCGCCGGATCGCCTTCGAGGATCTTTCCACCGGCGGTTCGGTGATCGTGTTCGGGCCCCAGCGCGACATGCTCCAGGTGGCCAAGAACTTCATGGAGTTCTTTGTGGAGGAGTCCTGCGGGCAGTGCACGCCCTGCCGCGAGGGCAACGAAGTGTTGCTCGAGGGCATCGAGATGCTGGAGTACGGCGAGTGCTCCACCTCGTACCTCAAGGAACTGGTCAAGCTGGGCGAAACCATGCAGATAGCCTCCAAGTGCGGTCTGGGCCAGTCGAGCCCCAACGCCTTCCTATCGATCGTCGAGAACTTCCGCGACGAGTTGATGGGCCGTACCGTCGCTGAGTAGCCCAAGGAGCAGAACATGGACTTGAAGAACCCGAGCTGCGATACCACCCGGGCGCCTGTCAGCCAGCAGGGCGGCGTCTGCACCCTCCCTGATCTGGAGGCCCCGAAAGTCACCGTCAACATCGACGGCATCGATGTGGAAGTGGTCTCCGGGACCACCATCCTGGAAGCCGCCAACCAGATCGGCGTGAAGATACCCACGCTGTGCCAGCACCCCGACCTGGCCATTGCCGGCGTGTGCCGCATGTGTGTGGTGGAAGTGGAGGGCATGCGGACACTGCAGGCTTCCTGCGCCTACCCCATCACCGGTCCCATGACCATCAAGACCCAGTCCCGCCGTGTACGCCAGGCGCGCCGCCACATCCTCGATCTCCTGCTGCGCAAGCACTACGGTGAGTGCTACGCCTGCGTACGCAACGGCGTGTGCGAGCTGCAGTCCCTGGCGGAGGAGTACGGGGTTGACTTCTTCCGCTTCGGGCACCCCACCGAACCGCTGTATGAGGTGGACACCTCCAGCTACTCCGTCCACCGCGACATGAACAAGTGCGTGTTGTGCCGCCGCTGCGTCCGCACCTGCGTGGACCTGCAGGAAGTGGGTGTGTACGAGGCCGTGGGGCGCAGTAACCAGACCAGGATCGAGACCTTCCTGGAGAAGCCTCTGGCTGATGTCGTCTGCATCAACTGCGGCCAGTGCATCAACCGCTGTCCCACCGGCGCCCTGCGCGCCAACGATCCCAGCGATGAGATCTGGGCGGCCATCGACGATCCCACCAAGCACGTGGTCATGCAGACCGCTCCGTCGCCGCGGGCCGGCATCGGCGAGTGCTTCGGCTTGGAGCCGGGGCATGCCCTCACCTTCGAGATGAACACGGCGTTGCGCCGCTGCGGCTTCGACAAGGTGTTCGACACCAACTTCAGCGCCGACCTCACCATCATCGAGGAGGGCACCGAGCTCATCATCCGCCTCAAGAAGGCCTTGGTGGACGGCGACGCCGACGTGAAGCTGCCGCAGTTCACCAGCTGCTCACCGGGTTGGGTGAAGTTCATCGAGCACTTCTACCCTGAGTACCTGGAGCATCTGTCCACGGCCAAGAGCCCGCAGCAGATGTTCGGCGCCCTCATCAAGACCTACTACGCGCAGCTCACCGGCATCGATCCCAAGGACATCGTCACGGTGGCCCTGATGCCCTGCTCGGCCAAGAAATTCGAGTGCAACCGGCCGGAGATGGTGGACAGCGGCTTCAAGGACATCGACTACGGCCTCACCACCCGTGAGCTGGGCGCCATGATCAAGGAAGCCGGCATCTGGCTGCCCGACATGCCCAAGTCCGACTTCGACGATCCCTTCGGTACGGCCACCGGCTCCGGCGTCATCTTCGGCGCCACCGGCGGTGTGATGGAAGCCGCGCTGCGCACGGTGATCGAGCTGGTGGCGGGCCAGAAGGTGGAGAACTTCTACGATCACGCCGACATCATCCCGGTGCGGGGCTTCGACGGTGTCAAGTACGCCGAGATCACCGTGCCCGAGGTGGGTCCGGTGCCGGATCTGCTCAAGGATCTGGTTCCCAGTTGGGACTTCCTCAAGGGCGCGACCCTGAAGGTGGGCGTGGCTCATGGCACGGCCAACGCCAAGCGCGTGATGGAGGACATCAAGGCTGGCGGCATCTTCAGCCAGTGCCACTTCATCGAGTTCATGGCCTGCCCCGGTGGCTGCATCGGCGGCGGCGGCCAGCCCATCCCCACCAGCCCGGCCATCCGCGCGGCTCGCGCCAAAGCCATCTACTCGGAGGATGCCGCGTACGAGGTGCGCAAGTCGCACGAGAACCCGGCCGTCCTCAAGATCTACAACGAGTTCCTGCAGGACGGCCCCTGCAGCCACTTGAGTCACAATCTGCTGCACACACACTACACGCCCCGGGGCAAGTTCATCTCCTAGGCGCTGGTGTTGCCGTCGACGGAGACGGCACGATTCTGTGGGCGACGCCCGCCGGAGGGCGGGCGTCGCAGCTTTCCGCAGGATGAGCGTGGGGTGCGACCTGTTTGGAGAAGGCACACCACGAGAAGGAGGGACGCGATGGCCAAGAGAGTCGTATTGGGTGTGTGCATCTCCTCCCGAGCGAAGGAAGTACCTGCCGTGCAGCAGGTACTCACCGAGTACGGCTGCAACATCCGCACCCGCCTGGGCATGCATGAGGTGGCGGGTGAGTACTGTGCGCCCAGCGGCGTGGTACTGCTGGACATGGTGGGCGCCCCGGAGGACATCGATGCCTGCCAGACCAAGTTGACGGCCGTGGAAGGCGTGCAATGCCAGCGGCTGGAGTTCGACATATGAGGTTCCGTTCGCTCCTCCGGCAGCGGTTTCTGAAGCCGGCGTTGCCGGTTCTCCTCCTGGCGCTGCCCTTCCTGGTGGCCGCGTGTGGTTCGGAAACCACTACCACCACGGAGCCCACCACCAGCACTGCGCCGGTTGCCAAGGTGGAGAAGCTGACGCTGGTGGTGCCTCCCGGCCCCATGGCAGTGCCGGCCGCCTACCTGGCGGCGGAGAACAAGTTGGACGCGGTGGCGAACAGCGTGGAGGTCATAACCTGGGAGAACACGGAGCAGCTGCGTGCCTTGGTGGCCGGCAACCGGGCGGAGTTTGTAACCATGCCCTCGAACAATGCGGCCGTCTTCTACAACAAGGGCCTTGGCATCCAACTGCTGGATATCGGCGTGTGGAACATCACCTACCTCATCAGCACGCAGGAGGGCGTGTCCTCCTTCGCCGATATCAAGGGTCAGTCCATCACGGTGTCGTTCCAGGGCAGCGTTCCCGACCTGATGTTCCAGGCCTTGGCCGCAAAGGAAGGGCTGGATCCGACTACGGGTTTCGATCTGCGCTACGCGGCTGATCCCACCCAGGCGGCACAGCTACTGCTGTCAGGCCAGGTGCAGAACGCGGTGCTGAGCGAGGCGCTGGCCACCTCCGTGCTGCTGCAGTCCAAAGACAAGGGTATCAACCTCTACCGGAGCTTTTCATTTGATGGTAGGTGGGAGACTGCCTTCGGTGCCCAGGCCGCACGCACACCCATCGCCGGCACGGCGGCCACGGCGCGCGTGCTGGACAAGCCGGAGGTTATTGCCGAGTACCGGAAGCAGTACGCGGCGGCGGTGGAGTGGATGCTGGCCAACCCGGAAGAGGCCGGGAAGCTGGTGGAGGAGAAGCTGCCGCAGTTGGGCCTAAAAGCGGCCATACTGACCGCCTCTCTCAAGAACATCACCTGGGAGTACGTGGATGCGGAAGAGGCGCGCCCGGACATCGAGGCGTTCTTCGGCACGCTGGGTGAGCTGTCCCCGGATGTGATCGGGGGCAAGCAGCCTGATGATGGCTTCTACTATGGAGCGATCTAAGGGTCAAGCCGAGGGCTAGGTGAAATCTCCTGTCTCCCGGAAGGGAAAGCTGCTCCACGGCCTGATCGGTTCGGTGGTTTTGCTGCTGGGCTGGCAGCTGGTGTCCATGGCGGTCAGCTCGGCCATCGTGGCCTCGCCCGGGGCCACGATGGCCGAGCTGGGTCGCCTTGTGGCCGAGGGTGAGTTGTGGAAGCAGCTGCTGGTGACGCTCCGCCGGCTGCTGGTGAGTCTGGTGCTGGGCGCAGCCCTTGGGCTGTCGCTGGGATTGCTGGCCGGCATCCTTCCCCGGGTACGCGCCGTGCTGGAGCCGGTGCGCTGGGTGTGGATGACGTTGCCCGCCGTCGTGATAGCGGTGCTGGCCATGCTGTGGTTCGGCTTGGGCGATCGCGCCGTGATCTTCCTGGTGACCGCCATCGTCACCCCTGTGATCTACGTCAATACGGTGGAAGGGGTACGGGTGCTTGATGCGCGGTTGGTGGAGATGGGCCGAGTGTACGGAGTGCCGCGGGGGTTGATGCTGACCCATGTCTACCTCCCCGGGATTGGGTCGCCGGTGATAGCCGCCCTCACTCTGGCGGCGGGAACAGGGGTCCGAGGTGTGGTGCTGGGTGAGGTACTGGGGGCGCAGGACGGGGTGGGCCACAGCTTCGCCCGGGCCATGAGCTACCTGGACACCCCTCAAGTCTTCGCCTGGGTGCTGGTGGCCTTGGCGCTCATGGCGCTGCTCGAGTTCGCCGTCCTGCGTCCCGTGCGGGCCTGGGTGCTGCGCTGGAAACGGCACTAGGCGGGGGGACTGGAACGTGGGGGAAGGGGTGCCTGTCATCGAGTTCCAGGCGGTGGACAAGTCGTTTGGCGAGCTGTCCGTGCTGCGGCAGCTCAGCTTCAGCGTGGAGGCGGGTCAGGTGGTGTCATTCGTAGGCCCATCGGGTTCGGGGAAGACCACGGTGCTTCGGCTCATCGCCGGTCTGGCCACACCGGATGGCGGCCGGGTGCTCATGGAGGGTCGGCCTCGGGTGGCCTTCGTGTTCCAGGAGCCCAGGTTGCTGCCCTGGGTGACGGCGCGGGAGAACATCGCCTTGGTGGTGCGCGCGCGGGGCGAGTCCAAGAAGGCCGCGAACCGCGAGGCGGAGGAGTGGATGGAAAGGCTGGACCTGCAGGGGTTCGGACACTACTACCCCGCTGGATTGAGCGGGGGGATGATGCAGCGGGTCTCATTGGGGCGTGCCTTCGCACACCACCCGGACATACTTCTCATGGATGAGCCGCTGAGCGGGCTTGACCGGGAGCTCAAGAGCGCACTGTTGGCTCAGATCAAGCGTCTCATCCGCGAGGAGGGCGTGACCGTAGCCTACGTCACCCACGAGTTGCCGGAGGCCCTGGGTTTGGCCGACCGCATCCTTGTGCTGGAGCGGGGGGGCCGAGCGCGGGAGCTCGACCTGGTGGATCGGGGCGCTCTCCTCCTCAACTGGGTGGCCTCGGTCATGCAACAGGCCGTGGTAGACTGACTCTCTGCCTCGAGCTTCCGTGGGAGACTTCATGCAGGAGCACTTCTCGCAGTACATCCCCCGTCACGCCGCGTCTGGCCCCATACGCGTGGACATCGATGACACCACGCTGCGGGACGGTGAGCAGACGGCCGGGGTGGTCTTTGCCAACGAGGAGAAGGTACGCATCGCCAAGCTGCTGGATGAGGTGGGCGTCTACCAGATCGAGGCGGGGATTCCCACCATGGGTGGCGCGGAGAAAGAGGCGGTGTCCCGCATTGCCGGCATGGGGCTGAACTGCAGTATCCTGGCCTGGAACCGGGCGGTGGTCTCCGATATCAGGGCATCGCTGGACTGCGGGGTGGACGCCGTGGCGGTGTCCATGTCGTCATCCGATATCCACATCGAGCACAAGCTGCGCTCCAACCGCCAATGGGTGCTGGAAAGCATCAAGCAGGCGGTGGAGTTCGCCAAGGCCCACAACCTCTACGTATCGGTCAACGCCGAGGACGCCTCGCGCTCGGACATGGAGTTCCTGCTCACCTTTGCCCGCACGGCCCGAGATGCGGGCGCGGACCGGCTGCGCTTCTGTGACACGCTGGGCATTATGGATCCGTTCAACACCTTCATGAAGATCAAGACCATCATTGACGTGACCGGCATGGACGTGGAGATGCACACCCACAACGACTTCGGCATGGCCACCGCGAACGCTCTGGCCGGCATGAAGGCGGGAGCGCGCTTCGTCAACACCACCGTGAACGGACTGGGAGAGCGGGCGGGCAACGCCGCGCTGGAAGAGGTGGTCATGGCCCTGAACTTTGTGGAGGGCGTAAAGCTGCCGTTGAACACGGCCAAGTTCCGGGAGCTCTCCGAGTACGTGGCGCATGCCTCCGGACGGCCCATCCCTACCTGGAAGCCCATCGTGGGCGCCAACCTCTTCGTCTATGAGAGCTCGGCCCGCGCGTCGGGCGTGATAGAGGATCCGGCCAACTACGAGGTCTTCCCGCCGGAAGCCGTGGGGCTGACGCGACGTTTCGTCCTTGGCAAGTACTCGGGGGTGGACTCTCTGAAGATGAAGCTGGCTGAGCACGGCATCACCATGTCGGACCAGGAAGCGGCCGCCTTTGTCATCCGCATCCGCTCCAAGAGCGTGGGGCTCAAGAGGGCGCTGGTCGACGAGGAACTGCTGGACTTCTACCAGGCGGAGAAGGCCTCGGTGGCGGAAGAGGCGGCGGAGACGGCCGCCGTGGGGCCGGACATGCTGGACCGTGCCGTCGCCCAGGCGCCGGAGGCCCTTGCGGTTGCCATAGAACTGGAGGGGGCGGAGGAATCTGACCATGGCCGGTAGGGCGCAACCCTTCGAGTCGCGCTTCCAGGTAGCCCGCCACCCGGTATGCCTGGTGGATTCCACTCTGCGCGATGGGGAGCAGAACGCCGGTGTGGTTTTCGCCACGCAGGAGAAGGTGCGCATCGCCCGCCTGCTGGCGGAGGTAGGCGTCAGGGAGATAGAAGTGGGGACGCCGTGCCTCTGCCCGGAGGAACGGGAGGCCATCACCCAGATAAGCGGGCTCAAGCTGGGGCCGCGGGTCTTGGCCTACTGCCGGGCCAATCCGGCGGATGTGCGTTTGGCGGCCGCCTGCGGCGTGGACGCGGTGGTCATCTGGGCCAGCTTCTCCGGCATCCCGCCCTCCCGTTTTGCTGAGGGCGTGCGCGGGATCACGGCCAACGTGGAGCAGGCGGCTGCGGCCGCCCAGGATGGTGGTCTGCCTTTCATCTTCGCGGCTGAGGATGCCTCGCGTACCCGCACCGATGTGCTGCTGAGCGCCGCGGTGACCGCCAGGGAACTGGGGGCCGAGCGCTTTCGCTTTTGCGACACGCTTTCGGTGCTGAATCCCTTCACTGCCTTCCAGCGGGTGCAGATCCTGCTGGAGACGGCGGATACGGATGTGGAGATCCACTGCCACAACGATTTCGGCATGGCCACGGCCAACGCCTTGGCAGGGATCCGGGCGGGGGCGCGGTATGTGACGGTGTCGGTCAATGGACTGGGCGAGCGGACCGGCAACCCCCCCTTGGAAGAGATCGTGATGGCACTCAAGCATTTGGAGTCCACCGATCTGGGCTTTGCCACCTCTCGCTTCCGCGAGGTTTCGGAGTATGTGGCGCGTGCGTCCAGCCGGGCCATCCCCGTTTGGAAGGCCATCGTGGGTGACAACGTCTTCGCGCACGAGTCCGGCATCCACGCCGACGGCGTGCTCAAGAACCCCCTGACGTACGAGGTGTTCAGCCCGGACGAGGTGGGCTTGACGCGGCAGTTGGTGGTGGGCAAGCACTCGGGGAGCCGGACCATCCAGCACAAGTTCCAGGAGTTCGGCATTGATCTGACGGACGTGGAGGCGGACGACATCCTCTCCCGTGCCCGCCAGATGGCCGTGGAACTCAAGCGGGCGCTGTTCGACAAGGAACTGATGTACATCTACCAGGACTTCCTGCGCGACAATGAGGCGCGCAAGGCGGCGGAGAAGGTGGGTGTCATGGATGACGAGGCCTAGCCGCGGTCGCCGTGACGCCTCCTCTGTCTGAGCAGCCGGCCGCGCGGGACGCGGCTCCTCGTCTCCTCTTCATCACCAACGATTTCCCACCCCGCGTGGGGGGGTTCCAGTCCTACTACTGGGGCTTGGTACGAACCCTGCGGCCGGAGGACGTGGTGATCATGGCGCCGGCTCATCCCCGGGCTGCGGCCTTCGATGCCACTCATCCCTACCGCGTGGTGCGCACCAGAGAGTCGGTGGTTTGGCCCACGCCGCGCAACCTGCGGGTTGCCGAGGACCTGGCCGCCGAGCATGACGCCGAGCTGGTGCAGTTGGGGCACCCTCTACCGGCCGGTCTCCTGGGTCCCGCGCTGGCCCGGCGGAGGGGTCTTCCTTACGTGGTCATGCTGGGCGGCGCGGAGCTCACCCTTCCCGCCACCTGGCCGGTGGGCGGGCAGTTGCTGCGGTACGTGCTGGGCAACGCCCGCCTGCTGATCACCGTGAGCGACTACACCACGGCGGCCGCGCAGAGGCTTCTGGGCGCCCGCGTGCCGGCGCACACCGTGCGGCCTGCCATGGATGTGGACCGCTTCCCTCTCACCAGTGGGGCGGCGCGCGCGCAGGCGCGCCGCCGGCTGGGAGTGACAGGCACCCTCGTCCTGTGCGTGGGCCGGTTGGTGCCTCGCAAGGGGCAGGACCACCTGGTGGAGGCGGTAGGCCGTCTGGCGACCAAGTGGCCGGATCTGGAGGTGGCGCTGGTGGGCGGTGGCCGGCTCTCCTATCATCTGCAGAAGAGGGCCGGCGAGCTGGGCATAGGGGAACGCGTGCGCCTGCTGGGGAGCTTGTCCGCGCCGGAAATGGCGCAGTGGTTGGAGGCGGCAGACATCTTTGCCTCACCCTGCCGGTCGCGGTGGGGAGGGCTGGAGGTGGAAGGGTTCGGCATAGTGTTCGTGGAGGCGGCACTGTGTGGGTTGCCGGTGTTGGCCGGTCGTTCCGGGGGCTCAGTGGAGGCGGCGAAGACGGGCGACACCGGTATCGTGGTGGATGGAGCGAGCGTGGACGAAGTGACGGCCGGTCTGGAGCGGTTGCTGCGGGCGGGGGAGGCGCGGCGGGCGGAATTGGGGCTGGCCGGCCGCCGCTTGGGGCTGGAGCGGCATGACCCCGAGGCGGTAGGCCGGCGCTATCGGTTGCTCTTGGCCGAGGCGGCGGCCCGGCCAGCGGCGCCCGTCGGGACCGGCAGAGAGGCGTAGCGTGGGCCCAGAGAACGAAGCCAGAGTGGGCGTGGATCCCGGAGTGGCCTGCCACGACGGGACGGTTGGCGCCCAAGTCCCCGCAGCGCCGGAGTCCCGGGCGGCCGAAGGCCGCAAGGGCGTCTCGCTGCACTGGAAGCGCATGGCGGTCAGCATGATCCTGGGATTGGCTGCCGGTGTGGCGGTCATCCTGCTCTTCAACCCACATGTTGATGACGACGTAGAGACCGCGGTGACTGCCACCCAGGCGCCGGGGTTCCTGGTGCTGGCGCTCGTGGCGTTGGCCGTCATGCTCATCGCCGATGCGTGGTCGCTTCTGATACTGACCCGGATCATCCGCCCGGACGTGCCGTGGTGGCGGGTGGTGGGGGTGGCCTTCGAGGCCCATTTGGTGGGCGGAGCCACCTCCTTCGGTGGCATCGAGATCCCCTATCAAGTGGTGGTTCTCCGCTCCCTGGGGCTCACGGTGTCGCAGGCCACCTCCACGGTGATGGTCAAGGGCGTGATCCACACCACCGTCTTGGTCTTCGCCGCCCTGGTGGCCTTCATCCCCGTGGCCGGCTCGCCCATCACCACGCTGCAGAGGTGGATCCTGCTGGGAGTGCTGGGGCTGATCTTGGTCGGCTGGGTGATCGGCACGCTGTGGGTACGCCGTCCCCTGGGTATGTCCCTCCTGCCGGCGGCCGCCCGCCGTCGCGTGGCTTCTTTTGCTGATGCGCTGCGCGAGTTCAGGCAGATGGGGTGGGAAGTGCTCGCCAAGGTCACCGCGGCGCAACTTGTGTACTGGGTCTGCATGTTCTCCCTCATTCCCCTGGTCCTGCTTGCTCTGGGGTACCGAGGAAGGTTGGTGCCTATTGCCGTGGGGCAGGCGGTGTTGCAGGTGCTCATGCCCTTGTCCCCGCTGCCCGGTGGGGCCGGCGTGGCCGAAGTGGGCTATCTGGAGCTCATCGGGCGGATGATCCCCGGGGACATCCGGGTGGCCAGCCTCATCATGTGGCGCGTTCTGACCTGGCTCATCCCCTTGGCCTTGGGCGCACTGGCCATGGGGCTGAGAGGAGTGAAGCGCCATGAGTAGGGCGGTGCTCCTCGGCCGGCGGGCGCTGGTGGTGGCCGGCGCTTTCGGTGCAGGCTGTCTGCCCAGTGCCCGGCTGGCCTCCCGCCTCTTCGGCGGCCCAACCATCACCAGCCTGGGAGACGGAAACCCTGGCGCATCCAACGTGAGAAAGGCCTACGGTCTGCCGGCAGCTCTGCTGGTGGCCGGTATGGACGTTTTCAAGGGCTGGTTCCCCGTATACCTGGCCCGGCGGTTTCGCGCCGACGCGAATGTGGCCGGTGCGGTCTACGTGGCGCCGGTGTTGGCGCACATAGCGGTGGTGGGCGGCAAGGGCGCGGCGGCAGCGCTGGGGGCCTGTCACGGCTGGGACCCACCTGCCATGATGCTGGTGGAAGCGGGGTTGATCTGGGGAACGGCCAAAGGCTACCATGCGCCGGCGGTCGCGGCTGCCCTGGTGGGGTTGCCCTCGATACAATGGCTTCTCGGGAGGTCTCCGCGCACTATCGCCTGGACGCTGGTCTGCACGAGTCTTCTGGTGTGGGGCAGGCTGCGCGGCTCACATCGGGGCCGGCAGGCCTTGTCTCCTCGCGTGCTACGAGAGCGGCTTCTCTGGGACAGAGAAGCCGCCGGATTGAGAAAGGAGGAAGGGCTATGCGGGTAGGGCTCGTTTCCCCTTACTCCTGGAGTGTCCCCGGCGGCGTCAACGACCACATCACCAATCTGGCGCACCAGCTTGAGTGTCGTGGGCACGAACCCTGGATCCTGGCTCCGGTGGGAGGCCCGGGTCACGCGCGGCAGAGACTGCCGGAGCGCTTCGTATCGCTGGGCTCGGCGGTTCCGGTGCCCTCGAATGGGTCGCGTGCGTACGTCAACACCTGTCTCTGGATCCTGCCACGTATGGAGCGCATCCTGGGAGAGCATCCGTTCGACGTCATGCACGCCCACGAGCCGTGCACACCTGCCGCCGCGGGGGCGGCGGTGCTACGCCGCAATGCGCCGGTGGTGGGGACTTTCCATGCCGCGTTGGAGCACTCCCTCTACTACCGTTACCTGTTCCCCATCGCCAAGAAGATCATCGAGTCGCTGGCGGTGCGGATCGCTGTGTCGGAAGCGGCCAAGGAATACGTCCACGCCCGTTTTCCCGGCGACTACCGGATCATCCCCAATGGGGTCCCCGTGGAGAAGTACGCTCCGGCGCGCTTGGGGGACAAGGTCTCGGGGCGCATCATCTTCATTGGACGTGCGGAGCCACGCAAGGGTCTCTTCTACCTCCTGCAAGCCTTTGTCGCGCTGAGGAGGAGCATGCCTGACGCCACCTTGGTCATGGTGGGCCCCAGTTGGGCGCAGGTGCAGGAACTGGTCAGCCGTCCGGACAGCGGCATGGAATGGCCCATACCGGGTATTGCGCCTCTGGGAAGGGTGTCGCAGGAGGTCAAAGTCCAGGAGATGGCGGCGGCGGAGGTCATGTGTGTACCTTCGCTGGAGGGTGAGAGTTTCGGGATTGTGCTGGCCGAGAGCATGGCGGCGGGGGTGCCGGTGGTGGCGTCCGACCTGCCCGGCTACCGCTCCGTGCTGAAGGATGGCACCTTGGGCGTGTTGACGCCGCCGCGGGACGCTGAGAGCTTGACGGCGGCGCTGGGGGGCCTGTTGCGGGACGAGGCCCGTCGCCGCCGGCTCAGGGCGGCCGGTCTGGAGGCGGTGGACGAGCTCTCTTGGAGCAGAGTGGCGGATAGGGTCGTCGCGGCGTACGAGGATGCAATTTCGCACCCCGGCAGCCGGGCGTGGAACAAGCCTCAGCCAGGTGGCGGGCGGGGCATGCGTGTGACAAGGAGGTCTTGGTGAGGTCTCTGGTGGTGCACTTCTCCGGCGGGACTGAGGTGAGCATCCGCGTAGGGCAGGAGCCCGAAGTGATACTGGGGAAGCTGGAAGAGGACGGCGCATGGCTGGTGGTGGAGGACCAGGACGGTTCCCTTCACTACTTGTCCAAGGGGCAGATCGCCTACCTGACCTTCACGGGCAGGAGAGACATAGGATTCGCGTGAGCAACGTGGCCGCAGCCGGGCTTGCGCAAGGAGGTGGGTAGGGCATGGCGTATGAAGTGACCTGTATCCCGGGCGACGGCACCGGTCCGGAGCTGATGGCCGCGGCCAAGGTGGCGCTGGCCGCCACGGGTGTGGACATCGCCTGGACGGACGTTGAGGCCGGCGCGGACGTCATGGACAAGTATGGGACTCCCCTTCCGGCTCAGGTACTGGATTCCGTACGCCGCACCAAGCTTGCCCTCAAGGGCCCCATCACCACACCCATCGGCTCGGGCTTTCGCAGCGTCAACGTAGCCCTCCGCAAGGAGCTGGACCTCTACGCCAACTTGAGGCCGGCGGTGACCATCCCGGGCGTGGCTTCCCGCTACGAGGGAGTGGACCTGGTGGTGGTGCGCGAGAACACCGAGGACCTGTATGCAGGCGTGGAGCACATGGTGGGCAGGGATGCGGCTGAGTCCATCAAGATCATTACCCGCTCTGCCTCGGAGCGTATCTGCCGCTTCGCGTTCGAGTACGCGCGGCGTCACCGGCGGCATAAGGTCACGGCGGTGCACAAAGCCAACATCATGAAGTTCACGGATGGCCTGTTCCTAGAGGCGGCGCGGGGTGTGGCGGCGGAGTACCCGGACATTGTGTTCGAGGACCGCATCGTGGACAACATGTGCATGCAACTGGTGCAGAAGCCGGAGTTGTACGACGTGCTGGTATGCCCCAACCTGTACGGGGACATCATCAGCGATCTCTGCGCCGGCTTGGTGGGCGGCCTGGGTGTGGCTCCGGGAGCCAACATCGGGGTGGAGGCGGCTGTATTCGAGCCCGTGCACGGTTCGGCGCCCAAATACGCCGGCCAGAACAAGGTGAACCCCACGGCACTGATCCTGTCCGGTGTGCTCATGTTGCGCCATCTGGGGGAGGAGCAGGCGGCGGATGCGCTTTTCGCGGCGGTGACGCAGGTCATCGGCAGCAAGGATCGCGTGACCTACGATCTGGGCGGGCGGTCCGGGACCAGCGATATGGCGCGGGCCATCGCGGAGAGGGTGCAGAAGATCCGGGCATCGCGACAGTAGAAGCGCGGTGCGGAGGCAGGAGCCGCGGCCCCGCGCCTCGCGTCATGGCCTTGCTTTCACTTCAGCCGGTTGGCCAGCCACAGGAGGTTGTCGCAGAAGCGATCGAGGGTGGTCAGCGCCTCCGTATCCCGTTGTACGTCTCCCGGGTCGGCCCCGAAGGCCATGTTCCAATAGCTGGAGCCGGGCACGACCATGTCGCTGATCATGAACCAGTACAGAAGCTGGGCGTAGGTGAAGTTCTGACCGGCGCGCCGGGCCACCACCACGGGCCCACCCAGTTTCCGCGAAAGCAGACCCCCGCCGGCGCGGGACACGTAGCCGGCGCGGTCGAGCAGGGCCATGAGCTGGGGCGTGGCGGAGCCGAAGTAGACGGGAGAGCCCACCAGCACGATGTCGGCGGTAGTCAACTCGTGGAAGATGTCCGCGAAATCGTCGCCGTCCACGGCGCAGCTGCCGTCGGCGGTCTCCTTGCACACGGCGCAGCCGGTGCAGTGCTCCACCCGCTTCTCCGCCAGGCGCACCAGCGAGCCGGAGACGCCGCCGGCCGCCAGGCGATCCAGGCAGTGTTGCAGCAGTTGCTCCGTGTTGCCTCCCCGTCGCGGGCTTCCACATATGGCTATGGCCCTCATTGCTGGTGCCTCCTCGTGCGTGGGTGTGCCGGTTCACTGGTTCGCCGAAGGGTAGATGCAACTGGAGAGGTTGTCTAGTGGACCACGCAGGCGCTATATTTCATGGCTATTCTCGCGAGAAGTGGAGATATCACGTGACCAGCGCCAAAGTGAGTGACAGAGTCTGGCAGGGAGCCGCGCGGGCCCCTCATCGTTCGCTGCTTCGCGCCCTTGGGTTGTCGCCGGCGGATGCGAACCGGCCCTTGATCGGCGTGGCCAACTCGTACAATGAGCTGATCCCGGGGCACATGCACCTGCGCTCTATCGTTGAGCAGGTGAAGTTCGGTGTCTGGCAAGGGGGCGGCGTGCCCTTGGAGTTCAACACCATAGGCGTGTGTGACGGCATCGCCATGAACCACGAGGGCATGAGCTTCTCGTTGGTCTCACGGGAGAACATCGCCGACTCGCTGGAGATCATGGTACGTGGTCACGCCTTGGACGGGCTGGTGCTCATCCCCAATTGCGACAAGATCGTGCCCGGCATGGTCATGGCGGCTGCCCGCATGGACATCCCGGTGGTGGTGGTTTCCGGCGGCCCCATGCTGGCGGGCGACTACCGGGGGCGCAAAGTGTCCTTGGTCAACATGTTCGAGGCGGTGGGCGCCTACTTCCAGGGCAACCTGAGCGCAGAGGAGCTGGAGGAGATGGAAGGCTGTGCCTGCCCTACCTGCGGCTCCTGCGCCGGTCTTTTCACCGCGAACTCCATGAGCTGCCTCACCGAGGTGCTGGGCCTCTCTCTTCCGGGCGATGCCGCCATCCCCGCCCCCTTCTCCGCCCGCCTGGCGCTGGCGCGGGAAACGGGCGCGGCGGCCGTTCGCGTGGCGCAGGAAGGCTGGGGTATCCGGCGTTTCCTCTCGCCGGAGGCGTTGCGCAATGCCCTGGCGCTTGATGCCGCGCTGGGCTGCTCCACCAACACCGTGCTGCACCTCAAGGCCATCGCCCACGAGGCGCAGGTGGAACTGCCGCTCACCCTGTTCAACGAGATCTCGGCCCGCACACCGCATCTGGTGAAGCTGGCGCCGGCTGGGACGGCGCACATGGAGGATCTGTTCCGGGCGGGCGGCGTGATGGCCGTGTTGAACCGGCTGTCGGAGGCGGGGCTGGTGGACGGCTCCGTTCCCACCGTTTCCGGTGTCACCTTGGGTGAGGCATGGGCAAACGCACCCGTGCGCGAGGACCAGGTGATTCGGCCTCTGGCGGCCCCGCACGGCTCCACCGGCGGGCTGGCCATCCTGTTCGGCAACCTTGCGCCCCGGGGAGCGGTGGTGAAGGAATCTGCGGTGCTGCCGGAGATGCTGCGGCATCGCGGTCCCGCCCGCGTTTTCGACTCGGAACGCGCGGCCATGCAGGCTATAGAAAAGGGCGACATCCGGGCGGGATGCGTGCTGGTCATCCGCTACGTGGGGCCCA
Source organism: Gaiellales bacterium (assembly GCA_012719395.1). Taxonomy (GTDB): domain Bacteria; phylum Actinomycetota; class Thermoleophilia; order RBG-16-64-13; family RBG-16-64-13; genus JAAYAL01. The sequence goes on along the minus strand of JAAYAL010000008.1, from coordinate 90,240 downwards.
AAGGCGGACCGGGCATGCCGGAGATGCTCTCGCCCACCGCGGCACTGGCCGGCGCAGGCATGGATCACAGCGTGGCCCTGGTCACGGACGGCCGTTTCAGTGGTGCCTCGCGCGGAGCCAGCATCGGGCACGTGGCGCCGGAAGCGGTTGACGGAGGCCCCATCGCCTTGGTGGCGGACGGCGACATCATCAGCATCGACATCCCCGCACGGCGGGTGGAGCTGGAAGTCCCGGAGGACGAACTGGCACGAAGGAGAGATGCCTGGCAGGCACCGCGGCGGGAGCTGACGGGCGTGCTGGGCCGCTACGTAGCGCTGGTGCAGGGAGCGGAGACCGGCGCCGTGCTGCGCGATCCGTCGGCAGCGGCCGTCGGCGCATAGGCGCTTCCGCCTCCCTTCCACCGCACGCCCGCCGACAGGCGGGCTTTCGAGGCGAATACCCACCGTTGATCGGAGCACGTGAATGAAAGCAGCCATCGCACTGCTTGAGGCGCTCAAGCGCGAAGGGGTCGATACCATCTTCGGCTTCCCGGGGGGCCAGGTCATCCCCCTCTATGATGCCCTGTACGATTCGGACATACGTCACATTCTCGTTCGGCACGAACAGGGGGCGGCCCACGCCGCCGACGGCTATGCGCGGGCCTCGGGCAAGGTGGGCGTGTGCCTGGCCACCTCAGGGCCGGGGGCCTGCAACCTGGTGACGGGCATCGCCAACGCCTATCTGGACAGCGTGCCCATGGTGGCGCTGACCGGCCAGGTGCGCAGCGACCTCATCGGCACTGACGCCTTCCAGGAAGCGGATATCACCGGCATCACGCTGCCCATCGTCAAGCACAGCTACCTGGTGCAGAAGGCCGCCGATATCCCCAGAGTCATCCGCGAGGCCTTCTACATCGCCGGCACGGGGAGGCCGGGACCGGTGCTAGTGGACGTGCCCGTGGACCTGACCACGGTGGACATCGACTACGACCCGGCCAAGGCGGCCAAGGTCGATCTGCCGGGATACAGGCCCACGATGAAGGGCCACCCCAAGCAGATCAGGGCAGCGGCAACGGCCATCGCTCAGGCGGAGCGGCCGCTCATCTACGCCGGCGGGGGGGTCATCACCTCCAACGCCGCGGAGGAGCTGCAGGAACTTGCCTTGTACGGCCAGATCCCCGTGACCACCACGTTGACGGGCAAAGGGGCGTTCCCCGAGAACCACGCCCTGGCGCTCGGCATGTTGGGCATGCACGGCACGCGTGTCGCCAACTACGCCATGAACCACTGCGACCTCATCTTTGCCGTGGGAGTGCGCTTCGATGACCGGGTCACCGGCCGACTGGACGCCTTTGCTCCTCACGCTCGGGTGGTGCACGTGGACATCGACCCGGCGGAGATCAGCAAGAATGTGGGCGTGGACGTGCCTATCGTGGGCGACGCTCGCTGGGTGCTGACCTCGTTGTTGACGGAGCTCAAGGCGCACAAGTTGGCTCCGGATCGCCATCTACCCTGGATGAGGCAGATCGAAGAATGGAAGAAGAACCACCCGCTGCGTGTGCGCACTGATCCCGAGGGCGACATCATGCCCGAGTATGCGGTGCGCAAGATCTGGGAGGTCTCCAAAGGCGAGGCCATCGTCTGCACCGAGGTGGGGCAGAATCAGATGTGGGCGGCGCAGCACTATCTCTGCCGGCGTCCTCGCCAGTTCATTTCCTCCGGCGGCCTGGGCACCATGGGCTTCGGCTTCCCGGCTTCCATCGGCGCCAAGGCCGCCTGCCCCGATTCGCTGGTGATCGACATCGCCGGTGATGGCTCCTTCCAGATGACGGTGCAGGAGCTGTCCACGGCTGTGGCTCATGACCTTCCCGTCAAGGTCTGCATTCTCAACAACCAGTTCCTGGGCATGGTGCGGCAGTGGCAGGAGCTGTTCTGGAACCGTCGCTACAGCTGCACCTGCGTGGAGTGCCAGCCGGACTTCGTGAAGCTGGCCGAGGCCTACGGAGCTGAGGGCTACCGCATCACCGCCCCCGATCAGGTGGAGGATGTGTTGCGCGCTGCCTTCCTCTCTGAGGCACCAGCCGTCATCGACATCCGCGTCAAGCGGGAGGCGAACGTCTACCCCATGGTGCCGGCCGGGGCCACCGTGGATGAGATGTTGGGGGATGATCTGGAATGAAGCACTCACTCTCAGTCCTCGTGGAGAACAAGCCCGGCGTCCTGACCCGCATCACGGGGCTGTTCGCCCGGCGCAGCTTCAACATCGACAGCCTGGCGGTGGGGGAGACTCACAACCCTCTTTTCTCGCGCATCACCATTACGGTGGACGGCCAGGATCAACCCATCGAGCAGGTCACCAAGCAGCTGCACAAGCTCATCAACGTCCTCAAGATCACGGATCTGGACGTGGAGGAGCGGCTGGAGCGCGAGCTGCTGCTGGTCAAGGTGAAGGCCAACGCCGACAACCGGGTGGAGATCATGCAGATCGCCGAGGTCTTCGAGGCGAAGATCGTGGACATCTCGCCGGAGACGGCGGTGATCGAGGCCACCGGTCCCCGCACCAAGGTGAATGCGCTGCTGGAACTGCTCGGCTCCATGCACGTGGTGATTGAGCTGGTGCGCACGGGCAAGGTCGCGATCCGGCGAGGACCGAGGCCCACGTGAGCCGTGTAGGCGGCGTGCATAGCGGCGGCCGCCGGCCCGAGGTATCCTAAGAAGCTCAGCCACCGCTGAGACGCGGCGGCGGGAGGTCGACTGGGCGGAAACGCCCCGGGAGGAAGACATGGCAAAGATGTACTACGACGCGGATGCCGACCTGGGCCTGCTGGCCGGGAAGACCATTGCCGTTATCGGCTTCGGCAGCCAGGGCCACGCGCACGCGCAGAACATGCGGGAGAGCGGCTTGTCGGTGATCGTGGCCGAGGCGCCGGGCTGCGCCGCCTGGGACCGTGCGGTGGCCGCCGGGTTCGAGGTGCTGCCGGCGGCGGATGCGGCGGCACGCGCCCAGGTCATCATGCTGGTGGTGCCGGACCAGTCTCAGAAGGTGATCTACGAGGCGGCCGTGCGTGACGCTCTTCAAGAGGGCGACATGCTGATGTTCGCTCACGGCTTCAACATCCACTACGGCCAGATCGTGCCGCCGCCTTTCGTGGACGTCACCATGGTGGCGCCCAAGGGCCCCGGCCACTTGGTGCGCCGCACCTACACGGAGGGTAAGGGCGTGCCCTCGCTGGTGGCGGTCTATCAGGACGCCAGTGGCAGCGCCAAGGACAAGGCCTTGGCCTACGCCAAGGGCATCGGCGCCACCCGCGCCGGTGTGCTGGAGACCACCTTCGCCGAGGAAACCGAGACCGACCTCTTCGGAGAGCAGGCCGTGCTGTGCGGCGGCTGCTCCGAGCTGGTGCGCGCCGGTTTTGAGACGCTGGTGGAAGCCGGCTACCAGCCGGAGATCGCCTACTTTGAGTGCCTGCATGAGCTGAAGCTCATTGTGGATCTGATCTATGAGCACGGCATCAGCGGCATGCGCTATTCCATCTCCGACACGGCCGAGTACGGGGACGTGACCCGGGGCAACCGGGTGATCGGCCCGGAGTCACGGGCCGAGATGCAGGAAATCCTCTCCGAGATTCAGTCCGGCGAGTTCGCCCGCGAGTGGATCCTGGAGAACCAGGCCGGCCGCCCCGTGCACAACGCGCTGACCCGGCGGGATGCGGGGCACCTCATCGAACAGGTGGGGAAGGAACTCCGCTCCATGATGAGCTGGATCAGCCAGGGGCAGAAGCTGGAGTAGGCGCGGCCGGGCCGCGACTGCCGTCGCGGTTGGTCGCCGGCCGCCGTTTTGCGTGAGACGAATCGGGGCGCCCGAGGGCGCCCCGATTCGTCTCCGGAACTCCTGGCCCGGGCCGGCTAGTACTCCCGGCACATGCCTTGGAAGGGCCAGTGCGGAGAGCGTCGAACCGCCTCTATCATGTCGAGCACGTATGGCGGCCGGATTTCGTCACGCCACAAGGGCATGCCCCCTCGCCACACGTAGTCCAAGAGCTCGCGGAACCCCGGGCGGTCGAAGATGTAGTCGCCCAGGAAGACCAGCCCCTTTTGCTGATCGAAGACTACCTTCATGTCTTCCACCGCCGCGTACTTCTGCAGCAAGGGCTCCACTTCGGCGCGGACCTGCCACCCCTCCGGTTGCTGCTTGAAGCCTTCGGGCTCTTGCGGGAAGGGGAAACGCTCATACACCTCGGAGAGGAACCCAGGATGGGCGAAGCCCTCCATGGCCCAGCGGAGGTTGCCCACGTCATGGTGATCGTCGATTACGTAGATGGTCTCTGAGCCTTGTGCGGGCGGCCCCTGCTCCGCCCACTTCTTGACCCACGCGCAGAAGTCGCTGGCGAAGAAGAAATAGTTGTTGAGCAACAGACAGTCGCAGTCGATGTTGAAGAAGCCGAAAGCCACGATCCCGTGGCTCAGCGTGCGGTGTCCTAGAGGCATGTGGCGGACTCCAGTGTCGAGGTGCGCGGGCGGACGCGGGTCAGGATGGCCCGGCGTCCACGGCGATGATTCTACACTCTTGTTGGCTATCCCTCGTTCTTCTTGAGTTCGTGCGTCACTTGATCCGACCAGCCCAGTATGGGTTTGGTCATGGCTGCCGCAGCCGCCAGCATGTTGGCGCGCACGTGCACCATCAAGGCGCGGGTGGCCACTGTGGCGTAGCGGTCCTTTCCGCGCACCAGATTGAGAGCCCGGGTAAGGGGCTCTTCGAAGGAGACGATGGCCAGGTCGTCGCTCTGTCGTCCGTCCACCAGGGCCAGGCGCGGCACCACGGCTACGCCCAGGCCGTTCTTGGTGAAGCTGAGCAGGGATTCCATGGAGCCCACTTCATATCTCACTCTGGGCTCGAAGCCTGCCCTCCTGCAGAGCGTCTTGACCTCACTGGCCAGTGTGAAATGGGGTCCCAGCATGATGAAGTCTTCCTTCTCCAACTCGCGCAGGCGGACGGCCACTCGTTGCGAGAGGCGGTGTCGCTTGGGCACCACCAACAACAACTCTTCATCCAGGAGGTGTGTCACCTCCAGGACCCCCGGATTGGCGGGGCTGCCCAGGATGGCAAAGTCGATGGAGCCGTCCGTCACGCCGCGCTCCAGCCCGGCCGTGCCACCCTCGTGAAGGTGAACGCGGATGCCGGGGTAGTTCTGGCTGAAACCGGCCAGGATGGCGGGGACGAAATGGGTGGCCACACTGGAGATGCTGCCAAAGGCTACTTCCCCCGTCACCATCCCCAGTCGCTCGCGCATGACCCGCAGGGCTTCGTCCGCTTTGTTGAGAACGGCTCGGGCCAGGGGCAGGAAAACGCGACCGTCCAGGCTGAGGGATACACGCCGGCTCGTGCGGTCCAGCAGGCGCGCGCCCAGCTCCGTCTCCAACTGCTTGATCTGGTAGCTCAAGGCGGGCTGAGAGACGTGCAGGCGGTGAGCGGCATCAGTGAAGCTCATGGTCTCGGCCACGGCCACGAAGTAGCGGAGCTGCATGATCTCCAAAGCGGTCCTTCCCAGCGGTGGAAGCGGTCCGGAGGCCGGTCAGGTCCCCCGAGGTTGCCAACGGAACGGAGCGGCTATCAATCGCGGAATTCGATAACACATATAATAACAATATATTGGATTTATTGGTTGGCCCGTCATACAATCTCATCAGCTGAGCACTGAAGGATCACGGTTCCGGGATTCCCCCCCGATCCCCCCGTGGCAGAGCTGAGCGTTTTCCCCGCAGTATAGCCGGTCCTCCCCCCCCTGGGGCCGGCTATACCCTTTCCTGGAGTCTCAGTGCTTACGCGCCCCCACCGTCCGGCAGCCCACTCCGGCACAGGTCTATCCGCGGATCCCCAGCACGGCTCCCACCTCTTCCAGTACCCACTGCAGCATGTCGTCGCATCGTGCGGACCTGGCGGGTTGGCGGAAGGCCTCCATGCCCTTGGTGGTGGTCATATCGCAGCCCGTGAGCTCATTGCAGGACGAAGAACCGAAGCGGCGAACGAAGCGCTCAGTCAGCTGCTGCAGCTGTTGCACGGAGAGAGCAGGACTTGGGGCGCCGCCCGCCCCGGCATCGCGGGCGCCTATGCCCAGAGCACAACCCAATAGGAGTCCGCAGGTGAGGCCCTGCCGGGCAACGCCGCCGCCCAGGTAGCGGGCCGCCGCCAGCGGTTGGGTGTCCATTCCCAGGCGAAGAAGGCAGTAGAGCAGAACCGATTGCGCGCAATTGAGATGCTTCCCGCCGCCGGCACGAAAACCCTCCAGCGCTTGTTGGCGCGCCGTGTCGGCTGAAGTGGGCGTCCCCACGCGCTGGTCCTCCTGGCCTGGTGAGGTATGGTTGGCAGCGCTCATCATACAAGTAGAACGCCGCTCGGCCTGGACGGCAAGAGAGGGACAGCCGGCCACACCGGCTGGCGGGCGCGAATTGGGCGTGGGCGGATTGTGCGGGAGAAGCCCTTCAGCTACCATACAGGGAGTTCACCTGTGGTGATGGGCCACACCCTTCTGGTTGCGGGCGCAGAGGGCTATCTGCGCGCCCACGACCTCCGCGATCCGGGCACGAACCCGCCTCAGCTTTGGATGTTTGCCGTGGGGCAGGTTGGAGTGGAAGTGACGTCGGCTGTCTGGTGCGGCAGCGTCTGCGCGGGAAGCCGGTGCGGCCGGTTACCTTGCTTTGCTGACGAAGGATGAGGAGAGAAGGAACGTCCAGAGCGGCTCACAGCTAGTGTCTCCGGAGGCACGGAAGACACGTCTCCTGGCCGAGGGCGGTCTGGCCCTGGCCGGGATCATCTGGGGCGCCAATTTCTCCCTTATCAAGTTTGCCTTGGGCTACATGCCCCCCTTCTACTACTTGGGGTTGCGTTTCCTCTTGGCCTTCGTCTTGGTGGCCGTCTTCAGTCTTGGCCGGCTCAAGGGACTGACCTCCCGGCAATGGGGCATCTCCCTTGTGGTGGGGCTGTGTCTCTTCTCGGGCTTTGCCCTGCAGACGGTGGGTCTGACTCAGACCAGTCCCGGCATCAACGGGCTGCTCACCGCGCTGTACGTGCTGCTGGTCCCGCTCATGATCGGCGTGACCACGCGTCGCTGGCCGCGACGCCAGGTGGGCGTGGGCATCCTTTTGGTCATGGGCGGTGTAGGAGTCCTCACTGTCTCCGGCAAGTTGAGCTTCGGTTGGGGAGAGATCATGACTCTGCTGGGAACAGTGTTTTGGTCGCTGCATATCCTGGCGCTCTCTTACGCCGCCAAGCGAGTGGACACGCGGGCGTTGACCGCGGTCCAGCTGGGTGTGATCGGCGTGCTGTCGCTGGCCATCTCCCTGCTGTTCGAGCGGCCGACCCTCGACCCCGGTCTGCCCGCGCTGGCCACCGTCCTCTACACGGCCATCATGGGCGGCGTGGTGGCCTATCTGCTCATGACGTGGGGGCAGCAGCACACGTCGCCCACCATGGCCGGTGTGCTGATGAGCCTGGAGACGGTGTTTGCCGTCATCTTCTCCATGCTCCTGGGCTTCGATCACCTGACCGTCCGCAGTATGCTGGGCTTTGGTCTTTCCTTTGGAGGGATCTTCGTGGCGCAGTTCAGCGCGCGGTCTCGACAGCTGCCTGGCGAGGGCGGTTTGACGGCCGCGGAGGCAGCGGTGGGAGAGGTGCCGGTGGCGCTGAACGAGGAGGAGGAGGCGTCTCTGGGGGAGGTCACGGCAGAACCGCCCGCAACGTAGCTGTGGTATGCGCCTCGGTTCCCACAGCACGTCTCGGACGCGGCCCCGGCCTCCTACCGGCGCACCACCAGCAGAGCACCGATTACCAGCAGGGCAACGCCTAGCAGGCGGATTGCGGAAATGGGGCTGTGTGGCAGGCCGAACCAGCCGAAGTGGTCGATGAGGAGCGCGCCGGTCAGCTGGCCCGCCACCGCGGCGGAGAGGACGCCGGCGGACCCCAGGATGGGCACAATGCGCAGACTGGCATAGACAAGGGCAACACCCATCAGGCCTCCTGCAAACCACCACCAGCTTGTCCCCCCCAGCTCATGGAAGGTGAGAGAGCGGGTGCCGAGCGCGGCCACCAGCAGGACGGCGGTTCCCACGCTGAAGGAAATGAGGGCGGCGGTGAGCCCGCTGGACCGTCCCGCCAGCAGTGCGTTCACCGGCGGTTGCATGGCTGAGATGGCACCCACCAGGAACATGATGAGACCGAGCAGGACAAACGTGGCGATGCTCCCTTCGTGTTGCGGGGGCTGGGGAGGGGCGGGTGGGGTGGGCTCTGTACGCATCTGAGAAAGGATAGCAGCGTGGCGAGGGGGGAATCCGGGCGGGCTACCCAAAGCCCGCCTACTCGACGAAGCCCTCCACCACGTAGCTGCCCCCGGCCTCCCGAGAGCGCCGCAGCTTGATGTAGCCGCGTTTCTGCGCATCCTCCAGTAGATTGCTGAAGCTGCGGTAGCCGTAGCCGGTCTCGTTGAAGGAGGGGCGTTTGCGCTGCATGGCGTCTTTGACCATAGAGGCGAAGATGGGGTCGCGGTTCTCGCGCAGCAGGGCGGCAATGGACTCAAAGAGCAGGTCGAAGACCTCGCGCTTGTCCCCAGGCACGCCCGCCTCCACGGCCGGCGCTGGAGTGACCACCGTGGCCTGCTCCAGGTCCTCGTAGAAGATGAACTCGTCGCAGTTGTTGGAGAGGAGGTCTGAGGTCGATTGCTTCATGCCGATGCCGATGACATGCTTGCCGTTTTCCTTGAGCTTGGAGACGAGCGGGGTGAAGTCCGAGTCGCCGGAGACGATGACGAAGGTGTCGATGTGCTCTTTGCTCCAGGCCAGGTCCATGGCGTCCACTGCCAGGCGGATGTCGGCGGAGTTCTTGCCGGTCATGGAGCGTTTGGGGATTTCGATCAGCTCGATGGCCGCCTCGTGGAGCGACCGCGTGTATTTCTGGTACTCATGCCAGTCGGCGTAAGCCTTCTTGACTATGATCTTGCCCTTCTCCAGCAGCCGTTCCAGCACCTTGCTGATCTCAAAATCGCCCGGCCGGTGCTTGAACCCAATGGCCAGGTTCTCGAAGTCGATGAAAACGGCCAGTGTCTTCTCCTGGTCAGACATGCGCGGTCAGCTCCCTTTGGGCCACAGCGTTGCATTGCATCTTCCGTCTGCAGCATAGCAACATTGTCGCCACACGCGCTCGCGTCTCACGGCTTGCCGGAGCGGCCCGGGTTGCACTAAACTGCTCCGCATGCACGCGTGTGGCGATCATAGAGTCTCGGTGGTTGCGGCTCTTCCTCTCTGCCGCTGCTCCTGCGCGGCTTCCCTCGCCTTGGTCCTCGCTCTGCTCCTCCCCCGCTAGGGGGAGATGGATACGAGCCGGCGTCACCGGCATGTCAGCGATCATCCAAGCACAACACCCAGGGGTATAGGTATGACACCTACAGAGCGCCGCACAGCACCCATAGTCTTCTTCGATACCACACTGCGGGACGGCGAGCAGTCGCCCGGGATCAGCCTCAACCGTGAGGACAAGCTGGAGATCGCGCAGCAATTGGTGAGACTGGGCGTGGATGTCATAGAGGCGGGGTTCCCGGCTACCAGCCCCGGCGATTTCGAGTCGGTCCAGGCCATCGCCCGTCAGGTGAAAGGCGCGGTGATCTGCGCTCTGGCCCGTTGCGTGGAGTCCGATATCCACACCTGCTGGGAGGCCATCCGTGAGGCGGAGCACCCGCGTATCCACGTTTTCGTCTCCACCTCGGACGTGCATCTCCAGCACCAGATCAAGAAGACGCGGGAGGAAGTGATAGAGATGGCCCGGGAGTCGGTGCGGCTCGCCGTGTCGCTCTGCCCGGGGGACGTGGAGTTCTCGGCTATGGACGCCACTCGTTCGGATTGGGACTTCCTGGCGGCCGTGATCCGGGTGGCTCTGGAGGAAGGTGCCACCACCATCAACGTGCCGGACACCGTCGGCTACACGCTGCCCAGCGAGTATGCCACGCTCCTCGACCACCTCTTCGCCAACACGCCTGGCTTGGACAAGGCGGTGCTGTCCGTGCATTGCCATAACGATCTGGGATTGGCGGTGGCCAACTCGCTGGCGGCGGTGCAACACGGCGCCACACAGGTGGAGGTGGCGGTCAACGGATTGGGTGAGCGCGCCGGTAACGCCGCCCTGGAGGAAGTGGCCATGGCCTTGGTCACCCGTCAGGATCTCATCGGGCGACGGTGCAACATCGTGACCACGGAGATCGCCCGCACCAGCCGCATGGTCTCCAACCTCACCGGCTACCTGGTGCAGAACAACAAGGCCGTGGTGGGCAAGAACGCCTTCGCCCATGAATCCGGCATCCACCAGGACGGTGTGCTCAAGGAGCGCAGCACGTACGAGATCATGCATGCCAAGGACATCGGTCTCACTGATTCGGACATCGTGTTGGGCAAGCACTCCGGGCGGCACGCCCTCAAGAGCCGGCTGGCCGAACTTGGTTTTCTCCTGGACGGCGTGGAACTGGACGAGGCCTTCCGCCGCTTCAAGGAACTGGCCGACAAGAAGAAGACCATTACCACCCTGGATCTGGAGGCGGTGGTCTCCGAGGAGATGCGTTCCCGCCTGGACCTCTACAGTATGGTGCACTTCTACGTGTCCTCGGGCTCGGCCATCATCCCTACCTCGCAGGTGGAAGTGGTGCGCGAGGACGAGCACCTGCAAGGCAAGGCCTTCTCCGGCGGCTCGGTGGAGTCCATCTTCCAGGCCATCGACGATGCCGTGGGCATCAGCGGAAAGCTGCTGGACTACCGCGTGCGCTCCATCACCTCCGGCAAGGATGCCCTGGGTGAGGTGCGCGTGGTGGTGGAGGTGGACGGTCACACCTATGCCGGGCAGGCGGTGGCCATCGACGTGATGGAGGCCTCGGCCAAAGCCTACGTGCGGGCGCTGAACAACGTGGCCCAAGGGCACGAGGCCAGCATGGCCCGGCCGGAACGGGTCTTCTGATGATCGACCCCTTCGACAGCCGGCGGATGCTACGGCTCTCCGGCGGCGAAGTGGCCGTATCCAGCCTTCCCGCTTTGGAGGGAGCAGGGCTGGGCCAGGTGGAGCGCCTTCCCTATTGCGTACGGATCCTGTTGGAGAACGTGCTGCGTCACTGCGGGCGGGGGGCGGAGGAAGCAGAGGTGGTGTCGCTGGCGGCATGGACACCGGGGGTAGCCGCATCCAGTGAGGCCGTGGAGGTGCCGTTCCATCCCTCCCGCGTGATCATGCAGGACCTCACCGGCCTGCCCTGCCTGGTGGATTTGGCCGCGCTACGGGCGGAAGCGGTGCGGCGCGGCCTGGAGCCGGGTAGGATAGACCCTCTGGTGCCGGTGGACCTGGTCATCGACCACTCGGTGCACATGGACGTGACGGGCAGGCCTGATGCCCTGCAGTGCAACATGGACGTTGAATTCGGCCGCAACCGCGAGCGCTACGAGTTCTTCCGCTGGGCGCAGCGGGCCTTCGGCAACCTGCGGGTGGTGCCTCCGGGGGCGGGCATCGTGCATCAGGTGAACTTGGAGTACCTGGCTCCGGTGGTGCACCTGGGGCTGCAGGCCTTCCCCGACACGGTGGTCGGCACCGACTCTCATACCACCATGATCAACGGCCTGGGCGTGCTGGGCTGGGGGGTGGGCGGCATAGAAGCCGAGGCTGCCATGCTGGGACGGCCGCTCATGCTGCTGCCGCCGCGGGTGGTGGGCGTTCGGCTCAGCGGCCGTCTGCACGGCCGCGCCACCGCTACCGACGCCGCCCTGACGCTCACCCGCGTGTTGCGCTCCGTGGGAGTGGTGGATTCGCTGGTGGAGTTTTTCGGGCCGGCGGCAGCGGAGTTGCCTGTTGCCGACCGAGCCACTTTGGCCAACATGGCGCCGGAGTATGGGGCCACCTGCGGGTACTTTCCCGTAGACGCCGCCAGCATAGGCTATCTGTTGCATACCGCTCGCAATGCACTACACGTTGCAGATACGGAGAAGTATCTGCGTGCGCAGAAGCTCTTCCGGGAAAGCGACCCCGAGGGCGACGGCATAAGCTACGACCAGGTGGTGGAATTCGACCTGACCCAGGTGGAGCCGGCGATAGCCGGTCCGCGTCGCCCCCAGGACGTGGTTCCCTTGGGGTCGGCTCCGGCCAGCTTGACCCCTCTGCTGGCCACGTCCGTCCCCGGCGAACTCCGTGGTCCCGGCTGGTCAGGGTCGGCCGCGATCGGCCGTCCATCTGTCCATCCGGCTGCCGATCAGCCGGAGGACGGAGCGGTGGTGGTGGCCGCCATCACCAGTTGCACCAACACCTCCAACCCGGCGGCCATGTTGACGGCCGGTCTTCTGGCGCGTAACGCCCAGCAACTGGGGTTGCGGCCGGCCCCGTGGGTCAAGACCAGCCTGGCGCCGGGCTCGCGTACGGTGACGGCCTACCTAGAGCAGGCCGGGCTTCTCCCCCCACTGGAGGCCTTGGGGTTCCAGGTGGCCGGCTACGGCTGCGCCACCTGCATCGGCAACAGCGGCGAGCTGCTGCCCCAGGCGGAGGAGGCCATAGCGCGGCGCGGCATCCTGGGCGTGGCGGTGCTGAGCGGCAACCGCAACTTCGAAGGCCGCATACACCCGCTGGTGAAGGCCAACTACCTGGCCTCGCCGCCACTGGTGGTGGCCTACGCGCTGGCGGGGAACTTCCGTGTCAACCTGCTCACCGCGCCGCTGGGCCTGGACCAGGAAGGAGAGCCGGTCTTTCTCAGTGACATTTGGCCGGAACGAGCCGAGGTGGAAGTGCTGCTGGCTGCCGTTCAGCGCCCCGGCCTTTTCGGCGAGGCCTATGCCGGGATTCTCCAGGGAGAGGCGCGCTGGGCAGCCCTCTCCTCGCCCCGGGGAGCCGTGTTCGAGTGGGCGCCGGATTCAACGTACGTGAGGGAGCCCCCGTTCCTGGCCGCCGCCTCGCGGCAGGACGGGCGGATCGCCGACGCGCGGCTGCTGGCTCTGCTGGGGGACTCGGTGACCACGGATCACATCTCGCCGGCGGGTTCAATCCCCTGGGACGCCCCGGCCGGGCTGTACCTCAGAGAGCACGGCATCGCCCGCGCCGACTTCAACTCCTACGGCGCCCGGCGCGGCAATCATGAGGTCATGATGCGCGGGACCTTCGCCAATACCCGACTGCGCAATCGCATGGCGGGGGAGCGGGAGGGCGGCTGGACGGTCCATCATCCCTCAGGTGACCTGCTCACCATCTATGAGGCCTCCAGGCGATATGGCCATGAGGGAGTGCCGCTGGTGGTGGCGGCCGGCCGGGAATATGGGTCCGGCAGCTCGCGGGACTGGGCGGCCAAGGGGCCCGCGCTGTTGGGTGTGAGGGCCGTCATCGCGCAGAGCTTCGAGCGCATACACCGCAGCAACCTGGTGGGCATGGGCATTCTTCCCCTGCAGTTTCTTCCGGGCGAAGGGACCGAGAGCTGGGGGCTGGCGGGCAGCGAGACGCTGGACATCGAGCCCATGCCGCATGGGCTCGCGCCCAAAGGCCTGGCGGAGGTCACCGTGCGCAGGCAGGGCGAGATCGTGAGCGTGCGGCGAGTGCTGGTGCGTCTGGATGCCGCGGCGGACGTCTCCGCCTACCAGGCGGGGGGGATCATCCCGGCCATGCTGGCCGCGGTGACGGGTTGAAGCAGTGACGGGTTGAAGCAGGATTGGGCCGCTGCAGGCCTGCGGTAGGCCGTAGGGGGCAGCTTGGGTGTCGGTGACGCAGAGACGCGGCGCCGGGGCCGGATTCCGGCCCCGGCGCCGCCGGTCTTCCTCAAGCCCGCCGCGTGCCTCTGGGAGTGGCTACTTGCCCGGTGCCCCGAAGTACTCGAAGATCTGATTCCCGGCCGGAACGCCGCAGATCTCGAGCACCTTCTTCATGGCTTCGATCATGGGTGGGGGACCGCTGGTGTAGAAGGTCCACGCGGTCGGGTCATCCAACTCGGCTTTGATCACGTCCGCGGTGATGAAGCCCTTGTGCCCGGTCCAGGCTTCGCCGGGCTGGGTGAGCACGTGGACGGTGCGGAGCCCCAGCTTCTGCTCGAACTCCACGAACTCCTCGGCGAAAGGAATGTGCGTCTCATCCAGGTTGCCGTAGAAGGCAACCAGCCGCGGCGTGGTCGCAGCCGGAGCATCCGCCAGAAAGCGCAGCATGCTGCGGATGGGAGTGACACCCACCCCGCCAGCCAGGAAGGCCACCCGCTCGCGTGCGGGGTCCAGCGTGAAGCGGCCGCCGGGCCCATCCATCTCCACTTCCGTTCCGGGCTGCAGCGCGTCGAGGGCATTCTTGTAGTCGGAGCCGCTGAGACGCGTGGTCATCATCAGGAACGGTTCCGTGGGTGAACTGGAGTAGGTGAAGGGCTTGGACAGCGTGCCGGTGGGGGAGGGAATGCTGAGCACGAACCACTGTCCGGCGACGTACTCGAATCCTCTCGGTTTCGCGAAGCGGAAACTGGCGAGGCCGCCCGACATGGGCGTCTTGTCCAAGAAGGTGGTGGTGAACTTGGCTCGTGCCATGAATCGTCTCCTTTGGTCTCCTTTGGTGGCCTGAAGGCGGCGAGCGGTAATGATTAGAATATACGTCCGGTCAATAGCGGCAGGAAGATGGAAGTGGGCATGGCAGGAATGGGTCAGACATTGGACGGGGCAGCCACACCCCCTCTGAAGCTGGTGGCGTTCGATCTGGACGGTGTGATCTACCGTGGCGCGGAGGTACTCTCTGGGGCGGCGGAGGCGCTGCAGGCGGTGACGGAACGCGGGCTGATTCTGCGTTTCGTCACCAACAACGCCACTCTGCATCGCACGGCCGTGGCCGCCCGCCTGAACGGTATGGGGCTCGCGGCTACGCCTGGGCAGGTATTGGGCTCGGCCGCGGCCACGGCCGCGTGGCTGCAGGGCCATATCCCACCGGGCTCCCGGGTGCTGGCTCTGGGGGAAGCGGGGCTGCTGCAGGAACTGCGCGAGGCCGGCTTCCAAGCCCAGCATGTGCTGCCCCGTCCTGAACTCGGCCTCCCCGAGACTCTCCCCGGCAACGCGCCGGTGCGGGCCGTGGCTGTGGGGTTGGACCGAGCTCTCACCTACGCGTCGCTGGCGGCGGCGTTGCAGCCCATACTAGAGGGGGCGCTCTTCGTGGCCACCAACGTTGATGCAACCTTCCCCACCGAAGGGCGGCTGTTGCCCGGAGGCGGCAGCATCGTGGCGGCGGTGGCCGCCGCCGCCGGCAGACAGCCGGAGGTGATCGGCAAGCCCGGTCTGGGGATGGCGGAGGCGCTGGCACGCACCACCGGAGTGGCCTACACGAACATGCTGCTGGTGGGGGATCGCTTGGACACCGATATCGAGATGGGTTTGCGGGCAGGAATGCGCACCGCGCTGGTGCTCACCGGGGTCACCCAGCAGGCCGACGTGGCCCAATCCGAGCGCCGGCCGGATTTCGTGTTGCCCAATCTGCAGGAGCTGCCTGGGCTGCTGGACCGGATTCTGGCCCGAGAGGCATGAGCTCGTCGCGGGCTCACTTGTTCCCGCCCCACGGAGGCGTTACAGTTATCAGGGACAGAAGTGACCGGTGGTGCCATGCATAACGATGAGATAATTCAAGCCACGCCAACTATCCTGGAGGAGGTCATCAGCACTCCCCAGGTTGTGTTCTCGGCTGAGGCCTATTTCTTGGCGCTCTCCGATCTCTATGACGAGTCCACACAGGATTCCACCTACCGCAAGCAGGTCAAGATTGACCTGTTGAGCGGGAAGCTTCAGGAGCGGATTATGTGGGCGGCCAAGAAGGCCTTCCACGACTACTGGCAGAGCGCCTACGCCAAGGTTCCGGTTCCTGTGGAGCAGGAACCCTCGCCGGACGCTCCCTTCCTGCTGGAGCGGGCCGTGGCTCAGGGGAAGCTCGTCTCCATCACCCGCACGGAAGGCGGGTTCAACATCCACTTGGGCGCTGATGACCAGGATGTAGTGTTCTACGTGTCCAAGGCCAACTGCTTGGTGGACAAGCTGCTGTTTCTGCTGAACAAGGATGTGGTGGTGGAGTATGACGCCTCGGTCAAGAGCCCCAGCGGCGTGATCCAGGCGTACACCATCTCGCTGTTCCGCCCGCCCGCCTGATCTGCGGCATTCTCTCTGATACGGCCGCCCGCCCGGGTGCCGGCGGCTTTCGTGTGCCTCCCGCCGGAAGCTGTGCGAGAAAATGCGCGCTCGTCCGGCGATCCGGACTGTCAACCGGCCACCGAATCAGGCTCTTCCGCGGTGACGTTGTACCCTCTGCGGGCGTGGTCGTCTTTGTGCTTGAGGAGCAGCCAGTTCTTGGGTCCGCGGTTCTTCATCTGCACCAGCACGAAGCTGCCCCGTAGCTTGTGACCGTGGAGGATGAACTTGAGCTCGCCTGCCGCCAGCTTGGCCTCCACGTCAGGCAGTTTGCCACGTGCCGCCTGCTCTTTGAAGGTCCGGGACCATTGGGTGTCCGGTTCCCACCAGCCGGTATCCCACAGCAGGACCTCTCCGGCAGCGTAGTGTCCCTCGGGGATGGTGCCCTGGAACGTGGCGCAATCCAAGGGGTGGTCCTCCACCTGCACGGCCAACCGTTTGTCCGCCGGGTCCAGCGAGGCACCTTTGGGCACCGCCCAACTCCTGAGCACGCCCCCCACCTCCAGACGTAGGTCGTAGTGGAGGGAGGAGGCGAAGTGCTTCTGCACGCTGAAGACCGGCCGTGCCGGGGGTGGGGTATCGCCGCCCCGGGGTTCGGGCGTGGCGCTGAAGTTCCGCTTGGCCTGGTACTCCTCCAGCCTGTCCTTGTCCATGTGGTCGGCTCTCCCGCGCGAGTGGGTTCGTAGCCATTATGACTTGTGCGTGCTAAAGTGCACGCAATGAATGCCGAGGTAGCAGCATTGTTAGTACGGCTCAGTATAGCCTTCGCTGTGGTGGCAGGGGCCGTACTCCTCGGCTGGCTCGTGAACCGGGCCATCGCGCGTTACGTGCGGACAAGGGCGGGGGGTCTGGACCCTTCCACCATCACCAAGCTGCACATGGTGGAGCGGCTGGTGCGGGTGACACTGATTGTGGCCGGGCTGCTGCTTGGCCTCTACCTGTTGGAGATTGAACCGCTGCGTCGGGTGGCGGTGGGCGTGTTCGCCTCGGCTGGTATTGTGGGCGTTGCCCTGGCCTTCGCGGCCCAGACCACGGCCGCCAATCTCATTTCCGGCCTCATCATCGCCTTCGTGCAGCCACTTCGACTGGGTGATGCGGTCAAGGTGGACAACAATCTGGGGACGGTGGAGGAGATAGGCCTCTTCTACAGTCGCCTGCGCACCTGGGACAACACCCGCGTCATCATCCCCAACCAGGTTCTCTCCAAGAACGTTATCCACAACTACACGGTGCAGGACGCACGCCACCCGGCGGTGGTGGAGCTTCGGCTGGGTTATGGAGCGGACGTATCCTGGGCCAGGGAGATGCTGCTGCAGGAGGTATGCGTCTCGGGCTTGAGCCTGGCCGAGCCGGAGCCCAAGGTGGAGGCCACGGCGGTGGATGATCAGGGGATCACGGTGCGGGTGGTGGCCTGGGCGGCCAATCGCAGCCACAGCTGGGACCTCAGTGTCCTGCTGCGCGAGAGGGCGGCGGCGCGCCTGGCCGAGGCGGGGATCGTACCGTTGGCCATCCAGGGCGGAGCGCTGGGAAGCAGGCCGCCCGGCGCGGGGCCGGAGCGGCCGGCGTCCTGAGATTGGGCGTGCTGTCCGCGGGCTCGGGGGTGTCGCCTTCGCCCCCTGGCTACTCCTCGATCTCCAGGATGCGCAGCAGCGCCGTGTGGTCCCGGATGACGAAGTCGGCGTCGGGAGGCTCGCGGCGGTCGTCGTAGCCGGCGAAACGGATGGCGATCATGCCCAGTCGTTTGGCCCCGGCCACGTCCGTGCGGGGCATGTCACCCACGTGTGCCGCCTCGCCCGGTTCCACACCCAATTGCTCCAGGCAGCCGTTGAACATGCGGGCGTTGGGTTTGGCCACTCCGGTCTGGTCGGAGAAGGCGGCGCCGGAAAAGCAGTGCAGCAGGCCGTCGCGGCGCAGGTACCTCAGCAATACCCTTCCGGGCGTGATACCCGTGTCCGACACGATGCCCAGCTTGATGCCGGCATCCGAAAGGCGGTGGATGGCTTCCTCGGCACCGCGCTGTAGGGTGAGGTGGAAGTTGAGCCCCACGTCCTCCATGACGGCCGATGTTCGGGCCAGCAGGGGGTTGGGGATGTCCAACCCGAAGGATTCGAACACGAACCTCACGTGCTCGCGTGCCCCGAAATGGCGCTCATTCCGCCAGGCGTCCAGGTACATGGCGAACCCCTGGCGGTAGACTTCCAGCAACTCCTGATCATCCGGCTCGGCGTCGGCTTCCCTCAGCGCACGCTTGAGGATGTCCACGCGGCGCCGGGTGAGGCCCTTGTAGGCCTGGCCTTCGTCAGCGTAGAGGGTATTCCAGAAGTCAAAGGTGACAGCCTTGACCGGCAAAGGTGACGAGCCTCCGGGCGGGCATCTCATGTTCACAGCCGCCAGAACCGATGTGTACTCTGGAAGTGATTATACGTGCCGGCGGCGCCCTGAGCGCTGTGGCAGGGGAGCGACGAGGGGTGTTCCATGAAACGATTGACTGGTATCCTGCCTGCCACCGTGACATCGCAGGCCACAACCGCAGTCATGCGGCCGGCCCGTTGGGTGGTCGCTACCTTTGCTACGCTCCTCCTTGCGTTGGTACTCACGCTGGTGCCTGCCGGCCGCGCGCTAGCCGTGGCGGACGCCTCCTCCTCTCCCTACTACGTGCAGATCCAGACGCTGGCGCAGCTGGGTGTCATCACCGGCTTTGAAGACGGTACCTTCCGGCCCAACGCTCCGGTGACGCGCCAGCAGTTTGCCAAAATGGTGGTGTTGACCATGCGTGTGGCGGTGAGTGAAGAGGATGTCTGTGCCTTTGCCGACGTGTTGCCCACGGGGCCGGAGACGCTTTTCCCGGACAACTACGTGGCCGCCGCCGCCCGCGCGGGCATTACCACCGGCACCAAAGCCGCCACTGGGGTTCGGGCCGCGCTCTTTTCCCCTGACGCCAACATCCCGCTGGCGCAACTGGTGACCATGGTGACGCGGGCCTCGGGCCGTGCCTTGGAGGACCCGCCGTCCTCCTATCGCGGCACCTGGGGTGCATTTGACAAGGTGCACGCTCCTGTGGCTCGGGTGGCCCAGTACAACGGGCTGTTGCGGGAACTGAACCTGGCCGCCATGGATCCCTGGCGCAACGCCACGCGCGCGGAGGCGTCCGCCATCCTCTTCAACCTGTTGGGTACGGATGGAGAGTCTCTGGCCGGGCGCTTCCTGGGCACTACCGCCGACTTGGTGCGCTACTTCCGCAGCAAGGTGCCGTCGGGCGAGAAGTTCTCGGTGCCGGTGGAGGAGCTGGCCGGCCTGTACGTAAAATACGCCCGCCGCTTCGGCCTCCGGGCTGACGTGGCCTGGGTGCAGATGTGCCACGAAACCGGGTTCGGCTGGGCGCTCGCCCAAGGCGATGTCAAGCCGGAGCAGAACAACTTCGCCGGCATCGGCGCCACCGGCGGCGTGTCGGGCAACTCCTTCGCCACGGCGGAACTCGGAGTCATTGCCCAGATTGCCCACCTGGCCTGGTACGCCTACCCCGATCACATGGACGATCCGTACTGCTGCATGGTGAGCGTGCCCGACCCCTCGGTGGTCATCACGCAGCCGGGGGATCCGCGCCACTTCGTCGGGAACGCTCTGCCCCACTGTGGCGCCGCTCGCACCCTCAACGATCTCAGCGCCAAGTGGGCCGTGGGCACGCAGTACGGCGCCCGCCTCACCGAGATGCTGGCGCAGGTGCCTGTCAGCCTGGGGTACTAGCCACGGGAGCGGCCTGTCAGGACAGTACCGCGTCCTCAGGCCATGGCTTGCGACCCGAGGCGGCCCACAGCTTGCCCACATAGTCGATGGATAGCAGGTCCTCCAAAGCATGGAGCCAGAAGGCACCTCCGTCTGACAGCACGATCTGCTCGCCGTCATCCCTCAGGAAGCCGAGCCGGCGCGCGGCTCTCAGATAGCTGACGTAGGCCGCAGCCGAATCGCGTCGGTAGAGCTCCTTGTTGTAGGGGCAGCAGGGGCAGATCCGGCAGCAGAATGGGATATGGATGTAAAGCCCGAACGAGTTGATGGCCTCGAACTTCCGGCGGATATCGTCGGGCGATGGGGTCCGGCTCGTCAGCCGGAGCTCGCGCGTCCCTGCCAGATGTCTGAGAAGGGCGCGCCGTAGGAGGCGCTCCATCGCCGGCACGACCAGATCGCGGCCGCGCTGGGCCCGTGTGCCCAGCACATCCTCCGGCAGGATGTCACGTCCCCGGGCCATCAGTCCTCCCACGCGAGCTTCGTCAGAAGTACTTGAGGGAGTTGGCGATCGCCGAGGACTTCAGTTTCAGGACCTGGTCGATCTTCGCATAGCTCAGATATCCGCACTGTTGGCACAGATCGGGGTCTCCTGGGTATCTGCAGCATCGATACCTGGTGTCTTGTTCATAGACCGAGCAAACATCCAGCGGTCGGGCCCAATCGTTTCGCAACGCCGATCGTAGGCCTGCTCTCGAGTTGAGGATGCGGTGGCTCTTCCGGACAGATAGGAGTTCGGTCAGGACCTGCTGCCGCTGGTGGGGATCCAGCTCAAGCTCGTCGTGGCCGTAGTAGGGCGTGTGGAGATAGAAGAAGACGGCCCGGATGTTTTCCATGCCGTGCACGTGCTCACAGAAGGCGTGGATCTCATCTCTGTTGCGGGTGTTGATGGTGTAGTTGATGAACAGCGAAGGATGTGGCGAGCATCGGATGTTGTGCATGATGCGGTCGAACGAGGTCCCGCGGAGCAGATCGTGGGTGACCTGAAGCCCATCCACGCTGACGAACACCGTGTCCGCGGAGGTGTGAAGTGGAAAGGTGCCGTTGGTGTAGACCACGACGGTGAGGTACCCGCGGCGGTGGGCGTGGTCGATGATGTCGTCCAGCCGGTGCGACCTATCGTGCCACAAGAACGGCTCACCTCCCTCCAGGTAGAGGCAACGGCCGCCTTCACGGTAGAAGGCATCGATCACCGACGTCAGTTCCTCAAAGCTGGCATCTCTGGGGCCGCGCGGGGCCACATCGCAATGTCGGCAGTGGAGGTTGCAGCGGTTGGTGAGAACCAGCCCCAGAATGAGAGGCGTGCTCTTGCGGAGTACATGCCGCCTGAGGAGGTAACCGAGGCCGTACCAGGGGGCTCGCGGAGCGGCGTGAGCAAGGCCATACGATGCGTCCGATGTACCTATCATGGAGGTGGCGCGCCTTCCGTGTCGCTCGGAGCGGAGGTCCCGGCGGCCTCGGTCTGGTCGGGATCCGTCCAACCGCATCACCATACTGTGGTCCTTCTACCCTCCATGGTGTCACTAGCTCAGGCGGACTCGAGCTCCAATTTCTGCAGCCACGCCTGCCCCAATCCCTTTTCCCAGGAAGATCAGTGCCTCGCCCGTGTCCGCCTCAACCTCCACGGCCGCCGGCCCACGCGCGGCCGGTACGCCTCGCCCGCAATCCCGCCGGCGCCTACCCCTCCGGGTGCTACCCCAGGTACTGCCTGAACCAGGCCAGCTCCGCCTCGAACATCTTCTCCATGGTCTCCATGGTCGTGCGGTTCTCCCAGCTGGGGCGGGCGATGGCGTCGCCCATGAACCCGGTTGCTCCCGCGACCACGATCACGGTGTCTCCCCTTTGTGGCTCAGGTGTGGCGTGGGATCAATCCCAGCTCAGGCGCGAATCGCCGCTGATGGGGATGACCTCGCCCAGATGGGTGGGCAGGGGGCGGGTCACGTGTACTTCCAGCCAGGCCTTGCAGCGCGCCAGCCACTCGCGCATCAGCAGGCTCTGCTTGGGAACATAGCCGCTGCAGGGAGCTTCCACACCCCGCGCCTCCAAGCCCAGCCCCCAGGCGATGGCCAGCGCCCGGTCCAGGTGGAAGGCCTGCGTCACCACGATGGCGTCCGTGACCTGGAATACGTCGCGGGCCCGGTACATGGTCTCGTAGGTGCTGAAGCCGGCGTGATCCAGGAAGACATCCTCGGCGGGCACGCCGGCCTCGAGTACGAAGCGCTTCATGGCGTTGACCTCGTCGTAGGTGGTGCGGCCGTGGTCGCCGGAAAGGAGGAGCCGTTGCACCGTGCCGTTGTGGTAGAGGTCGATGGCGGCGCGCAGGCGATCGGCCAGCATGGGGCTGGGGGTGCCGTCGGCGTAGGCCTGCGCCCCCAGCACGATGGCCACCGTGGCCGGCGCGGCCTGCGCCGGATCCGAGATGCGCAGCGGGCGCCCGGCGCGGATGACGGCCAGGTTGAGCACGATGACGGCTGCCACCAGGAGGACCGCCAGCAGCAGGAGGGAGACGAGCAGGCGGCGGATGTGGGTGAGGAGGCGCATACCCTGATCATAGCGGACGCGAAGACCACCGACCTCACGCCCCTGGTGCGCATGGCCGCGCTGATGCTGCCGCGGTAGTGCCAGGGGCGGCGGTCGGCGGGTGCGGTTGCCCGTCCGACTCACGTTCTGGAGCCCCGACCGCCCGGAACAGCGCTTCGGTCGCAACCCCGGGACGGGACGAGCTGGTGTCCCGCAAGGCAAATATGGTACTATTGATCGTACCGTAGGAGGTGCATCCAATGAGTGCCTTGCCCGCAATTATCCCCATTTCTGATCTGCGCCAAGATACCGCCGGCATCATCAAACGGGTCGTCACCACCGACGAGCCCGTTGTCATCACGCAACGCGGGCGTGCCTCGGCGGTGCTCATGAGCGCGGATGCCTACAAGCGCACCCAGCATGAGAACGAACTTCTTCGTGTCCTGGTTCGCGGGGATGCCGAGATCGCTGCAGGTCTCGGGCGCGATGCGGAAGACGTCTTGGCTGAGGCCCGCGCCCTGCTCGGGGCCGGGTAGTCCGGGTGCGAGTACGGTTCACTCCACAGGCAGACCGGCAGTATCTCGAAGTGCTCCGCTACCTCGGCTCGAAGAACCCGGCGGGGGCGCTCACGGTGATGCGACGTGCTGAGTTCGTTGTCGCCCAGTTCCGGGAGCACCCGTACTCCGGCCACACGATTCCCGAATTCCCCGATCTTCCTCACCGCGAGTTGCCGGTTCCGCCGTACCGCTTCTTCCATCGCGTCGTCAATGACACCGTCTGGATCACCACGGTCTGGCATGCCCGTCAGATGCCGGAGCAGCCTGACGACGAGACGCCGCCCGACACCGCCGCCTGACACCGCACCCACGACAGAGGAGTTGTTCCACTTGGAGAGGCGTGCCTCCTTCACTCGCTTTGTGGAGCTGTCACATTGAGTTCGCGCAGTCGGCCCGTGATGGTTTACGCGGCATCCTCGATTGGCATGCGTCACAAGATGTCTCGCAGGTGGGCAGACGGATCGTGCTGGAGATCGTTGACCGCGTTGGAGACGCGGCGGACGGTCCGCTGGGCGCCTGTCGCTGAGGCTGACTGTTAGGCATGAGAACAAGCATGTCGCTACAGATCCAAGAAATCCCAACAACGGATGCACCGATGGAGCTGCTGCTGCTCGCTGATCCTTCGGAAGACAAGGTTCGTTCCTACTTGCCAAGATCGAAGTGTTTCGTTGCCTTGAGCAGCGGGGTTGTCATCGGTGCATGTGTGGTGCAGCCACTTGGGACAGGCATATATGAGCTGATGAGTATCGCCGTGCATGCGGACCATCAGAGATCCGGCTATGGCACCGCTCTCCTGAAGTGGGTCATTGACTTCTATCGTGAATGTGGCGCCAGCCGAATCGAGGTGGGCACGGGCACATTCGGCTATCAACTGGCTTTCTACCAGAGGCAGGGCTTTCGGGTCACGGGCATCGACCATGACTTCTTCGTCAGCAACTACCAAGAGCCAGTTTTCGAGGATGGCATTCAACTCCTTGACATGCTGCGCCTCACCCTCACGTATACCGGCGATGCTTCCTCATAAGCGAACCGAGTTCGACTGATGCACAAGTCCGTCCGGCGGGCGTGACGGGAGGAGCGACGTGAGACGAGTGCGCGGAGGTGCTGAGTGAGTGACATGGCTCGGCTGCGTCTCGCGAACCAACAGATCACTGTTCATCCTCACACGTCCGCGAGTGATGTGGTGACCGCTTTCGGAGCGATGCAGGCTCAGGATTATCGGAACGCGCTTTGGGCCGTCGGCTTGCGGTTGCACAAGGCAACGGCGAGTGACATCGAGTTGGCTTTGGCCTCGTCCACTCTCGTGCGCACCTGGGCTTTGCGCGGGACTCTCCACCTGGTCGCGGCCCAAGACGTGCGGTGGGTGCTGGATCTAGTCGCGCCCAGCGTTATCGCCCAGAGCACCGGCCGGCTGCGTCAACTCGGAATCGACGATATCGCGCTGCGGGCGAGCCGCGCCGTGCTCGAGCAGGCGCTCTCCGACGGCGGCAGACTCACGCGGGCCGACGCGCTTGCCCTTCTGGATCGCGCCGGCATCGAGACGACCGGCCAGCGGGGCATCCATATCCTGAGGCAGCTATCGCTCAAGGGCCTCCTCGTCCAGACGGTGGAGGTGGGAAGGCAAACGACGTTCGCCTTGCTCGATGCCGTGGTTCCTCGGGCGCCGGCGCTGTCTCGCGAGGAGGCGCTGGCCGAACTCGCTTGGCGGTATTTCAGCAGCCACGGGCCGGCGACTGTCAGGGACTTCGCCTGGTGGTCGGGACTCCCGGCTGCCGAAGCCAGGGCCGGGACCGAACTGGCCGCGAGCCGGCTTGCAGGCGAGAGAATCGGCGACGCAGTCCACTGGATGCCGGTCTCGCCATCCGCCCCTCCGTCGATCGAGAGGGTTGCGTGGGTCCTTCCCGCTTTCGATGAGTACATCCTGGGTTACGCGGAGCGGCGCGTTGCCCTGGACCCCGTCGCCTGCGCACGGATCGTCGCCAACGGGCTATTCCCCCCGCCATCCTGTGCGCCGGTCGCGCCATCGGCACCTGGAGGCCCGGCTATGGGAAGACGTCCTCGTCCGTTGCGGAGCTTTCTCGTTGGTCGATGACGAGACCTTCCTGGCCATAGGGTCGGCCCTCGCTGACTACGACGCTTTCGTGGAGTGAGCAAGCTCGAGACGGTCCTGCCGGGTGGGCGGACCATCATGCGCCTCAACCCGACGTCGCACGCGCGCTGTCTGGCGCCGGCGCTAGGATAGGGAGCCGAAGCTATCCTTGGTCAACCTTGGCGGAAGGAGAAGGCTCGCGTGGCTCGCTTGGGGGATCTGCTGGCCCTCTCCTACAACGGGCTGGTGCAGAGCTGGCCGGAGATCGTGCAGCAAGTCATCGTACACCAAACGTACGCCAGACTCGCGTTTGGTCATACTACGTGCCAGACTGACAGCGCATGGTGATACGCCGGCAGCTTGACGACCCGGAGCCCTTCGGTGAATTGGAGAGGCGCGTCTCCACACATGAGCCAATT
This sequence comes from Gaiellales bacterium, assembly GCA_012719395.1. Classification (GTDB taxonomy): domain Bacteria; phylum Actinomycetota; class Thermoleophilia; order RBG-16-64-13; family RBG-16-64-13; genus JAAYAL01. The sequence continues at coordinate 64,718 of JAAYAL010000008.1, read as the reverse complement.
TGAAGACCTGACCTGGGACGACCTCCATGCCTGGGCCGGGAGCAGAATCGTGTTCCGGGGCCGGAGCTACCAGGAGCAGGGGTACGTTTCCGACTTGGCGCGGACGGAGGACGGCGCCTTGGTCGCCTGGGTGGGCGGCTCGAATCGCTACGCCACCAAGGTCGGCATGGATGCTGATGGCAAGCCTGACTCCATCTGCACCTGCCCCTACGCGATCAACTGCAAGCATGGGGTTGCCGTACTGCTTGAGTACCTGGAGAGGTTAAAACACGGACGGCGCGTTCCCCAGGCGGGCGCGGGCGACAAACGTCTCGGGCTCTTGGCAGGCGAGGATCGGGGCGGCGACGTCGCCCACAACGACGTCGGCCGCGACGACAGCGCCCCGACTCGCAAGGCCGCCGACGGCATCGACGCCGGCCAGGCCGCCGAGGACCTCGATGCATTTCTGCGGGGCAAGACCAAGGCCCAGCTCATGGGGCTGATCCGCGAACTGGCCGGGCAATACCCGGAGATTGCGCAGGCGCTGGCCGACCGCTGCCGGATGGCCGGCGGCGACGCCAAGACGCTTCTGACACGTCTGCGTCAGGAGATCCGTGCCGTTGGCGCCGAACCCGGCTGGCAGAACTACTGGCGGGGCGAAGGCCACACGCCGGACTACTCGGGGATCCGCAAGAAGCTCGAAGTGCTGCTCAAAGGCGGGTATGCCGACGAGGTGCTGACCGCGGGCGAGGAGCTCTTGACCACGGGAACCCGCCAAGTGGAGGAAAGCCAGGACCAGGGCGAAACGGCCGCTGAGATCATCGGCTGTATGCCGGTGATCGTCAAGGCGTTGGATTCGTCGTCTCTCGACGGCGCCGACAGATTGAGTTGGGCCCTGGACGCCGTGCTGGCGGACGATTATGGGATCTGCGAAGCCTTCGCGGAGTACCTTCGGCAGCCGCATCCACAGGCGTCCTGGCAGGCGCTGGCGGACCGGCTGCTGGCCCGTCTACCTGACGTGAAGAGCTTCAAGGGCGCCGACGCCTTCGATCGCGGCTACGCCCGCGACCGGCTCGGCGACTGGGCCGTTCACGCCCTGGAGGGCGCCGGCCGGGAGGACGAGATCATTCCCCTGTGCGAAGCCGAGGCCACAAAGACGGGTAGCTATCAACGGTTGGTGGGCCAGCTGGTTACGGCAGGGCGCTACGAGGAGGCCGAGCGCTGGATCCGGAAAGGGTATGAGGCCACCAAGGAACCATGGCCGGGCATCGCGGCGGGCCTGCGCGATCAACTGCGGGAAATCCGAGCGCTGGAAGAGAACTGGCCGGCGGTGGCGGCCATGCAGGCGGAGGAGTTCGTGCGCCGTCCGTCGCGAAAGGCCTTCACGGACTGCCGGGAAGTCGCCGAGAGAATCAAAGCTTGGCCCACGGTACGCGAGCGCCTATTGGATTACCTCGAAACGGGAGTTCTCCCCTGGGAGCGCGAAGTATGGCCACTCCCGGAAACCCATCTCGACGAACCGGCAGCAGACCCGAACGACTGTTTCCCCATGGCGGCCGACCTCATCGGCATTGCCATCCTGGAAGAGAGACCGGACGAGGTGCTGCGCTGGTACGACCGGCTCCCCCAGCAGAGTCTCGGGTGGTACCGGGTCAACGAGGACGAGATCGCCACGGCTGTGCAAGACCACGCGCCGGATCGGGCGGTGGCCATCTGGCAGAGCAAGGCCGAGCGGCTGATTGCCCGGGTCCAGCCCAGCGCGTATCAGGAGGCGGCCACGTACCTTCGCAAGGCGGGGCGGGTCATGGCCCGGCGGAAGGAAACCGAGCAATGGCACGGGTACCTGCGGGAATTGCGGCAGACCCACGCCCGCAAGCGCCGGCTGATGGAGATCCTGGATGGCCTGGAGGGAGTACCGATCGTGAAGAAGAGGCACTGAGCGCCGCGCCTTGATCCCGCTGCCGGCAGTGGGGATGTAGGCTATCGTGTGGTCGATCCAGGAGGTGAGCCATGCGTTCCCATGGTTCCTATGGTTTCGTAGTCGAGCGTGATCCGCAGACCGGTGTGTTTGTTGGCTACGTGCCGGGGTGGCCAGGCGCGCACACCCAGGGTTCCCACATGGATGAGTTGCAGCAGAACCTACGTGAGGTCGTCGAGATGCTGCTGGAGGATGGCCAGCCTGTTCTTGAGTCGGAGTACGTCGGCGTACGCACTGTTCGGGTTGCCTGACCTTGGGAGCTCTGCCGGTTCTCAAGCCCGGAGAGGTCGTCATCCTGCGTGAGGCTCACGGGTTCGTAGAGACCAGGCAACGCGGGTCCCACAAGCAGTTCCGGCACGCGGACGGTCGGAGCACTACAGTCCCTTTCCACGCAGGCCGCGATATCTCTCCCACGCTCTTGCGCAAGATCGCGGCTGATGTGCGCATGACCATTGACGAATTCTTGGGTATTCAGTGAAAGGGCGGCAGGACAGGGGCATGCGACCGGCAGCGAAGGCTCGTTGACCAAGCGACGGGAGATGGCTTCGGGTTGTAGGCAGGGGCGAAAAGGATCAGTGAACTTCTATACCATCGGATTCACCAAGAAGCCGGCGAGCCGGTTTTTCGGCCTTCTCCGCGAATCGGGTGCCAACCAGGTCCTCGCCGCGCACGCATCGCCAAGCACAGCGGACTTGGGCCTGAGGACCTGCGATGTTGTCCACGCCGAAGATGCGGAGCAAGCCTCGCGCGCTGAGGCATTACCCGCCGCGGCTACCATTCATAACCGAAATGCGCAATGATAGTCCCACTGTAAGCATTCTGCGCATGTGGTAATCGTTCTGCACGGGGGCGACGCTCTTGAAGGCGATCGGGTATCTGGCGCTTGTCGAGCGATTTGGGCTGGACACGCTCGCGCTTGAAGCACGGTCCTACCTGCTCGACCGGGGTCATCGGCGTTCGGTGGTGCGCGAGGGGCGCCGAGAGGAATACTACCCGCCACGCTCGGATCCCGGCCACGGGTGGACTGATCATCTGCTCTTTGCCCTCAAGCGGGAAGGGATCAACCTGGAGGTCTTGGCGGCTCTATTCAGCGTGGCGCCCGTCGACGAACTCACCTCCTTTGTCCGGGGTTCTCCCACCGGCCGTTACTCCCGGCTGGCCTGGTTCCTCTTTGAGTGGCTGACCGGCGCCGCTCTCCCACTGCCCGACCTCACCCAGGGCAACTATGTCCCGGTACTGGATCCAGGCCGGTACCTGTCGTTCGGTCCCCAGGGCTCCGCCAGCCGTGTACGCCGACAGCGGGTGATCAACAACCTGCCCGGCACGCCGGCCTACTGCCCATTGGTGCGGCGGACCAGCACCGTGGAACGGTTAATCGCCCAGCGGCTGGAGGAACGGGTGCGGAGCGTGCTCGAGCGCTTTCCCGCGGATACCGTGTTGCGGGCGGCGCACTATCTGTTCGTGAAGGAAACGAAATCGTCCTACGAGATAGAACGGCTGCGGCCGGATCGGCGGCGGACGGCGCGGTTCGTGGAGCTTCTGCGGCAGGCGGGCAACGTCGGATGTGCCAACGAAGAGGAGCTGACCGCGCTGCAGCGGATGATCGTGGATCCACGGTATGGGGCCGACGGATTCCGAAGCTCCCAGAACTACGTGGGCCAGAGTCTGGGACCCGGGAGGGAACTGGTCCACTACGTGCCTCCCCGGCCGGAGGACGTCCCGGCCCTGATGCGTGGCTGGGCGGAGTGTCAACGGCGGCTGGAGGCGGCCGCGGCACATCCGGTGATGGCGGCTGCCCTGCTCGGCTTCGGCTTCGTGTTCATCCACCCCTTCGCGGATGGGAACGGCCGTTTGCATCGCTTCCTCATTCACCACGTGCTGGCGGCCGGCGGCTTCACCCCGCCAGGCGTTATCTTCCCCGTCTCGGCTGTGATGCTACGCGAGAAGGCTCGGTACGACGTCGTGCTTGAGTCGTATTCTCGCGAGGTCATGCAGCACGTGGAATACGAGCTGGACCAGGCCGGCGCGCTGACCGTGCTGAACGAGTCGGCTGCCTACTACCGTTACCCGGATCTCACGCACGCGGCAGAGGAGTTGTTCCGTTTCATTGGCGACACCATCGCTCGGGAGTTCACGTCCGAGCTTGAGTACTTGGCCGTGTTTGACATGGCGCGCGCGGACCTGGCAGAGATCGTGGACATGCCTGATGCCCGGCTGGACCTCTTCATCCGGCTCAGCCTGCAGGGTGACGGCCGCCTCTCGGGGAAGAAGAGGAGGAGTTTCGCCGAACTGACCAACGAGGAGTTGGAGGGCATGGAGGCCGTGGTCCGGGCGGCGCGCGCGCAACTGCCGGCGGGCGGGGCTCCGGGGCCCGGCACGATAGAGGAGGCTTGAGGGTGGCCATCGCCAACTACGAGCGGGTCGGCAGGGCACTGGAGCTGCTGCGCCTCCGCTTTGACGAGCAGGTGCGGGCCGAGAAGCGCAAGACGGCGGGGAGCGCCCTCGAGAGCGCGGCGGCGGCCGGCCTCCGGCCCTGGCGGGAGGTGGTGACGCCCCACGCGGATGTGGCCGGCGGCGTCTACCAGCAGGCCGAGTCTGCTGCCGACCTGTGGCAGGTGCACCTGGGGGAGGGGTCGGACGAGTATCGGGACCCGGTGGAGCAGCTGCAAACCAACTTCGGCGGCGGCAAGACGCACACCATGCTGGCGCTCTAACACCTGTTCTCCGGAGTGCGTCCCGGGGAGCTGGCCGGGGTGGAGCCGCTGATGCAGGAAACCGGCTTGGCGGGTCATGTCCCTTGACGAGGTTGCATGCTCGCTTGGCCTCACGTGAGCCAACCCGGCTGCCACATTGAGTTCGCGCAGTCGCCCCGTGACGATCTACGCGACATCCTCGATTGGTATGCGTCACAAGATGTCCCGCAGGTGGGCAGACGGATCGTGGCCGTTGAGTACCATCGTCAGCGTCCCGGGTATTGGGGGACGCGGGGCTAGATATCGCGCAAGGTGAGCAGGCGGAGTTGGCCCGGGGAACGGAGCGCTGGAGCGATGTTCGCACCTGCCCGTGGCCACCTCCACCGCACTCCGCGGCCACCCCGAGGCGGCAACCTGCAGCCTTACGTTGCCCTTACTCCCGGCGCACTACGATCTCCTTGTCTTGTCTGAGTTGAGGGAATGAAAGGAGTTCTCAATGAGGAGGCCCCTGCAGCTGTTGGTGGCCATGGCCATAGCGCCGAGTCTGGTCGTGGGGTTGGGCGGCTGCAGCGGCGGCGACTCGCAGAGCGGCAGCACGCAGAGCGGCAGCACCAGTCAGAGCGCATCCACAGCCTCGAGCATGGCTTCGACCGGCTCGGGCCACGCGTCTATCGAAAGCACGCTGAACCTGGCGAACAACGAGAACCAGGAATGGACCTACTCCACGGACGCCGACGCGTGGGTGCTCTCCATCGTGTCCGCGGTGGCTTATCCGGAACTGCCTGACCAGCAGGGCGTCTCTGTCTGCGTCCCGGGAGCCTATGTCACCGGCATCGACACCAACGGCGACGGCACGGCCGACGTCACCTCAAACGACGCCCAGGCGGCCGTGAAGGGCTCGCTGGTCATCGACTTCGCTGCTCAGATCACAAGCCCCAACGGCCAGGTCTACACGGCGGCAACGGCCCCGGTGATCCTGAACACGGGCGCCGCCGGCTACGGTTCCCAGAACAACTCCCCGGCTTCCACCACCTACGCCGCCGACGGCTACATCAACGTGGCCTGCGGCAACCGCGGCAAGCAGGACACCGCCACCGACTCCAGCGGCGCCACCTACCACACCGGCGATGCCCCCAGCTGTCTGGTGGACCAGAAGAATGCGGCCCGGTTCGTGAAGTACAACATCCTGCTCGGCAACCTGCCCGGCAGCGTGGACTACGTCGTGTCCACCGGGGGCTCCGGCGGCGCCACCCACGCCACCATGTTCGCGGCCACCGATTCCGCCACCTACGCGAGCTACGACGACATGGTGGCCGCCTACAAGGCCGACATCGCCGGCATCGAAGCCGGCGACGAGTACGGCAACAACATCGTGTCCCTCTACAACCCGCTCAACTACATTGGCGCGGAAGGCACCGAGGACCCCGTCTGGACCAGGATCGTGATGGGCGCGAGCGAAGGCGACATCTCCATGTTCGCCTCTCTCAACCTGGAGATCGCGTGGTTCAACGCCGGGGTCGATGCGGTGATCGAATGGCAGTGGGACGGCGGCCACGTTCCCTCCGAAGTGCTGGGCGACTCCTTCTCTCTCTACGTGGACGAGATGTACGGCACGTACGTCGACGGCGCCAAAACCGTCACCAAGAGCGCCGCCACCCCGCAGACCACGAACGGCACCGAGACCGAGGCCACCGGCGTTGACATCAGCAACTGGGTCGACGCGACCGACCTCTCACACGTCTCCTTCACCCTCGCTGATGCCGCCGCCTACAGGACCGCCGGCGCCAGCAAGTCCATCCCTGGGTTCGACGTCATCGACTGCGGCCAGGAAGACTACGTCTTCGGCAACTCCGAAGCCGACGCCCGGCATTGGGACACCTTTGTGCTCGAAGCCCTCGAGAAACACGCCGATGTGCTCGAGCCGTTGTTCAACACAGACTGAGCGGAGACAAACATGAAGAAGACCACGCGTACCGCAAGGATCCTGGGGAAGGCTCTGCCCCTCGCCCTCTCGATCCTGCTGATGGGCGGCCTACTCGCTGGCTGCGGGGGTGAGAACAACAGTGGGGCAACTGCCACGTCGACGTCGACGACGGCTGCCGCCACCTCGACAACAGCCGACGGCCAGCCGCCCCAGCAGCCCGGCGATGGCGCAGCCCCCGGTGCCCCTCCTGGAGGCGGTTCCACGAGCGTAGACACCGGCACGGGCGCCTACACGCTTAGCGACGGCGAGACGCTCACTGGAGACACGTACACCTCCACCAACGCGGATGAGAACGCCATCCGGGCCGAGGGTGACGCCACGGCCACGCTGGAGAACGTGACGGTCGAGAAGACCGCCGGCGCGGCTTCCAACAACGATGCCAGCAGCTTCTACGGGCTCAACGCCGCCATCCTGGCCTTGGACAACGCCACTCTGAACATCACCGGCGGCACGGTGACGGCAACCGCGGAAGGGGCCAACGGCGTGTTCGCCTACGACGGCGCCACCATCAATATCACGGACACCACCGTGAACGTCTCCGGAGGCAACGCGGGCGGCATCGAGGTTGCCGGCGGGGGCACCATGCACGCCACCAACCTGACCGTGAATGCCACCGTGAAGGCGGCCATACGCAGTGACCGCGGCGGTGGGACCATGGTGGTCGACGGTGGCACCTACACCACCAGCGGGAACTCCGGCGCTCCGGCCATCTACAGCACCGCCGATATCACCGTGAGCAACGCCACGTTGACGGCCAAGGATTCCGAAGCCCTGGTCGTGGAAGGCCTGAATTCGATCACGCTGGTCGATTGCGACGTGACCGGCAACATGGGCGGCACCTACAGCAAGACCGACACCGCCAACAACGTCCACAACGTAATGCTCTATCAGAGCATGTCGGGTGACGCCGAACAGGGCACCAGCAGTCTCAGCATGACCGGGGGCACGCTGGTGTCCAAGAACGGCGACATGTTCTACGTCACCAACACCTCCAGCATCATCACGCTCAGCGGTGTGGATCTGACCTTGGCTGACGGCACCTACCTCCTACGGGTGTCCGGCAACACCAGCGAAAGAGGCTGGGGCACCGCGGGTGCCAACGGCGGCACGTGTGAATTCAACCTGAAGGGACAGACAATCGCCGGCGACATCCTGGCCGACTCCATGTCGAAACTGGCCATGACCATCACCGACGGCTCTTCATACACCGGCGCCATCAACGCGGATGGCACCGAGGCCGCGGCACTGTCCGTCACGCTCGACTCCACCAGTATCTGGACCTTGACGGCCGACAGCTACGTGACGCAGTTCGACGGCGATATGGCCAACGTGGTGACAAACGGCCACACGCTCTACGCCAACGGAACGGCAGTGGACTGAGAGTCATGGAGCTTCTCGACCAGAATAGTCCCTAGAGCGACGCTATGAGCTGCAGTATCTCCTCGTTCGTGGGGATGTCCGACATGTCGTGGCCGTAATGGACGTAGCGGGCCACGCCCTGGCTGTCGACCAGGACCTGGGCCGGCATGCGGCCGAACTTGAACAACTTGATCTGCTGGCCGTAGGTCTTGAGCACGCGGTGGGTGGGATCAGGCAGTCCGATGAACGGCAGGTCGTTCGCTTTCCAGTAATCCGAGAACGACTGGGCGTCCTCCGGGCCCACCACCACGATGGTTGTTCCGAGAGCCTCGAACTTCTCGTGATCTTGGCGCAACTGCGCCATGTGCCGGCGGCAGAAGGGTCACGTGAAACCGCGATTGAAGACCAGAAGAGCGTTCCGCCGGCCACGCAGATCGGACAGGGTGAAGTCCTCGCCGCGATGGTCCTTCAACAGGAAGTCGGGCGCGACGGCATCGATTGCAACTTGGGGCATCAATCGGCTCCTCTTCAGTCGAGAAGGACCCACGCCCCCCGATGGTAGTTGCGACCCTCACACGTGGCAAGCCGCCGGCCACGCTCGCCTGGCTACGGTGCCCTGCGGAGCCTTCCGAGCCGATCCGGAGCAAGGCGGACCAGTGGCGCCGTCTTCCGGGGCGGCCCCCCAGATGGTGTCATCATCTCGTGCCTGCCACCACCATGAAAAATGAACGCGAGATTTGAATATTTCATGGTAAGTTGGGGCTATGATAGACCGTCCCCGCCTACTGGCTCTGATACACGCGGCTCTTGGTAGAAGCCCCATCGTTGTCCTGTCGGGTCCGCGCCAGTGCGGCAAGACCACCCTTGCCCGGCAGTTGCTGACCCCGGAATCGCTCAACTACTTCGACCTGGAAGATCCCATCAGCCTCGCCCGTTTGGACGAGCCCATAACCGCGCTCGGCTCCCTCAAGGGGCTGGTGGTGATCGATGAGATTCAGAGGCGCCCCGAGCTCTTTCCGGTACTGCGAGTGCTCGTCGACCGCGAGGTATCAGCGCGTTTCCTCCTTCTGGGCAGCGCGTCCGGGGAACTGGAACGACAGACCTCCGAGAGCCTGGCCGGCCGCATCGAGCGAATCGCCATCAGCGGTTTCACGCTCGATGAGGTGGGTGCGGGTAGTCGGGACCGGCTCTGGGAGCGCGGGGGGTTTCCGCGGGCCTTCCTTGCCGACACCGACGAGGACAGCGCTGTCTGGCGCAGCCAGTTCATCCAGGCGCTTCTCGAGCGCGACATGTCACAGTGGGGGGTGAGCGTGCCGGCGTTGGCGTTGCGGCGCCTCTGGACGATCATCGCCCACTACCATGGGCAGACGTGGAACGCATCGGAGGCTGCCCGGACCCTGGATGTCAGCCAGCCGACGGCGAGACGCTATCTCGACCTTCTGACCGACGCCAATGTCGTGCGGCAACTGCAGCCCTACCACGCCAATGTGAAGAAACGACAGGTGAAATCGCCCAAAGTGTACGTGCGAGACAGCGGCCTGCTTCATCGACTGCTGGGTATCAGAACGTACAAGGAACTCCTCGAGCATCCCAAAGTGGGAGCGTCATGGGAGGGCTTCATCGTCGAGCAGATTATGGTCCGCGAGCCGCACGAAGATGCATGGTTCTGGGCCACGCATCAGGGGGCGGAGATGGATCTGCTGCTCCAGCGGGAGACGGGGCTGTTCGGCGTGGAGATCAAGCGCAGCGACGCTCCCAGGATCACCCCATCCATCCGCATCGCGCTCGAGGACGTGGGCCTTCAGCACGTGGCCGTGGTCTACCCGGGAAGCAGGCGCTATCGGCTGGCGTCACACGTGGAGGCCGTCCCCGCCGGGGATCTGGCCGGAGGCCCGGGCTGCCTGTTCGGGTGATGCGTCGAATGGACTGGGCAGTGACGGAGAGGCGGGCCTCGGCCGCCGTGCGGGCAGCGGCCGTGTTGGCGAGAACCATCAAGCCGGGACCTTGGTTCCCGCGGTCGTCGTGTCGCATGCAAGACTACAAATCGGGGATGGGCTGCACCCGGCGAACTGCCAACGGGCCGCCCCACCGTGTTGCCTCGCGCCCTTTCATGTAGTCTTCCTCTGGTTCGGCAGCATCACGGATGTGGGAGGTTGATATCCAGGCGGTCAGACACCTGCTGCGGTCGCGTCGCGCCCGAATCGTGCTTGCCGGCGTCATGCTCGCGCTTGTGGCGGTGGTGGCGGTGGGTGGCCATTATGCCATTCGAGCTTACCTGACCAAGACGCAGGGCGTGGTGCTGAAGACGGCGGCCACGATCGAGCCGCGCGACGTCACGTTCTTCCTCCAGAACGATCCTGCCTGGGCCACCCAGACGCTGGGCGCTTCTTCGTACCGCATGGGCGGTTCCGGCTGCCTGGTCTCCTGCATCGCCTCCGCGCTCGGCACCCTGGGCGTCGCCACCGACCCCGGCCGGGTCAACCAGGCCTTCACCGCCGCCGGCGTGTACGACGCGGAAGGTGACGTGGTCTGGAAGCACATCACCCGGGCCTATCCGCGGGTCGGGTACCGGTACTCCCGCGTCTTCGATGCGAAGAGGATCGAGGCCGATCTACGCTCGGGGTTGCGGCCGCTCCTGGGGGTGGGCTACCTGGGCGGCAGCGCGCAGCACTGGGTGGAGGTGGTGGGGGCGGACGGGCAGGATTTCCTGGTGATGGACCCTCTGGCCCGCGAGCGGGCGCCCATCCCCCTCAGCCGCCACGGCAGGGTCTTCTATTACCGGGTGTTGGTTCCGGTGGCATGAGGCGCGGCAGGAGGTCTGTGCGGGGCACGAAGGCACCATGAGATCCCGGCTGCCGGCCTTGTCGGTGTGGTGACGAGTGAGATGCGTGCCGTCGAGTGAGAAAGGCCCGGCCGGACGGGATGAACGGCCGCCCTCTCGCCGCATTGCGGCCCTTCTGCGCTTTCTATAAACTAATAAGCTCGTACCAATCGGAGGGTAGGCTCCCAGAGGGTAGGCAGCGCATGGGCATGACCATCACCGAGAAGCTCTTGGCGCGGGCGGCGGGCAAGGAAGCCGTCAGCGCGGGCGAGCTCATCATGGCCAAGGTCGATTTCTGTCTCGGCAACGACATCACGGCGCCGGTGGCCATCGACGAGTTCGAGAAGGCCGGTTTCGACAGCGTCTTCGACCCGGCGCGCATCGCGCTCATCCCTGACCATTTCACTCCCAACAAGGACATCAAGTCCGCCACCTTGGTCAAGCAGATGCGGGAGTTTGCGCGGCGTTTCCACATCGAGCACTTCTACGAAGTGGGCCGGGTGGGCGTGGAGCACGCGTTGCTGCCGGAACTGGGGCTGGTGGGCCCGGGCGATGTGGTGGTGGGGGCGGACTCGCACACCTGCACCTATGGCGCGCTGGGGGCGTTCGCCACCGGCGTGGGCTCCACCGATCTGGCCGGGGCCATGGCCACGGGTAGGGTCTGGTTCCGGGTGCCGGCGTCCGTCAAGTTCGAGTTCAGCGGCGCACCCGGCCCCTTCCTCACCGGCAAGGACTTCATCCTCTACCTCATCGGGGAGATAGGGGTGGACGGGGCGCTGTACGAGGCCATGGAGTTCACGGGGCCGGCCATCGCGGGCCTGTCCATGGACTCGCGCTTCAGCATGGCTAACATGGCCATTGAAGCCGGCGCCAAGAACGGCATCTTTGCCGCAGACGCCACCACCAAGGCCTACGTCAAGGGGCGTTTCCGCCGCGAGTCCCTCTATGCCTATTCGGATACCGATGCCGTCTACGCGCGCGTCTACGCCTGGGACGCCTCCCGTATCCCGCTTATGGTGGCCAAGCCGCACCTGCCCGGCAACGCGGCCGCGGCGGCGGACCTCAACGATATCGCCGTCGACCAGGTGGTGATCGGCAGCTGTACGAACGGGCGCATCGAGGACCTCCGCCAGGCGGCGGAGGTGTTGCGCGGGCGCAAGGTGCATAAGGACGTGCGCTGCATCGTCATCCCGGCCACGCAGGCCGTGTGGCGGCAGGCCATGACCGAGGGCCTGTTCGAGGTCTTCCTGGAAGCGGAGGCCGTGGTTTCCGCCCCCACCTGCGGCCCCTGCCTGGGCGGCCACATGGGCATCCTGGCCCCGGGCGAGAGGGCGGTGAGCACCACCAACCGCAACTTCATCGGCCGCATGGGGCATCCCACCTCCGAGGTCTACCTGGCCGGCCCCTACGTGGCGGCCGCCTCGGCCGTGGCCGGCCACGTGGCCACGCCGCAACAGGTGGGGCTGAAGGCGCCGGGTGCCCAGGAAGCGGTGGCCGCAGGCGTACCTGACAAGGGTGAGAGGAGCGCGCGATGAGTGCCATCCGCGGTTGCGCCTGGACCTTTGGTCGGGACGTGGACACCGACCAGATAATCGCTGCCCGCTACCTCAACATGAAGACGGCGGAGGAGTTGGCCTGCCACCTCATGGAGGACTGCGACGCCGAGTTCCCCCAGAAGGTCAAGGCCGGGGACATCATGGTGGCGCGGGAGAACTTTGGCTGCGGCTCCAGCCGCGAGCACGCCCCCATCGCCATCAAGGGCGCCGGCGTGCCGGTGGTCATCGCCAAGAGCTTCGCCCGCATCTTCTACCGCAACGCCTTCAACACCGGGCTTCCCATCCTGGTGGCACCGGAGGCCGTTGATGGGATCAGTGAGGGCGACGAGCTGGAGGTGGACCTGGAGACGGGCTCCATCCGCAATCTGACCACGGGCAAAGACTACCAGGCCGAGGCGCTGCCGCCCTTCATGCGGGAGCTGGTGGCGGCGGGTGGCCTGCTGCCGTACTTGAAGAAGTCGACATCCGAGCGATAGGGCCGGAAGGCAGAGGAGGAACGGGCATGGGCTACAAGATCGCGGTCATCCCTGGGGACGGCACCGGCCCCGAAGTCACGCGCGAGGGGCTCAAGGTGTTCAAGGCCGCGGCCGATCGCTTCGGCTTCAGCTACGACCAGACCGACTACGATTTCGGTGCCGCCCGCTACCTGCGCACCGGCGAGACCCTGCCCGAGTCGGCGGTGGCGGAGTTGGAGAAGCACGACGCCGTCCTGCTGGGTGCCGTAGGCCACCCGAACGTGGCGCCGGGCATCCTGGAACACGGGATTCTCCTCTACCTGCGCCGCGCCCTGGACCAGTACGTCAACCTGCGCCCGGTCAAGCTGCTGCCCGGCGTCTGGACTCCCATCAAGGACAAGGGGCCGGAGGACATCGACTTTGTGGTGGTGCGCGAGAACACCGAGGGGCTCTACACTTCCACCGGCGGCTTCCTGAAGAAGGGCACTCCGGACGAGGTCGCCGTGCAGGAGAGCGTGAACACCCGCATGGGAGTGGAGCGCTGCCTGCGCTACGCCTTCGAGTACGCGCGGCGGCCGGACCGTCACGGGCGTCTCACACTGTGCGGCAAGACCAACGTGCTGACCTACGCCTGGGATCTGTGGTGGCGGGCTTTCAACGAGATCGGTGACGCCGACTACCCGGACGTGAAGCGTGACTACGCTCACGTGGACGCCATCTCCATGTGGTTCCTCAAGAACCCGGAGTGGTTCGACGTCATCGTCACCGACAACATGTTCGGCGATATCATCACCGACCAGGCGGCCATGATCCAGGGTGGCTTGGGCGTGGCGGCCGGTGGCAACATCCACCCGGAGCGCTGTTCTATGTTCGAGCCCATGGGCGGCTCGGCGCCCAAGTACGAGGGGCTCAACGTCATCAACCCGCTGGCGGCCATCGCGGCCGCAGGCATGATGCTGGACTTCCTGCACCGGCCGGAGGCGGCGGTCGAGGTGGAGAAGGGCATGGTCTACGCCATCAGCAAGATGGAGTCGCTGGCGGCGGGGCAGATGGGCATGGGCACGAGCGACGTGGGTGACTTGGTGGCCCGTTATGTAGCCGAGGGCGGCGCCGCCTAGGTGGGCGGCGCCGCCCTCGGCCGCGGCGCGCCACCGCTTGCGGTGCCGCGCCACCAGCAGGGGCGGGAACCAGGCGCGAAGGAGAAACGCGATGCAGGTCTTGATTGACGGCACGTACTACGACAAGGAACACGCGAAGATCAGCGTCTTCGACCATGGTCTTCTCTATGGCGACGGCATCTTTGAGGGCATCCGCATCTACAACGGGCGGGTGTTCGAGCTGGAGGATCACATAGAGCGGCTGTACATGTCGGCGCAGGCCATCGCCCTGGAGGTGCCCATCGACCGGGTGGCCATGTTCGAGGCCACGCTGGAGACGGTGCGGCGCAACGAGCTGCGCGACGGCTACATCCGCCTGGTGGTGACCCGTGGTGAGGGCGACCTGGGCCTCAATCCGGTCAAGTGCCCCAAGTCCAGCTACTTCATCATCACCTCCACTATCCAGCTGTACCCGCCGGAGGCCTACGAGAAGGGCCTCACCGTCATCACCTGTTCCACGCGTCGCAACTCGCCCCAGTGCATCAACGGCAGCGTGAAAAGCCTCAACTACCTCACCAACATCCTGGGGGCGTTGGAGCTGCGCGGCACCGGCGCCAACGAGGGCATCGTCCTCAACCAGGACGGCTGGGTGGCCGAATGCACCGCGGACAACCTGTTCTTCGTGAAGGGCGGCAAGGTGTTCACCCCGCACCCCATCACCGGGGCCCTGCGCGGCATCAGCCGGGGCGTGGTCATCAAGCTCTGCCGCGAGCAACTGAGCATTCCGGTGGAGGAGGGGCTCTACACCCTCTACGACATCTACAACGCCGATGAGCTGTTCCTCACCGGCACCGGGGCGGAGGCGGCCCCCATCGTGGAGGCGGACCGGCGCAAGATCGGCGACGGTACGCCGGGGCCGGTGACGCGGCGTATCATCAAGGCCTTCCGCGACTACGCCGCCACCTCCGGCGCCCCCGTCTGGCCGGAATAGGCGCGGGCGGGCCGCGGGGCATCGAAACGAATGGGACTTGGGAGGGCGTGACGGCGGCGATGCCGCACGGTGAGGGAAAGGCGGCGGCCGGCCAAGCGGAGCCCGCGCATGTCGTCACCAGTCCCGGCTCCGGGCTCGGCGGGCCCGCGGCGGGTGCGCCGCCTACGGCGCCGGGTGCCCTCCTGCTCTACGACACCACGCTCCGTGACGGCATGCAGCGCGAGGGGCTGTCGGTCTCCGTGGACGAGAAGATACGTATCGCCCGGCGGCTGGCGGAGTTGGGTATCCACATCATTGAGGGCGGCTTTCCCGGCTCCAACCCCAAGGACGAGGAGTTCTTCCAGCGCATGCAGGCGGAGCGGTTGGCGGGCCACACTCGCGTGGCCGCCTTCGGCATGACGCGTGGCAAGGGGGCGAGGGCGAAGGAGGACCCGGTGCTGCGGGTGTTGGGGGAAAGCTGGGTGCCGGTGGCCACCATCGTGGGCAAGACCTGGGACCTGCATGTACGCAAGGTGTTGCGGGTGGACCGGACAGAGAACCTGCGCATGATCGCGGAATCGGTGGAGTTCCTGGTGGGGCGCGGCAAAGAAGTGATCTATGACGCCGAGCACTTCTTCGACGCTTATCTGGATGACTCGGAGTACGCCCTGCAGTGCGTGCGGACTGCTGCCGAAGCCGGTGCCTCCGCCGTCGTCCTCTGCGATACCAACGGCGCATGTCTGCCGGTCCGTTTGGGGCAGACAGTGGCGGCGGTGGTGGAGAACTTGCGCACCGCCGCCCTCGGCACCCAGGTGGGCATCCACTGCCACAACGATTCGGGTTGTGCCGTGGCCAACACCCTGATTGGGGTGCAGAAGGGGGCCACCCACGTGCAGGGCACCATCAACGGCTACGGGGAGCGCTGCGGCAACGCGGATCTCTGCGCCATCATCCCTGCACTCAAGCTCAAGGTGGGAGTGGACTGCATCTCCGACGAGAACCTGGCCCGCCTCACGGAGACAAGTCACTTCGTGGCGGAGCTCTGCAACGTCTCGCCTGACCCGCACCAGCCTTACGTGGGGCGCAACGCCTTCGCCCACAAGGGCGGCCTGCACATCGCCGCCGTGCAGGAGGATCGCTCCACTTTCGAGCACATCAGACCGGAGCAGGTGGGCAATACGCCACGCATCCTGCTGAGCGAGCTGTCCGGCAGGGGTGCCATCCGCCAACGGGCGCGCGAGCTGGGCTACTCCTTGGACGAGCAGCGACGTCTGGAGGAGCGCATCCTACGCCGGCTGAAGAAGATGGAACACAAGGGCTATCACTACGAGGCGGCCGACGCCTCCTTCGAACTGCTCATGCGCGACGAGCTGGGCGTGCGGCGGGAGTTCTTCACGCTGGAGAGCTTCCGTCTCATAGTGGAGAAGCGGGAGCACGGCGAGGTGACCACCGAGGCCACCATCAAGATCCACATCAACGGTGAGCGCATCATCCAGACGGCGGAGGGCAACGGCCCGGTCAACGCCCTCGACCGTGCTCTGCGCTTGGCTATTGAGCGCAAGTTCCCGGCCCTGCAGGATATCCACCTGGTGAACTACTCCGTGCGCATCCTGGATGAGGACCGCGGCACGGCAGCCGTCACCAGGGTACTCTTGGACTCGTCCAACGGCGCGGAATCCTGGGGGTCTGTCGGCGTGAGCGACAACGTGGTGGAGGCATCCTGGCAGGCGCTGGTGGATTCCATCGACTACGGGCTGCTGCGGGCGGACCCGGAGGGGGACACCGGCCCGGAGGCCGACGGCTAACCCGGGAAGGAGCCCAGCACGGTCAGTGCGGTGTCGATGCGGCCGCGCACCTGCGTGCTTTGCGCCACGATGGGATAGCGTGGCTCTCTTCCCTCGCCGGAGGCGATGATCATCAGCTTTCGCTTCGGGTCCAGAGTGTGGAGGGCGGTCATAGCGCTGGCGTCGTCCAAGATGTCAAAGCTGTTGCCGCGGTAGAAGTGCCGGCCCAGGGTGCGGATGACGTAGGCCGTGCGCCGGGTGCGCAGCAGGATGCGGGAGAAGCCGAAGCGCTTCTGGGCGGCCAGGCCGGTGACCAGGCCGTCGAAGCTCCACCACGCGCGGCGGCCCTGAACCGGCTCGGGAATCAGCTCCACCCAATGGACCCGATCCGAAGGCTCCATGCCCAGGGAGCGGTACCAGGCATGCGCTCCTTTGTTGGTGGAGAAGGCTTCCGAACCCAGGTAGATCTGCCCGGGCTCCCTCACCAGGTCTATGGCACCGCGTAGGAGGACTCTGCCCAACCCGGCTCCCTGGAATTCGGGGGTGACGTACACGTGGTTGAGGAAGAGCAGGGTAGGGTGGCGGTGGAACTGGGCCCAAGCGGCCACCTTCCCCTGATAGGTACTCACGATGGTCACGGAGGTGGTTCCCACGTGCTGCCAGCGGAGCATGCCGCGCAAGTAGTCAACGATGCCGGGCTGGTCATAGATGGTGTAGGGGAGGAGGGAGGGAGGGAAACCGGCCCGGAAGATCCGGACCACTTCCGCCGCGTCATCAGGGACGGCTCGTCGCGTTTGTACGTCCTGCAGGCGTTGGTCGAGCGGCACGCGCGTCACCCTTTCTCACAAGCAGACCCAGCATGGAGAATATATCCCACCGGTGGGCGCCATCAAGTGCGGGTGGGGCGGCGGCTGGTGGGCCATCGCCGTGCGGGGTAGAATCGCGGCCCGGCCGTCACGCGGCCGCGGTTGGTGCACGTCCAGCAAAGGAGACAGATGAAGCCGGAGACAAAGCCCCGTGTCCCGAACTTCGGTTCCGGGCCTTGCTGCAAGCGGCCGGGCTGGGACCTGCAGGCGCTGAATGGCGCGTTGGTGGGCAGGTCTCATCGCTGCGCCGCCGGGCGCGCTCGTCTGAGAGAGGTGATCGAGCGCTCCAAGGCATTGTTGGGTCTTCCCTCCGGCTATCTGCTGGGCATCGTGCCCGGTTCCGACACCGGGGCGGTGGAGATGGCCCTATGGTCGCTGCTGGGGCAGCGTGGCGCGGACGTTCTGGCCTGGGAGAGCTTCGGCAAGGGCTGGGTCACGGACGTGGTGAAGCAGCTGCGCCTGAAGGATGTCAACGTGTATGAGGCGGACTACGGGGAGATCGCGGATCTGGCGGCGGCTGATTTCCGGCGCGACGTGGTGTTCGCCTGGAACGGGACCACCAGCGGCGTCCGCGTTCCCGACGGTGACTGGATCGCGGCCGACCGTGAGGGGCTGACCATCTGTGACGCCACCTCTGCCATCTTTGCCATGCCCCTGCCCTGGGAGAAGCTGGATGTGGTCACTTACTCCTGGCAGAAGGTGCTGGGCGGCGAGGCGGCGCACGGTGTCATCATCCTCAGCCCGCGGGCGGTGGAGCGCCTGGAGTCCTACCAGCCGCCCTGGCCCATGCCCAAGGTCTTCCGGCTCACCAAGGCCGGCAGGCTCAACGCCGCCATCTTCGAGGGCGATACCATCAACACTCCCTCCATGCTCTGCACGGAGGATGCTCTGGATGGGCTGAAGTGGGCGGCGAGCATCGGCGGCCTCTCGGAGCTGTATCGCCGCAGTCAGGCCAACTTCGCCGCCACCGGGTGTTGGGTGGAGAGCGCTCCCTGGGTGGAGTTCCTGGCCCGGCGACCGGAGACCCGCTCCACCACCTCCATGTGTCTGCAGGTGGTCGATCCTTGGCTGGCTACGCTGCCGGAGGACGGTCGAAGCAAGGCCGTGAAGCAGGTGGGGGCTCTGCTCGAAACGGAGGGGGTGGGCTACGACATCCTGTCCTACCGCGAAGCCCCTGTGGGCCTGCGCCTATGGGGCGGTGCCACTGTGGAGACCGCGGACTTGGAGGCACTCTTTCCCTGGCTGGATTGGGCCTGGGCTCAGGTCAAGGCTGGGGCCTGAGTCTGGGACAGTGGTGCGGGCGACGGGGGCCGCGGCTCGGCCGCGGCCCCCGTCGCCCAAGTGGCCTCACCCCGGATGCGCCTTGTGTTGCGCGGCTTGGGAGCCTATACTAGTGCTGGGTGTTAGGTATGGCTAATATGGTTGCCTGGTGGTGGGACGTAGGCTGATGACGCTTCTTGAGGCCAAGAGAAGAGGGCCGCTGCGGATTGTGCGGATCCCGGATGAGCGCACCCGTGCCCAGTGCACCCGCATAGGCATGCACGAAGGCGCCACGGTGGACTCGGCCGAGGTCCTGGGCGGGGGCCCGGTGCTGGTCCGGCGCCGCAATCAAGAGATATGCGTGGGGCGTCAGTTGGCCGGCTCCATTTTGGTGGAGCCTCTCGCCGGTGACAGTTGCGGGCCGGCGTGTCCTCTGGCAGCCGTCCCCGTGGAATGTGGGCGCCGGCACCGGCGCTTCGGCCGCCGCACCTGACCTCTCCTGATGATCCTCCTCTGAGGCCGGTCGCCTGTCCGTTTCCCTGCGTCCTTTGCGTGGCCTCAGTGTGCCCGGCCGGGGTTGCAGAAGAATACCGGAGAGGGTGTGAGCGAGCGGAGAGGGTGTGAGCGAGGTTTCTGATCAGCGCAAGGAGGGTAACAGCGTTGGTGACGTCCTGCCGCATGTGACAGCGGGCGTCAGTAGCCCCCCCGGCGCACTGGAGAGGCCGGCCGGTGCCCCGCGGCCTCTCCAGTCTGATGGCCTGCAGCCGCACTCCGGGGCCTCTGCAGTGGCGGCTGATGAGGCATCCACGTCTCCGTCCCAGGGAAAGCCTATCGTGGTCCTGGTGGGCAATCCCAACGTGGGCAAGTCGCTCTTCTTCAACGCCTTCACCGGGCAGTACGTGGACGTGTCCAACTACCCGGGCACCACCATCGAGATCGCACGGGGGACGGCCGGCGACGTGACGGTGGTTGATACGCCGGGCATCTATGGCGTCTCGGCCTTCACCGCCGAGGAGCGAGTGGCGCGGGAGGTCATCCGGCGGGCGGACGTGGTTCTCAACGTGGTGGATGCCTCCAACCTGGAGCGCGATCTCTTCCTCACCCAACAACTGTGCGATATGGGACTGCCTATGGTGGTGGCGCTCAACCTCATGGATGAGGCGGACCGGCGCGGGGTCAAGGTGGACGCCAAGGCTCTGGTCGAGGAATTGGGGGTGGAGGTCATTTCCACGGTGGCCGTGAAGCGGGCGGGTTTCGGGGAGGTCAGGGAAGCGCTGCGCCGGGCGCGCCCTGGGCGGCCGAATCCGGACCTGGAGCCGCGCTTGGCACGTTGGGAGACGCGCGTGGCCCGCCGTGGGGACGCGTTGCTGGTCCTGGAAGGTGACCAGGAAGTGGCGGCGGAATACGGCTTGGAACCCGGTGGCGCTCGCGACGAGCTCTATCGGGCACGACGTGTGCGGGTCAACCGGCTGGCCGCCCGCGTGATCCGGCAGGGGACCGGGGCGGGGGCCTTCCGTTCTCGCTTGGGCGGCGTTCTCATGAGGCCGCTCACCGGCTTCCCCATCCTGCTGCTCGTCCTGGCCTGTATCTACTTCTTCCTGGGCGTGTTGGTGGCGCAGACACTGGTGGGGTTCACGGAGGGCACGGTCATGGGGGGGTACGTGGAGCCCTTCCTGCGCCGACTGGTGGCCTCCGTGGCCGGTGATTCCGGCACCATCTTCCAGCTCTTCGCCGGGTCATACGGCGTGATCACCCTGACCATCACCTACCTGCTGGGACTGTTGTTGCCGCTGGTGCTGGGCTTCTACTTCCTCATGGCCCTGCTGGAGGATTGCGGCTATCTCCCACGCCTCGCTGCGCTGACTGACCGCCTGATGGGAAGCATAGGGCTGAATGGGCTGGCGGTGATCCCCATGATCCTGGGCCTGGGCTGCGTGACCATGGCCGCTATGAGCACGCGCATGCTGGGGTCGGAACGGGAGCGCAAGATCGCCACGGCGCTCATGGCGCTCACCATCCCCTGCTCGGCTCAACTGGGCATCATTGCGGCCGTGCTGGCCGGCCAGGGGGGCGCCTGGGTGACTGCAGCCTACCTGGCCATCATGATAGTGCTGTTGGGGGGCATCGGGCGGCTGCTGGACCGGTTCTCACCTGGCCGGGCCAGCGACCTGCTCTTGGACCTTCCGCCGTTGCGTTTGCCCCGTCCCGGCAACGTGTTCAACAAAACCTTTCGTAAGACTTGGTCGTTCCTCAAAGAAGCAGCGGTGTATTTCCTGGCTGGCTCGGCGGTCCTCAGCATCCTGGACGTGAGCGGGGGACTGGCTGCCATCCAGCGCGCGTTGGCACCGCTGGTGACGGGCTGGCTGCGGCTGCCGCCCGAGTCGGCGGAAGCCTTCATGCTGGGCATGGTTCGCCGGGAGTTCGCGGCGGTAAGGCTATATGACCTGGCACTGTCCGGCAGCAGCGTGCTGGTGGCCATGGTCACGGTGACGCTATTCGTCCCCTGCCTGGCGTCGGTGCTGGTCATCCTCAAAGAGAGGGGCCGTACCTTCACCGCCCTGGTGTGGGTGGGGAGCGTGGGCTTGGCCTTCCTGGTGGGGGGTGTGGTGGCGCAGGTGGCGCGTCTGGCGGGATGGTGATGGGCACGGTGGGCGAAGGCCGGCCCCCGAAGGACGGGAGGTGTTGCCCGGCAGAGTGGACCTGCCCGCGCTGTGGCTTGGTGGTGAGCACGCCGGTGCTGCTGTGCCCTCGGTGCCGAGAACCGCTGCCGCTTGGGTGTGACGGCGACTGTCGCCGCTGTGCCTGTCGGCCGCGTGGTTCGCTTACGTAAGCTATACTGCGCCGCACCCAGGTAGGGGGTGAGACTCCCCCCGTATAGGGCGTGAGGCTCATTTCAGCGGCAACGAGGTGTGTCCATGCGTAGCGTTCAAGAGCCATCGCGGGATGGGGAGGTTCGGCGGGCTTCGGGCGGGGCTTCGCTGCTGCGACGGTCGCTGCCCGGCCGATGGCAGATCACGGCCGTCACGGCGGTTGTGCTGGTCGCCTGCTCTCTGCTGTGGCTGGGTCTGGCCCAGGGCGCGGGGCGCGGCAATCCCGGCCCAACGCAGCTCGGTAGTGTGGCCACCTCCACCATCTCCGTTTCGCCGAACGATGGGATCAGTGCGGAGTGGGACGCGGTGGAGCGCGTGGACGTGGTGGTGTACGGCGCCACCAGCTCCGGGCTGGGGGCGTTGCGAGGGCTGAGGCTGGCCGCTGAGAGGCTGACCGGCCCGGTGCGCGTAGTCCTCGTCAGCAACACGGCGGCTCTGGAGTCCCCGTTGGCTCAGGGGCTTTGCCTGGAGGACGACTACGAGCCGGGGACGCTGGGTGGCTTCTACCGCGAGTTTCGCCAGACGATGCTCGAGCACTATGAGGCACTGGGTGTGTGGCCCCTGGAGCGCAACGGCCGTATGGTGTACGAGCCGGAGGTGGCCCAGGCGGTGTTGGAGAGACTGGCCTTCACTGACGAGCAGGTGCCGGAGGGGGCCCGGGGCAGAGTGGAGATGCTCAGGCTGTGGGGCGTGCTGCGCGGCGCCTCCGATGCCGAGGGCGACCGCTACGTCATCGTGCAGGACGAGGCCGGGAGCCGTCTGCGCCTGGAGACCACCTACTTCATCGATGCCTCCGTGGAGGCGGACCTGGCTCGGGCCTTGGGCTGCACGTATACCATCGGTCGCAGCCCCCTGCGCCAGAATGACCTGCGGGGCCGGCAGGCGGTGCCACCCACCCGCACCAATCTATATACCACCTCGCCGCAATCCCTCACTCTCCTGGTGACGTTGAAGGTAGCCGCGGAGGGCATTGCTGAGGCCGTGGAGAGCCACGAGCTGTGGCGAGACCCTGCCCCGGAGCCGGCCCTCCCCGCCAAGGTGCCGCGAAACATCGCCAGTACCTTCGAGGGGAGCTGGTCAATGCGCCACGTGCTTCCCGGTGACAAGAGGGAGTTGAACGAGGCCTGGAGCGATTGCCCCGACCCCGACCTCTCTTACTCGTGGTACATGGAGCCTGAGAATCGTCCCCTCATCTTGGCGCGACTGCAGCAGCGGGCGCTGACCCAGGTGGCCGCCATTCAGGACGCATTCCCGCAGATCGGCGTGGCGCGGCTGCCCACGTGGCCCTACGTACGGGGCGAGATCATGGTGCTGTCCGAGAACGTGTTCGGCTTGGCGCAATTGGAGTCCAACCAGGAGGACCCCATCTCCTGTGGCAAGTATGCGGCCTTTGATCGCCACGACACCATCAACGGAGCCCAGCAGCCGGATACCGCCGCCATGGTCATGCTGCCTCTGCGGGCGGTGCAGCCGGTGGATCACCCCTACCTGCTGGTCTCCTCCGCTTATTCGGTGGACTGGAAGGCCTACAACTCCGCCCTGCGTATGGAACCGGTGCGGGCCAATGCCGGCGCCGCTTGCGGCGCCCTCATCGCCTTGGCCCTGGCTGAGGGATCAGCCCTCGGTGAGGTCGAGTACCATATGCTGAGCGAGGAGTTGCTGGCCCAGGGCCACGTGCTGATCCGTTGAGGGTGCGAAAGGAGGCCCCCCAGGTGCGAATTGGTGTCGACATTGATGGGGTGCTCGCGGACCATGTGCGGGGCATCTTGCCCCGCATTGAGGCGAAGTACGGCCTACGGCTCAACTACGAGGACCTCTCTGCCTGGCGCTATGCCGTGGGTGAGTCCGATATGCTGCTCGAGATCATGGAGGCCATGGAGGACCCGGAGTGGGTGACCGCCCTGCCGGTGTATGAGGGAGTGGCCCAGGGGCTGGCCGGGCTGCGGGAGCTCGGCCGAGTGTCTATCGTGACGGCGCGGCCGGAGGGCGCTGTGCAGGCCACTCTGGCCTGGCTGGAGGGCAACCAGCTTGCCTTCGACGAATTCATCCGCTGTGAGAACGCAGACAAGCCCGCGCAGGCCATAGACGTGCTGGTGGATGATCACCTTCCCAATGTGTGCGACTTCGTGGTGCGCGGCAACGGCGTGGGAGTGCTCCTGGACCGGCCGTGGAATCGGGAGGGGCGGGAAGGCATGGCGGAGCCGCTGGGTGGAGGGCGGCTGCGGGTGGTGAAGGGAGTAGGCGAAACGGTGGCTCTCCTAGGGGCCGCACAACTCCACGGGCACGGTCTCCGCTTCTCCTGACCGCTGACTCCTGCGGGCCGGGTTGCTCCGGCCCTGGCCGGCATCTCTCTCCGCTTCCACCACTATGGCCGGTTCATTGCATGGATACGCGATAATTGTTCGCATTTTCCTCACATTTGGGCCCTAGGCTGAAACGGAGGCAAGGGAAACCCGGCGGCCGAGGAGGCGTGTGATGAGGAGGTTGAGCAAGAAGTGGGTGGTGACGGTGGTCGCCGTCGGTCTGACGTTGGTGATGGCGGGCACTGCGCTCGCAGCCGGCAACGGACGCGGCGGCCGGTGGTGGCGGAGGGGATGGCGCCGCCTCGGTCGGCGCAAGAGTGGAGGGTCACCTGCAGGCCCTGTTCCAGGGCGAGCTCAGCGTTGAGGAGAAGGCCAGACTCCTCTTCATGTACGAAGAGGAGAAGATGGCCCGCGACGTCTACCTGAGCTTCTACCACCTGTGGGGTGCCAGGATCTTCGCGAATATCGCGGCCTCGGAACAGCGCCACATGGACGCCGTGGAGACGCTGCTGGATGCGTATGCCGTGCCGGATCCCGGTTTCAGCGAGGAGAACGGCGTCTTCCACGATGCCGAGCTCCAGAAGCTCTACGATGACCTGGTGGGGCAAGGGAGTGGATCCCTATGGGCGGCCAGGGACGTGGGGCGGCTGATCGAAGAGGCGGACATCGAGGATCTGGAGCAGGCCATAGCCCGGTCGGACAATGCCGATATCGATCAGGTCTACTCCAACCTCCTGCGCGGCTCGCAGAATCACTTGCGCGCGTTCAGCCGGTAGCCGTGATGGAGAAGAGCAGTAGTCCGGCAACCGCCGGGGAGCGATTCGAGACGTCGGTAGGTGGGCGCCGCGGGAAGCTGCCTCCGCGGCGCACGCGGACGCAGATCTTTCGTGACGCCGTGCGCCGGCTGATAGTGGCCTACGTGCTTCTCATCGGCATCGCGCACACGCTGACCTGGTCGTGGGCGGCCAATCTCCACACCATCTGTCCCTTCGGCGGCGTTGCCAACCTCTACACCTACTTCAGCACCGGCAACTGCGTCAACAAGGTGCACTCGGCGGTCTTTATCATGCTGCTGGCTCTGGCCATCGGCCTGGTTCTCACCGGGAAATCCTTCTGTGGGTGGATCTGCCCGCTGGGCACCATGCAGGACGGGCTGAACGCTGTGGGGCGCAGGCTGTGGGCCTCCGCTTACGACAAGCTCCCGCACAAGCTGGAGTCCGTGCTCCGTTACGCCAAGTTCGTCATCCTGGCCTGGCTCCTCATCCAGACCGCCCGTTCCGGCAAGATTGTCTTCCAGGACTGGGACCCCTACTACAACCCCTTCAACATTTGGACGGATGAGATCGCCTGGAGCGGCTACGCGGTGCTGGCGGCCACGGTGCTGGCGGCGCTCTTCATCCCGCGGCCTTTCTGTCGTTTCGCCTGTCCGCTGGGTGCCCTGAACGGGCTGTTCAACTCCTTCTCCTTCCTCAACATCAAGCGGGAAGCTTCCACCTGCATCGACTGTGGCCGCTGCGACCGCGCCTGCCCTGTGAAGATTCGGGTCAGCAAGGTGAACGTGGTGCGGGACGTGGAGTGCACCCGCTGCCTGAAGTGCGTTGACTCCTGCCCGGTCAGCAAGAAGACGGGCAGCACGCTCAAGGTGCGCACCTGGTTTGACAGACCGGCCGGTGGCAAGAGTGGGCGGGCGATGGCCACACCGGTGCTCTGGTCGGTGGCGCTGGCCGCCTTCGTCATCCCCATCGTGGAGGCCATGACCTCGGGCAACTTCGGCATCACCGCTGCGCGGACCTTCGGCGTGGTGGAGGATATCCGGGGCTCGAGCACGGTCTCCGATGTCGTCGACAACTACAACGTCAGTGCCCAGGAGCTGCACAACGGCTTCGTCATCCCCCAGTCGGTGGCGGCATCGACCAAGCTCAAGGACGTGCAGACGGACATGGGCATCGCCGGAGCGGAGATCGTGTCGCCGGAGACCATCCGGGAGGCCATCCGTTACATCGACCAATCCCTCCTGGCTATGGGGGAGCAGGCCGGGATCCCCGCGGAACGCGTGGCCGAGGTAGCCCGGCTCAATGGCCTGCCCGCCACGGCGCTCGCGCGTGAGCACATGAAGGCGGGCGTGCCCGGGTCCATCGCCTACCTCCTGACCGGGTTGTGGCCCGGGGAGGCCGGTGGAGGCGGACAGCCGGGTGATGGCGGCACCACCTCGCCCACCCCGGCCACCACCACTACCAGCGTGGGGCCCGCCACCAGCACGACCAAGGCCCTCGGCACCGGGGGCGGTACGGGCACCGGCGGCGGGACGGGCAGCACCTCGGAGACCACGCCGGACATCAAGGGCACGACCACGCTGGGTGAGATCAGGGCCAAGGTGCGGGATTTCGACGCCTTCCTGGCGGCATTTGGCATCTCCCCCGACGAGGCGGACGGCGTCACGCTGAAGCAGCTGGCCGGGAAGTACGGATTCGAGATCACCGCAGTGCGAGACTACGTGGCCCAGCGGTAGCCGCGGGGCCAAGCGCTCCCCGGGTCGTACTGCCGAGGGCGAGGGCGACCCGGGGAGAGTGTGCATGGACACCGCCGGCCTCCGCCCTGGCGTTGTGTCCCACGCGACAGTCTTCGCTTGACCTTGGGCGGTTGTGCTTCTATATTTCGCCATATGACGAATCATAAACGCGCCTGCGAATGTGTCGCCGGGTCTGAGCCCGGGGAATGGAGCCGGTGGAACGCGGCCGGTCGCGGGCTGGCATCGACCATTCGAGTGACCAAGGCCCTGGCCGACACGCAGCGGGTGCGCATCCTGCAGCTGCTGGACAGGGGCGAGCTGTGCGTGTGCCAGATCGTGGAGGTGCTGGCGCTGGCCCCTTCCACCGTATCCAAGCACCTCTCGCTCCTGAGCGCGGCCGGATTGGTGGAGATGCGCAAGGAGGGCCGCTGGGCCTACTACCGCCTGCCTGAGGGGCCCACCGGGGAGTTCAGCCGGCCTCTCCAGCAGTGGTTGCAGGAGGCTCTGGAGGATGACGCCACCATCGAGCGGGACAGAGCCCTGCTGGAGGGGGTTCTCTCCCTCGATCTGTGCTCTGTCGCCCGAGGGCAGCGATGCCGTACTGGGGTGGCTCGGGAGGATGATGGTGAGGCGCGCGGCGTGTTCGGTCGGGAGACCTCGCCGGAACTGAAGGCGAGAGGGGACATTAGGAGGAAGGACGATGTCTGAAAGCAAGGACCACGATGCCGTGCGCGACGCTGTGCGCGCGCGTTACGCGGGGTTCGCGATGCAGGGGTCTTCGTGCTGCGGTGGGTCGTCCTGCTGCGGGGGGCAGGCGGCCGGCTTCGACGAGATCTCTCGGCAGGTCGGCTACACGGCCGAGGAGCTGGCCCTGGCGCCCGAGGGCGCCAATCTGGGGCTGGGGTGCGGCAACCCTCAGGCCATCGCCGCCCTCCAGCCCGGGGAGGTGGTGGTGGATCTGGGGAGCGGGGCCGGTTTCGACTGCTTCCTGGCCGCCCACCGCGTGGGGCCCTCGGGGCGGGTGATAGGCGTGGACATGACGCCGGAGATGGTGGCCAAGGCGCGTGAGAACGCCCGCGAGGCCAACCTGGGCAACGTAGAGTTCCGGCTGGGGGAGATCGAGCACCTGCCGGTGGCCGACGCCACGGCGGACGTCATCATCTCCAACTGCGTCATCAATCTGTCGCCGGACAAGCCGGCGGTGTTCACCGACGCCTTTCGGGTGCTCAAGCCGGGAGGGCGACTGGCCGTGAGTGACGTGGTGGCCATTGCCGCCATCCCCGAAGCCTGGCGGGAGGACATGCGCCTGCTCTCTGCCTGCATCTCCGGGGCCACCGATATCGACAACCTCACCTCCATGCTGTCCCGGGCCGGCTTCACCGACATCAGCATCCGGCCCAGCGAGGAGAGCCGCACCTTCATCAAGGAGTGGCAGCCGGAGGCCAGGCTGGAGGACTGCGTGCTCTCCGCGGCCATCTGCGCTGTGAAGCCGGGGTAGTTCCGCCACCGGTGGCGTGTGCCGTCCGGCGTGTTCGCGTACCGCGTTTGCCGGGGGCCGGCTTTCGGTAGGTAGAAGGGAGATGGGCGAAGCGCAGCGGGTGTGGGAGGCGGCGCGCCCTGGGGGCGCCGCCCGCACGCGGGGAGGTCACCATGGCCGGCAGGATCATCGGCAGTCTTGTGGGGTTGGTGGTCTGACTGGGGGTCATCTACGCCGTGTGCGTATGGCTCTTCCACCTGGCTCCCACCACCACCTACCTCATCATGGGGGCGGTGGCACTTGTGGGGATCATCAGTGCTTTGCTGCCCAAGAAGCGCGGCGGAGGGGGCGCCGGCCGGCCGGCTCGGGGATGACGCCGGCTTCGCCGTCGACGCGCATGACACGCGTCTCATCTCGCGCGATGAAGGAAGCCCGGGACATGCATCGTGCTCTTTGGTGGCGCGGCAGGAGCGGTTGGCCTCGGGCGGCAGGGGTTACTCTGCGCCGCGCTCTCTGACGTAGGCGACGAAGCCGGCATAGGAGTAGTCGGTATGGGCGGAGATATCGGCGTGCACGACCATGACGACCTCCTCGCAGAGCCGGCCGGTGGCCCGTGGGCCGGCCTCGATCCCCCGGTGGCGGGGAGCCAGCATCTTGTGCAGGACCTCTGTCCTTCCGACCCCTTCGTGCCGCATGGGGAGACTGAGCACTCCCCCGTCACCCCAGTATGGGTGGATGTCACTGGGCGTCAAGGACCGCGCCAAGAGCCAAAGGCCTCGCATCCTGGCTGTCCGACGGGTTCGCTCTGCTTGGTTCGTCTGTCATCTTCACCAGCGCCGGGCCGGACCGGATCGTCTTGTTAAGGCGGCTTCAATAGGGAGGCTTGTGGAAGGCTTGTGATCTCGCCCTTCGTCCGCCTCCGGCGTACAGCGTCCGCCATGGGCCACACATTCTGGTTGAGGCAAAGAGGCGTTCGGGGTAGAATCGAGCCTGTAACCTGACCCGTCACGGGGGATTGCCACCCAGCCCGTCTACCTCCAGGGGAGTCGCTGCGCCCATGTCCGGCTTCGTACATCTCCATGTCCACAGCGATTACTCCGCCCTCGACGGTGCCTGCAAGGTGGGCGATCTGGTGGAGAAGGCCGCCGCCTACGGCATGCCGGCACTGGCCCTCACGGATCACGGGGTGCTGTCCGGTGCCGTGCAGTTCTACCAGAAGGCGGTCAAGGCCGGGGTCAAGCCCATCCTGGGCCTGGAGGCCTACGTGGTGGAGGACCGGTTGCACAAGGATCGCCAGTCGGAGGAGCGCTGGCATCTCACTCTGCTGGCCAGCACCAACGAGGGCTACCAGAACCTGCTGCGCTTGGGCAGCCGCGCCTTCCTGGAGGGCTACTACATCAAACCCCGAGTGGACTACGAGCTCCTGCAGCAGTACGCCGACGGCCTTATCTGCCTCTCCGGTTGCCCTACCGGGCGGCTGTCCAAATCGTTGGAGCGGGGGCAGAAGGAAGACGCCAGGCGGGAAGTGGAGCGGCTGTGCGGCCTCTTCGGCCGGGAGAACGTGTACATCGAGATCCAGGAGACCGGTGTCCCGGATCTGGAGGGAGTGCCCGAGGCCGTCGCCGAACTGGCGCGGGAAGTGGGCCTGCCCCTGGTGGCCACCAACGACATCCACTACCTGGAGCACAAGGACGCCCCGGCGCACGACGTGCTGCTCTGCATCCAGACCGGCTCCCGGCTCTCGGAGGAGAAGCGGCTGCGCTTCAGCAGCGAGGAGTTCTACTTCAAGTCGGAAGAGGAGATGCGGCAGGCCTTCGCCAAGTACCCGGAGGCGGTGGACAACACGCTGCTGGTGGCGGAGCGCTGCAACGTCAACCTGGAGTTCGACCGCATCCTGCTCCCCAGCTACGAGGTGCCTGGAGGCTTCGCCGACGAGGCCGCCTACCTGCGCCACCTGTGCGAGGAGGGCATCAGCCGCCGTTTCGGCGCCGACCCAGGGCCCGAGGTCCGCGAGCGTCTGGAGATGGAGCTGGCCACCATCGGTCAGATGGGCTTCCCCGCCTACTTCCTGATCGTCTGGGACTTCGTCTCCTTTTCCAAACGGGCGGGCATCCCCGTGGGACCGGGCCGCGGCTCGGCGGCGGGGTCGCTGGTGGCCTACCTGCTGGGCATTACCGAGTTGGACCCGCTCAAGCACGACCTGCTCTTCGAGCGTTTTCTCAACCCCGGCCGGGTGAGCATGCCCGATATCGACATCGACTTCTCCGTGGAGGGGCGGGACCGGGTCATCGAGTACGTGGCTGAGAAGTACGGGCGGGACCGGGTGGCGCAGATCGGCACCTTCGGCACGATCAAGGCGCGGCAGGCCATCCGCGATGCCGCCCGGGTGATGGACGTGCCCTACGGTGTGGCGGACCGCATCGCCAAGCTGGTGCCGGAAGGGCCCAAGGTGACTCTGGCCGATGCGCTGGCCGACAAGCAGGACCTGCGCGCCGAGTACGACAAGGACGAGGAAGTTCGCCGAGTGGTGGACGTGGCCAGGCCCATCGAAGGGCTGATCCGGCAGGAGTCCATCCACGCCGCCGGCGTGGTCATCTCCGACCGACCCCTCACCGACTACCTGCCGCTGCAGCAGAAGGGCGACGCCGAGGTGGTCACGCAGTTCGCCATGGGCGATGTGGAGAAGCTGGGGCTGCTCAAGATGGACTTCCTGGGCCTACGCAACTTGGATGTGCTGGCCGAGGCCGTGCGTATCATCCGCGAGCAGGACCCGGCCTTCGACCTGGCGGCCATCCCCTTCGACGACGGCAAGACCTACCGCATGCTGACCCGGGGGGACTCGGAGGGGGTCTTCCAGTTTGAGTCCACGGGCATGCAGGCCGCTCTGCGTGAGGTGGGCCCCACCACCTTCGACGACCTCATCGCCCTGGTGGCCCTCTATCGGCCGGGTCCCATGGAGTTCATCCCCACCTTCGCCCGCAACAAGCGCGATCCCGCGCTGGTCACCTATGTGGACCCGCGCCTGGAGCCGGTGCTCAAGCCCACCTACGGCGTGGCCATCTACCAGGAACAGTTGATGG
Source organism: Gaiellales bacterium (assembly GCA_012719395.1). GTDB lineage: Bacteria > Actinomycetota > Thermoleophilia > RBG-16-64-13 > RBG-16-64-13 > JAAYAL01. The sequence goes on along the minus strand of JAAYAL010000008.1, from coordinate 33,677 downwards.
ACATCTCCAAGCGCATCGGCGGCTTCACGCCCTCGGAGGCAGACGACCTGCGCAAGGCCATCGGCAAGAAGAACCGCGCCATCCTGGACCGGCTGCAGCCCAAGTTCCGTGAGGGCGCCCTGGCGGGGGGCGCGGCGCCGGGTGTGGTGGACCACCTGTGGTCGCTGATGGAGAAGGCGGGCGACTACTCCTTCAACAAGTCGCACGCCGCCTGCTACGCGCTCATCGCTTACCAGACCGCCTATCTCAAAGCGAACTACCCGGTGGAATACATGGCGGCCCTCATCTCCAGCGTCATGAACACCAAGGACAAAGTGCCCTTCTATGTGACGGTGGCCAACGAGATGGGCATCGAGGTTCTGCCGCCGGACATCAACGAATCCGCCATCAACTTTCGGGTGGTGGAGGGCCGTATCCGCTTCGGGCTCAACGCGGTGAAGAACGTGGGGGAGACGGCCATCAAGTGCATCCTGGCCGCGCGCGAGGAGGCGGGCGGCTTCAGCGACATCTTCGACTTCTGCGCCCGCGTGGATCTGACCACGGTCAACCAGCGCGCCATCGAGAGTCTCATCAAGGCCGGCGGGCTGGATTCCACCGGCTATTCTCGATTGGGCATGCTGCAGGTGCTGCCCCAGGCCATGTCCTTCGCCAAGAAGACGCAGGCTGACGCCACGCTGGGGCAGGGATCCATTTTCGACCTGTTGAGTGTGGCCCCCGAGGGCAAGAAGGCCCCCGCGGGGGCAGCGGCGGCCGGCACGGGACGGGGCCCGCAGTCGTTGCCCGTGCCCATCCCCGAGGATGACTTCAGCAAGGAGGAGCGGCTGGCGCAGGAGAAGGAGACATTGGGGCTGTTTCTGTCCTCCCATCCGCTACGGGGGCTGCGCCACCAGATCCAGGCGGAAACCACCCATCTCATCTCGCATCTGAGCGAGGTGGCGGATGGCCAGGAGGTCACCATCGTGGGCATGGTGTCATCCGTGAAGCGCATCACCACCAAGAAGAACCACGAGACCATGGCCTTCGTGACCCTGGACGGCGTCGAGGGGTCGGTGGAAATGCTGTGCTTCCCGCGCATGTACTCGGACAACAGGGAGATCCTGCAGGAGGACCGCGTGGTCAAGGTGCGGGGCAAGGTGGACCACAAGGACGAAGTGGAGACCAAGCTCATTCCCTTCGCCGTGGAGCCCTTCGTGGCCCGCACCGGCGACGAGCCGGTTCTCCTGACCCTGGATGGGGAGGGCGTGCCCGCCACCGTCATTGATGATCTCAAGCTGGTGCTGCACCACTTCCCTGGGCCTTGCCCGGTGCAGGTGGAAGTGGTGACCAGTGCGGATCGCTTCCTGCTGCGCTTCGGCGAAGGCTACCGCGTGGACCCGCAGACGAGTCTCTTTGCGGAGCTCAAGGTCTTGTTGGGTGAGGCAGCCGTGAGCTGGCAGGGCGCGCCGCTGGTGGGCGCGGTCTCCGGCCTGTAGTCTTCGGCTGCGACCGTCCGCGGGCTGGTAACCTGTGCTCGCGACCCCGCCGGCGCGGGGCGCGCGGTAGTCCCTCGCTCTGACTCGGAGGCCAAGGTGCTCATTCAGGCGCTCACGCTCGCATCTGTCCCCAGTGCCGTTGACGGTGTCCGCCCTCGCCCGGCAAGCAGTGAGGCGATCGCGCGGGTGGTGGAGGGGATTCTGGCCGGCGTGCGCGCCCGCGGCGACGCCGCCCTGGTCGAGGTCACCGCCCGGCTGGACTGGCCCCAGGTGACGGCCGCACGCCTGCGCGTGCCGGAGGAGGAACTGCGCGCCGCCAGTGAGCGGCTCCCGGCGGATCTGCGCCGGGCGCTGGAAAAGGCGCGCGACAACTGCACTTGGTTCCACCGTCACGAGCTCCCCGCCGACTGGGAGGAGCAGGGGCCGGACGGTCAGCGCCTGGGCATCCGCCAGCGGCCGGTGGGGCGGGCGGGGCTGTACGTGCCGGGCGGGCTGGGCTCCTACGCGTCCTCGGTCATCATGAACGTGGTGCCGGCGCAGGTGGCGGGAGTGGCGGAGTTGGCCATCTGCACGCCGCCGGGGCGGGATGGCGCGGTGAACGAGTCGGTGCTGGCTGCGGCCTGGCTGCTGGGCGTACGTGAGGTCTACCGTCTGGGCGGGGCGCAGGCGGTGGCGGCGCTGGCGTACGGCACAGGGACGGTGCCCCGGGTAGACGTCATCACCGGACCGGGCAACGCGTACGTAAACGAGGCCAAGCGGCAGGTGTTCGGGCTGGTGGGCATCGACAGCTTGGCCGGGCCCAGCGAGGTGCTGGTGGTGGCGGACGGGCAGGCGGAGCCGCGCTGGGTGGCCGCCGATCTCCTGGCTCAGGAGGAACACGGCAGCGGTGCTCAAGCCCTGCTCATGGCGCCGGACGAGGACTTCTGCCGAGCGGTGGGCAAGGCCATCGAGGTGCTGCGCGCCGAGCGGTGCGCACTGTCCGACACGCTCGCCGCCCACTCCGCTGTGCCGGGGCCCGCGTCCACGGGGTCCTGTGTCGCACGTCCAGTTGGTGGCAACCTCCACGCCTTCTACCCGGCTCTGGGCCAGGAGTTCGCCCCGCTGGCGGCGGCGTTGGTGAACGCCTACGGCCCCGAGCACTTGGAGCTCCACCTGCAGGACGCCCGTGCCTTCCTCTCCGGCGTAGCCTCGGCCGGTGCCATATTCGTAGGGAAACATACGCCCACGGCCTTTGGCGACTACGTGGCCGGCTCCAATCACGTGCTGCCCACCGGGGGCTCGGCCCGCTTCGCTTCCGCCCTGTCCGTGCATACCTTTCTGCGCCGGCAGTCGCTCATTGAGTTGGACGCGGCCGCCGCCGGCCGTCTGGCGCCGCCGTTGGCCCGCTTGGCGGAGAGCGAGGGGTTCTGCTTCCACCGCATATCGGCGGAGATGCGGGCGGAGGATGCCGCGGAATAGCCCGCGGCACGGGCGGCCTGATCGCCGGATGCATCCGCCCGCGGCTCGGGGTCCGCGCGCGGAGAATTGCGGCCGCAAGGGGCGCCGGCAGCTGGGAGTCGAGCGCCTCCGACTGGGCGAAACGGCGGGAGCGGCGTATCGTGGTGAAGCTGACCCGCCGACCCGAGTTGATTGTGACCACAACACCCACTTCCCGCCTACCCTTACAGCTTCTCGTCATCGCCGCTTCGCTCTTCGTGGTCTGGACCGGCTTCGGCGCCATCCTCCCCTACCTACCCGTCTTTCTACAGGAAGAGGGGCATGCCTCGGTGGCGCTCATTGGGCTGGTGGCCGCGGCCTACTACGTGGGCGTGGTGGGGTTCTCCTCGCTCTTCGGGCTGGCCAGCGACCGCTTCGGCCGCAAGCCGCTGCTCATCCTGGGCGCCTGCCTCTATTTGACGGCCACCCTCCTATTCATCACCACTACGCGCCCCGGTTGGTTCGTGCTGTTCCGGTTCCTGGAGGGAATGGGAGCGGCCGCCATCTACCCGGCGGGAATCGGCTTCATCGCCGACATCACCGACCAATCCAACCGCAGCCGGGCCTTCGGCTGGCTGACCACGGCGCAGTTTGCCGGATTGGTCCTGGGGCCGGCGCTGGCCGTTCCCCTCTATCAACTGGGCGGAGGTCAGGGGAAGTGGGCTTTCTACTCCATCTTCCTCTTCGGGAGCGCTCTCACGGCGGTGGTGGTGGTGGCCATGGCTGCTGTGTTGCGGGAGCCGGTCCGGACCGTCCGGCACCCGGCACGTGAGATCCAGGCGCGGCCGTCCTTCCGTGTACTGGCCGGCCGCCCCGTCCTCTACTTCCTGGTGTTGGCCGCCTCCTTCAACTTCGCCAGCGGGGCCTTCGAGGTCATTTGGAGCCTGTGGCTACGACACCTGGGGGCATCCATGGCCTTCGTGGGCGCCACCTGGGTGGCGTTCAGCCTGCCCATGTTGCTGGCGTTCGTGGGCGGGCGTTTGGCCGACCGTTACAGCCGGTTCTGGCTGGTGTTCATCGGTTTCGGGCTGTCTACGCTGTGCTGGATGGCCTACGGCACGCTGGACGTGTTGCCGCTGCTGCTGGTCTTCAACGTGGTGGAAGGGCTGTGCGTGGCGCTCTCCTTCCCAGCCAAAACCGCCTTCCTGGTGCAGGTGGCGCCGCCGCCCTGGATCGGGGCGGTGCAGGGCATGGAGCATGCGTCCGGGCAACTGGCGGCCCTGGTGGGGACGTTGGTGGCCCCGCTCGTCTACCAGCACGTCGGCGGGCGGGTGCTGGCCTATGCGGGCTCCATCGCGCTGGTGGGCCTGCTGGCGGTGTCGCCGGGGCTGTACGGGACGTGGAGGAGCGCCACCCGGGAGCATGCCATGGCTGCGGCCGAGACGGACGGCGCGCCGGCCTCGGTGGAGCTGGTGGAGGGGGAGGGGTAGGCGTTTGGCCGCGACGGCAACGGACTTCAGGGCGCCGCATGGACCTCACCGACTACCACGCCGCGTACTACGCGCACGATCTCACCCGCCGCTCCACGGATAGTCTGGACCGGCTTCGACGGCGCTGTTCGACGCCGCCGTGGACCTCAACCCTCACCTTCGCACAAGCCGTCAAGGGCAACGCGTCCCTCTCGGACACGTATGCCAAGAGCATCCTCTTCGACTACTCCTACCGCTACTTCTACAACGACGGCTTCGGCAAGGACCACCACATCGCCAACCTGCAGGACGACTCCGAGCGTTCACCAAGGGCTGGAACAGCTGGCGGGTGAGCACCATGGGGCTCGTGGATATCGGCCGGGGAGGGAGCGCAGATCATCCGGCTCTTTGGCCGGGGTGTGCGCCTCAGAGGCTACGACATGAGCCTCAAGCGCAGCATACGCGCGGCATTACCGTCAGAGGTCAATCCTCCGCGGCACATCGCTGATCTGGAGACGCTCTCCATTTCCGGTGTCCGTGCCGACTTCATGGCGCAGTTCCAGGACTACCTGCGGGAAGAGGGGCTTCCGACCGAGGGCCCAGCCGTGTTCGTGTTGTAGGTGGTTTCTGACCTCGGCGATGGACGACTCAAGACGGTGCGGCTCAAGGAGGAGATCGGCGGTGTTCACACCGACTTCGGTGACGCCTTCCGCAGACTGGGGCCGATCCCCACGGTGGTGCCTCCGGACCCCGAGGAACGCGAGCAGGAGCGGTGGCTTCAGGATAACCCGGTGGTCCTCAGCTGGTACCCGAAGATCCAGGCGCTGAAGTCGCGCGCCGAGACGGAGGAGGGAGCTGGGCGCGCCGGGCGAGGGGCACTTCTTCGCTGTGCACATCGCACTCCTCGAGTTCGACCGGCTCTTCTCTGAGCTTGAACGCTTCAAGGCGGAGCGGGGCTGGTACAACCTCAATCTCACCCGCGCCGGCATCCGCGCCCTCCTCGGCGATCACGCCTGGTACCGGCTGCAGATTCCCCGGGCCCAACTCGCCTTCGATTCAATGAGCAAGGTGACCCTCTGGCAAGAGATCGCTGCGGCGCTGCTCAAGAAGTACGTGGAGCACTACTACACGTTCCGCGAACGCGCGTGGGAGCTGCCCCACTTGGAGTACCTACCCCTTGAAACCGACGACCCCAACCTGTCCCGGCCTCCGCTGCCCGGCCCCAGGTGCCGTCGGGGTCCTGTGCTATGCTCGTTGCACAACGGACGCTCGGAGGTCATAGGTGGAAGGAACGCCGCAGAAACCGTCGTTGCGGGTGGAAGCGGGAGGGCGGCGCGCGCTGGTGGAGCGGTGCACGGCGGAGACCAACGTAGGCTTGGATCTCGTGCTGGATGGAAGCGGTGACGTCCGGGTGGCCACGGGCATCGGCTTCTTCGACCACATGCTGACACTGTTGGGTCGACACGGGCATTTCGATCTCAACCTTAGGGCTGAAGGTGATCTTGAGACCGGCGCCCACCACACGGTGGAGGACGTCGGTATCTGCTTGGGTTTGGCGTTGGAGGCAGCCTTGGGTGACAAGGCCGGCATTCGCCGCTACGGTGAAGCGCACGTCCCCATGGACGAGTCACTGGCCCAGGTGGTGGTGGACCTGAGCGGCCGCCCGTACTTGGCCTGGGGAGCGGAGCTTCCCGGCGTGGAGATCGGCGGGTTCACCACGGACTTGGCGGAGGAGTTCTTCCAGGCGGTCGTCGGCAACGGCCGGCTCACGCTGCATGTTCGCCTGCTGACCGGCTCAAACCCGCACCACATGGTGGAGGCCGTGTTCAAGGCCTTTGCGCGCGCCCTGAGCGCGGCGCTGGTGGTGGACGCGCGGCAGGGCGGCGTGCCCTCCACCAAAGGTATGCTGTAGGCGCCTCGGAGCCCTGGGCCCGGCGTGGCATGAGCTGGGCTTTCGCGGCCGGCCGGTGGCCGAATCACTAGAGGATGCCGTCCACTGGTTCCGCCGCGTGGGACGCATCTAGGAAGGAACAGTCGGGTGACTGCACCGCTCTACATCATCGACTACGGCTCGGGCAACCTGCGTTCGGTGCAGAAGGCCTTTGAGCGCGTGGGCGTGCAGGCGGAGGTGGGCGGGGACGTGGCGGGTATCCGTGACGCCCGCGGCTTAGTGCTGCCCGGCGTGGGAGCCTTCGGATCTGCCATGGAGGAATTGGAGCGGCGGGGGCTGGCGGAGGTCATCCGGGAGCGGGTGGAGGCGGGCGTGCCTTTCCTGGGCGTGTGTCTGGGCCAGCAGCTCCTGTTCGAGTCCAGCGAGGAGAGCCCGGGTGTGGCCGGACTTGGCTTGTTGGAGGGCGCCGTCCGCCTGCTGCCGGTGCAGCTGAAGGTGCCGCATATCGGCTGGAACACCATTGAGATCGCCAAGGCCTCACCCGTGTTGGAGGCTATCCCCAACGGTTCGGCCTTCTACTTCGTTCATAGTTTTGTGGTAACGCCCCGTCGGCCCGGCGACGTGCTCACCTTCACCGAATACGGCGTGGGCTTCGCCTCCGGCGTGGAGCGCGACAACGTGGTGGCCTTCCAGTTCCACCCGGAGAAGTCGAGCAGCCTGGGGCTGGAGATCTACCGCAACTTCGCCCGAAATCTGTGCTGAACGTCAGGGAGCGCGTGATATGAGATTGTTCCCCGCCATCGATATCCAGGCCGGGCACTGCGTGCGCCTGCGGCGCGGCGTGTTCGCCAACCAGACGGTGTTCAGCGACGATCCGGTGGAGGTGGCTCGGAAGTGGGTGGAGCAGGGGGCCCAACGCCTTCACGTGGTGGACCTGGACGGTGCCCGGTTGGGCACGCCGCAGAACTTCGAGGTGGTCAAGAGCATGGCCGAGGCGGCGGGGGTCCCCGTGCAGTTGGGAGGCGGCCTTCGTGCGCAGGAAGCGTTGCGCCTTATCGAGGGCAGCCGGGTGTCGCGCATCATCGTGGGTACCAGCGCGCTCACGGACGAGCCTTTTCTACGCGCCGCCCTCGAGCGCTGGGGGGCGAATCTGGTGGTCTCAGTAGACGCCGAGAACGGCTGCGTCACCACGCACGGCTGGCAGAAGGTCTCGGCGGTATCGGCCGTTGATCTGGTCAAGCAGTTGCAGGCCATGGGGGTGAAAGAGGTCCTCTACACCGATATCGCGCGCGACGGCATGATGGCGGGCATGAATCTCACAGCCACGAGCGAGTTGGCCCGCCACACGGAGGTGGAGATCATCGCCGCGGGTGGCGTTACCACCCTGGATGACCTTCGGGGCGCCGCCGCCCTGGAGCCGCTGGGTGTGACCGGGGTCATCGTGGGGCGGGCGCTCTACGAGGGCGCCTTCACGCTGGCGGAGGCGCAGGCGGCCGTGGGCGAGGCCTGAGCCTGGGCCGGGAAGAGGATCGAGCATGCACCTCATTCGCGTGATCCCCTGCCTGGACGTGGACAAGGGCCGCGTGGTCAAAGGCACCAACTTCGTCAACCTGCGGGACGCGGGAGATCCGGTGGAGCTGGCCTCGCGCTACGACCTGGAGGGGGCGGACGAGGTGGTGTTCCTGGACATCACCGCCTCGCACGAGAACCGGGACACCATCGTGGAACTGGCCCGCCGCTGCGCCGAGGAACTGTTCATCCCCTTCACTATCGGTGGGGGCATTCGCAACCAGGGGGACGTGCGGGCGCTGCTCAACGCCGGGGCGGACAAGGTGTCGCTCAACTCCGCCGCCATCCAGAACCCGGAGGCGGTCAACGAGTGCTCGCGCCGCTACGGCTCGCAGTGCATCGTGGTGGCCATCGACGCCAAGCGCATTACTCCCAGGGGAGAGCCGCCCCGCTGGGACGTCTACCTGAACGGCGGGCGTGTCAACACCGGCCTGGATGCGGTGCGGTGGGCACGCGAGGTAGTGGGACGGGGCGCCGGCGAGATCATGCTCACCTCCATGGACAGGGACGGAACCAAGGATGGGTTCGACTTGGAGCTGACGCGCGCTGTCGTGGAGGCGGTGCGTGTGCCGGTCATCGCCAGTGGCGGCGTGGGCACGCTGGAGCACCTGGCCGAGGGCGTGCTGGCGGGCGGAGCGGATGCCGTGCTGGCCGCGTCCATCTTCCATTTCGGTGAATACTCCATACGCCAGGCCAAGGAATTCATGGCGGCCCGCGGCGTCCCTGTACGGTTCTGAGCGCGGGCCGGGCCATCTTCTCCGTGGTCTGCTCCGCCGCCTCCCACCGGGCACCTTGATGCCTGCGCGGCGCAGGGTCGTCAAGGGGCGCCGGGCGCTCATCTTTCTCGCCTTCGCCCTCGCCTACTTCTTCTCCAACTTCTTCCGGTCGGCCAACGCCATCATCGCCGACGACCTCACGCGCGACTTCAGCCTCACCGCCGGCAGCCTGGGGCTGATGACCAGCGTCTTCTACTACGTCTTCGCTGCGGTGCAGATCCCATTGGGCGCTGGCTTGGACCGCTGGGGCCCCCGGTTGGTGACCTCCGGCCTCATGTTGGTAGCGGGGCTGGGCAGTCTGGTCTTCTCCCTGGCCGCTGGTCTGGGAGAACTGCTGGTGGGCCGGGCCCTCATAGGAGCAGGCATGGGCGGGGTGCTCATGGGTGCCTACACGGCCTTCAGCCGCTGGTACTCGCCGGCGCGCTTCGCCACCATGTCCGGGTTGCTGGTGGGGATGGGGGCGCTGGGTTCGTTGGCCACGGGGGCTCCGCTGGCCTGGGCCGCGGCCGCCATTGGATGGCGGGCGGTGTTCGCTGCGGCGGCGGTGGGGGTGGCGGTGAGCGCTCTGCTGGTGGCGCTGCTGGTGCGGAACGCACCGGGGAGAAGGGAGGTGCCCCTTTCGCCGGCCTCTCCGGCCTCGAGTAGTGCAGCAGTGAAGGTCGCCCCGTCAGTGGACGTTCCGCTGCGGCCGGGATTGCGTGTGGTGGTGGGAGACCCTCGCTTCCGGCGGATCGCCCTGCTCAACTTCTTCATGGTGGGGACCCTGCTCTCCATGCAGGGCCTGTGGTCCGGTCCCTACCTCTTTGAGGCGCTGGGCTACTCGCGGTCCGCTGCCGGTACCATCATCACCCTGGCGGCGGTAGGCGGGCTGGCCGGGTACTTCTCCTGCGGCTGGCTCTTCGACCATGTGGGCCGGCGTTTTGCGGTGGGGGTAGGTGCCGGGGCCCTGCTGGTCTCCGAGGCCGCTCTCATTGTGGCGGCGCTGGTGCAGGCGCGCTGGCTGGCCTACCCGGCCTTCATCGCGCTCGGCTTCGGCGGGGCCTACAACATCCTCATGATGGCGCACACGCGCCGCGTCTTTCCGGCGGCGGTCATGGGCCGCGCGGTGACGGCGGTCAATCTCTTCGGCATAGGAGGCGCGGCACTCCTGCAGTGGCTGATGGGGCTCATCATCAACCTATTCCCCCGCTCGGCCGCAGGCCGGTATCCGCCTGAAGCCTACGCGTGTGCGCTGACGCTGGCGCTGGTGGGAGGCGCGGGAGCACTTGTCTGGTATTACATAAGTGACACAGGGTTTCGGGGCATGAGAAGCAAGAGCCCGCGGAACCGAAGGCGCTCGGGAGGGGAGGCACGTGAAAAGGCCGAGGCAGTGGTTGGGGTGGAAGAAGGCGGGGCGACTTGTGATGCTCGTCCTTCTGCTGGCAGCGGGCGCGTTGCTGGTGGCGGGTTGTCAGATCAAGATCGGCCTGGAGACCACTATCAAGGACAACGGTTCCGGTTCGTTCGGCTTCCGCATGTCCGTCGACAAAGAAATCCAGGATCTGATGGCGCAGCAGGAAGAGGGCGACATTTTCTCGGAGCTATCCACCAGCATCCCTGAGGACTGGGATGTGACGGAGGGCACGGACCAGGACGGCACGCGCTGGGTCGTGGCCACCGTGGCTTTCGCGGACAAAGGGGAGCTGGCCTCCCTGCTGCAGTCCGACGAGGGGATGGTATCTGAGCTGGGCGATTCCTCCATCGACTTCGAGCAGGAAACCACGCTGTTCCGGGTGGTGACCCGGTACAAAGCCAGCGTGGACGCAGCCGCAGCCATGGGCGCCATCGGTGAGGGTGCGGGCGACGACGTGCCCACCGACATGCTGTCGAGCATCATCCAGTTCGAGAACCGGGTGACGCTGCCGGGCTCCATCGGTGCCAACAACGCGGACGAAGTGCAGGGAAACACGCTGGTCTGGCGGCCGCGGGCCACGGGTGCCACGGAGATGAGCGCTGAGAGCTCCTCCCTGCGGTGGCCGATCGTGATTGCCTTCATTGCCGGGGGTCTGATCCTCCTTGCGCTCATCGCGGTGTTGATCTTCACACTGGTACGCCGCCGCCGACCCGCGTTGACAGCGGCGGCCCCAGTCGAGCAGGCGGCGGTTTCGGGACAGGCGGAGGATCCTGCACAGCCGCTGCCGGCGCCGATTGCCGACCAGCTCGCGGAGGGGGAAAGCGAGCGCCCTGCGTAGCTCGGGCGGTGGGTGGAACCGGTCGGTTTTCTCGCGAACGTGATAGAGAGCGGTATGAGGCGTCATCGGAGCCGGCTGGCGGCTGTGAGGAAGGACTCACCCTGAGGTGGGACGCAATGTGGTTGAAGCGTTGCGGCAACTGAAGGCTTCGCGCACGTTGACACCACGGGTGAGGTGGCTCCCTCCGGTTGGCAGCCCGGCAAGCCCACTCTCGCGCCCGGCCCGGATCTGGCGGGCAAGGTGTGGAAGATTTGGAAGGCCGAGAACGCCTCTGACGAACAGGCGTGACCAGGACGTGATTGACTGAGAGGTGAGTGCGTCTGGGCCCGCCGGCCGAAAGGTCAGCGGGCCCAGCGCCCGCTCTGGAAGCGCAGGCTGTTGGTCAGGCCTCGGCCCGCCATGAGCAGGGCCAATCCCGCCCATATCCCCTGCAATCCCCAGTCATTCCATAGCGCCAGCAGGATGATCGCCGCCGCCGCCGCCACGCTGACCGTCATCCACCTGGCCAGGTATCCGGTATCGGAAGCACCGATGAGAATTCCGTCCAAGGCGAAGACGTAGCCGTTGAGTGGCTGCAGCGCGGCCACGAAGGGGAAGGCCAAAGCGATACCTGCCAGCACCTGGGGGTCGCTGGTGAAGATACGGGGCAGCAGTCCCCGCATCAGCCAGTAACCCAGCCCCAGCACCGCTCCGGCTCCCACGCTCCACCATAGGGTGCGGACGCCGATGGCCCGCGCCTCTGCAGATTGGCCCAGGCCCAGGTGTCGCCCGATCAGGGCCTGCCCGGCGATGGCCAGAGAATCCACGACCATGGCCAGGAACATCCACAGGTCCAATGCCACCTGGTGAGCGGCCACCTCCACGGTTCCCATGCGGGTAGCGGCGGTGGTGGAGAGGAAGTAGGTTCCATATAGGGCAATGGTGCGGAAGGCCAGGTCGCGGCTGAGGCGGAGAAGTTCGCGCATGGGGGCGCCCCTGGGCCGCCAGACCCCGGGGCGGGCCAGCGGTTTGAGGCGCCGCGTCGCGCGCCACAGGAAGAGCAGGGCGCCCACCGATTGGGCGGAAAGCGTGGCGATGGCGGCGCCCCGCACGCCCAATCCCACCGGGTAGATGAGGAAATAGGCAAGGAGGCCGTTCAGGGTGTTGACGCTCACGGTGATGAAGAGGGGCGTGCGGGTGTCCTGTAGCCCGCGGAAGAGCCCGTGCCCGGTCAGAGTGATCAGCAGCGGGGTCAGCGCCAGGATGCGGATGCGGAAGTATGCGAGGAATAGGGCCAGGACCTCGTTTTGCGCTCCCACCAGCCTCCCCAGCGGCTCGGCGGCGATTTCCGCTGCGACCGTGCCCGCTATGCCCAGAAGCAGGGCCAGCCACAGGGCCTGGGCGGCGAAGGCGGGGATCTCCTCCGCCCGCCCGGAGCCCAGGCGTCGTGCCACGGGGCCGGTGGTGGCATAGGCCAGGAAGTTGAACACCATGAAGGCCAGATTGAACACCACCACGGATATGGCGAGAGCGGCCAGCGGCGCCACGCCCAAGTGGCCCACCAGTGCGGTGTCCACCATGGAGAGGAGAGGGTCGGCGGCGAGGGAGCCCAGAGCCGGAACGGCCAGGTGCAGGATGTTGCGGTCGCGGGAGCCCAGGGTGATGCGGGAGGTCATAAGAGCGCCACTGTACCAGACGGCGTGAGGCTGACCCCAGCGGTTGCGGGTGACTCTACCTGCTGCTACGGTGATGCCTTCGACCTCGTCAGAGAGCAGCTCCAACCGCGCGCCTATCCGGTGCGCAGCGATGAGTGCTGGTGCAGACCTCTCTCCTCACGAGCGGCCTGCAGGTGGAGATGACCCAGGCCGTGATGGCAGCCAGGGCCGTGCACCCCCCGTCGCCCCTGCCGGGGCTGGACTTGGTCCCCCTCGACTTCGACCACCTCGAGGCAGCACATCAGCTGCTGTGGCACGAGGAGGGGGAGAAGGCTCCCTCGCTGGAGGAGATCGACCAATTTGCGCGGCTGGGTCTGTGGTGGGTGTTGACCCAGTGGGAGGAGGTGGTGGGCCTGGTGGCCCACGAGGACGCCCCGGGCGGCGTCTATACCGTCATTCAGGTGATGGCGTCCCACCGGGCCGAAGCAGAGGTGTTGTGGGCCATCCACGCCGCTGGAAGGGTGGTGGAGAAGGCGGGTTGCTCGCCGGCTTCGGTGGTGGACATGCGGGACCAGCGGTCGATCGACCTCTTCCGCCGGTCAGACTACTTCACGGCCGCCGCGTACCTGGTCTTCTATGATCCGCCGGCAGGCCGGCCCGGCGTGGGGCTGGTCGGAGTGCAGGAGGTCCGGGCCGCGTTGCAGCGGGGTGAACCCCTGCGGATGGTGGATGTCATGGGTGACGAGCCCTGAACGGCGGGCCATTTGCCCGGCGCGGAGTGGATCGATTTCCGTTCGCTGAGTCGGGAAGCTCGGCGGCGGTTCCAGAAGGACGAGCCACTCGTGCTCTACTGCAACGGCTTCAGCTGAGAGGCCAGTGCCATTGCGGCTGATAAGCTGCGACACTTGGAGTTCACAAACGTGAGGCACATGGCCGGCGGCTTGGAGGAATGGGTGCAGGCGGGCCTGCCGCTGGAGAAGTGAGGACGCCCGCACACGGGGTGGAGGATGGTGGCGCGTGACGCTGGTGGACAGGGAACAGGTGGAACGCTTGATGGTGCTGGCCGGGGCCTTGCGTTCGGGGCTGGTCGATGTGCTGGCGGCGGGACCCGTGACGGCCACCGCCGCCACCGTCGCCCTCCAGGCGAATGGGAGGGCGGTGGCCGTGATGCTGGAGGCGCTGGTCTCCCTGGGTGTGGCGGAAAGGGACCAGCCCCCGCCGACTTCGGGGGCCGGGTCCGTTGCCGATGCCCGCGAAGTGGCTGCGCCGGGTCCCCGTTACACGTTGAGTGCCTTGGGCCGCCAACGGTTGGTGGACCCTGGGCCGGAGCTTGAGCGCAACTGGTTGCTCCATCAGTCGAACAAGGTACGCAGCCTCTACGAGCTGCCCTTCATCATCACTCACGGTCGTCAGCGGGCGGCGTTGCGGGCCAAGAAGGACCAGAAGGCCTGCGCCCTCACCATGGGCGAGGGCCCCTCGGGTCCTCGCGACGCCGTGGTCGATCGCATCCTCGGCTACATGTCGCCATCCCGGCCGAGGAATCTGCTCGACGTGGGTGGGGCGGTGGGCCACATGTCGGCCCGGTTCATGGCCAGGGGTATCCGCCCCACGTTGCTGGACATGCCTGAGGTGATAGAACTGGCCAGGGAGAAACTGGGCGCAGTGGCTGCCGGCATGGACTTCTGTGCCTGCGATTTCCTGAGAGAGCTCCCGGCGGGACCGTACGATCTGGTTTTTCTCGGTAATATCTTCCATATATACGGGCCGGCGCGGAACCGGGACCTGCTGGTGCGCGCAGGCCGGGTGCTCGCCCCCGGGGGCGTGGTGGCCGCGGTGGACTTCGTCTGGGAGCGCAGCGCACGGGCGGCGCTCTTCGCTGTCAACATGCTGCAGGCCACGCTGGAAGGTGGCGTCTGGCGTGAAAGGGATTACCGCGCCTGGTTCGCAGAAGCCGGGTTGGAGGACGTGGACATCCAGGACCTCGCTCACGGCAGCAACCAGTTGCTGCTGGCAAGGAGCCCGCTGGGGTAGAGGCCGGAGGAAGGAGTACAGGATATGCAGAGAGTGGAGTTGGCTCCCAACATCTATTGGGTGGGCGCCGTGGACTGGGATGTGCGTGAGTTCCACGGCTACGGGACGCCTCGCGGCAGCAGCTACAACTCCTACCTGATCGTGGATGAAAAGGTGGCCGTGGTGGACGGTGTTCGCTCCGGCTTCGGTCCGGAGATGGTGCGTCGCGTGCGGGGTTGCTGCGGGCAGGCCGTGGACTACCTTATCGTCAACCACGTGGAGCCCGACCATTCCGGCTCCCTTCCCTGGCTGGTGGCGGAACTCAAGCCCGGCAAAGTGGTCACCAGCAAGCGGGGCAAGGAAGCCCTGGAGATGCATTACGGAGCCGAAGCCGCCGCCTGGGATTACCTCATCGTGGGCACGGGCGACGACCTCGGTCTGGGCGCCTACACGCTCTCCTTCCTGGAAGCACCAATGCTGCACTGGCCGGAGAGCATGTTCACCTACGTCAAGGAACCGCACGTCCTCCTGCCCAACGACGCCTTCGGCCAGCACTTGGCCGGCTCCCGCCGCTTCGCCGACGAGAACGACATGAACGTGGTCATGGAGGAGGCGGTCACCTACTTCGCCAATATCCTCATGCCCTTCTCCGGGCAGATCATCAAGCAGATCCAGAAGGTGGTGGACCTGGGTCTGCAGATCGACGTCATTGGGCCCAGCCACGGCATGATCTGGCGGCGGCGCGAGGATATCGACGCCATCATCGAGGCGTACCTGGCCTGGTCGCGTTTCGAGGCCAAGCCGCGCATCTGCCTCATTTACGACACCATGTGGCACTCCACGGAGAAGATGGCGGCGGCCATCTCGGACGGTGCCAATCAGGAGGGTGTGGAAACCACTATCCTGCGCTTGTCGTCCACGCCCCTGGCGGAGTGCGTGCGGCTGGTGCAGGAGTCGCGTTGCTTCCTGGTGGGGTCGCCCACGCTCAACAACGGCATGTTTCCCACGGTAGGTGAGTTCCTCACCTACCTCAAAGGTCTGCGTCCCAAGAACCGCCTCGCCGGGGCCTTCGGCTCCTACGGGTGGGCCGGTGGCGCCACGCGCGAGATCGATGCCACGCTGAGGGCCATGAACCTGGAGGTGCTGCCGCCCATCGACTTTCGTTTCGTGCCCACGGAGGAGAACCTGGCCGCGTGCGAGGAGTACGGCCGCGAGGCGGCGCGGCGGGTGAAGGCGTGGGCGTAGTCTCAGCCTGAAGTAGGCGGTGAAACCAGCCGGCGGCGGACGCGGAAGCGCCCGCCGCCGGACCAGGGGGAGGTAGGGCGGATGGCCTGGAGAACCGGAGTTGCGATCCTGAGCCTGTGCGTACTGCTGACTGTGGCTCTCTGCGCTCCGGCCCTGGCGGACGATACCGCCCTGGGTACGCTGGCCGGGAGCGTCTTCCCGGTGGCCAGTGCCGACATTCGTTTGGAGGCGGAGACGGTGCAGGCCATGCTCCACGACGGCTACGCCGAGTTCCAGGTGGGCTTCCGCTTTGTCAATGACGGTGCGCAGCAGACGGTGGACCTGGGCTTTCCCTACCTGCGTTATGAGGACGAGGGAGATGCACAGGGGACGGTGCCGCTGGGCTTTCAGGCCTGGCAAGAGGGAGAGCCACTCAAGGTGTGGTCCGCCCCCGCGGCCACCATGGAGGGTCTGGCCGCTTGGCCCGGTGCCCAGTACACCCGCTACCTGGTGCACACCGTGACCTTCGCTCCCGGCCCCACGCACATACGCATCCGCTACTTGGCCGCACCATCGGTGAGCGCCGGTCGCCGCTTCCACCAGGAGGCGGTTCCCCCGGAGTTGCGCGAGGGCTGGGTGCACTGGTACGAGTACTTCCTCCACAGCGGGGAGCTGTGGAAGGGCCCTATCGGCAGGGCCGTGGTGCGCTTCACCATGGGAGAGGACTTCCGGGGGGAGGGAGCCATGGTGACGCGGGAGCTGGCCGCCGGCTGGGGTGAGGCGGACGAATGGCAGGTGACCCATCCGGACGGTTTCACCACGCCGGAGGCCGCCACCTTGCAGTGGGTGTTCGAGGATTTCGAGCCCGGTGCCGATCCGAAGGTGGGGGAGGACGATTCTGGCTATTTCCCCTACGATATCTACCTCTACTACTCCGATTCCGCTCCCTATCCCAGCGAGGAGTACAAGGGCAAGAGCCCCTTTGTGAGCGCAGTGCGTGCCTCCACGGGGACGGTGGGGGAGGGGGGTGAGAACGTGCCCAATGCTCCCGATCGGGCGGCGGACCGCAGCCTGTGGGAAGCGTGGGTGGTGGACAACGGCGGGGGTGGCCGGGGGGAATGGCTGGAGTTCGATCTGGTCTACGCCGATGAGATCAAAGAGGTCTGCATCGTGGGTGGGGATCTGAGCGAGCCGGGGTCGTTCCAGGAATCGGCCAGGCCCAAGACCTGCCTGCTCACCTTCTCCGACGGCTCCTCCTATACCCTGGAACTGGCCGACGAGCCCGGCGCCCAGCGCTTTGCCGTGGACGCACGCGACGTGACCTCGGCCCGGTTGGAGATCGTGGACTCCTACCCCGGCACGCAGTCCACCGCCCTCTACCTCGCTGAGGTTCAGTTCACGCGGCGACCGGCGGCTGAGTTCGACTCCTTCGAGACGCTGCTGGCGACCTCTCCCATGGCGATCTCCTCCACCACTGGCACCACCGCTGCCGCCACCACAACCGGCTCTACCACCACGTCTTCCACCGTCGCATCGACCACCGTCACCGTGCCCGGTTTGCAGTCCCCTTCCCTGCTGCAGGACCGTTGGTTCCGATCGCCCGTCGTGTGGCTGGTGCTGGGGGTGGCGCTGCTGGCCACGTTGTTGGGCTGGCTCATCGTGCGCAAGCAGGGGTAGGACACATCGCGCGGGGCACCGCCGGCTTCTGTTGGGCAGGAGGGCAGGCGCCATTCCACGTGACCGGCGTGCGCTGCGGCCGCGTGGTCCATGCCCGCCTGCGACGCGCCTCTCACCGAGCGTCGGTTGCCCGCGGTGTAGGAGGTGCAGGATGAGGCAGCGGCGACCCTGATTCGGTTGACGGTCGGCATCAGTATGGAGACGGTGCAGTGCGGGGACTCACAGGTGTAAGATTCGGGTGTGTGAGGTCGGATGGCCCGACCGCCGTGGGGAGTGCAAAGTGGCGAGCGAGGAAGGGGGTGCAAGGAGTGGCGCAGGTCGGATGGGGCGGCCGGCGGCGGCAGGAGCATTGATGCGGGAGAGCGGAGCAAGGGGGGTGTGTCGCGAGCGGCGCACTCGAAAAGGGGGTTATTGTTGTGAGAGCCAAAAGATACCTGGTGCTGTGCATCGCGTTTGTTGTGGCACTTGGTCTGGTGGTCGCTGGGTGCGGCGAAAGCACAACCACCACCGCTACGGGACCAGCTACCTCTGCCACCGGTGGGGAGACCACCACGACAGCGGGTGCCGAGGCCGTCTCCTTGAAGATCGGAGCGGCGGGCCCCTTCACGGGCAACCTGTCGAAGATCGGTCTGGACGCGCTACAGTCCGTTCAGTTCGCAGTTGACGACTTCAACGCGTCAGGCGCTATGCCCGGCGTGACGTTCACCGTGGAAGTGGGCGATGACGCCGGTGACCCGGCCACGGCGGCAACCGTGGCGCAGAAGTTTGTGGATGACAACGCCATTGTGGGTGTGGTTGGCCCTATGACCAGCGCAGCGGTGCTGTCGGCACTGCCCATCCTCAACGACGCCAATCTGGGCATGCTAACGCAGTCGGCCACGAACGACGCGCTGGCCGAGGGTGGCTACACCGTCTTCCATCGTATCTGCCCTGCGGATGCCGTGCAGGGACCATCAATCGCCAAGTTCCTGATCGGGGACCTCGGCGTCAAGAAGGCCTTCATCATCGATGATAAGAGTACCTACGGCAAGGGTCTGGGAGACCAAGTCGACGCCGCTCTCCAGGCGGGCGGGGTGACAGTGGAGCGGCAGCAGATCGCGGCCGAGGACAAGGATTTCTCCTCCGTTCTCACCAAGGTGAAGGAAGCTGCTCCCGACATCCTGTTCACGGCTCTCCCGGCGCCTTCCCAGGCGGCGGCCGTGGCGAAGCAGATGAAGAGCATGGGCTTTGAGGTGCAGATCATGGGGGGCGACGGCGTGAACGATCCCACTGAGTTCATCGCCAACGCCGGCGGGGCTACCGAGGGTGCGTATGCCACCAGCCTCGGTCCTCTGGCGTCCGCGCTGCCCACAGCCAAGGAGTTTCTGGACAGGTACATCGAGAAGTACCAGGTGACCAGCGCCTTCACGGCGCAGAGCTACGAGGCCACCATGGTGTTGCTCAACGCCATCAAGAGCGTGGGGGTCAAGGACGGCAAGGTCGATCGCAAGGCCGTCAACGATGCGCTCGGCCAGATCGAGTACACAGGCATTCTGGACTTCCCGATCTCGTTCACGCCTGAGGGCAACCTGGCCTCGGGCGGTATCTTCATCATCCAGGTCAAGGGCGACGCGTTCACCCAGGTCAAGGGGATCACGCTGGAGTAGTTCAGGTTCTACCGGAGAGGTGGTGAGGCTGGGGCCCAGGCCCCAGCCTCACAGCACGGCAGAGGCGACGGGGCGCTCTCCTGGAGGAGGAACGTGAACACATGACACAGCAGGTGGTCAACGCGTTGACCCTGGGCTCGGTGATCGCACTGTTCGCCCTGGGTTACTCGATGGTCTACGGCATTCTCACCATTCTCAACTTCGCCCACGGCGAAGTATTCATGATTGGTGCCTTCGTGGGCTATCTTGTGGAAACCGCTTTCATCAGGGACAATCAGCTTACCGCCAATCCCATCCTCATCATCCTGCTGGCCCTGCTCGCGGCCATGCTGGCCTGTGGCCTGCTGGCCGTGACCATCGAATTCCTGGCTTATCGGCCGCTGCGCAACGCCGCCCGACTGGCGCCGCTCATCAGCGCTCTGGCCATGTCGGTGCTGCTGCGGAACATCGTGGGCGTGGTCACACAGTTCCGCTCCCGGCCCATTGCCACCGATCTGCTGTTACCGCCACGCTGGAGTCTGGAGATCGGGGGCTCCACCATCGGAGCCAACCGCATTGTCATCATCGTGGTGACCTTCGTGGCTCTCATCGTGCTGGAGCTGTTCATGGCCCGCACCAAGGCGGGCAAGGCCATGCGCGCCTGCGCCCAGGACCGGGAGGCGGCCTCGTTCATGGGCATCTCGGTCAACGGCATTATTTCGCTCACCTTCCTGGTGGGTGCCATGATGGCAGGTATCGGTGGGGTGCTGACGGGCCTCTACTACACGCAGATCGATTTCGCCATGGGTTTCAGCCTGGGCATGAAGGCCTTCACCGCGGCGGTGCTGGGAGGGATTGGGAACCTGCGGGGAGCCGTGTTGGGCTCCTTCATCCTGGCCGCGGCCGAGACGCTCGGTTCTTACTACATCTCGTTCACTTATCGCGATGTGATCTCTTTCGGCCTTCTTATCGCCATACTGCTCTTCAAACCGTCGGGGTTGCTGGGCAAGCCCATTCCAGTCAAGGTCTGAGGTCGCGGCCATGGCACAATCACTTCGCGACCGTTGGGGGGACAGCTTGACCAAGGCCGTGGCTCCGCTGAGGGCGGCGACCTCCCGCGTTCCCCGCATCGTATGGCCCGCTCTATTCGCTCTTGTGGTGATCCTCTTCCCGTTGGTGAGCGGCAGCGCTTACTGGACGCGGGTGGGTGTGATAGTGGCCATCTACGTCGTCGCCGGCAACGGCCTGAACCTTCTGGCCGGTGTGGCCGGCCTCCTGGATATGGGCTTCGTGGCCTTCTACGCCATGGGCGGTTATACCTACGCCATCCTCAATTCGACCAAGTTCGGTCTCCACCTGGGATTCTGGCCTTCGTTGCTGATTGCCATGGTTGTGGCCACCGTCTTCGGCGCCATCATTGGGATCCCCAGCCTGCGGGTGCGCGGTGACTACCTGGCCATCGTCACCCTTGCCTTCTTCTATATTGTGCAGCAGCTCATCCTCAATCTGGTGAACATCACCAACGGGCCCAACGGCATCACGCCGTTGGGGCGTCCCTCCGTGTTCAGTTTCGTGTTCCGCACACCCAGGGCGTACTACTACCTGTTGTGGTTGTTCGCCGCTCTGGTGTTCTTTGCCGCATTGCGACTGGTGGCGTCGCGCAGCGGCCGGGCCTGGGCGGGCATCCGCGACGACGAGATCACGGCCTCCTGCATGGGCGTCAACCTGCCGCGTTACCGGGTCAACGTGTTCCTGGTCACGGCCGCCATCATGGGTCTGGCCGGCGCGTTGCTCGCCGCCTTCCAGGTGGGCGTCTTCCCAGAGAACTTCACTCTTGACACGCTGGTGGCCATTTACCTTCTTGTCATCCTGGGGGGGCAGGGAAACCCCGCCGGTGTGGTGATCGGTGCGGTCATCTACACTTTCCTGGGGGAGCTGTTGCGCAAATTCCCGGGTATCGTGCAGTACCGCATGGCCATCATGAGCCTGCTGTTGCTGGTGGTCATAGTCCTGTTGCCCATGGGTGTGTTGCGGGCTCGGCCGCGGCGAAGCAGGACCACCCTGGAGGAGGCGGTTGCCGCGGAGAACGCGATATTGGCTGCCCTGCCGGTTCCGGCTCCAACCACGGCGGGCGCCGGCGCGGTTGCGGCTCCGAGCCAAGCTCCTCCCTCCGTCCTGGGGCACATGCCCACGCCCACCTTGACCACCGAATGCGCTCCGCGCTCCGGGGAGAAGATTCTCTCCGTCAAGGGGCTGGGCAAGAGCTTCGGGGGCGTGGTGGCGGTGGAGAACGTCTCCTTCGACCTGCACCAGGGTGAGATCCTGGGGGTGATCGGGCCGAATGGTGCCGGCAAGACCACGTTGTTCAACCTCATCACCGGCATCTACAAGCCGGACAAGGGCACTGTGACCTACCGCGGCGAGGACATCACCGGGCGCTCACCTGACCGGGTGGCGGGCAAGGGCCTGGCGCGGACCTTCCAGAACATCCGCGTCTACCCGCAGCTGTCGGTGCTGGACAACGTCATGGCCGGCGCTCACCATTGGCTGAAGGCGGGTGTCTTCCGCTCCATTGCTCGGACCCCGGCGGTGAAGCGCGAGGAGCAGTCGGCCGAACTGGATGGGCTCCGCAACCTGGTCTTCTTTGGGCAGAACTTGGCCCGGCGCAAAGACGAATACGTGACCGTTCTCAACTATGCGGACCGGCGCCGGGTGGAGATCGCCCGCGCCATGACGCTTCGTCCGGACGTGCTGCTGCTGGACGAGCCGGCTGCCGGCATGAATCCCGCAGAGGTGGAGGAGATCAGCAGACAGATCATCGCGTTGCGCGACCGCGGCTACACCATCATCTTGGTGGAGCATCAGATGCCGGTGGTCATGGGGTGCTCCGACCGCATCGTGGTCATGAACAAGGGCCAAGTGCTGGCCGAGGGCACGCCCAATGAGATGCAGGAACACCCGGATGTGATCGCCGCCTACCTGGGCGAGAAGCATGACGTGGGCGTGGCGGCAAAGCCCAGCCTGGCCACGGGGACGCCCTTGTTGCGGTTGAGGGGAGTGGAGGCTGCCTATGGTCCTATCAAAGTGCTCAAAGGTTTGGATCTTGACGTGTACCCCGGGGAGATCGTCTGCCTGCTCGGGGCCAATGCCGCCGGCAAGAGCACGACCATCAAGACCATCCTGGGCAATGTCCGCGCCACTGCCGGCACCATTGAGTTCGCAGGTCAGCGCATCGAGCGGTGGCACAGCGGCCGGATCGTGGGCGGCGGGGTGGCGCTCGTGCCGGAGGGTCGCC
The DNA here is from genome assembly GCA_012719395.1 of Gaiellales bacterium. GTDB lineage: Bacteria > Actinomycetota > Thermoleophilia > RBG-16-64-13 > RBG-16-64-13 > JAAYAL01. The sequence goes on along the minus strand of JAAYAL010000008.1, from coordinate 11,388 downwards.
GCATCTTTCCGCTCATGACGGTTCTCGATAACCTCGCGTTGGGCGGCTACTCTGTCAACGATCCGGCGGTCATCAAGCGCGGCGTCGACAGGGCTTTCGAGCAGTTCCCCATCCTCTACGAACGTCGCAACCAGAATGGCGGCACTCTCTCCGGCGGTGAGCAGCAGATGCTGGCCATCGCGCGGGCCCTCATGACCGAGCCCACGCTGCTGTGCTTGGACGAGCCGTCCATGGGGCTTTCCCCCATCCTGGTGCAGCAGGTCTTCGATATCGTGGAGGATATCAACCGGAAAGGCACCACTATCTTCATGGTGGAGCAGAACGCGCAGATGGCGCTGCAGATCGCGCATCGCGCGTATGTGCTGCAAACCGGCTCCATCGTGCTGTCCGACGAGGCGTACAAGCTGGCGGAAAGCGATAGGATCAAGAAGGCCTACCTGGGAGACTGAGACGGAGTCCCGGTGGGAGGGGCGGCCGCCTCGCTCCGCGAGGCGGCCGCAGACCGGCTCTGAGGAGGACGGAGGGAGCTGTTGGTGGGTTACGTGAATCTCGGTCGTACGGGTGTCAAGGTGTCCCGGCTGGCCTTGGGCTGCGGCAACTTCGGCGGCATCGGCAGCATGCCCGAGTTCTTCGGCAGGGGCGAGACCATGGAGGAGGCCTTTGCCATCATGGACGCCGCCTTCTACCTGGGCATCAACCTCTTCGACACGGCGAACGCCTACGGCGGGGGTGCCAGCGAGCACATGATAGGTCAATGGCTGGCCTCCCGCGGCTCCGCCGTGCGCGATCAGCTCCTGATCAGCACCAAGGTGTTCAATCCTGTGGGTCCCGGTCCAAACGACTGCGGCCTCTCCCGGCGGCATCTGCTCAGCCAGGTGGACATCAGCCTGAGCCGTCTGGGCGTGGACTACCTGGACCTCTTCCTCCTCCACGAGCCTGATCCCTCCACTCCCCTGGAGGAGAGCCTCTCTACCCTGAACGATCTGGTTCATGCCGGCAAGGTCCGCTACGTCGGCGCCTCCAACATGCCTGCCTGGCTGACGGCCAAGGCTTTATGGCTGGCGGATACCCATGGCTGGTGCCGGATCGAGTGGATCCAGAACTCCTACAGCCTCCTTGAACGTAAGGATGAGGTTGAGCTTTTCCCGCTCCTGGCCGACCAGGGCTTGGGTTTCACCCCCTTCAGTCCCTTGGCGGGAGGCTGGTTGACCGGCAAGTACCAAGCTGACCAGCCGTTCCCACCGGGGTCGCGCATGACCCTGCGCTCCGACCCGTACCAGCATCTGTTGAAGGCGGACGTCTTCGCCGGCCTGGAGCGTCTGCGCGCTTTCGCCGAGTCGCGGGGGACGGACACGGCCACCTTGTCGCTGGCGTGGCTGCTGCATCAGCCGCGGGTGACGTCCGTCATCATGGGGCCTCGCCGGCCCACCCACCTGGAACCGGGGCTACAGGCACTGGAGATCGAGCTCACACCTTCGGAGTGCGAGGAGATGGCCTCCTTCTTCATAGCGGAGCCGTGAGAGGAGGGTGAGATGATCCCAGACCGGGCCGACATCGACCGCGCCCGGCGCCTCATCGCGCCTCATTGCCTGCGCACACCACTGGTCAGGCTGGATCCCATGCGCGCCGAGTCCTTCGCGGCCGGCGCAGAGGTGTACCTGAAGCTGGAGAACCTGCAGCCCATCGGTGCCTTCAAGCTGCGCGGGGCGGCGGCGGTGGTGGGGGAGCTGGCGGCGGCGGAGATGGAACGGGGCTTGGTGACGGCCTCGGCTGGGAATATGGCTCAGGCCGTTGCCTACCTCGCCCGAGAACTGGGCGTGTCCTGCACGGTGTTGATGCCGGACTTCGCGCCCCAGAGCAAGGTGGCCGCATCCGAGCGCCTGGGAGCCCGGGTCATCCTCATCACGTACGAGCAATGGTGGCGCGCCTTCCAGGAACGTGGCTTCCCGGGTATCGAAGGAACCTTCATCCACGCCTTCGACGACACCCGGGTCATGGCCGGCAACGGCACCATCGCCTGGGAGATCCTGGAGGACCTGCCCCAAGCCGATGCCATCGTGACACCCTGGGGGGGCGGCGGGCTCACCTGCGGTGTGGCCGCGGCCGTGAGGGCACTGCGCCCCTCCTGCCGGGTGGTGGCGGCGGAGGTGGCCGGCGCGGCCCCTCTTGCGGCGTCGCTGGCTGCGGGCAGGCCCACGGAGATCGAGTTCACGTCGTCATTCGTGGACGGTATCGGCAGCCGCTCCGTGTTCCCGCAGATGTTCGAGCGCGCGAATCGGCTGGGCGTGCAGTCGGCGGTGGCGGAGGTGGCTGAAGTGGCCGAGGCGCTCCTGCTCACGGCCGAGAGGAATCACGTGGTGGCGGAGGGCGCAGGCGCCTGCCCGGTGGCGTGCGCCGTGGCCGGCCGGGCGGGGACGGGCAAAGTGGTGTGCGTGGTGTCTGGCGGCAACATCGCCCTGGAGGAGGTGGCCGGCCTCGTGGTCTCCGCAGCCGGCCCGTCTTGAGAGGGTGCTGAAAAGCAACAACCTCGGCCGCCGGAGCGCGCTGGGCGGCGCCATTCTGTGTCCTCGGTCACGCAAATAGCGCTGCTGTTCGCGCTCCCTGCGTTCGAGACTGGCGCGTACCCAGCACGCTCCGGCGGCGAAGCGGATGGGTGGAGACGGCACGCGGTCCCAGGTTGGCGGTCGTCCACAGGAAGAAGGCGGCGCCGGGCAGGTTCCAGCAGGCCAGGGCCCAGCCGCCCCACTCCACGATCTCGCCCAGGTAGTTGGGGCAGGAGACCCAGCGGAAGGCTCCTCCCTCGGGGATGCGGTAGCCGCTCTCTCCCGGGGCGCGCAGGCCGATCAGCGACTGGTCCGAGGACTTGTTGAGGACAAAGCCGACCACAAAGAGCAGGATCCCCGCCAGGAAGCGAGGGTCTGTCGGCCAGTCGGTGGGCAGTGCCGACCCCAGATGGAACAGGTGGCGGCCGTTCAGGTAGGCATTGCCCGCGTTGAAGAAGACGCCCAGCAGCACGGTGACGAGGGTCATGTGCTGCCGGTTTCCCCGCAGGCGGAGGGGGAAGAACACTGTGCGGTCCACGTAGTGGATGATCCAGAGCAGAGAGAGCAGCAGCAGGGCGAAGCCACTACGCCGGGGGCCTGCCAGGAAGAGAGCGAAGAATAGAAGCCGGGCCGGCGCCTCCATCAGCGTCCAGCCAAGCCGCGAGCTGAGCTGCGGGCCCCAGCCGCTCCGGGAGACACGGCCGTAGGGAGCGGGGATGATGAGGAGGACCACGAAGGCACCCAGGGCGCCAGGGCGATCATCAACCAGCTGCGCAGGAGCCAGGTGTAGACGAGCTGCTCTCCCATGCCGGGGAGCGTAACACGGGGAGCCGGCTTGTCCGAGGCGGGAGGCGCACATGTGCGGCGTCGCACGTGCACCCGTGTTGCAGGATGTGCGCAGAGGGCATGTACACTGTGCACAGACGATGGCGATGGAGGGAGGAGCAGCATGCCGGGCTTCGTGGTGGTGGGCGGTGGCGTCGCGGGGATGCGGGCCGCGGAACGGCTCAAGGACCGCCGGCCGGATGCGGAAGTGGCGGTGCTCTCGGAGGAGCAGTTCCCTTTCTACCGGCGCCCGCAGTTGGGTGATGTGGCGGCGGGGCGGTTGCCGGAGACGGCCATCTATGCCCATCCCGCCGCCTACTACCGCTCCAAGGGTATCGATGTGCGGCTGGACTCGCGGGTGACCGCCGTGGACCCGGAGGCGTGCACCGTGCGCACAGAGAACGGCGCGTTGCTTCACTATGATGGACTGGTGGTGGCCAGCGGCCGGCGGCGTGCCCGACCGGGGATACCTGGCTCTGATCTCCCCGGGGTTGTCTCTTTCACCACCGTGGACGAGGCGCGCCAGGTCCTGAGCCTTCCCGCCGGAGCCGAGGTGGTGGTGCACGGCGACACCATCCCCGCGTTGGAGCTGGTACGCGCGGCGGCGGGGCGCGGCTTGGCTGTCAGCTACCTTCTCTCCGGGCAGGGTGTCTGGCCGGAGGTCCTGGATGTCGATGGGCAGCAGATCGCCGCAAACCGCATGGTGGCGGCGGGAGTGAAGGTGGTGACGGAGGCCACGCCGGTTGCGGTGGTGGAGAGGAATGGCAGGGCGGGCGGCGTGCGCCTGGCCGATGGCAGGATGCAGGAAGGCGCGTTGGTGGGCCTGTGCGGCCGTTTCGAGCCGGCAGTCGACTTCCTGCCCGAGGCGGGCACGGGGTTGCAGGTGGCTGCAGATCTCAGCACTCCCTGGCCGGAGGTGGTGGCGGCAGGTGACGCGTGCGCCGGTGGTGGCTTCAACTGGCTCCGTTCCTGGCGCCAGGGAGAGCAGGCGGCGGACACTCTGCTGGCGGGCCTTGCTTCGACCGGGAGCGCCGGGGCGGAGACAGCGGGCCTGGCCTCCGACCAGGTGCACGTGTTCAACACGCAGATCATGGGTGTCAGCCTGGTATCGGTGGGCCGGACGGTGGTGGCCTACCGCTCCGGTTACTCGGAGGTGAAGTCGGAGGTCTTCGGCGACTTCTACAAGAAGCTGGTCTTCGACCCGGACGATCGGCTGGTGGGGGCCCTGCTCCTGGGAAACGTGGCCGAGGCGGGCGCGCTGGAAGCGGCAGTGAGGGCGGGGACAGAACGTAGGCACCTAAACGCCTCGCTGCTGGAGCAGCTTTTCGAGCCCACCTACGCGCCTCACTTCATGGGGGTGCAGTGCCCCGTCTGCCGCCACGAGATCCAGTTGGAGCCGGGGGCCACGGCCGGAGATCGGGTGACCTGCCCTATCTGCGGGGTGGAGTTCACCTTGGTCCAAGGACCGCAGGGGCTGATCGCGCGGGCCGCGGGCTGATGCCGCAGAGGAGGACGCTGCTGGCGCCGGCCGGTCACGCCGTAGCCGACGGTGGGTGGCCGGGCTATGCGCCGCGTAGTACCAGGGCGGTGTGCGCCAACTCTATGGCGAAGTTGCCCATGTGAGTGACATAGGGCAAGAGCTGGCGTAGCATTATCGTGGCGCGTTCCAACAGTGCGTCGTCCGCGTTCAGGCGGGCCAGACGCACAAGGCACGCCGCAGCCAGGGCGTTCTCCCTCGGCGGTGTCTCCGTACGCGAGAGGCGCCCCAGACGCGCCTCGTAGAAGGGCAGCGTCTTGGTGGGCACGTCGGCGGGGGCGGCGGTGTCTGCCAGCAGGACGCATCTGCCGGAGACCGAGAAATAGCGGTCCACGTCTCCCCAGAGGGCGCCCGCCCGCTCCCGGGCGGCGAAACTCCTATCCGGCTCCGGGTCCTTCTCCGCCAGATCGAGCAGCAGGGCCAGCAGGTGTATTTGGGCTTCCAGGAAGCAGTCGGCCGAGGGAACGGCGGCATGCTGCACCAATCCCCGCTCACTACGTCGTTCCCACAAGGCATCGGACAAGTCGATGGCCCGGTCCAACAGCAGGTGGTCTTCGGTGGCCAGCGCCACCGCCACCAGGGCTCGCCCGGCCACGGCGTTGGGGGAGGAGTAGGTGACGGGGTGGAGACTCGGTGGTTGGGCGGTCCGCCGCCGCTCTCGTGTGGTGAGGGCGTAGTAGTCATCGCGGGCGCCGTGGCTGGAGGCGTAAAGGCCCTGTTCTGTCTGGAGCAGGGAGGTGTCCAAGAAGGCCAGCGAGTCCCCAGCCAAGCAGATCCAGTCTGGTCTGCCCAGCTCCATACCGGCCTGGGCCAGGAGGTGGGTCAGCTGTGCGTTGTCCGACAGAAGCTTTTCGGTATGAGGTGCGGTCCAGTCCCGGGCGGCAGCGTAACGGAAGAAGCCGCCCTCCACCGTGTCGTGCAGACCCCCGCCGGCGATGGTCTCCACTGTTCTTTCCAGTATCTGGCGGGCGCGAGCCTGACGTGATGTCAGCCGGTCGGGTAGCCGCAGCAGGGCCAGGAGGGCGAAGAGTATGTCCGGCCGGGGGAACTTGGCACCCGTGCCGAAGCCCCCATACTCTTCATCGAAGGCGAGCAGGGCGGTATCCAGCAGGGTGGCAAGCGCGTCATCCTCGAAGGGAGGGGCGTCGGGGTTGGAGCGCATCTGGTCGAGCAGGGCCACGGCGTTCAGCCGCAACTCCGCCACCTCTTCGGATATCTGTGGGCGGTACTCGCGCCATATCTCGCTGGCGTTGCTCAGCATCTCCACCATCTCTCCCGGTCCGGCGTAGGTGGTGCCCGTGATCAACTCCCCTTCCGGAGTGAGGATGGCCACGGTGGGCCATCCACCCATGCTGTAGCGATGGTTGATGTCCGGCCGCTCCTCCGGGTCCACGCGCACCGGCAGGAAGCTCTGCTGGATTCCCCTCACCACCAGCGGGTCGATCAGTGTTGACTCATCCATGAGGTGGCACCAGCGGCACCAGGTGGTGGAGAGGAGGAGAAGCACGGGAGTGTCATCTTCGGCGGCTTGGGCGAAGACCTCGCGGCCCCATGGTTTCCAGTCCAGCAGTTGAGGGGAATCCGAGGAGTAGGGGGATTCGAAGGGCACCACAGCCTCCTTGGCATCGCCGCAGCGGGCACGCGGCGCCCGCATCTTGGTGTACGCTGGCTACAGGTATAACACACCATGTCGACGGAGAGGCAGCGTGACAGTAGGCGTCAAGACGTGCATCAACTGCGAGCGGCCTCTGGCCGAGCGCGTGGAAGAAGCGGAGCGTACCGGCTCCGGGGGAAGTGCCTCCACGGGCATCTGTGCCACCTACAGAGTGTGGTACTGCGTCAATCCGGAATGCGAGATGTTCAAGACCGATATCTATCGGGAACAGATCGCGGATCAGCGATAAGGGGGCGTGATGGCCGAAGAGCACGCATGTGTGAACTGCGGAGCGCCGGCGGCGGTGGAGGTGAAGGACGCCGTGGGGGGTGTGACGTACGTCTGCACCTCGGTGGAATGCCTGATGGATGCCGGCCTCTGCCCCAACTGCCACGCGCCGCTGGAGCACAAGGTTGACCACAAGGGGGCCGAGATCCTGACGTGCCCCGCCTGCCACTACCACGGTTAGAGGAGCGAATGCATGGCAAGCAAGCGGCTGTATCGATCGCGGACCGACCGCATGCTGGGAGGGGTGTGCGCCGGGCTGGGGGCGTACCTGGATATTGATCCCACGCTGATTCGCGTGGCGTGGGTGGTGGTCAGCCTTCTGGGAGGCGCCGGCCTGCTGGCCTACATCCTCTGCTGGATCATCATCCCGGAGGAGCCGGCGGTGTGAAGCCGAAGGGCCATTCCAGCCCGTTGGCCTCCAGCAAGTGCCGGTCGGCGAGTATGCGGGTGGTCGGGCCGTCGGCCACGGCCCGACCACCATTGAGGATCACGGCGCGCCGGCAGGTCTGCAACGCATAGGGGAGGTCGTGGGTGACCACCAGCAGTGTGCAGTCCAACTGCGCCAGCAACTCGGCCAAGCGGCGCCGGCCCACGGGGTCCAGGTTGCCGGAGGGTTCATCCAGCACCAGTAGGTCGGGTTTCATGGCCAGCACGCCGGCCAGCGTGGCGCGGCGCTTCTGTCCGTAGGACAGCCGGTGGGGTGGGCGGTTTCGTAGCCTGTCGAGCCCCAGCAGCTCCAGGGATTCCGCCACGCGGCGCTCCACTTCCTCCGGCTCCAGGCCCATGTTGCGTGGCCCGAAAGCCACATCGTCCCCCAGCGTATTCATGAAGAGCTGATCATCCGGATCCTGGAAGACCAGCCCCACTCGTTGACGCAGGGCGCCAAGGTTGGCCGGCACCGTCTGCAACCCCAGCACCGCTACCCGGCCCTGCCCGCGTAGCAGACCGTTGAGGTGGAGGGCCAGCGTGGTCTTCCCTGCACCGTTTGGGCCCAACAGTGCTACGGATTCACCGGGCTGGATGGTGAGGCAGATGTCATCCAGGGCGGGGGTACCATCCGGATAGCGGAAGGACAGGTGGGAGATGTCCACGGCCGGCACGGCTGGGGCTCGGGTCACGGTGGGCTCACTCCACCAGGTGCGAGGCCGCGCATATGGCCGCAGGGAGGATCAGGGCCGGGAGGAGGAAGAGAGCATCATACCTGGACCAGCGCAGGGGGTGGGAGGTTGGAAAGGTGCCCGCGAATCCTCGGCCGAGCATGGCGTGATGGACACGCTCCGCCCGTTGGAGGCTGCGTAGCAGCAGGCTGCCGGTAAGCCGGCCCAGGGTGACCGTGTCTCCCAGATGACGGGGCCGGAAGCCGCGGGCGCCTGCAGCGTCCCGCAGCAGGCCCAATTCGCGCCACAGTAGGCGCCAGTAGCGATACGCCTGCTCCATAACGCCGGTGAGGATGGCCGGCACACCCAATCCCCGCAGGCCCTGGGCCAGCCTGTTGATATCGCCGTGCCCCATGAAGGCGGCCACAGCAAGGACCGCAAGCCCGGAGCGCATACCCAACACGGCCAGGAGCCATACCTCGTTCTGCAGCGTGGGCTGCCCGGAATCGTGCTGTAGTAGGAACCACAGCAGGCGCGTCCCGACCACGGTCAGCAGCAGCGGGCCGAGGAAGAGCAGCCTGCGCGCCAGTGCTCGGGGTGAGACGCGTTCGTAGCCGATGAAGAACGCAGGTACCAATGCGTACGCCAGGAACGGCCACGCGGCGCGCGGAGGCGTGGCCACCACCACCACCACAAACCCCAGGAGAGCGATCAGTCGTGCCCGCGGATCCAAGGGGTCCGCGGGCAGGCGACGGTCCCCGTCCACGGCTAAGTGCCGTCGTGGCCGATCTCAGCCCCGTCGGGGGAAGCCCGCCGTCCGAGCGCACGTCCCAGTAGCACCACCAAGCCGAACAGAACAACCGTTCCCATCGCCCCTGCCGCCGAGGTGGACCAAGGCGTATCTCCCAGGAGCGGGAACTGGTAGTCGAAAAGGGGCGTCTGCGCTGCCACCTGGTCAGTGGCCCGGTCGGTGAAGGCCTGGGTCTCCGCCACCCGCTCCAAGCCGTCCGGCTGCGACGATGCCCAGGGGGCGACGAAGACCGCCAGCAGCACGGCCACCACCAGTCCTGTGACGGCAACCCCCCACGCGCGTTTGCGGAATCCAGCAGGCGAGGGAGACAGGGATAGGGGCGGCGGATAGCCGCGCAGCAGTTCCGGGCGGGAGCTGAGGAGCACACCGAGGATCCCCACCGTGAGGAGCCCTTCGCCGATGCCGATGACCGAGTGCACGAGCACCATGGCCGGCAGGACTGCGCCCAGTGGTGCGGTGCCGGACACCGCCAGCTCAACGGCGCAGGTGGCGGAGGCCAGTACCACAGCCAGCCAGGCAGCAACGCCCGCCACCGCCAGGTAGGAGGTTCGTGTGTGCCGCACCGATCCGCCCAGCGCGCGGACCAGCAACCAGGGAAGCAACCCGCCCACTACCGCCATGTTGAGCACGTTCGCACCCAGAGCCGTGAGCCCGCCGTCACCCATCAGCAGTGCCTGCAACAGCACAATGGCAGTCATCACCACTACCCCGTTCCACGGTCCCACCACCAGACAGGCGAGGAGTCCCCCCACGAAATGGCCGCTGGTGCCTGCCAGCACGGGGAAGTTCAGCATCTGGGCGGCGAAGATGAAGGCGGCGCTGACGCCCAGGACCGGCACCGCGGATTCGCCCATCTCTCGGCCGGCACGGCGCGCCGCGTAGCCGACGGCGGTGGCGGCCGCCACTCCTGTGGCGGCCGCCACCGGCAGCGTCAGGAAACCATCAGGGATGTGCATGGTGCTCCTCTTCCCCTTCGTTGACGGCGCTGAGACAGGTGCGGCACACCCCGAAGAAGGTGGCCTCCCGCATCTCGAAGCCCAAGACGTGGTTCAACAGGTGGCGCGTGGTCTGCAGGGAGTCGTCACTGAGGTGCTCCACCTTGCCGCAGAGCCCGCAAACCACGTGATGGTGGGGGACCTCCTCCTCCACCTCGTAGTAGCGGCGATCCGAGCCCAAGCAGGTTTCCCGCACTAGTTTGAGCCCCACCAACAACTCCAGGGTCCGGTAGACCGTGGAGAGGTTGACGTGAGGGAAGTCGGCCTGCACCTGGGCGCATACATCCTCGGCGGAGAGGTGGGCGCCCCGGGTGCGGCGCAGGACCTCCCATACCATGGTCCGCTGTGGTGTGAGACGGTAACCGAGTTCCTGTAGCGTCCTGGTGGCGTGGTGAGTCATCTTCGCCCCGTTCCTCTCTCGTGACCCCCCGGCGCGTGCCGGAGAGACAGTGGCTTCTGCAAACATATTGCAGTTACGAGCCTGTGTCAAACCGTGCTTTCGTCGCCGGAGGGCGCGGGCGGCGAAGTCGCGGACCGCCGGTGCCGCGCCTGATGTATATTTCGGCTGTGCACGGTTTCCGCCCGTGGCCCGTCCGCGGCGGGGCGGCCCGACTCCAAGGAGGGGGGAGAGGTGAGGAGGCGGCTGGCCGCGCTGATGCGGAAGGAATTCATCCAAGTGGTGCGGGATCGTCGCACCCTGGCCATGATGATCCTCATCCCCTTCCTCTGGCTGCTCATCTTCGGCTACGCTGCCACCTTCGATGTGCGCCACATGCGCACGGCGGTGGGAGGCCCGCAGGGAAGCCCCCTGCCCGGGCTGATCGCGCAGGTGCTGCGTACTCAGGCCGCCGAGTACTTCGAGGTGGTGGACACCTCCTCCACCTCACGAGAGGAGATCGAGGAGAAGATCCGCACGGGCGAGGCTCAAGTGGCCATCCTGGCGCCCGCAGGCGCAGGAGAGGCCGGTTTGGTGCTGGTGGACGGCTCCGAGATCTTCACGGCGCAGACTGCCGCACGGCAGATCCAAGCAGTGGTGCAGAAGCTGGCCACGTCGTTGGCCGGGAACCCGGTGACCGGATCCACCGGCTCCACCGGCTCGCCCGCGCCTGCACTGAACTACACCACCGAGATCCTCTACAATCCCCATCTGCGCTCCGCCAACGTCATGATTCCGGGCTTGGTAGGACTGGTCATGGTGTTCATCGCCACCATCATGACGGCCGTGGGCGTGGTCCGGGAGAAGGAGCGGGGCACGCTGGAGCAACTCATGGTGACGCCGTTGGGGCCGCTGGAGCTGATGGTGGGCAAGATCGTCCCCTACATACTCATTGCCTTCGTGGACCTGTTGATCGTGGTGGGAGCCGGGGTGTGGATCTTTGAGGTGCCCTTTGCCGGCAGCCCCCTGCTGCTCTTCGGCCTGTCCCTCTTCTTCCTCATCACCTGCCTGGGGATCGGCCTGCTCATCTCCACCGTGTCGCAGACCCAGCAACAAGCCCTACAGATGGCCGTGTTCACCTTGGTACCCCAGATCCTCATCAGCGGCTTCATCTTCCCGCTCAGTGCCATTCCCTGGGCGGTGCGCTGGGTGGCCTACGTGGCGCCGCTCACCTACTTCCTGCCCATCGCCCGCGGCACCTT
>JAAYAL010000059.1 GCA_012719395.1 Gaiellales bacterium | reverse complement strand
TCCATGCCTCGAGGGTCACGCGGTCCTCATCGGCAACAACCAGGGCAGGGGTCATCTCGGCCATAACCCACTATGGCATCTTCCTGGCCTACTGTCAAACTACTTATGACGCAGGACACTAGGTGGCCCGGGCGGAACGCACGGGCCACCTCCGCCGGGCCCGGCGTGCACGCGGTACCCATTTGCCCCACCTCCGCGAACAGCGCGCCGCCATCTCGCCGACCTTACCACCAAATGGCGAGGCGGCCCGGCATGGGCCGCCTCCGATCCCTCTTCCCACATCACCCTCGGGCGCGGCCGCCCGAGGCTCCTCAGGCTGCAAATTCTACCAGCACGTCCCCCTTGGCCACCGTTTGCCCGGCGCTCACCGCCACCCGGCCTATGACACCGTCACGAGTGGCTTTCAAATCATTGCGCATCTTCATGGCTTCCAGGGTCAGGATGGGCTGACCCTTGGTCACCTCCTGACCGGCTTCCACGTGCACGGTCACCACGATGCCCGGCATGGGCGTCTTGAACAACGTCTGCACCGGGCCGCCCCCGCCCACACGGCCCCCGCTCAAAGCCTTGAGCCGCTGATCCATCACCTGCACCTCGAACGGCTCACCTTCCACCCACAGCTTCAGGCCTTCGCCGTTGATATGGGCCATCCCCTCATAGGAGCAGTGGTCAAGCAACAACGAGAACTGCCGCACGGCGCCCTTGGTGAAGAAGTCGGCTTCCTGAGTAGCACCGCCGTCCACCGAGATCCGGCACGAGCCGTCCGCCCGCTCAACGTCCACCACGTACTCATGTCCGTCGACCGTGGCCGAATACGTCTTCCTGTCAGGCATTGCCCCATCTCCTCAACATGTCGGAGCGCACGGCGGCCATCCAAGGATCGCTGGGACTCCCTCCCGGCGCCACGCCCTGCGCGCGACCGCGCCCTCCGGCCGCGAACCCGCCGTTCCCGTTGCCACCCTTCCGGCCTCCACTGGTGGCCGGCATCTCTGCCAACAGCACTCCAGAGACCGCTGCCACCATGGCCAAAGTGGGGTGTTTCTGCACCTCGTCCAGCTTCTTGGTATCGATGTAACCGGTGTCGAAGTCGCCGGCGATGAAGGCCTCGTCCGCCATCACCAGTTCGTGGAAGGGGATGGTGGTCTTGATGCCGTAGATCTCATACTCGCTGAGCGCCCGCCGCATGCGGGCGATGGCCTGGTCCCGGGTCTCCGCCCATACAATCAGCTTGGCCACCAGCGGATCGTAGAAGAGCGAGACCTCTTGCCCTTCACGCAGGCCGCTCTCCATCCTCACTCCCGGCCCGGCTGGCTCGATCAGCAGTTCCACCTCGCCGGAGGAGGGGAAAAAGCCCTCGTAGGGATCCTCGGCGCAGATACGCGCCTCGATGGCAGAACCGTTCAGGGGGATATCTTCCTGCGTAAGCCACAGCTTCTCGCCCGCCGACACTGCGAATTGCGCCTTGACCAGGTCGATGCCGGTGATCATCTCCGTCACCGGGTGCTCCACCTGCAGCCGCGTGTTCACCTCCAGGAAGTAGAAGTCACGGTTGGCATCCACCAGGAACTCCACCGTGCCGGCGTTGGTGTAACCCGAGGCCAGGGCGGCCTTGACCGCCACCCCCCCCATGCGCGCCCTCAGTTCCGGCGTCATGATGGCCGAAGGCGATTCCTCCACCAGCTTCTGGTGACGGCGCTGGATGGAGCATTCGCGCTCGTTCAGGTGGACGGCGCTGCCGTAGTTGTCGCACAGGATCTGGAACTCAATGTGGCGCGGGCCCACGATCTGCTTCTCTATGAACACGGTGTCGTCGCCGAAGGCGGAGAGCGCCTCGGCACGGGCATTGGTGAAGGCCGCCGGGAAGTCGGCGCTGCTGGAGACCGCGCGCATGCCTTTTCCGCCGCCCCCGGCCGCCGCTTTCAGCATGATGGGGAAGCCGATGGACTCAGCGAAGGCCAGGCCTTCCTCCACGCTCTCACAGCCGCGGTCCATGCCGGGGATGACCGGCACGCCCGCAGCCACCATGGTGCGACGCGCCTCCGTCTTGCTGCCCAACAGTGCCATGGCCCGGCTGTTGGGGCCTATGAAGACGATGCCTGCCTCCTCGCAGGCTTTGGCGAAGTCCGGTCGTTCCGCCAGAAAACCATAGCCGGGGTGGATGGCTTCCGCACCGCTGGCCTTGGCCACCTCCAGGATACGGTCAATACGCAGGTAGCTGTCCGCCGGCAGCGGGCCGCCCAGCAAATAGGCCTCGTCGGCGTAGCGCACGTGCGGCGCGATGCGGTCCGCCTCGGAGTAGACGGCCACCGAGCGAATGCCCATTTCGCGGCAGGCACGCAACACGCGCAGCGCGATCTCGCCCCGGTTGGCCACCAGTATCTTCTTGAACATGGTCATCTCCCCTCTGCTCTCCGCTAGAGCGGGATATTGCCGTGTTTCTTCAGGGGCAGAGGATCGTCTTTCTTGCGGTTCAGCATCTCCAGAGTCTGGATGATGCGGATCCGCGTTTCCTCCGGCTCAATCACGTCATCCAGAAAGCGCTTGTTGGCGGCCCGCACCGGGTTGGAGTGCTCCTCCCGATACTCGGCCAGCAGTTGCTCGCGGCGTTCGGCCGGGTTTTCGGCCGCCCGAATCTCCGCGCCGTACAACACGTTGACCGCCGCTTCCGCGCCCATGGTGGCCAGTTCCGCCGTGGGCCAGCCGAAAGCCTGGTCGATGCGCAGGCTCTTGTGGCCGCCCATGGCCAGCATGCCGCCCCCGTAGCACTTGCGAACCACGATGCTGATCTTGGGCACCGTGGCCTCGCACAGCGCGTACAGCACCTTGGCGCCGTGATTGATGATGCCGCGGTGCTCCTGGTCGATGCCCGGGAAGTAGCCGGGAACGTCCACGAACAGGATGCAGGGGATGTTGAAGGCATCACAGAAGCGCATGAAGCGGGCGAACTTGTCCGAGGAGTCCACGGTGAGGCTTCCCGCCAAGTGCAGCGAGTTGTTGGCGAAAACGCCCACCGTCTGACCATCCAGGCGTCCGAAACCCGTCACCAACTCGTCGGCGAAGTCCGGTTCGATCTCGAAGAACTGGCCCTTGTCCACGAAAGCGTCGATCAAATCGTGGACGTCATAGGCGATACCGGGATCCACCGGCACCACGTCGTTGATGCCCTCCATGCGCCGCTGGGCGGTGTCACCCGTGTCCACCACCGGGGAGCCCTCCACATTGTTGCCAGGGAGGAAGGAGACGAAACGACGGACGGCCAGGAGACAGTCCACCTCGTCGGTGGCCACGTAGTCCGCGATGCCCGTTTTCTCACCGTGCACCCGCGCCCCGGCCAGGTCCTCCATGCTGATCTCTTCGCCGGAGATGGTGCGGATGACCTCCGGCCCGGTGATGAGGGCGTGCGAGGTCTGGTCCACCATGAAGATGAAGTCGGTGAGAGCGGCGGAGTAGATCACCAGCCCGGCCACGTTCCCGAACACGGCGGAGACCTGCGGCACCACGCCCGAGGCCCGCACGTTCTGGTAGAAGATGTTGGGCGGCCCGTACAGCTCGCCGATGGCCTCTTGGATACGGGCGCCGGGCGAGTCCATGAGGTTGATGATGGGCACGCCGCACTTGATGGCCAGATCGGTGATCTCCGTCATCTTCCGGCCGTGGAACACGCCCACCGACCCGCCCAGCACAGACGAGTCCTGCGAGTAGACACATACCATGCGCCCATCGATCTTCCCATGGCCGGTGATGATGCCGTCCCCCACCACCCGCTTCCTGTCCATGCCGAACTCGTGCTGGGTACTCGTGGCCAGCCGCCCCAACTCAACGAAGCTGCCCGGGTCCAGCAGCACGTCCAGACGCTCCCGGGCATTCAGCTTGCCGTCGGCTTTCAGCTTGTCGTAGCCCTTCTGCGAGCCCGGAAGATAGGCCGCCTCTCGAGCCCGGCGCATCTTTTCGACCAGCTCCGGCATGGTCGCGTAGTCAATCATGCTGTACGACTCCCTCGTTCTCGACGTCGCTGCCTGTCGTCTTCATGTAATCGCTGCGTGCGTCCACCCCATGTCACGTCTGCAGCTTGAGCATATGACGGTCGGGCACGCCGCGGTACTACCCATATGAGTAAAATCGGCCGCGATTAGGGCAATTTGCAGGAATCTTCTACGCACACCGAGGGCAGACACCGCGTCTCCGCGCGGTGTCTGCCCTCGGCGCACTCTTCCCTCGCCGGAGACGACGAACCGACTATACGGCCCCCCAGCTCTCGACCTTTCCCTGCTTCTCTTGCTCGTACTGCTTGCGATAACGGTCACGCAGTTCCCGCCGCAGCACTTTATAGCCGCCGCCCATGAGCGGCATCTCCTCCAGCGGGACTACGTCCACAGATTTGGGCTTCTTGTAGGAGGCCATCTTGTCTTTGCACCACTCGATGATGTCCTCGCCCGTCACCTGCTCGCCGTCCCGCAGCACCACCACCGCCTTGACCGACTCGCCCCATTTGTCGTCGGGCACGCCCACCACAGCCACGATGTGGATGGCGGGATGGGCGGAAAGCACGTCCTCCACCTCTCGCGGATAGATGTTGGTCCCGCCGGACAGGATCATGTCCTTCTTGCGATCGATCACGTAGAGGAAACCGTCCTCGTCCACCCGCACGATGTCCCCCGAGTACCACCAGCCGTCGCGGAAATCGGTGGCCTCCGGCTTGTTCCAATACCCTGTCCCCACGCCCGGGCCACCGATGGCCAGTTCGCCGCTACCCCCAGGGCCTACTTCGTTCCCGTCCTCGTCCACCACTTTGGCCATGTATCCCCAGCAGGCCCGACCCACAGAAGGCAGCCGCGCCGCCGTGGGCCCGTTCACCGACACTTCCTCCGGCCGCAGGACCGTGCCCAGCAGACCCGTCTCGGTGGTCCCGTACAGCTGGGTGAACTTCTCTCCCAGGTACGAAGCTCCTTCGGCCAGCAACGCGGCGGAGATGGGAGCCGCCGACGTGAACCACCGCTTGAAGCTGGACAGGTCCGTGGTCTTGGCAAGCGGGTGATGGATGATGTTCGCCAGCAGAGTGGGGCTGAACTGGCTGAAGTTGATCTTCTCCTTCTCGATGATGGGGAGGACCTTGGCCGGATCCGGGTTGCTCATGATCAGGGAGCAGCCGCGGCTGGTGGCAACGATCGACAGACCCGTACCACCCGAGGTATGCACCGGCATCATCAGCAACCAGTTCCAATAAGGGCTGATCCCCAACTCCGTGACCCAGGCGGACGCGCTTGCCAGCCAGTTGCGATGGGTCAGCGGCACACCTTTCGGCCTTCCGGTGGTTCCACTGGTGTAGATCAGGGTGATGACATCGCTCTCCTCGACGTCCACCGCCGGGTACTCATCATCCCCCTGCGCTATGAGCGTCTCGAACGACCAAGGACCGGGGCTGTCTTCACCGATGCAAATGTAGAACTCCACACCGGGGAGTTGCTCCTTCAGGGGGAGGACTTTGTCCCGGTAGATGTCAACATCCAGGATGTAGGCACGCGAACCGGCGTCATTCACCTGATAGACGATCTCATCCCCCACATAGGTCCGATCGATGGGAGCGGTGGCCAGACCCGCCTTCGCCAACGCCAGCAGCGAGACCACGTGGCCGGTGCCGGTCCCCGTCTGCAGCGACACCCTATCGCCGCGCCGTAGGCCCAACTCCAGCAGATGGTTCGCAAGGCGGTTGGTGGCCGCATCAAGTTCTCGGTACGTGAAACTGGTGCCTTCCGGGAAGTACTTCCCGTACATGTCCTTCAGTGCCAGCTTGTCCGCGTAATTGGCGGCCGCTCTGGCAAAGGCTTGTCCAACGACCAAACTTCCCACTCTCCCTCCTTCGTGTCCCCCAGC
>JAAYAL010000007.1 GCA_012719395.1 Gaiellales bacterium | reverse complement strand
GCCACCTGGCAGACGGGAGGGCAGGTAGAGAACCTGGATGAAGCCCTCTCCTACCAGCGCGGCATTCCCGAGCACAAGCGCTTCCACCTGGCCCTGCGCGCTGCAGACACCGGGGGCCGGACCCTCATCCAGCCCCGAGCCGGTGTGGGCCTGGTCAAGGACCAGATCGAGCTGCTACGCACGCTGGAGACGGAGGGACAAGCGGACCTCCTCCCCACCACCATAGACAGCTACACCCGCCTCAACCGTTACTCAGACGCTCAGACCGGCATCGAGGAGAGCGCCCACAGCGGCCAGTCCCTGCTCAACGGCTTCCCGGCGGTCAACCACGGCCTGCACGCCTGCCGCCTGGTGACCGAGGCGGCGGGCAGGCCCATTGAGGTGCGCCACGGCACTCCCGACGCCCGACTGCTGGCCGAGATCACCCTGGCCGGAGGTTTCACCGCCTTTGAGGGCGGAGGCATCTCCTACAATCTCCCCTACGCCAAGAACGTGCCCTTGGAGCGCAGCCTGCTGGATTGGCAATACGTGGACCGTTTGGTGGGGCTGTACGCGGAGGAGGGTGTGGAGATCAACCGGGAGCCTTTCGGGCCGCTCACCGGCACCATGGTGCCGCCCTGCATCTCCAACGCCGTGGCCATCATCGAAGCCCTGCTGGCCGCGGAGCAGGGCGTGCGCAGCATCACGGTGGGCTATGGGCAGTGCGGCAACCTCTACCAGGACGTGGCAGCTGTGTACTCGCTGCGCCGGCTGTGCCGCGAGTACCTGGACCGCTTCGGCCACGACGCCGTCCACCTCTCCACCGCCTTCCACCAATGGATGGGTGGATTCCCCCAAGACGAGGCACAGGCGTTCGGCGTGATCAGTTGGGGAACGGTGGCAGCCGCCTTCTCCGGGGCCACCAAGATCATCTCCAAGTCGCCGCAAGAAGCCATGGGCATCCCCACAGCCCACGCCAACGTACAGGGACTGCGCGCCACGCGGCAGGTGCTCAGCATGTTCAAGGAGCAGCAAGGGTTGTCTTGCACGGAGGTGAGCCGGGAAGACGAGATCATCTCGGCTGAGACCACGCAACTGCTGGAGGCGGCGCTGCGCCTGGGCGAAGGCGACCCGGTGCAGGGGACGGTTCGCGCATTCCAGGCCGGAGCACTTGACGTTCCCTTCGCTCCCAGCCGCGCGGCCAGGGGAGCCATCATCCCCGTCCGCGATCTGCATGGCGCTGTGCGCATCCTCGAGTTCGGTGACCTGGCCTTGGACGGTGAGCTGCGCGCCTTTCACCGCCACCTACTAGAGCGACGAGCGCGGGCGGAGGAACGAGCCGTCTCCTTCCAGATGGTCACCGACGACATCTACGCCGTCAGCAAGGGGCGGTTGGTGGGCAAGCCGCGGGCGGGCACCCGGGTCAGGCCCGCGGTCGGCGGCACCGGAGGCATCTCGGACGCTGAACGCGGGAGCGCTGCTGCCGGGACCACGGCGGCCGACCGGGTGAGGCCATGATGCCCTGCGTGGAGGAAATCGTCTGCTGCCCGGGCCTCACCGGTTTCTTCTTCGACGACCAGCGGGCCATTAAGGCCGGGGCGTCCGCCGACGGCTTCCTCTACCGTGGCGACCCCATAACACCGGGGTTCAGCGCCATCCGTCAGGCCGGTGAGTGCATCTCCATCCTCCTGCGCCTGAGCGACGGCCGGTGGGCCAGTGGCGACTGCTGCACCATCCAGTATCCGGGGGCAGGCGGCAGGGACGGGGTCTTCCGTGCGGAGACCCATCTTCCTCTGATAGAGGAACTGGTGGCGCCGCTGCTGCGCGGTCGGGCCGTCGACACCTTCCGGCCCACGGCGGAACTCCTTGACAACCTACGCCACGAAGATCGTCCTTTGCACTCTGCCATTCGATACGGCGCCAGCCAGGCCTGGTTGGACGCGGTGGCACGAGCCACCCACCAGCTCCCCTGCCAAGTGCTGGCCCAGGAGTACGACCTGCAGCT
>JAAYAL010000058.1 GCA_012719395.1 Gaiellales bacterium | reverse complement strand
GCCGTAGTACGGATAGAGCTTCACACTGGCTTTGGTGAGGACCCCGTGACCGCCGTTGGCCCCGGCGCGGCCGCGCAGGATCCCGCGCAGGCTGAAGCCCGGCCCGTCGGCGGAGAACCAGCCGCCCTCCCTACCGCTGTTGCCCAGGTTCAGGATCTCGCCGGTGGGCAGCACCCACTCACAGCCCAGCACGTTCCGGCCATAGCCGCTGGTGTAGATCTGTGAGATGGTCATCTCCTGGTGGCAGCAGGCCACCGCGATCACGTTGCCGCTGTAGCCCACCCCCGGTTTTCCGATGTAGAGACCGAGTTTGTTGGCCTCCAGCTGCAGCTTGTGACACGACACGAAGGGCTCCACCACAGCGAACATGTTCTTCTCGTCGATCTCGAGGATGCGGTCCATCCTCCTCAGGTCGAGGAGGATCCCCCTCTCCCTCTCCAGCACGGTGGCCACCCACTCGAACCCGGAGGCCAGGGCCTTGAACAGGATGCCGTGCTGGTTACACAGCTTCACGACGGCCGTGATCTCTTGCACGCCGCCGGGACAGAGCACCGCGGCGGGCGGCGTCGTGTGCTTCTGCCCGAACACCAGCTTGTTGCCCCAGACCTGGTTGTAGCTCTCCAGCACCACCGGGTCCCGGCTGATGTTCTCCGAGCCGACGATCTCTTCGAGGGCCCGGTATTCCTCGTCTGTCAGTCTCATCTTCGGTCTTCCCGGCCGTTCACGGCGTGGCGATTCCCGGATGCATCACCACCGCAGGCCTCCTGGAGGAGTTCGATGATGTCCAGCACCTGGATGTCGTAACCGACCTCCGCGGCGGCATCCGTCAGGTTCTTCTTGCACCACGGGCACGCGCTGACCACGGCCTCGGCGCCCACCGCCTGAGCTTCCCGCAGCCTCTCGGCGCCCGTCCACAGGGCGAAGTCCGGGTAGGTCTCGCTGACCCCGCCTCCGGCGCCGCAGCACCAGGCGTATTCGCGGATGCGGTACATCTCCACGAAGTCCACGCCCGGGAGACTCCGGATGATGTTCCTGGGGGTGTCATAGACCCCGCCCGTCCCCCGCCGGTACTTCTTGGGTGGGTCGTGCAGCCAGATCTGGGCGTTTGGGGGCTTCACTTCCTTGCCGTTCCAGTGTATCCAGGGTTCCGCCAGCCTCCCCAGGTGGCAGGGATCGTGGTAGGTGACCCGCATGCCGGGCGCTTTGCGGGGCTGCAGCGCCCCTTCGGCTATCAATCCCTCCAGATACTCCGCGATGTGAAAGATGGGTATGGCGAGCTTCATGCCGATCTTGTCGTAGAGCACCTTGAACGACGCGTAGCAGTCCGCGCAGGGCGTCACAATTGCCTTCACGCCGCGGCTCCGCAGGTTCTCGGCGTGGGACTGCGCGAACTTGACCATCTCGCCCACATAGCCCAGCTCGTAGGCCCGGCCCGCGCAGCACACCTCGGCATGGCCCATGATCCCTACGTCGACACCGGCCCGCCGGAGCAGGTCCACCCCGGCTCTCGCCACCGGCCAGAGCTCGCGGTCGTAGGAGTAGCGGCATCCGGCATGGAAGAGGACCTCGGCCGGGGTCTCGGCGACCCGTTTCACGTCAAGGCCATCGGCCCATTCGCCGCGCTCGGAGCGAAACCCCTCCACCATGTTGTCTTCCTTGCGAAGGCTCCTGATGATGGGCACGTGCTCAAGTGGCACCTGCCCCTCCTCGACGCACTTGATCCTCAGGTCCTGCATGTGCTGCAAGGGCTCCAGGTCCTGCTGCATCTTGCAGGCGACGTCGCACGACCCGTCCATCAGGCACTTGTACACCACGTCCAGGAACGAATCGTCGATCT